>CAVTFE010000063.1:0-88878 GCA_963733745.1 uncultured bacterium
ATGCTGTACGGCTGCGCGCGGGCGAATCCATGTGCGCGAAGGCGCGCTGCTGCACGGCGCGCCCGGCGCTCAGCGACTTGGTGAGAATCGCGCCGCCAAATGCGATGGCGTACGCCGCCAGACCGGCGATCAGCGCCCCCAGATACACCGGCGCAAACGCTCCGCCGACGAGATTGAGTGGCTTGCTGAAGGTGGCGAATCTGCTAGGATTCTGCCGCCACAGATACCAGACGATTCCAATCAGCGCCGCGCCAAGCAGCGAACTGCCAACCAGGGAGTGACCGATATGCCGCACGCGCGACCAGCCACGGCTCAATAAGACAATGACCAGCGCCAGCGCGCCAGCGGCGGCCCAGAGCCAGAGCATGAACGTCTGCACCTGCGCGTGTCCGGCGGCGGTGAGTGTGTTGAGCGAGAGGCCGACGGCAGAGAGCGGTGAGGCGGTCGCGTTCAATGTCGTGGTTGCGCCGCCCAGGACGGGGATGAACGAGAGCAGACCAAGCGCCTGCTGCAACCCGCTCGGCACGGAGAAGGCCGCTCCCGAGCCGCCATCGTAGAACTTCTCGGCGACCTTGCCGTACACGACCCGCATGGCGTCGTCAAAGTTCTTGCCCGCGATCTCGCTGCCGCGAACCTCGACATTGAGGCCGGGAATCGTCACAGGATCGTTCGGACGCGCTGCGGCAGCCGCCTGAATGGCGGCGAAGCCAGACTCGGAGAGGCCGAATGTTCCCAACGCGCTGTGTGTGAGCGCGGGGTTGATGATGCCTACCCCGGCTTCGGTCAGCAGCCCGACCGCCGTTGGACGCGCCGAGACATTGAAGAGCGCCGTCTCCCAGAGGGCGAGGAACAGCGCGATGCCAAGTAGAAACGAGAAGAGCATGCGAAACGGCAGAGAGACCAACCCGCCCATGAGTCCTCCTCATCGCGCCGCTTCGCCGGCTAGTCCGGCTGCGAGCGCTCGATCTGGATGAATCCGCACCTACTACGTACTGGCGAGGCAAGATGTTGGAGCGAATGGGGCGAGCGTCTGATCAGACGCCAGCGCAACGTCACGATGGGGTACTGACCCTTATCGCAGTCTAACATGCTCATAGACCCGCGAACAGGCCATCCTCCGGCGTGGTGTACTGCCGATCAGAGTATTCAGGGACGAGTTGGAACGCCTCGGTGGCCATCAGCGCACGCAGGGCGTCAGGCTCCAGCCGCATCCAGGGGCCGTTCGCGGGCAGTTGGGTCGCATGGGCGCGGACGGCTTGCAGCTTGGCGGCGAATTCGTCATCGCTCAGCATGATGCGCGTCGTGATATCGGCCTCTGGGGCGCCCATTTCCTCGAAAGGAATCGTAGCCGCGTTCCCGCCGGGAGTATAGTCACGCCCCTCACGCGCCGCTTCTTCACGCATCTTCACCATGCGTTCACGCGAGAATCCGGCGTAGTAGAGCTTCTTGATACGATGCGGCGGTTGGTCGGAGACGCGCTCAGGATCAGCGGCGGCGTTGAGCGCGGCGAGTGTCAGGCGGTGGATCGCCATGTGATCGACATGCCCATAGCCACCGTTCGCGGCGAAGGTCACGACGACATCTGGACGGAATTCGCGCAGATGGCGCACGATCTTTGCTATTGCTTTGTCAGGATCGGCATCTGGCAGCCGACCATCAATGTAATCGAGGAAACGAACGTCCTCGACGCCGACCGACGCCATCGCGTGGCGCAACTCGCCCTCGCGTACGGCGCCAAGCATCTTTTTCGTCGCGAGTGACGGATCGGCGATCTCGCCAGCCTCGCCGCGAGTCGCGCAGACGACGGCGACCGGGTGGCCCGCGCTCGTCGCGCGCCGGAGAGTTCCTGCCATGCCGAAGGTCTCGTCGTCTGGATGAGCGAAGATCGTCATGAGACGGGGAATGCTACGATCGCTGGGACCACTCACCTGCGCGCTCTTTCACTTGATCGACAGATTTTCGCTATCAGACGGAGGGCGCTGGCGTGACGAAGCCAGCCGGGCGCGCGTCGGTCGTCTGGCCGCGCGACTTGCGCTTTGCCGGGCGCTCCAGCGCATTCTCCAGCACCTCGCGCGCGTCGTTCACCGGAATGAATGTCATCTCGGCGCGCAATTCCGCCGGGAGGTCATCCAGGTCGAACTCGTTGCGCTTCGGGATGATGACCGTGCGGATGCCCGCGCGGTGGGCCGCGAGCGCCTTCTCCTTCAGCCCGCCGATGGGCAACACCTTGCCACGCAGGCTGATCTCGCCAGTCATCGCCAGGTCGGAGCGCGCCTTGCGACCCATCGCCAGCGATGCGATGGCCGTCATCATCGTGACGCCCGCCGAGGGGCCGTCTTTGGGAATCGCGCCCTCCGGCACATGGATGTGGATGGCCTTTTTATCGAAGATATGCGGGTCGATGCCGAGCGATTCGGCGTTCGAGCGCACGTAGGTGAGCGCCGCCATCGCGGACTCTTTCATCACGTCGCCGAGCTGACCGGTCAGGGTCAGCCGCTCCTCGTCGCTGTTCATCATCGCCGCCTCGACGAAGATGATGTCGCCGCCAACGGAGGTCCAGACCAGACCGGTGACGATGCCTGGCCGGTCGATGCGCTCAGCCGCCTCGTCGAAGTAGCGCTGGCGTCCCAGCAACTCGCGCAGGCGCTCCGGCGTGATGACGCGCTTGGCTCGTCTTTGCCCTCGGAGATGTCGCGCGCGACCTTGCGGCAGATCGAGCCTATCTGGCGCTCGAGGCTCCGCACACCCGCCTCGCGCGTGTAGTTGCGGATCAGCCGCGTGATCGTCTCGTCGGGAATCTCGATCTCGTCGGGCCTGAGGCCGTTGGCCGTCATCTGCTTCGCCAGCAAATGACGCCTGGGCGATATGCAGCTTCTCCTCCTCGGTATAGCCCGCCAGCTCCAGTACCTCCATGCGGTCGCGCAGCGGCTGGCGGGATGGGATCGAGCGAGTTCGCGGTGGCGACGAACATCACCTTGGAGAGGTCGAAGGACAGATCGAGGTAGTTGTCGCGGAACGAGTGGTTCTGCTCCGGGTCCAGCACCTCCAGCAGCGCGGAGGACGGGTCGCCACGCCAGTCGGCGGCGACCTTATCGACCTCGTCGAGCATGAAGACCGGGTCGTTCGATGCCGATGCGCTTGATCGCCTGCAGGATGCGACCAGGCATCGCGCCGATGTAGGTGCGGCGGTGGCCGCGAATCTCGGCCTCGTCGTGGATGCCGCCGAGCGACATGCGGATGAACTCGCGACCCAGCGCGCGGGCGATGGATTGGCCAAGCGAGGTCTTGCCGACGCCCGGCGGGCCGACGAAGCAGAGGATCGGCTCGCGGTTGACGTAGGGCTTGGCTGGCTCGCCCTCTGCCTCCTGCTGCCGCTCCTCTTCGTGTCGCTGCTCCTTGAGGCGGCGGACGGCCAGGTACTCGAGGATGCGGTCCTTGATCTTTTCGAGGTCGTAGTGGTCCTCGTCCAGTACCTGCCGCGCGAAAGGCACGTCAATCGGCTTGCCGGTGCTCTTGTCCCAGGGCAGCGAGACCAGCAACTCAAGATACGTGCGGATCACCGAGTATTCGGGCGAGGCGGAGGGAATGCGCTCCAGGCGTGTCAGCTCGCGCAGCGCCTCCTTCGCCACCTCCTCCGGCATGTGCGCCTCTTCGATCTTCTGGCGCAGCTCGCTGATCGCGGTGGCTTCTTCGCTCTCCTCGCCTAGTTCCTGCTGGATGGCCTTGAGTTGCTCGCGCAGGAAGTATTCGCGCTGCGCCTTGGTCATCTCCTCCTGCGCCTGGTTCTGGATCTTCTTGCCCAGCTCCAAGACCTCAAGTTCGCGCACGAGGAATGAGGTAATCATCTCCAGCTTCTTGCGCACTGAGTCGGTCGCGAGCAGTTGCTGACGGAGTTCGAGACTCATCTGCACGCTGCTGGCGATGAGATAGACCACCTGGCGTGGGTCCTCGACGTTCATCACCGCCGTGGAGAGCTGATCGGGGAGGTATTGGGCGAGGGAGACCATGCGCTGGAAGAGATCGACGACGTTGCGCTGCATCGCCTCGACTTCGACGCTGCTTTCCACCTGCTCAGGCGCGGCGTGGACGCGAGCGCGCAGGTAGGGCTGCTTCGGCGACGAACTCATCGATGACGAAGCGCTCCAGCCCCTGTACGATCACTTGCACAGTGCCATCGGGGATACGCAGCAGGCGGACGATACGCGCGACGGTTCCAACCTGGAAGCAGTCTTCTGGTCCGGCCTCCTCGATGTTCTCATCCTTCTGCGCGACCAGACCGACGAGGCGGCTGCCACGCATGACATCATCGATCAGGTGGATAGAGCGTTCTTTCCCCGCTCCGAGCGGCACCACGGCGAACGGATAGACGACGACATCCTTGAGCGGCAGGATCGGCAACTCCTCAGGGATCTCCAAGCTCTCGCCGTCGGCGTCGTCGGCGCTGTCGGGCGAGGCATCCTCTGCCGCCTGCTCCATCTCGGCTGCGAGCGAGTCAAGCGCGTCAAGAGAACCGTCGGGTCCGACCTCTGGGGCGGTCCCGTTCGGCGTCGTCTTCCGTTTTTTCATGACCTTCGTGTCTCCTATTGCGAATACACCAATGAGCCGTTGCCGTAATGGCGTTCGCCAACCACACATGGCGCGGCGTCGATTTGAGGCAACGGCTGTATGTTCCTGTGTATATGTTGTGCGGGAAAAGGTTCGTCGATGAGCTATTCCGCCTCGAGTGGCAACTCGATCTCGCCACCGGCGATATCACTGGCGCAATTAGGACAGAGCGGCTCGTCGGGCGCAGGGAGATCCTGTGGCGCGGCTCCGACCGCTTCTGGCGAGAGATCGCGCGGTGGCTGGATCGCAAAGGGCCTTCCACAGCGCGCGCAGATGGCATAGTCACTATGTCCGAATTGCCGTAACTGACCAAGCTCTTCTTCCACGGTACGCCTCCTGACGTCGCTTACGAGTTGGCGTTTGTCTCCGCATCGAGAGAGTCGTGTTTTTCACACGCGCATCTTTGATTATGGCATATCGACTCTCATTGGGCAATCATGGCTGTCGCGGCCTGGATGGTGAAACGCCATAGCCCTTCTGAGGGCGCCATCGGCATGACACATGCGTGATCCGCCGATCTTCCGCCGGAGATACCACAGGATGCGACAACACGTTATACTGGCAGCAGCGCCAGAAGCTAGTTGCAGCCGTACGTGATTGCGCGGTCTGCGCGGATCATTGCGCGGATCATTGCGCGGATCATAGAAGCGCCGTATGCGAGGTGGAGATGTCGACAAGCGAACCAATGGACCCGCAGCGATACGGCGCGACGCCGCAGCCGAGTGGACTGCCCCCTGACCTGGAGGCGACGCTGCCGCTCGCCAGTCCACCGCAGCCTGTCGCGCCACCATCCGCGAGCCGTCAGACACTCCCTCCGCCGCTTCAGCATGTCGCGGCGCAACCTCGTCGAAGTCCACTGCGCTGGCTTATCATCGCTGGGGCGCTTATCGTCGCGCTGATTGTAGCTGGAGTGGGTCTGAACTCGTGGGAGGCGTCGCAGCCAACCGCGACAGTCGCCGCATTTTGTGACGCGCTGAAGAGCCAGAACTACGCCAGTGTGTATCAGCAGATCCCCGTGAGCGCGAAAGGCGCGGAGACTGAATCAGCCCTCACCAAGGACGCGCAGTTGCAGGATCAACTCGATAGTCACGTGCGGGCGTGCGCGGTGGTCAAGAACGGCAAGGACGCGAACGCCTGGAGCCAGGCGCCACAAACCATGACCTTGCAGATCGCGCGCAATCACACCTACTCCGGCGCGCTCACGCTGACCCGCGATGGGCTTGGCTGGAAGATTGGGACGCTGGATATGGCGGCGCTTGGTCCCGGCGTTGGCGCGTGGGAGGCGGCGCAGCGCTTCTGCGCAGCGCTGACGGCAGGCGACTACGCCACGGCCTATGGCGCGCTCTCGCGCCAGGGACAGGCGGATGCGACAAAGGATCAATTCACCAAGGCGTTCAACGACGCGCTGGCTTCCTCGAAGGCGCAGATCGCGTCGTGTCAGCTTGATGTGGCCAGCTATGTCGCGCAGCCAGCGGCGGCCTCAGTCGTCGCGACGCTGACAGTCAAGGCGACGACCGCGAATGGCGATGTGAGCGCGCCGGTGAAGGTGAAATTCTCGCTGGTCAACGAAGCAGGCGCCTGGAAGCTCGACCGCATTCAGCCCTTCAGTGGGTCGTGAGGCCATTGAGGAGGCCATGGAGCCGGAATTGACGGGCGCGCGCCGGTGTGCTACGATCCGTATGTGGAGCGCGCTAGCGCGATCGATTTGATCGCGCATCTTTGGAGTCTCCACACAAACCACGACGTAGGAGTCCGCCGAGAAGCGAGGACGCTCCCATGAGTGTGCGAGACTTCTTCAACCGAGCAATCGCTCGCCTCGCAGGACGCGCAGGCGGCTCTCGGTCCTCACAGCATCAACAGGCCGCGCTCCATCAGGTCGCCACACAAGTCGCTTCCGCAGAGCGGCAGGCGCGCGTCGCGCCGCGCCATACGCTCGGCAACTGGCTTGAGGATGGCCGCCGTCTGCGGGTACGCCTCGCCTCGGCCTTTACCACGCCACAGGATGAGCAACTTCGGATAGATATGCGCGCGCAGGGAGCCGAGCGCCCACGAGTCGCCTCCGGTCCCAATCGGCGGAGCGCCGAAACGCCGGTCGCGCTGCCACAGACCGCGCCTCTGATCCCGCCAGGGACGGAGCTCGAGTCGGCAAGCCCCGCGTCCTTCTCCGACGCCTCGCTCGAAGAGATCGAGGCGATGGACGAAAGCCAGCGCAAGTTGATCTTCCTGAGCTATCTGGTCCGTCAGGGGATCTACAACGAGGGCTTCAAGGGCGCTGACGTCCCGGAGCAGTATCGGCGCAGCCAGGGGCGCGACCAGGAGCCAGCCACTCCAGATCAGGACACGCCCGCGCAATAGCCTGCGACGTATAGCCTTGTCTACATGAAAAACTGAGCGCCCAAGAGCTAGTCTTGGGCGCTTTTGGTGAAACTTGGTTGCTACGCCCCTTGGCGGCATCTCGCTGCGTCTCGCCGTGTCTCGAATGCAAGGGTTATTGATGAGGTATACCCTTGCCCGCGGGAATGATGTCCAATAACTGCTGGTACTAGGAGTGGCTTCGCCAGCCTGCGCGGGCGTGGAGCACACTCGAAAATCTTACCTAAAGCCCGCAGGCAGTGTTACCCCGTCGCGTAAGGAATACCGAAAGAATACCGAGGGGTACTCATACCACGTCCGGCGCGATGGTTGGCGTCTGGTATTTTCTCCCGAGAGCGCGCAAGCGGGCTTCGCTGCAGCCGTCAGATTGCCCTCCAGGCGCGGCTTCAGCCGCCAGCCACACCCAAACGCCAGAAGTGGCGTCGCCCTGGACGGACTTGGTATTACCTCTGTCCTGCAGAGTATGGCCATCTGACCTACTGACTGACCTACTGATGGTGAGGCGAAGGTGGCCGAATAGGGTTTTTGAGGTTGGAGGAAGCAGCGTGGCGACGGTCTTTATCTGCTACCGGCGCGAGGATGCGCCAGCGACGACAGGGCGCATCTACGATCATCTCGTGCAGTCGTTTGGCTCAGGTTCGGTCTTCAAAGATGTCGATTCAATCCCCATTGGGACTGATTTTCCCTCACACATCCAGCGCATATTGCGGCAGGCCACGGCGCAAGTGGTCGTCATCGGGCCGCGCTGGCTGGATATCCGCGATGAGGCCGGGCGGTCACGGCTCCAGAACCCCGGCGATTTCGTGCGGCAGGAGATAGAGACTGGGCTAGCCAGTGGCATCCCGGTGATTCCGGTGCTGGTGGAGGGGGCCACGATGCCGCCGACGCAGGTGTTGCCCGCATCGCTTGCTCCCCTGACACGCTTGCAGGCGGTCAACATCCGCTTCGACCCGGATTTCACCACCGACGTGCGCCGCCTCATCACCGCGATTGAGCGCGTGGATACGACCGCGCGTGGGACTGCGGCCAGGCTGGGTGCATCACCCGCTGGTAACGCGCAGTCGTCCAGGACGAAAGGGCGTGGCTGGTTGTTCGGCGGCCTCCTGGTGGCGCTGGCTGTGCTCCTTGTCGTGCTGGCGGCTACACGTGGCCTGTTCCAGTTTCCGCCCATTGGTACGGTATCCCGCACGCCCACGGCTACAGCCACAACTATAGCGACAGCATCGCCCACGCCCGTCACCGGCGCTATCTACCTGCAGTCGCTCGCGCAGCCAGTGAGCGGCTGGACTATGGACACGCACTGCAAGTTCCTCAGCGATGGCTATCACAACGACTACACGGCCGGCGCGCAGAATACCGCCAATCCCTGTTACAGTCCGGTACAGGTAAAAGACGCCATGGTCGTCGTGGATGCGAAGTTGCTCTCTGGCCCGCTCGATTTCGGCTATGGCATTGTGTTCAGGAGTGACACCGACCGCAGCGAATATGGCTTCCTCATCTCCCCAGATGGCCACTGGACCGCGTACAAACTGGTGAAGAACCAGCTCACCCACAAGATCGACTGGACGGAGACAGCAGAGGTTGACCGGAACAAGGGGGCCCACAACCTCCTTACCGTGTATTTCAAGGGCGCCCACATGAACTTTTTCGTCAATGGCATCCTGGTAGGGCAGGCAGATGACGACACCTTCAGCAGCGGTACCATTGGCCTCATCGCCTCTGCCGGGCAGAACGTGGTCTTCGCCAACTTCAGCGTCACCAGCGCCTGATCGCCAGCCCTAAACGCGAGAAGAGCCGAAAGACCGATCACGATGTCTGCTCCAGTCTGCTACAATCCTGGCATGACACGTTGCTTCTCTCTACATGCGATTCTTGCGCAGGCCCATCATGAGTGAAAGCTATGACGCGCCTGCGCATCAGTCTCCATCTGAAGCAGCGCCGACAGAGCGAAAGTCACGCGCGACCGGATGGCTTCAGCCAGTTACCTTGCCAGACGCGATGTATGGCTCCATGCATGTCGCTGGATGGGCAGCGGCGCTGCTGGAGACCGCGCCATTTCAGCGACTCGCTGGGGTCTCGCTCTCAGATGTGCCGGGACTGCTATTGTTTGGCCGTCCCTTTCCCTCGCGACTCGATCACGCTATCGGCGTCTATCACCTGACGCGGCTGGCGCGGCCACGTGACCGGGCGTTGCAGGCATCGGCGCTGGCGCACGACCTGGGGCATGGTCCGTTCTCGCACCTGACTGAGCCGCTGATGGTTGAGCGACTTGGTATTGGCCACGAACAGCGGTCGGCGCTGCTGGTCTATATCGTACGCGAGGCGCTGGCGCCGTGGATTCAGCGCTATCTGGACTGGCTTGACTGGGACGAGGTTGCGGCGCTCGTACAAGGCCAGGGCGGCGATGGGCGTGGCGCGCTGCTCAACGGGCTGCTCGACTACGACAATGTGGACAATATCGCGCGCTTTCTCACGGCGTCGGGGCTTGGCTCGCCGGGGTACGATCCCATCATACTGGCGCGCGGCCTGACGCTGAGCGCTGCCAATTCATCAGACGATGAGATGACGCCAGTAGTGAAATTGGCGGCTTCGGTGGCGGACGACGCGCGCGCCTGGCAACATGATCGTCGCATCGTTTACGACTACCTGCATAGTGGACAGCGCAACCTGGCGCTGCACGCGATGCTGCGCAAGGCGATTGATCTGGCTGCGGCGAGCGGACGGCTGGCATCAGATTTTCTCGACTATACTGACGACGAGGCGCTGGCGCATCTGGGCGCGCTGCCGGAAGTTGGCCTCGCCACGCTTATTACCGGCGTCATCGGCGATATGGAGTACCGACGTATTTGGGATGCTGGGCTTGGGCCGGAGCAGAGTACGCTGATGACGCTGCTTTCCTCACGCGACGAACGGCTGCGTCTGGAGACGCGGCTTGCGTCCGAAGCGGGGTTCGCCGAGCATGAGGTGATCGTCGAGCCGATTATCTCCTCTGCCGAGCGCGCGTTACCGCCACTCATCGGCGCGAATGGGCAGGATGAGGAGTGCCAGCATGTCTCCCACCATACAGCCCGCAATGCGGCTGAATGTCTTCACGGCCCCAGGCGCTCCGAACGACTATCTCCACCGGCTACAGATCGCGGCCAGCCGCGCGTTCGCCCGCTTTGGTATGCGCTCGGACGCGGAAATTGGCGCGTAGGCAATTCAGGATGAGACTTCGGGCAGCGAGAACGTGATTGGCGGCTCAGTGCGCAGCCTTTCAGACGCTTGGCCTAGATGCTCCGCCGTCTCTGGCGGTACCCAGCGCCCACCTAACGGCGTCGGATGGATATTAGGGCCGTGGTAGTCGGAGCCGCCTGTCGGGATCAGGCTCATGCTGGCTGGCGAGCGCGAGCAGCCGCGCAACTGTCTCGTCATCGTACTGGCCATAGTAGCACTCCAGACCGAGCAGACCTGCCTGAACCAGCGTGGGGAGGACCGTCTCGGCAAGTCCCGTGATGCCCGCTGGATGCGCAAGGACGGGAACGCCCTGCGCGCTACGAATGAGCTGAATCGCCTGCTCCGGAGCCAGCTTGAAGCGCGGTACGTAGCCAGCCTTTCCGCGCGTGAGGTAGCGCGCGAAGGCGTCGCTCACATCGACTGCATAGCCTGCCGCAATGAGGGCGAGCGCAACGTGTGGGCGTCCTACCGTCCCCTTCGCCAGCTCGCGAACACGCGACCATTCGACGTTGATGCCCTGATCGCGTAGCTGCTGGATTATGCGCTCGCCGCGTTTCTCGCGCGCATCACGCAGGAAAGCGAGTGTCGCCTGGAACGCGGGCTGGTCTACATCGAGGTAGTAGCCAAGGACATGCGCCTCGCCCTGGCTATCCGTAATGGTGGTGTTGATCTCGACGCCAGGAATCACCGTGACACCCAAGCTGAAGCGCCTGCCGCCTGCGCCTCCGCGACGCCGTTGGTCGTGTCGTGGTCGGTGAGCCCGATCAGGGTCAGCTCTGCCTCGGACGCGCGCCGGACAAGTTCGGTTGGCGAGAATAGGCCATCCGAGGCGGTCGAGTGGGTGTGCAGGTCAATATGAGCAGGTCTCGTGTTTCCTGCGCTCACTTGGCGTACTCCACCGAGCGCGTCTCGCGGACGACCGAGACCTTGATCTGGCCGGGATAGTCCATGCTCTCCTCGATCTTGCGCGCCACATCGCGGGCAAGCTGCGACGCGCCGATCTCGTCCAGCTCTTCCGGCTTGACGATGATGCGCACCTCGCGTCCGGCCTGGATGGCGAAGGAGCGCTCGACGCCGTGGAAGGAGTTGGCGATGCTCTCCAGCGACTCCAGCCGCTTGATGTAGAGGTCAATCGTCTCGCGCCGGGCGCCAGGACGCGCCGCCGAGATGGCGTCCGCCGCCTGCACGATCGCAGCTTCGAGCGACTGTGGCTCGGAGTCGGTGGCATGGTGGGCGACGATGGCGTGGATGATCTTCGCGGAGCGGTTGAAGCGCCGCGCGATCTCGCCGCTGATGAGATGGTGTGGCCCTTCGACCTCCTGGTCAATCGCCTTGCCCAGATCATGCAGCAGCCCAGCCACCTTGCAGACGTTGACGTCCGCGCCGAACTCCGCCGCCATCGCCGCCGCCAGCACCGAGACCTCGATGGAGTGGTTGAGCACGTTCTGGCCGTAGCTGCTGCGGAAGTGGAGGCGCCCCACCATCCGCACTAGCTCTGGCGGGAAATTGGTGATGTTCGCCTCCATGCAGGCGCGCTGGCCCTCCTCCTCAACGACGCGCTCGATCTCGCCGCGCGCCTTCGCCACCATCTCTTCGATGCGCGCCGGGTGGATGCGCCCATCCAGGATGAGCTTGGTCAGCGCGTTGCGCGCGATCTCGCGGCGGACGGGATCGAAGCTGGAGAGGATGACAGCCTCTGGCGTGTCGTCGATGATGAGGTCGACGCCGGTCGCGCTTTCCAACGCGCGGATGTTGCGCCCCTCGCGCCCAATGATGCGTCCCTTCATCTCGTCGTTGGGCAGCGGCACGACCGAGAGCGTGACTTCCGAAACCTGATCGGAGGCGCAGCGCTGGATCGCCAGCGTTACGATCTCACGAGCCTTCACTTCGGCCTCGTCGCGAGCGCGCGCCTCGATCTCGCGTGCGGCGCGGGAGGCGTCGCGCTGGGCGACCTCCTCGGCGGAGCGGATGACCTCTACCCGCGCTTCCTCAATCGTCAACTGGCCAACGCGCTGAAGCTCGGCTAGTCGCTGTGTCCGCAGCTCTTCGAGCGCCGCCTTCTGCTGATCCAGTTCGCCGACACGCTGGCTGATTTGCCGGTCGCGCTTCTCCAACTGGTCGATCTTGCGGTCATACTCTTCTTCCTTCTGTGTCAGGCGTTGCTGCTGAGATTTCAGATCTTGCTTGCGTTCGCGCGCCTCGTTCTCGAGTTGCGCGCGTATCTTAGCGCTCTCGTCTTTGGCTTCAAGCAGGGTTTGACGCTGCTCTTCCTGCAGGGTGACGAGGCCGGGCCTCGGCGTTCTCGGTCACCTCCAGCATCTTCTCTGCGTGCTTGCGTTCGGTGCGCTGCCGGCCGATGAGAAAGCCGAGAGCGACTGCCTGGCAGCACACCTAGCCGAAAGAGCAATACGATCACGAGTAATGGGTTCACTGGACGCCTCCATGAGGGCGGGTCATCTATCGTCAAGTGTGGGAGCGTGGGAGTACGAGGGTTACGCGCTCATGCCGCAGCGCGCATAGATCATCTCTCACTATATGGGAATATTGGCCTTTATGTCAAGCATGCGGAGATAGAGTGCGCGTTGTTCCAGGCGCTGACTAAGCGCGCGGGCGTGGTAAAGGTGGTATACTATGGGGCAGACCCGTGCAACGCCGATGCCGCTGCGCGGGTTGTTCTTCTCAAAGAGGCCGGTTGAAGACTCCTGCCTTCAGGCATGGGGATGAAGGCCGGATCGCCCGCAAGGGCGACAAAAATACCGAATATTCCAGGCATGTACCCGGCAGACAGAATAGATAGGTATGCAACCACAAAGCGTGCGCAAAACCTACGAATATCGGCTCTATCCAACACCTGAACAAGAGCAGGCGTTGGATACCATCTTGTGGCGTTGCCGCACACTCTACAATGTCGCCCTGCACGAGCGCAAGACTGCATGGGAGCGGTGCGGCGTCTCGCTCAACTGCTACCACCAGGCGAACGAGTTGCCGGACCTTAAAGCCGCGTGCTCGGAATACGGCGAGGTCCATTCCCAAGTCCTGCAAGACGTGTTGCGTCGTCTGGAAAGAACCTTCAGGCATTCTTTCGGCGGATACAGCGGGGCGAGAAGGCGGGCTTCCCGCGCTTCAAGGGTCGCAACCGCTACCGCAGTTTCACCTATGCCCAATACGGCAATGGCGCGGTAGTGGACGGCGGTGTGCTCAGCCTCTCCAAGATCGGGCGCATCTCTATTCGCCTCCATCGGCCGATTGAAGGCACACCCAAGACGGTCGCGATTCGCCGGGAAGCGGATGGCTGGTATGTCTGCTTCGCCCGCGCCGACGCGCCGATACAGCCCTTGCCTGAGAGACTGGGCAGGAGACGGGCATTGACATGGGGTTGGAGTCGTTCGCTACTCTTGCCAACGGCGCGCCCATTTTCAATCCCAGCTACTATCGCAGGAGGCGAAGCGTACCTGCGCCGCTGCCAACGTCGCGTTGCGCGCCGCAAGAAGGTGAGCCATCGCCGCTGCGAAGGCGGTGAGACGTTGCTCGCCAAGGCGCATCAACACATGCGCCAACCAGCGGCGCGACTTCCATCACCGGGAAGCGGTGAAGCTTTTGCGCGCCTACGACAGCATTGCCTACGAAGACTTGCAGACGGCCAATATGCTCAGGAACCACCATCTCGCTAAAAGCATCCAAGACGCGGGCTGGTCTCAGTTCTTGAACATTCTCAGCTTTCAAGGCTGGATAGCGCCCGGAAGAGAGTGGAAGTGGTCTCGTCTGCCTACACCAGCCAAAAGATGTTCGGGCTGCGGCGTCTTGGACCACAAAGGTTTGTCTGTCCGCTGGCATTCCTGCCCGGAGTGTGGGACCAGCCTCCACCGCGATCACAACGCCGCCTTGAACATTCTGCGGCTGGCTCAACAGCTGAGAAGTCGGCCCGGATAGGACCGTCAGGCGTGAACGTAGCGGGATAGAGCATGCGTAGCCTGAGAAGCTTGGCTTTAACTGTGGGGAGCATGTCACCTAGAGATGTCATGTCCATTGCGGCCAGGGAAGCGCAGGTCCAGCGTATGCCAGACTTCGAAGTGGTGGCGCCGTTCGAGCCGACGGGAGATCAGCCCACGGCGATTGAGCAACTCGTCGAGGGCATCGAGCGCGGCGAGAAGAATCAGACCCTGCTCGGCGTGACGGGCAGCGGCAAGACGTTCACCATCGCGCAGGTGGTGGCAGCGAGTGCAGAAGCCGACGCTGGTGCTGGCGCCGAACAAGACGCTCGCCGCGCAGCTTTACGCCGAGTTCAAAGAGTTCTTCCCCAACAACGCCGTCGAGTACTTCGTCAGCTACTACGATTACTACCAGCCGGAAGCCTACATCCCGCGCACCGACACCTACATCGAGAAGGACAGCCAGATCAACGAGGAGATCGAGAAGCTGCGCCTCTCGGCGACGCGCAGCCTCTTCGAGCGGCGCGACGTGCTGATCGTCGCCTCGGTCTCGTGCATCTACGGTCTCGGCTCGCCGGAGGAGTACGGCGAGGTCGTGCTGATCGCTCAAAGTGGGCGAGAGCGCGCAGGCGCGATCGTGTGCTGCGCCACTTGACCGACATCCAGTACGAGCGCAACGACCAGAACTTCGTGCGCGGCAAGTTCCGCGTGCGCGGCGATGTGCTGGAGATCTTTCCCGTCGTATGAGGACCTCGCCATCCGCATCGAGTTCTTCGGCGACGAGGTCGAGCGCATCGTCGAGATCGATCCGCTGACCGGCGAGGTGCTGGGCGACGCGCATGCGCGCCGACATCTATCCCGCCAAGCACTGCGTGACGACGCAGGACCGGCTCAACCGCGCGCTGGTGACGATCAGAAGAGGAACTGGAGAGCGGCTCAAGGAGCTTGGACGCCGAGGGCAAGCTGCTGGAGGCGGCGCGGCTGCGCCAGCGCACCAACTTCGATCTCGAGATGCTGCGCGAGACGGGCATCTGCTCCGGCATCGAGAACTACTCGCGCCACCTGGCCGAGCGCCCGGCTGGCGAGCCGCCCTGGACGCTGCTCGACTACTTGCCGGACGACTACCTGCTGGTCGTCGACGAGTCGCACATCGCGCTGCCACAGGTGCGCGGCATGTTCAACGGCGACCGCGCGCGCAAGCAGGTGCTGGTGGACTACGGCTTCCGCCTGCCCTCCGCGCTGGACAACCGCCCGCTGACCTTCGACGGAGTTCGAGCACCACGTCAACCAGGCGGTCTTCGTCTCGGCGACGCCCGGGCCGTACGAGTACGAGCACAGCGCGACGGTCGCCGAGCAGATCATCCGCCCGACCGGCCTGCTCGACCCGGAGATCAGCGTGCGCCCGACCGAGGGGCAGATCGACGACCTGCTCGCCGAGATCCGCAAGCGCACGGACGTGGGCCAGCGCGCGCTGGTCACGACGCTGACCAAGAGGATGGCCGAGGACCTGGCGGACTACCTGCAGGAGCTGGGCATCAAGGTGCACTATCTGCACTCGGAGATCGACACGCTCGAGCGCGTCGAGATCCTGCGCGACCTGCGGCTGGGCGTCTACGATGTGGTCGTCGGCATCAACCTGCTGCGCGAGGGGCTCGACCTGCCGGAGGTCTCGCTGGTGGCGATCCTCGACGCCGACAAGGAGGGCTTCCTGCGCTCGGAAGGCTCGCTGATCCAGACCATCGGGCGCGCGGCGCGGCATACGGAAGGATCGGTCATCATGTACGCCGACCACGTGACCGACTCGATGCGCCGCGCGATCGACGAGACGAACCGCCGGCGTGGCATCCAGCGCGCCTACAACGAGGAGCACGGCATCACGCCGACGAGCATCAAGCGCGACATCCGCACGCTGGCCGACCGGCTGCGCGTCGAGGAGGATGGCGCGTCGGTCGCCGAAGGCGTGGGCCTGGCGCTGGCCGCGTTGCCACCAGACGAGATCGCGCGCATGATCAAAGACCTCGAAGCGCAGATGAAGCGTGCGGCGAAGGAGCTGGAGTTCGAGAAGGCGGCGCAGTTGCGCGACCAGATTGTCGAGTTGCGCCGCGCCGCGTTAGAGTAGAGCCTGTAACTGTCCGCAGACAGTCCGCGCAGATAGGGCAATCACATCCATGTCCGCAGACGCCAGCTACATCGCGCTGTATGAATCAGGGGAACTGGCCGCGCGCGCCGACGCCGCGTGGGAGTTGCTGCGCCGCTGCACGGTCTGCCCGCAGAACTGCCCGGTGGACCGCATCGCCGGCAAGACTGGCGCATGCCACTCGGGGACGGAAATCATTGTCGGCTCATGGAACGTCCACCGACGCGAAGAGCCGCCGATCAGCGGGACGCGCGGGGCTGGCACGATCTTCTTCGGCGGGTGCCAGGCGCGCTGCTCGTACTGCCAGAACTTCTGGCTCAGCCAGTTAGGACACGGGCTGCGCGTGGGGCCGGAGCGGCTGGCCGACATGATGCTCTCGCTGCAGAAAAAGGGCTGCCACAACATTGATCTCGTGACGCCGACGCACTACGTCCCACAGATCCTGCGCGCGCTCATCATCGCCGCCGGGAAGGGGCTGCGCATCCCGCTGGTCTACAACTGCGCGGGCTACGAGCATGTCCACGTCCTGCGCCTCTTGGATGGCGTCGTGGATATCTACCTGCCCGACGCCAAGTACGCCAGCAACGTCGAGGCGCTGCGGACCTCGAAGATGCACCACTACGTCGAGTTCAACCGCGCCGCGCTCAAGGAGATGTACCGGCAGGTCGGCGGGCTTGTGCTGGACGATGAGGGTATCGCCGTGCGCGGGCTGATCGTGCGCCATCTGGTGATGCCAAACCGCCACGCTGGCACGCGCGAGGTGCTGAACTGGCTGATGGCGGAGCTTGGGCCAGATATCGGCGTTAGCGTGATGGATCAGTATTTCCCGGCCTACAAGGCGCACAACGATCCGGAACTGAGCCGCCGTCTGACCTGGACCGAGTACCGCGAGGCGCTCGACATCGTGGAAGACCTGCCCTTCGAGCACCTTTTCCTGCAGGAAGACCTGGCGATGATCGACACCAGCGACGCGGTCTAGACTCCTCCTTTCGGCAAACACGTCAATGTCGCCTGCCCGGCGCGGGACTTGTTGGTGCGCGCGATGCTATAATCTGCCAGGGTATCAGGCAGGCGCGTCAAACCTCCCTCAGCCGCAGCGCCACAAGTACGCCAGCCCCGGGAGATCATATGAGCGACACGGCCACGTTGAGCCGGCTCTTCGCCAGCATTGAACCCGACCTCGAACGGGTGGACCGCCTCTTCGAGGAGCGCGCCTTCTCCAGGCTGGATATGCTGAACGCCGCCGCAGAGCACGCGCTCGGTTCGCCGGGCAAACGGCTGCGCACCGCTCTGACGCTGCTTTCCGGTAAGATGATCGATTACCGCATCGAGAAGCTCCTGCCGCTCAGCGTCGCGTTCGAGATGGTGCATCTGGCGACGTTGATTCACGACGACATCATCGACAACGCCGCGACCCGGCGTGGCGCCCCTACGGTCAATGCTCGCTATGGCGACCATGTCGCGATCCTTCTCGGTGACTTTCTCTTTGCCAAGACGGCAGGCCTGATCGCCGATGTCGAGGACTTTCGCGTTGACCGCCTCTTCTCGGAGACGGTGGCGAGCGTCTGCGAGGGCTCGATCATCGAACTGCTTTCGGCGCGCACCTTCGACCTCTCACTGGAGATGTATCTGGAGCGCATCACGCGCAAGACCGCCATCCTGATGGCCGCCTGCTGCAAGGGTGGCGCAACCGTCGGCGGCGGCTCGGACGCGCAGATCGCGCTGATGGAAGACTATGGGCGCAATCTCGGTATCGCCTTCCAGATCATGGACGACGTGCTGGACTACAGCGGAACATCCGCCTCGATTGGCAAGCCTGCGGGCAACGACTTCCGCCAGGGGCTGATCACGCTCCCGCTCATCTACGCCATCGAGCAGGCTGGTGATGGTCGGGCTACGTGGGTTGAGGAGATGCTGCGCAGCGACCAGCCGGCAGATGAACAGGTGAATGAGGTTGTCGCCTGGGTGAAGACTGGCCCGGCGCTTGAGCAGGCGCGGGAGCTGGCGCGTCATTATGGGATGCGCGCCCATGCGCTGCTCTCCGAATTCCCTGCGTCGCCAGAGCGCGCGGTGCTCGAAGAACTGGTGGATTTCGTGATCGCGCGTACACGCTGATCGTCCCTCTCGAAGAGCACGACTTCTACTTGGTAGAAATATTCTGGAGCAAGAGAAAGAACGCATTGCGATGAGCCTCAGCACGCCTCCGCCTGCCCTTCAGGAGCGCTTCGCCTCGGCTGGCGGCAAACCGACCTATGTGCGTCAGATGTTCGGGCGTATCGCGCGCGTCTATGACCTGATGAACCGCCTGATGACCGCCGGCCTCGACCGCCGCTGGCGCGCCTTCGCCGCGCGCCAACTGGCGTTGAGCGAGGGAGATTCCGCGCTCGACGTGGGGACCGGCACGGGCGACCTGGCCATCGCCGCGGCGCAGATGTATCCAGGCGCGCGGATCGTCGGCGTGGACTTCACGCCGGAGATGCTTGAGCGCGGGAGCGAGAAACTTGAACGGCTCAATCTTGGCGAGCGTGTACGGTTGCAGGTAGGCGATGGCGCCAGGCTGGATTTTCCCGACGACGCGTTCGACGCCTGCTGCTCAGCGTTTGTCGCGCGTAATCTCGCCGATCTGCCTGGCGGGCTGGCGGAGATGCGCCGCGTGGTGAAGCCGGGAGGGCGCATCGTCTGCCTGGAGATCAGCCACCCGCGCAACAAGCTGTTCTCTGGCGCATTCCACCTCTACTTCGACCGGCTCGTTCCTCTGTTAGGGCGTGTAGTTGGGCGATCTTTCGACGCCTACAGCTATCTGCCTACCTCAGTTGGCGCCTTTCCAGACGCGCCCACACTTCAGCACGTGATGACGGACGCCGGTTGGGAGGACGTTCGCTACTATGCGCTTAGCGGCGGTATCGTCGCGGTCCACGTAGGAACCAGGCCACTTCTCTAGCCGACGAGCGCGGTCATTGCGTGAGCTGGCACGAGGACTCACCACAGAATGCGTCGCGCCCACCGACGACCTTGAAAACTGACGCCGTCGCGACCGCGTCATCAGGTCCGCTTGGGGCGTGCTGGCCGAAGGCGAGGATAGCCAGCGCCTTCTGTGGCTGGCTCCCGGTAATGGCGAAGCCGATCGCGCCTCCCAGCCCCATGAACGGATGGCGTGGATCAAACGCGCGGAGCCTCGTACGCACAGCGGTCGGATCGACGGTCCAGTTCTCCTTTCTGGCTTCAGGTGTTGGCAGGTCTTTTGCCGCCGCCATGGCAAGCATGCGTGTCGCGTCGAAGCCGAGGATCGTGGTGGCGTTCGGCGCTACGCCACGATTCACCAGTTCGGCGTCGCCAAACTGAGTAGTGAAGAGCGCGCTGAGATTCACTTGCGGCGGTGATAGCGAGAGTTTCCCCCACTCGTCCAGATGCGCGGGTGTCGCTACGTAGAGGTAGCCGAGGTCAGAAGGGGACTTGCGCGCGGCGTCGGCGACAGGATCTCCGCCCAGGCCTACCAGCGCCGACACGTCGTCGCGTGACGTGAGCAGAACATGCGGCCGCTGGATCCTGCCATTGAACTGGCGCGCGAGGGCGTGCGCCAGATTCAGCGCGCCGAGGTCATCGCCAGTGAAATAGATCAAGTCGGCGTTGGTGTTGACGGCGTCGAGCGCTATCGCATTGAAGTCGTTAGGCGAGGAGCTATCATATGGCTCGCGTCGCTGGAGCGTAATTGTTGAAGCATACTGCGACGACAGGCGCGCCGCAAACACCGTCGCCCAGGCGTTTCCCTGCGGATCATTGGGATCGGCGACGATCAGGATGCGGCGCGCGTTGAGTTGTTTTGCGGCGGTGTCGGCGAGTTCATTGGCCTGAATGTTGATGGATGGGGTGACGGCAAAATAGCTGGCGGCTGTGCCACCAAGTCCGTTCGCGTTCGCCACTGGTGAGAGAATCGCCAGGCCAGAAGGGGTGAGTGACGAGACGCCGATCTGTGTCTGCCGCGTTTCCGGCCAGCCAATGATGCCAACGATGCGCTGGGCGTTGCCCGCGCGAATGGTGTTGAGCAGGATAGTACTGGCTGCGGGGACATTTTCGGGTGTGGCTCCAGAGTTCAGGATGAGCACGCGCAATTGCATGTCGGCGCCCAGCGAGTTGAGCGAATTGATGCGCTGCTGCGCCAGAAAGACGCCTTGCAGTTCGGAGCGCGCTTCAAGCGTAAATGGTCCCTGACCTGGAGCCTGCGGATTCGCGCTGTAGGCGATCGCAGCCACAAGCGTCACCGATGGGCGCTGACTGGCCAGAACACGGGAATTCTCAGCGTAGATCGCCGCTTCTGGATCGTCTGGCGTCTCGACTGTGGCGCGCGTAAAAGCTTCCAGCGCGCCACGCGCGTTGCCTTCGGACAGCAAACGGGCGCCCTGCTGCTTGGATGTATTGTTGGCAAGACTGGACTCGAAGATGCGGGTCCCGTAACTGATGCCGATGCCCTTCTCCTGGAAGAGCTTGGCCGCTGCGTCGTCGGTTCCCGGATCGCCAATCAACGCCGTCAGGGTTCCATGCGGGGAGATCGCATAGAAGACACCGCTGCCAATGATCGCAAGCAGCGCGAGGATGCTGATGATGAGGAAGAGGGGATTTTGCAGCAGTGGCGGCCTTGGCGTGACAAACTTGCCACGCTCATCGCGCTCGAGCGCCAGAGCGACTGGGTCATCGGGAGTCGCGCTGATCGCCGCATAGGTCGCGTGCCGCCCCTGCGCGAGCGGAGCCAGCGCCTCGCGGAGTTCCGTAGCGGTCTGATAGCGTTGAGCTGAAGAAGGGCGCATACCTTTGTTCAGGATTTCGTCAAGTTCGAGCGAGACTGCTGGATTCAGCCTGTGGGCCGGCTGCACGACCGTAGAGGCGCGCGTATAGGGCGGCGAGCCGGTGACGGCGTGGTAGAGAACCGCGCAGACGGCGAGCAGGTCTGAGCGCATGCTGGCCTGCCCACGTGACTGTTCGGGCGCGGAATAGCCGGCAGATTCCGCCCGCTGGACCAGCAGCCGACTCGCCTTCAGGATAGAGCAGCAGCGTCGGCGACATGCCGACCAGCGTCAATTGCCCGCTGGGGCGTAACACGACGTTGCCTGGGCACAGGTTTCCGTGGACGAAAGGCGGCCGCTCGCGTTCTGCGCCTATCAGCACATCTAGCAGTTGCAGCGCAATGCTAATCGCGGTCGCCTCTGGCAGCGGCCCACGCACGCGGCGCAACCGATCTGAGAGCAGGTCGCCGGAGGGATACTCGAAGACAAGATACTGGCGGTTGTGATCGCTGAAGCTGTCAATGAGGCGACTATAGCCCTGCAGATAGGACAGGGAGATGAGTCGCTGGGCGGTGAGGTAGCGCGCATACTCTGCGTCCTGCGCTGGCACGCCATCGAAGCGCAGCTCCTGGATGAGCGCTTCAGTATTGGGCGGCCTCGGTATCCTGCGCGACGAGCAGCGGGGCTTCGTTCTCCGGCTGTACCTCGCCGCTCTGAGCCGAGAACGGCTGGATGATCCGATAGCGGCCCTCCTTGAGCAGCGCGCCTAATCCCGTTGGTCCGGCCAGGGGTGTGGGCGAGAGGCCAAGGTTGTTCGCGGCGGCGAGCGGAGCCGATGCGACGCCATTCCGCTGCTGATAGTCGTATCCTGGCGCGCCAGTGGTGGGGTAATCAAATCCTGATCCGTTCGACTGAACCGGATACTGAAAACCAGAGTTTTGCCGCGCTGGCCCGCCAGTTGTCACATCAGCAGGGGCGCCGGGAGCCTGCCATGGCGACGGAAAGAATCGAGGGTCTTCCAGAGGACGGTCGGTCTGCGCGCCAGGAAATAGAGTCACACCTGGCGATTGCTGAACAGTGTAATCGCCCTGTCCGTAGCCCTGGCCGTAGCTCGGCTCCGCATCACGCCATGCGCCGTCGAGGTAAGCAGGCTGGTCAAATGGGGATGGAGCGGGTTGGATTCCATCCGCGCCCGGCGCCTCAGGCAGCCACGAGCCACAGTTGGCGCAAATCTGGTCGCCGATGCGATTCGCGTAGCCGCACTGAGTACAGATCATCTCGTCCACCCCCAAAGACCACATACGGCGCGGCGCTACAGAGCAATCGCTCCGGACATACTCGCAACTCATTGTATCGCGACGGTCAATGGCTGCATGGATGGTTGCCACTAGTTGCGGGCATGCGTGGCCCGGCGTACAATCGTCTCGTGTTAGTGGCTGTTGAGTTTCTATTGCTGCATACAATGCTCCTTACATCTCGGCGTTTTGCCGTTTGCGAAAGAGCCGCCGCATGATCTTCGAGCTGACCCCCAACACGAACGTTGCGCCACCTGCGCCGCCTGCCACTCCTCGCGCCGTGAGGCGTCAGCCACGCTTCCTGGTTCCGCGCAGCACAGCGTGCGACACCTGGGGCTGGCTCTGGAAGGACACACTGGGGCGTGTCGTCCCAATGACGGGCGCAGCGCTGCTGTATACGCGGTTGTCGGGCGAAGGGCTGGCAGGCGTCGGGCTTACGAGCGCGCGCTGGAAGCGGGAGGTGGCTCTGGGGCTTGCCGTCGGCGTCCCGCTCGCGGGGATTGCTGCTACTTTCCGCAGGTGGGTCGCGCCGCAGTATCGATTACCCACCCTGCCAGATCAGGCGCTGCAGACGGCGTTTTATCTTGCCATCAATGCGCCGGGTGAAGAGTTGTTCTGGCGTGGCATGGTCCAGACCGCCGCAACCGGAGCGTTTACCGTGATTCCGGGCGTGCGGCCCCTGGCCAGGACGCTTGGATGGGCGGTTGCGACGGCTGGTTATGGCTCGTATCACCGCCTGGGTGGGTGGAGCTGGCGCTCTATCGCCGGAGTCAC
Source organism: uncultured bacterium (assembly GCA_963733745.1). GTDB lineage: Bacteria > Chloroflexota > Ktedonobacteria > Ktedonobacterales > JADMIN01 > DASWAC01. Next base: position 23,108 of record CAVTFE010000063.1, read on the forward strand.
GGCGGTGGGCGCGCTCTTTGGCTGGCTCTATACCGGAAGGCTGGGCAACCACTCGCTGGTGGCGTCGATCATCGCGCATGGATTCGCGACGGCGGGATTCTTGAGCTGGGGCGACGTGGCGCTGCATTGGGTCAAGATGCGCCGGTTGCGTGCGGCGCGGTTCCCCTCTCGGGAAGCCTCGCCGCCAGCGGATCAGTAGTTCTCTGTGGATGCCATGGCGCGCTAGAAGAAAAATCCGCTCTGCGTCGCCAGCATACCCAGCACGAGCGCCCCCGCCAGCCCGAAATAGAGCGCCGTCACGTACAGGCGGGCGCCAAACGAGATCTTGTAATAAGGGTCGTGGTTACGCGCCGTGGCGAAGCGCCCCACCGTCTGGGCGAAGCCGAAGACGGCAACGAGCAGCAGAATCCAGAGTTGGATATCGTGAACCCAGAAGTAGAAGAAAACAACGCCGACGACGGCCATACCAACGGGCCAGAGCCAGCGCGAGATCGCGCCGACGACCCGGCCACCATCCAGTGGCGAGATCGGGACGAGGTTGAGCAGGTTAATGAAGAACGTGAGATACGCCAGGGTAATGAGCGCGCGCTCTCCGGTCACCTGATAAAGCGCCAGACACCCCAGCCCGGCCAGCCCGCCCGCGATCGGTCCCGCCAGCGCGATCTCCGCTTCGTCGCGCACGTTGCGTGGCGCCCGGCGCATCGTCACATAGGCGCCGAGGAGTGGGATGAAGACCGGGAGTGAGGCGGGCAGCCCCTTCGCGCGGATGACGATGAAGTGGCCCATCTCGTGGACGAAGAGCAGCGCGACGATGCCAACGCCGAGCATCCAGCTATCCGTCCAGAGCCAGAAGGCCACCACGCTGAGCGCGGCGCTCCCAATGAAGATGAGATACCGTCCAAGCGCGCGCAATGGTGTATCAGGCTGTGCCTGCGCGATCACCGGCCCCATTCCAGTGCGAGGCGCTGTATACGCAGACGCATTCCACTGGTTCGGCGGCGCGGATGGGTATGGTGGATAGGCGGCGCTCATGTCGTGCTCAGGTGGCGGCGTGGGAAACGCCTGCTCCTCACGACGCTCGGCCACTCGCCCTGGGCCAGAGAGATAGAACTCTGGCGGCGGTGGGTACACTGGAGGCTGCGCAGTGGCGTTCGCAGGAGTGGAAGGCCAGGGAGTATAGGGTAAAGGTGGCATGGGCCGCGCGCGCTCGTCATAGTCTTGCATGCCGCACTCGCTTTCGCGCCTCGAAGTGTTTGGTGGATCGCGCGCTCGCATGCCTGTCGCGCAGCCCTGATGAGATGGTCGCTACGCGAATTATAGCACGCGGGGCGCCTCACGAATCACCGCTGCCAGCGCATAGGCCGCCTGAGCCAGGCGCTCTTCGGAAAGGGCGCCAAACCCAACGAGCAATCCCTGACGCGCCGGACCGCGATAGTGCGGGCTGAGCGCTGTCACGGCAATTCCGCGCTCACGCGCGGCCTGCGCGACCCCAAGGTCCGAGACGCCCCCTGGCAGGCGCAGCAGAAGGTGATTGCCGGCTTCGGCCTGTCCTATTGGCGCCGCACTCCCCAGCGCCTCGGACAGCGCGGCGACGAGCGCGTCACGGCGCGAGCGGTTGATGCGTCGCAGCCGGACGAGGTGGCGCTCCAGTTCACCAGACTCGATGAAGCGCGCCACCGCGATGGCGTCGCGGCGGGCAGGATGGCGGTCGCTGGCGGCGCGGGCGCGCGCCACATATTCGACTAACCAGCGCGGCAGGACGGCGAAGGCCAGCCGCACCGCCGGGTAGAGCGCCTTGGCGAAGGTGCCGAGATAGATCACCTCGTCGCGCTCGTCCAGCGCCCGTAACGCCTCAAGTGGCTGTCCCTCCAGGCGCAGGTCGCCGTCGTAGTCGTCTTCCACCACGATCGCGCCCGCTCGTCGCGCCCATTCCAGCAGCGCGACCCGCCGATCCATAGCAAGGGTCACCCCAGTAGGATACTGATGTGATGGGGTAACGATGACCAGCCGCGGCCCTTCGGTGTCATTTGTCCCTTCTGGAAGCGCGCCAACGCATAGTCCCTGCTCATCCACAGGAACCGCCTCCAGTTCGGCGCCTTCGGCCAGAAAGGCGGCGTGAAAGCCGATGTAGCTTGGGTCCTCAACGAGAAGCCGCTGGCCCGGCTCGACAAGCAGACGCGCGAGCAGCGCAAGAATCTGTTGGACGCTGGCGCCGACGAGCACCTGCGCTGGATCGCAGCGTACCGCCCGCGAGCGCCGCAGCCAGGCCGCAATAGCCGTTCGTGTCTCCAACGGCCCCAGCAGGGTCTCCCAGGCAGCCCCTTCGCCAGAATCTGCCATAGTCGAATCAACTGGGTCTGGCCAGCCAACGACGCGCCGCCAGCGCGCCCAAGGGAACAACTCCGCCGCGCCGACCCCAGGACGCAGGTCGTAGCGCGCGCCCTCCGCCTGATCTGGCGAGCGCAGCGGAATGCGCGTCAGGCGCTCGGCCCACTTTGTCAGGTGGACAGTCGCTGGCTGAGGCGAGGTTGGGGCCGCATGTTCAGGCGCCGGATCAGTATTTGGTGAGTTCTTGCGCAAAGAGGCCGCTGGTTCGGGCGCGTACTGGTCGAACGCGGCGGCGACGAACGTGCCCGCGCCTACGCGCCCATACACATACCCTTCGGCGCGCAGCCAGTCAAACGCGGTGGCGACGGTAAGGCGGGCGACGCCAAGTTCCCGCGCGAGCGTTCGCGTCGGCGGCAAGCGATCGCCCGCGCGCAGCCGTCCGTCGAGAATCGCGGCGCGCAACTGCGCGTAGATCTGGCGTGTCAGCCCTTCTGGCGCAGACTCGGCGCGGTCGAGATTGAGAAAGAGATCGGCGGCTCCTGTTGTCATATTGGCCTTACCAATCGCTACGAAATTGGCGCTTGCGCCAAGCCATTCTTTCTCTTACAAAAGAGGTGGAGAAAGTCCCGGCTTCGTTCGGGGGATGACTCGCCTCACCTTGCGTTGACAAACATCTGTTCTAGCGAGTATCCTGTGTGCCGGTAGGGGGGAGACACGGGCATGCCCTACAAGCAGACAACCACCCACTGTATCGTCCGCCTCGTCGCGCTGCGTGGCCTGGACAGCGCCACACTCGACCAGTGCCAGGCGCTGCGACAAGAGGCCGGGCGCCTCTGGACGGACATCGTGACGCTCCATGCCCAGGCCCAAGCCCAAGGGAGGTGGTTGAGCGCCAGCGACCTCGAGCAGGCGACCAAAGGCGGCCAGTATGCCCTGCACAGCCAGAGCGTGCAGGCGCTCTGTCAGAAATTTGCCGCCAACGTAGAGACGGCCGCGGAGCTTCGGCGGCAAGAGTGCGCTGAAACCAGACACATCCAGACCGCCTATCCCCACCATCCGAAAGTCTATCAGACGGTGGTCTGGAAGGACCAGGGGCTCACGGTGTTGCCTTCGGGCGAGTTGCGCCTGCCCACTGGTGGCCAGCGCCAGCCCCTCCTGCTGCCATTGCCAGAGGAGTACCGTCAGGCCAATCTGCGTCGGGTGGAGATGACCTGGCGGGCGGACCACTATGAGCTCTGCCTGACGCTCGATACCGGAGCGGCGCTGCCGTGCCCACTGTCCGCGGGAGCAGTCGCTGGGATAGACCTGGGCGAAGTCCACATCGCTGCCGTGACCACGACCAGGCGGCACGCCCTTCTCGTCTCGGGACGGCAGCTGCGCTCGTGCAAGCAATGGCGCAACAAGGTCCATAGTGTGCTGCAGGCGCAACTGAGCCGGTGCCAGCCCGGATCTCGCCGAGCGCAGCGCTTGCTCAAGCGCAAAGCCCGGGTGAGCGCCAGGGTGTATCGCCAGCAGCGCGATCTGCTGCATCAGGCGGCGCGCAAAGTGGTGGACTACTGCCAGGCGGAAGGGGTCAGTCAGATCGCGGTGGGAGACGTGCGCGACATCCAAACGGGGGTGAGCCTGGGCAAGCAGACGAATCAGAAGATCAGCCAGTGGCCGCATGGGCAGTTCGCCCGCTATCTGCGCGAGAAGGCGGCGCGGCTGGGGATTACGGTCGAATGGATCGACGAGGCGTATTCCACCAGAACCTGTAGTCATTGTGGACACGTCCAGCCCTCCTCGCCGCGCGGGCGCCGATTTCGGTGTCTGGGCTGCGGCGCGCGGGTGCATCGGGACGTGAACGGGGCGAACAACATCTGCTCCAGGGCTATATACGGCCGCTATGCCAAGGTGCAAGCGGACACCGTCAAGTATCTCCGTCCCATCGGAGTAGCGCCCATGACACGGGCCACAAGTAGCTGACGCCAGTCAGTACCTCCGGACTTTAGCCGGGGGAGTGTCAGTCTACCACATAGGCAGATACATCAAGTGAGGCGCAGAATGACGATTCCGATCAACGATGGCCCGCGCACGCGCATTCGCCGCCATCCCGAGCGCGCGGTTCCCGAGCAAGCCGAGGAGTTTCTGCGCGCTGGGCGTATCGCGCATGTCGCGTATACAGTAGACGGGCAGCCGCATATTTTGCCCTTTCTGTATTTCTATGACGAGGGCGCGCTCTATCTCCATGGTGTCCCGGCTAGCGCGACGATACGAGCGCTGCGTAAAGGCGCGCCGGTCTGCGCCAGCGTGACGATCCTCGATGGGCTGGTTGCCTCGCGCGACGCTAAATCGCACTCGGCGAACTATCGCAGCGTGGTTGTCTTTGGTCGCAGCGAGGTTGTTGTGGACCTGGAAGAGAAACGTCGTGTCTTCGAGCGCATGACCGAGCGATTCTTTTCTGAGCGTGAGGCTGGACGCGACTACGCGCATGCCAGCGTCAAAGATCTGCGTGGCGTCGAGCTGCTTGCCGTGCGCGTGGACGCGATGAGCGCCAAGACGCGTACTGGCCCGGCGCTGGGGGCGCACGACGCCGAGGACGAGTACGGCGGCTACTCCACCTTTGTGCTGGCTACACCGGGAACGCAAACCTAAGCCGCTGCATAAAGCGCTGAATCAGTGATCCAGCCTCCAGTTCACGACCATGGCGACGGGGCATAATGGCTTGAGCCCGCTCACCCAGTGGCCCGCATTCGTCCTGCTATATTCAGATAGACAACCCTTGCATACGGCGTCTGTCAGGGAGGACATATGCGGATCGGGCTGATAAGCGATATCCATGGCAATTTGTTCGCTTTGGAGGCGGTACTCGCCGAGTTGGACAGAGAGAAGCTCGACGATCTCATCTGCCTCGGCGATGTCGCCGCGCTCGGACCAGAACCAGGCGCCGTCCTCGCGCGTCTGCGCGCCTTGCGGTGTCCGGTCGTCATGGGGAACACGGATGCGTGGCTGCTCTCGCCGCCAACGACGGTCGCCGACGAGATCGACCGTGTACTGACCCCCTGGTGCATTGCACAATTCAGCGACGCAGACCTCGCATATATCCGTGCGTTCCCGCCTACGATTGAGCAGCCACTTGATGCGGGACGGACGCTGCTCTGCTTCCACGGCTCGCCGCGCTCGTACGACGATGTGATTTTATCCACGACGCCTGATGACACATTAGATGGCGTGCTTGGGGACACGCGCGCCGCCATTCTGGTGGGTGGACACACGCATCTCCAAATGCTTCGCCGTCATGGCGACACACATCTCATCAATGTGGGGAGTGTTGGTCTGCCGGGAGTTGGGCCTGCGGCGGCGCAGCGCAATCGCCACGTGCGCTGGGCTGAATACGCCATCGTAGAAGTCGAAGGAGAGCGCCTGGACATCTCCTTACGCCGGACGCCGCTCGACATCGATCAGATGCTGGCGCGGGCGCGTGCCAGTGGCATGCCTGCGGTTGACTGGTGGGCGACGCTCTGGGAGCAAGCATGAGGGAGCGCAAGGACATTCTGACGGAAGATATGCGGCGGCTGATCGAGGAGCAGCGGCTGTGCTATGTGGCGACGGCGGAGTCAGCAAGCAACTAGCACGCCTGTCTGACCTCACGCCATCTCACGCGCGGCGAAACGCGCCCGCTCGATCACGACACGCTCTGGCGCGTCGCTGAAGATCCCGTCCACGCCAACCGCCAGCAGCCTGCGGATCGTCGGCCGGCGATTGGCTGTCCAGACGTTGACGCGCAATCCCGCTGCGTGCGCACGGTCTACCAACTCGGGCAGAACTAGTCTGATGTTGGGATGGACCGCCTCGGCGTCGAGGTCGAGCGCGCGAGAGACCATATCCTCTTTGCGCCACTGCGAGCCGCTAAAGAGCGCGCCTACTCGCAGCCAGGGCAGACGCGACTTCAGCCAGGCAACGGCGTCTAGCTCGAATGATGAGACGAGAATGCGTGCGCGCAGCGATTCGGTCTGGGCAGTCAGCGCAGTCGCGACAAGAGCGGCGGTCGCCAGCGCGTCCTCCCGCGAGCCGGCCTTGACTTCCAGATTCATCGCGCCGCCGCGTCCCTCTACTAGCGCGAGCGTCTCGGCCAGCGTCGGGATGCGTTGTGGCGTATTCCAGCGCACGTCTGCGTTCAGCTCGCGAAGCTTCTCGAATGGCGTCTCACGGACGTATCCGCGTCCATTGGTCGTGCGGTCCACCGTGTCGTCGTGGATGACGACGAGCTCGTCGTCACTGGAGCGTTGCACGTCAAATTCAATCGCGTCCGCGCCAAGGTCGAAGGCGAGCGAGAAGGCGAGCAAGGTATTCTCTGGCGCATGGCCGCGCGCGCCACGATGCGCGTAGATGGTGAAAGGCTCAGACATGGCAGGTTCCTTTAACACGAAGCGGCAGGGGATTCCGTGGGCAATCGTAGCATACCTGTTCGCGCGCCACGGAGCGCGCCTGCGGTTCGCCAATGTTTTGTCGTGGAGTGGCCGGCAGTGATACGCTGTAGCGGGAACATCGCCCGTATCCAGCGCGGCGTTGCGCTGGACGAGATAACGGAACCGCGCGTCACAACGTGGTGAGAGGAAAGATGAGCATGCGCAGCAAGGTAACGGTCGTGGGGGCTGGCAATGTTGGCGCGACCCTGGGGCAGCGGGTGGCTGAGCGCGACTATGCCGATGTCGTGCTGGTGGATATCGTGCCGGACATGCCGCAGGGCAAGGCGCTGGACATCCTCGAGGCGGGTCCTGTGCTGGGCTACGACTCGCTGGTGATTGGCGCGAACGGCTATGAGGAGACGGCTGGCTCCGATATCGTCGTCATCACCTCCGGCATCGCCCGCAAGCCTGGCATGACGCGCGACGACCTCGTGCGCACGAATCAGGGCATCGTCACATCCGTCGCGCAGGAGGTGCGGAAGCACTCGCCCGACGCCATCATCATCTGCGTCACCAATCCGCTCGACGCGATGGCGCAGCTCGTGATGAAGGTGACGGGTTTCCCGCGCGAGCATGTGATTGGCATGGCCGGTGTACTCGATACAGCGCGCTTCCGCACATTCATCGCGCAGGAGCTCAATGTCTCGGTGCGCGATGTGCAGGCGTTCGTGCTTGGTGGGCACGGTGACACGATGGTGCCACTGGCGCGCCTTTCGACCGTCGCGGGTGTTCCGCTGCCGGAACTGCTCTCCGCCGACCGGCTGGAGGCCATCGTGCGGCGGGCGGTGGATGGCGGCGCCGAGATCGTCAAACTGCTGAAGCAGGGCAGCGCGTACTACGCGCCTTCGGCGTCGGTCCTGCAGATGATCGATTCGATTTTGCTGGATAAGAAGATGATTATGCCCTGCTCGGTGCATCTGGAGGGTGAGTATGGCATCAACGGCGTCTTCGTCGGCGTGCCTGTCAAATTGGGCGCGAAGGGCGTCGAGCAGGTCATCCAGCTCGAGCTCAGCGCAGAAGAGAAGGCCGCGCTCAACAAGTCTGCTGACGCTGTGCGCGAAATCCTGACGGTAATGGGTATCTGATCGCTTCCTATGCGCAGTCCAGGTTGGGCGATGGCGCCACGAGCGTCAAGACGGTCAATCTCAGTGGCTATGGCCTCGCCCATGACACGAACGAGGCAGAGGTTGGCGTAGAGACAACAAAGAGCGGGAGGACGAGTTTCCTCATCCCCCCGCGAGTGGCTCCTCCTGGCATGTCGCCAAGATATCTGTCTGCCAGGAAGATGTGTCGCGCTACAGGGTCGTGTTACTCCGTGCGGAAGTTGTAGAGGCGCGTGTTCCAGCCTGGGCTGGCCTGCGAGCCGGTGTACTCGCCGCCGCACCAGATACCGCCACGGGTCACCGAGTTCAACGTCACGGCGCAGGCGGAGTAATCACCCCACCGTCCGCTGCCATTGGTGTGCGTGCCGACGACCGCGAAGGTGGAACCCACGAACTGGCCCATGCCTCCTTGCGCGTCGGTCGCCTTGCGTCCGGTGACGACGATGCTTGGGAAGCTGGTCGTGGTGGAGTAGTTGTAGACGAGCGAGATGTCGTTCTCATCCGTGCCCATGAGTGTGGGCATCCAGGTGTCAGTGGTATCGGAGTAGAACGAGAGGCCCGTCTGCGTGATCAGCGCGCCGTTGATGTGCTGAGGATTGAACGCCGCCTTCGTGGTCAGTTGCGGCTGCACCTCGGCCCAATAGTATTACTACCGTACTTGACAGCCGGGAACGAATTTCCCAAGATGGCGGGAAACTTTCTACGCTGGAGGCAGGCGATGGATCCTGAGGAGGTACCGGACTGGGCCGCGTCGTTCGCGGCGTTCTGCGCCCGTTTTGATGATCTCTTCACCCGCAGCGAGTCCCGTACCCAGGCGCGCAAATACCTGCGTGGCTTGCTCGCCGGGCTGGAGCACAAGACCACCTGGCAGCTTGCAGAGGTGGTCCAGGATGGCACGCCCGACCGCATGCAGCGCCTGCTCTATCGGGTGCTCTGGGACGCCGAGGCCGCCGTCGACCGCTTGCAACAGTTCGTCATCGAGCGCTTTGGTGACCCAGAGGGCATTGGCGTCCTCGATGAGACCGGCATCCCCAAGCAGGGCACGCATTCAGTCGGCGTCCACAAGCAGTACTGCGGCGCGCTGGGCAAGATCGAGACCTGCCAGGTCGCGACCCTGCTGACGTATGCGACGGTCCGCGGCCACGTCTTCCTGGACCGACGGCTGTTTCTGCCGGAGGTGTGGTGCTGGGACCGGGCGCGGCGCGCGAGCGCCAAAGTGCCCGAGGACGTTCCCTTCCAGACCAAGCCTGAGCAGGCACGCGCCATGTTGGAGCACGCCTGGGAGCAGGGGGCGCCCATGCGGTGGGTGACCGGCGATAGCGTTTACGGTGACTCGCCCGCGCTGCGCGCAGCGATCCAAGCCCACGGGTGTTGGTATGTGCTGGCCCTGAGCAGTGTGATGCGCTGCTGGGTGGAGCCACCTCCCCTAGAGGGGCCTCAAGCGGTGACGGGTGGACGCCCGCGGCGGGCCGTGCGGCGGGCCGTGCGGCTGGCGAAAAGTGCGCCCAAAGCCCAGACGGTAGCTGAAGTGATCGCAGCCCTCCCCAGCGCACAGTGGAAGCGCCTGAGCGTTGGCATCGGCGCCAAGGGCCACGGATCTATGCGTGGGCGCGCGTGCGCGTGATCGAGAGCCGGGATGGCTTCCCTGGTCCTGAAGTGTGGTTGCTCGCTCGACGCGCGCTGAGCGATCCGACCGCGCTAACGTATTACTTCGCGCTCGCCCCCACCACGGTCTCCCTCCAGCAGCTGGCGCAGGTCGCTGGCAGCGCTACACGGTGGAGCAAGTCATCAAGGAAGCCAAGAGCGAGGTGGGGTTCGACCGCTATGAAGTGCGCTCTTGGCACAGTTGGCACCGCCACATCACGCTCTCCATGCTGGCCCAGGTCTGGCTGGCCGACCAGCGGCTGGTGGCGGGAGAAAAAAACAGGCCTAGAGGATCTCTCCGTGCCCGAAGTGCGGCGACTGCTGGAGGTGGCCCTGCCCTTGCCTGAGCGGGGCGTCCTCGAACGACTGGCCTGGTCCTATTGGCGCCGCCGCAAGTGCTATCGGGCGCGGGTCTGCCACTACCGACACCGGTTCTGGCCCAAGTACGCTGGACCCAATCCACTGGACTCCTCGTGATCTAACTACGGTAGTAATAATAGATACCGTCGTGTACACCGCCGATGGCCGTCGTCTGGGCAAGGTAGAGCCGACCAGCCTTGTAGTATACCTGCTTCACGCCAAGGCCAGGATCGATGTTGTTCGGTCCACCCGACTGGCGGACCGGGAGTGGGTCGGTGTAGCTGGCGCCGAGATTCACATTCTGGCAGGTAACGGTCGGGGCTGCGGGAAGGTTGCTCAGGTTCGTCCAGGCGCAGATGCCCATATTCGAGCTAGGACCACCGTATCCAGCGTCGGTCGAGGTGAAGAACTCGGCGTCCTGCACGCCTTCCTCGATGGATGGGCTGAGGCGGAACGCGTTCGCTGACCCACCGCTGATTTTTAGCGAGTCATTGAGCCAGTAGAAGGTGCTAGTCCCACCGCTCAGCATGGGGAGCTTCTGGAAGACTATCTGCGTGTTGCCGACAAAGCTGCCGCGGAAGTTCACGCAGGTGATATCAAGGCTCCAATACTCGGTGCCCATGGTGTCGTAGTCGCAGAAGCTCGGCGTGCCACCACTCGGCTCGAAGGTCGTGCCGATCTGGTAGATGTTGTACTGCGCGCCGGGGGTTGGCTGCGTTGGAGAGTTCGACTGGCTGACCGCGATGTCAAGGTAGTCGAACGTCTCGCTTGGATCAATCTCCAGCCAGGTGACGATCCAGCGGTCGTGCATGACGTCGTAATTCATCTGCGGGTCGGAGAAGAAGTCGCCCGCGTGGAAGACCGGCGAGAAGAAGCTCTGCGCCGAGTAGGGGCCAAACTGCAAGGCGCCGGTCGAGGCGCGATAGATGGCGACGGCGTTATTCGTCCCCTCCATCACATAGCTGAGGTCCGTCGCAATCGCTTGGTAAGGCGGGTAGCAGTTACACGCTTGGGCGCTGTTCAAGCCATCCACGCTTCTGACAAACAATGGGGATGTGCCGCCACCGACGAAGCTTGGGCTTGCGCTCGCGCTCTTTGGCGCCGCCATCGGCTGTTGCGCGCCAGCCGTGACGCGCGGACTTGCTTTCAGACTTGCCTGATAGGCGGCGCGCTGCTCGGGGGTCATGCGGTAGCGCGTCTGTAAGGATCTGGTATTGTTCTGTGCTCCAGATTTGAGCGTTGGCAGTTTGGAAAGATCAACTACACCGCCAAGTTTGACGGTACCCTTCCCGCTGATGGTCGCCTGCGAAGCCGCGCTTGCAGCGCGGTTGCCGGACGTGTTGTTGTGCGCGCCGGCAAAGCTGATGGAGGCGACCGTCAGTAACGAGACGCCTACCAGGCTCGCCGCGATGGGTCGCCAGGACTTCTTGAGATCCATTCGTCTCTCCGCTCTCTGTGTGCTGGTCTCTGTATGCTGGAGTCATGTCACACGACAGGTGTATCTTCGCCCCATTCGAGATGCGCCCCCAGAAGGTGAGGGACTTTGGAGTTCCATTCGTGTCTCGTGAGAGAAGGCTCGAAACGTGGCGACGCCTGGGATTGGACAAACTATGCGAGTGCAGTAATTACAAATTCAATCGACGCTGGGCCACCTCCTTTAACCACACATTCTCCTCGCGCCTCAGCGCTTCCATACTGGAGAACAATGCAGCCAGTGTGATGTAACATGCTCACAGTAAAATCGGACAAAGCAGTATGAAAGCGTGAACGCCGTTACTCTTTGAGACCGTTACTCTTTGAGAGCTGAATCATCAGCAAGATAAGTCACGCATTTCCTTGTGGAGGACAGATCAGGAAGGCGGAAGGAAAGTTGAAAGCAGAGATGAGTACGTTGCTCCCCTCGACGGTAATGAGTGGGAACAAATTGCTTCAGGAGAGCGTAGTGTAGATCAGTATGGTCTCATCACGCTTTCTCGCTACGGTGTTTCAGGAGGATTCGCATGAGCATGCGTTATCTGAATATGCGTTATCTGAATATGCGTCATCTCGCGGGCCTGGCGCTCTTCGGCGGCGTATTCGCGCTAGCCGCGTGCTCCAGCGTTTCCGGCCTGGACGGCTCCTCGAACAACAGTCCCAGCACTGATACCGGCGGTCCCGTAAGCATAAGCACCGACCATGCGCAACATGACGCCAAGGACAGCATTCAGGTCACGGTGACAAACCATACGCAGCAGGCGATCTATGCCTGGGACACCAAAGCGAGTTGCTCGATCCTTGACCTTGAAGTGCAGAACGGTGGTGACTGGGAGCCTTCGTCACAGGCGCAATGTGCTATCAAGCGCGCCGCCATGTCCGTGAAGATCGAACCAGGCGCCACATATAGTGCGACGATCCGCGCCGGTATGCTCCCAAACAGCAACGCGGCGTTTCCTGGGGGTAGCTACCGGCTGACGTTGGCGTATGGAGAATCACCAACGGCGGCGGCCAGCGCCGCGACCATTGTCTATTCGGCTCTGCTGACGATTACCGGTGGCCCGGCGAATGGCGACGGTGGCGTTCCGGGTTCGACGCCAATCAGCTCGGCGCCGACGAACTAGGTCACGCCATCAGCATCCACCGCCAGGCGACACGCACGGACCGAGCAGAGGGTTTGGGCGCCGTGCGTTATAGCGTGCTCCGCGCTGAACTGTTGCCCATGCGCCGTCGTGCGCGTCTCAAACGAGGATCGGTCCTTTGAGCCTGGGAAGTGCGCCGTGCTGAAGTGTGCGATGATATGCGCAAATCGTTTTGTCCAGTGTCTCCATCAATTCGTGTGAGCCAAGAGTAGGTCGTATGAGGATCGCCGTCGCATGGAGCCAGGTGGATGAACGCTGGGGGCAACGCCTCGCCAGCGCGCTTGTGGGCCGCGGCCTCGCCGTTCAAACCGCGTCTGTCGATGAAAACGGTGTACAGGAAGACGACGCGGAGAGCGGCCTGTCGTTGAGCGTCCTCCGCGCGAGCGCGATCATCATTCCTGTGTTATCAGCCTCAGCAGGCGCCTCCCGCCGGATGGAGCGCCTCTGCCGTCAGGCGTTTGACCTGACTTGCCAGGACTGGCGGCGTATCGTCCTGCCGCTCGTGGTTGATCAATTGAGCGAGGACGATGTCTGGCCGTTTCTACGTGAACTTCCATGTATCGTCGCTCGCAGCTCTTCTCCCAGTGGCGTCAAAGATACCATTGCGCGCGCGTTGCGGCTGCTGGCTGTGCCGGCGAGTGAGCGTGAGACCGCCCCATCTGCGAATCTCGCAGGAACCGCTCCTCTCGACCTCCTGATTCAGGGCAAATCGCTGCTTCTCCGGGAGAAGGCCACGGATGCCCAGACGCGACTGGAACAGGCGACACGACTGGACCCGAAGCTTCACGCGGCATGGCTCGCCCTTGGCGACGCCTACGATCAATTGGGACAGTTTCCAGATGCGCTGCGCGCCTATGATCGAGCCATCTCGCTCCTCCCACGAGACGCCTGCGCCTGGGTGGCTCGCGGCGTCACCCTTCATCAGATGGATCGCTATCGTGAAGCGCTCGTCGCCACCAATCGCGCCGTCACCCTCGATCCCCGCTGCGCGCTGGCCTGGCGCGCACGCGCCAACGCATTGAGCGACCTCAACCAGCCAGAGAGCGCGCTGCTGGCGTTCGAACGCGCGCTTGAGTATGACCCCGACGACGCAGTGAGCTGGATAGGCAAGGCGCACACCCTTTCAGCGCTCGGCAGACATGATGACGCCGTCGGCGCGTGGAAACACGCTGCCGAACTCGCGCCAGATTATCCACCTGCCTGGAACGGTCTGGGAACCGCCTACAATGACGTGGGACATCATGTAGAGGCGCTGGATGCCTATGAACGGGCCACCTCACTGGATGAGCGGTTGGTAAGCGCGTGGTCTGGCATAGGCAATGCGCTTCTACGTCTTGGGCGATCGTCTGGAGCCTGCGACGCGTATGATCGGGCGCTTGCGCTTGACCCTCGCCACGCCGCAAGCTGGTGTGGCAAGAGCGCCGCGCTTCTGGATTCGCGCCGCAATGACGAGGCTCTGGACGCCTCCGAGCGCGCAGTCGCGCTTGCTCCATCTGACCCCGTTGTCTGGCGCAGCCGGGCCGCCATCCTGCAGGCGATGGACAAGATCGAGGAAGCGCTGGCCGCATTCGAGCGCGCGCTCACGCTTGACCCAGCTGATGTCACATCGTGGATTGGCAAGGGTCGCTGCCTGCGGGCGCTCGGGCGGCCTGATGATGCGCTAGCCGCCTTTGACCACGCCACTGAACTTGCTCCTGCGCTGCCAGACGCCTGGAACAACAAAGGCGTCGCGCTCTCGGATCTCAAGCGATACGAAGAAGCGTTGGTCGCCTTCGAGCGCGCGCTGGCTCATTCGCCCGCCGCGTCGTCGATCCACACCAATCAGGGAACGGCGTTCTACGCGCTCGGTCGCTATGAAGAAGCGCTCGCCGCCTATGAGACAGCACTGGCGCTCGATCCGGGCAACCTCTTCGCCCTGACCTGTAAAGGCGCAACTCTCTACGACCTCAACCGCCATGATGAGGCGCTCGCGGCCTTTGATCGCTCCTTGAGCCTGAACAAGGGCGATGTCGCCGCATGGAACAACCTTGGCGCCGCGCTCACCGACATGCGCCAGTACGATGAGGCGCTGATCGTCTTCGACCGCGCGACCGCGCTCGATCCTGATAACGCCGACCTGTGGAACAATCGTGGCGGGTTACTCAATGATACTGGCCACCATACCGATGCGCTCGCCGACTACGATCGCGCGCTCACGCTCAACCCAACCTATGCGCAGGTATGGAACAACGCGGGGGCCGCGCTGAACGCGCTGGCGCGCTATGAGGAGGCGGTCAGCGCCTACGATCACGCCATCGCGCTTGACCCAGGGTATGCGCTCGCCTGGCGCAACAAAACGTATCCGTTGCGCTCGCTCGGACGGGAGCGCGAGGCGCGCGTGGCCGAGAAGCGCGCCAAAGCTCTGGGTGGGTGAGATCAGCCGCCGATCATCGACATGGAGCGCGCGGTGCGGCGGAAGCGCTTGTCGCCGATGTGGTGCTTCAGTTCTTTGTGCCAGACCGCCACGCGGATCGCCCGCGCCAACGTCTCGTCATCGGCGCCGGAGCGCAATAAGCCGCGCAGATCAGTTTCCTTCAGCGCGAAGAGGCAGGTGCGCAGCTGCCCATCAGCGGTCAGCCGGATGCGGTCGCACCAGCGGCAGAACGGCTCGCTCACCGGATTGATGAAGCCGACCTCGCCCATGCCGTCGGAGAAGGTATAGCGCCGCGCCGTCTCGGAGGCATCAGCCCGACGTGATACGGACGAGCGGGCCAAACTCAGCCTCGATGAGCGCTTGATCTCGGCGCCCGTCAGGATATCTTCTTTGCGCCAGATCTGATCTGCGTCCAGCGGCATGAACTCGATCCAGCGCACGACGTACGGCTTGCGGCGGGCAAGGTGCGGCGAAAGCCAGCACTTCGCTCTCGGTGAAGTCGCGCATCGCGACGGCGTTGATCTTGATAGGATGAATAGCGGGATAGGCCTCAAGCGCCTCCAGCCCGGCCAGCACCTGCGCCAGCGCGTCGCGCCGCGTCAGCTCGGCGAAGCGCTCGCGCACGAGCGAGTCCAGGCTAACGTTGATACGCGTCAGGCCCGCCTCGGCGAGCGGCCGCCGCCGGCGTGCCAGCAGTACGCCGTTGGTCGTCAGCGCTCAGGCTACGCAGGCCCAGGAATATCCGTGCAGCATGCGGACCAGTTGGCACGTCGCGCCGGACGAGCGGCTCGCCGCCAGTGAGGCGTATCTGTCGACGCCCAGGTCCACCGATAACCTGCGAGAGCCGCGCGATCTCCTCGAAGGTCAGAATCTCGGAACGCGTGGCAGCCAGGGCAGCCCATCGGCGGGCATGCAGTAGACGCAGCGGAAGTTGCACTTGTCGGTGACCGAGATGCGCAGGTTCTTGATGTGCCGCCCATAGCTATCGACCAGCGGGCCGGTCATCGGAATCGTGTCCGCCTCGTCAAGGTCTATGGGGCGCAATGTCTCGCCAAGCGAGGGAAGCACAGGAAGCTGACGATCACGATCCGACATGTGAGCTCCAGACACAAACGTTCTAACTGCTATGTCTCACTATATCATCGCCAAGGCAGGTTCCGGCGGGACAGCAGGCGATTAGCCTATCGTCTGCCCTGGCTGCATCTCCGCGACCTCAATATTTCCTGCGCCCAGCGCGCCCAGGTGCTCGCGCAATTTGCCTGGCGTGCCGGTCAGAATGGGGAACGTACCGTGGTGCGCGGGAACGACCAGCGGCGCGCCCACCAGCCGTGCGGCGTGCGCCGCTTCGAACGGACTCATGGTGAAGTGGTCGCCGATGGGCAGGATGGCGATGTCGGGATGGTACAACTCGCCGATCAGTCGCATGTCGCCGAAGATGTTGGTGTCGCCGGCGGCGTAGATGGTCGGCCCGTTCTCGAAGCGCAGCACATAGCCCACCGCCTCGCCGCCATAGATGATCTTGTCCCCGTCGGTGATGCCGCAGCTATGGTCGGCGTGGGTCATCGTCGCGCGCACACCGCCCAGGTCAACGGTCCCGCCCTTGTTGATCGCCACCGCGTTCCGCACGCCCTTGCTGTCGAGCCAGTGGCCAATCTCGAAGATGCAGACGATCTGCTCTGGCTGCGAATCGCGCGCGATGCTGATGGCGTCGCCAATGTGGTCGAAGTGGCCGTGCGTGATGAGCAGCGCGTCCAGCTTGCCAGGGTTCTTCAAGTTATCGGGGCAGGCGGGATTGTTGTACGTCCAGCAATCCAGCAGCAGCGTCTTTCCCGATGGGCCTCGCAGCTTGAAGGTTCCATGTCCGAGCCAGGTGATCTGTACGCCCTTGAGATTCATCTCGCGCTCCTCCTTGAGTTCCAACGGGGATTGATCTACCCAAACGCCATCGCAACATGTTCCTTCTCCACTATAGCGCGGCTTATCGCTAGCGCGGTAGACTGCCTCATCACGACCAATAATGCACAGAAGGAGCAGACTGGTGTTTGGCCTGCCGTTTGTCATTCGCATCGAGCGCCTCGGAAATGGACATGCCATGCTTCGCGGTCGCAGATGCAGGATGACGCGGGAAGAGTTTGAGGCGCGGATGAAGCGTGAGATGACGCTCAGGCATATCGTCTCGTTTGACTTTCCTGGTGGCTGCGAACTCATCATCCTGCGCAAGCCACACTGACGCATGAGTGACAACAGATGGACTATATTGCTTCGCACCGCGCCAGGCGCGTCGTACAATCTGGCGTATTCGCTGATATAGATGAGTAGAGACTGAGGAGCGACGACGTGACGCTAGATGGCCGCATTCGCCTGGTGGTGACCGATATTGACGGCACGCTGCTCGATTCCGCCGGGCGCATCTCCGAGGAGGCGCTGGCGATGCTGCAGCGTGTCGCGTCGGGTGGAGCGACGGTCAGTCTGGCCACCTCGCGTCGCTGGGTGGGCGCAAATGCTGTGGCTGAAGAGCTTGGCCTGGACTGCCCGCTCATCCTTTACGACGGCGCCATTACCCGGCAGTATTCCTCTGGGGAAATACTCGCAAGCTACCCGCTCCAACGCGAGGTGGCGCGGGTAGCGGTGGCGGCGCTGGTGTCCCACGGTCTGCGTCCGATCGCGCAGTACAATGGGCCAGGCGGCGAAAGCATGCTCACGATCCCTGCTGATCCAGAGACCGACTACGCCGCGCGCTTTGTCGAACGCTTTCAGGGACAGATACAGATTGCGCCATTGGATGAGCTGACACAAGGTCAAGACACGCTTCTGCGCGTAGTGGCCTTCGCGCCTCATGACATCCTATTGGACACTGCCAGCTCTTTCACCGATGCGTGGCTAGGGACGCAGTTGCTCGAGATGGGCGGCTACGAAACGGCGGAGTTGACCTTCTTCGCGCCAGGAGCGTCCAAAGGTTCAGCGCTGCTTGCGCTGGCGGAGCGCCTGGGGATACCTGCCGCCGAGACGTTCGCTATTGGCGATGGACTCAACGACATTTCCATGTTAAAGGCGGCAGGCGTGAGCGTCGCTATGGCAGGAGCGCCTCCAAGTGTCCGCGCGGCGGCGCGATTCGTCACATCCTCCAACGACGAGGAAGGCTTCGCCCGCGCCCTGGCGATGTATGTCTTGCCCCACATAGTACAATGAGCGAGGGAGAAGTGTTTTTCAACCGGCCGGTGTTGAGCGTTGGGTAAGGTTGTGGTGGAGGGGCCACATGGATCCAGAGCAGGAGAGCAAGACTGACGCCACGCAGCCTGAACGGCGCATCGGCGCCTATCTGCGCCGCTATGGTTGGCTCGCGCTGGCGTTCACACTGGTTCTCGCCATCACGCTCCCGCTGGCCAGATCGTTACAGGCCGCGCCTGCCCTCCCGCCTCCGACCGCGTCCTGCGAGACGCTGGCGGCGCTCAAATCCACCGCCACGAACGGCCCAAACTGGGGCAAGACGATCCTCAAAGGGTTCGGAGCCGCTGACGGCTGGTTTGGGGTAGATGTCTGCTCCAACGGCGCCAGCGCCATCAACGTGAGCTGCGACCAGACGCCAACGAACTGGGGCGCATCCGGCTGCGCGCCGGGGCAGCCTAGCCGCGACGGCTACGGCTGGACCTTCCAGTGCCCCGAACTCATCAAGCGTTTTGGCGCATGGGCGTTTGGCGATAATCCCGACGACTGGGGTGGCCGCTACGGCGGCGACGCGCCCGATCTCTGGCTCGCCGGCAATCATCCCGCGAACTATGTGATGTACCCCAACGGCTCAAAGCAAGCGCCGGTTCCCGGCGATATCCTGATCTGGGGCTATCTCGACAGCGCCGGGCAGCCCTGGCCCGCTGGCCCCAATGGCAACCACAGTGGTCATATCGCCGTCGTCGCGGCGGTGCGCAACGGGATCGTCGTGACGGCCGAGCAGAACGTCGCCTGGGGTGGACAGGATCACCCTTCCGACACCCTCGCGCTGACGGCGACGCCCACTGGCTGGATTCTCAGCGGCTCGACAACGCCATCCACAACACTGCCGACCTATCGCTGGCAGCGCACGATGGGCGCCTCGCGCGCCACCTATGGCTGGCTGCATTCGACCAAGAACACTGGCAAGTTCCAGAAGACCGGCGCCGCGCCGACCACTCCGCCACCGCCTCCTCCGTCGCTGAGTAACGCCGCCATTGTCACCAGGAGCGGCTCCCTTGCCGACCTGACCTGGACGCAGCTTCCAACCACGCCCGACGCCATCTTCATCTCGACTCCGGTGGCCACGACACGTCAACTCGGCGCGCCACCGGGCGCCACCCTACGCGCTGATCTTGCGCCGGCCACACTCGTGAGCGCCGATAACCGCAGGATTGTCGCGGTTGATACAAATGGCCATCTCTGGGAAGCGCGCATGGCAAGCGCATATCTCGGCGTGGTCTGGACGAAACTGGATGCGCCAACAGGCGTATCGCTGACTGGGGCGCCTTCTGTCGTTCCATTCGCCGATGGCGCGCTTGTTTCGGCGCTTGGCGACGACGGGGCGCTGTGGTGGCGTTCGGAGACGGCGCAGGGTCTCGGCCCATGGACATCACTCGGACGCCCTACCGCGTCCCCGCTGACGGGCAGCGCGATCACGCTCGCGTTGCCAGGAGGGCCATTGCAGCTTGTGGCCATAGCGCTTGGCGCGGATGGTCGTCTCTATGAAACGCCATGGCGCAGCCTCAACGGCTCAGGAGACGAGTCCTTGCCCTCCCAGGGAGGGGCGGAATGGACAGCTATCTCTGCCATCGAGGGCGGGAAAGCGCCAAAGCGGCTGCGTTTAACCGACGTGACCTCGCGTATCGTCGCTACCGTCGAGCCGAGTGGCGTGGCGCCAAATTCCTCGACTCTTCTGCCCCCGATGGTTGATCTTTTCGCGCTCGACGGCGATGGCGCTATCACCTGGTTGCGCGGGACCGGCGACCTCTCCGGCTGGCGCGCGCGCACAGTGGATCACCCTAACGGCGCCGTAGGGCTGCTGGCGGCCACCACCCTGGATGGCTTCCTGGGGACGACGACGCTGAGCCATATCCAGCAGCTCTATCTCGCCACCGATCAGGGGATCAACATGGCCTCGCTCACGATGCCAGCCACCGATCCCGCCGCAAATCCCGCGATCACCTGGACGCCGTTCGCCGTACAGGACAAGACAACGCAACTGGAGACGGTGGGCAACGCGCTGCAAGTTGGTCCTGGGGCCAGCGCGCTGCTTCTCTCCACTGGTGACCATGCGCTCACCGCCGCGACGCCGGATGCGATCAGCATCCTCTCGGGCGAGCCTGCCAGCGTCGCCACAACGGCGAGTGCGCCTCCAACCTGGTTCGACGCGGGCGCAGCCTCGCCGGGCAAGTCATTCCCAGACGATCTGGTCGCCGCGAAGCTCGACCCCCGCTGGCGCCTTGCCCCCGCGAGCGCGCAGGCGCAAGCGACGGCAAGTGGTCTGCGCCTCTCCTCGCAACCTGATGGAACACCTGCCACGCTCACACAGGCGGCGCTGCTCGATGGCTCCAGCATGCGCGTGAAGGTGAGTGGCCTCGGCGACGGCGCGCGCGCAGGCTTGACGCTGCGCTTCGACGAGGGCGACTGGCTGGCGTTGACGACTGACCACGCAGGAAATATACAGTTCTGCCCCAGCCGCGACCAGGAGATCGGCGCATGCCAGTCTACACACGTAGCTCTTGCCCCAGACGGCTCGCTCTGGTTTGAGTTGGCGCGCGCTGGAGCGACCTTCCTGGCGAGCGTCAGTGTGGATGGCGCCAACTGGACGCAGATTGGCTCCTGGTCCGCGGCGCCAACATCCCAACAGACGCCGGACACCGACGCATCGGCTGTCTGGCTGCCATTTACCAGCGCTGGGCTGCTCGTCACCGGCGCGCCTGATGTGGCCCACGCTCCAGTGTTCACAAGCCTGAAATCCGTGACTGACCGCTCCAGGACACCGGTGGGTGAGAATTCCTGATCGGCGAAATGATGCCAGTGCAGACGAACGGTTCTCCTATGCGGTCTGGCGACGACCCCGACGAGGTATTCGATCTCGTCAATCTGGATGACCGCGTGATTGGCCGCGTGCGCCGGGGCGATGCGCATCATAATCCGAATCTCATCCACCGCAGCGTCCAGGTGATGGTCTTCACGTCCGATGCGCGCGTCCTGCTCCAGCGGCGCGCGATGACCAAAGACCTCTTTCCCGGCTATCTGTGCGCTTCGGCGTCTGGCCACGTGATGGCGGGAGACGGCTATGAGCAGACCGCGCAACGTGAATTGATCGAGGAGCTAGGCGTCGAACCGGCGGTTCTGCTCCTGGACAAAGCGCTCGTGTGCAGCGAGATGGAGACGGAGATTACGGCGCTCTTCCTCGCGCGCTGTGACGGCCCCTTCGCCTTCTCGCCAACCGAGACAGACGGCGGCGACTTTCTAACGCTGGATGCCGCTCTGGCGCTGTGTAGCGATTCGAAGGCGGAGATTACCCCAGCGCTGCGCGTCGCGCTGGCTGAGATCGCACGCAGGGAGGCGGACGGACGGCTACGAGTAGCGCTGGATGCGCTTTGACCGCACCGGCGCTCATGCGCTATAGTGCAGATAAGCCTGCTAGAAAATAAGCCCTTTCGCAGGCAGGCCAGCGCCTGCCGTGGATGGAATAAAGGAGCCAGCGCTATGTCGGAAGAGACGGATAAGGCAAACATAGTCGGCGAGACAGCGATTGACGTCGCTGAGGTTTTCGCCGCGATGCGCGAGGTCTATGACCCTGAGATTCCGGTCAACATCGTTGACCTTGGCCTGCTCTACGATGTGACCATTACCGGTGAGGTGGTAGACGTGACGATGACGTTGACCGCGATTGGCTGCCCTGTGGCCGGCGAGGTGATGGCGGACGTGGAGAATCGCGTCATTTCGGTACCCAACGTGGAGAAGTGTAACGTCACGCTGACCTTCGACCCACCCTGGACGACCGACCGCATGACAGAAGACGCGAAGTGGGAGTTGGGCATCTCATAGTTTGGCGTCGAAGGCGACACGTTTAGCGCACAGGCACGTCAAAGTCAGCGCGTAGCGGCGCCGCGCCGGGTGGCGTCAACTCGACGCGCACGAGCCACGCTCCTGACATGGGAAACGTCGTGCGCACGGTATATGCGCCATCCGCGTTCAGTGTCAGCGGCGCCTCAACCGGCGACATATCCATCGTCGGCATCGTCATGATGAGGCGCGCCGTCACGTCACGCACCGTGCGCCCGTCGCTATCCTCGATCTGGGATGTGACTGTAGCTTCCTGATCGACACGCGCCTGCGCGGGACTGAAGCTCAGCGCGACACGATAGAGGCCCGCCTGCTGCGTCTCGCCATTGGTGAAGGATGTGCGCGGCGCGAACTGGCCAAGCGTGTCGGCGAGCCATCCCAGCGCCAGTATGCCCACAATCGCCACGAGGACCAGAACGGCGGCGCGCCTGCCGAAGCGACGCGCAGATCGAGATGGCTGAGCGACCGTTTGCCTGTCCGGCTCCAGGGTCCTCATGAGCGCCTACTCCTCGCTGGCGCGCTCGCCATCTTCGCTGTATGGCGTCGTCGTGGGCGCTTCGCCATCTGGGACACCGGACGTGGAAGGTACGTAGACCCACACTTTGCCCTGCTCCACGCGCGTCTGAAGCTTGGGCAGCGGTCGGTACGCCACCGGCGAAGACTGCGCCGCCGCGCCTGAATCGGTGAAGCGCCCGCCGTGGCAGGGGCAGTCGTACGTGCGCGCGCTGGCGTTCCAGTCCAGAAAGCAGCCCATGTGTGTGCAGGCGCCGGAGAGCGCCGCGAAGCCATCCGCGGTGCGCCGGATGAAGCCGACGACAGAGTTGGCGGTGAAGCGCAGCACCTGGCCTTCCGCCAGCGAGTCTGCTGAAGCCACTGGCAGCCACGCGCCCGCCCCCTCCGGAACCATCGCCGGCCAGGGCTGCGGCGCGTTCATCGCACGATCCACGGTGACACCTACCGCGACACCCGCCGCAGCGGCGGCTACTGCTCCCAGCCCACCAGCCAGTATGCCACGGCGCGAAACACCTTGTCGCGCTGAACTGCGCCGCTCACCCAGTGGAATTGGCTGTTGTGACGTGGCCGTTGGATCGCTCAGCCGCTGGCGCAATCGCGCTACGAAGTCGGGGTCAGGCTCGTCCGCCCCAGGCGCCTGCGCGCGCAATGTCGCGGCCATCACCTGCATGCGCGCCTCATTGGGCGATAGTCCGCTCAGATCCGGTCGTCGCTCTGCGCGCATACGCTCGATGCGCTCATCCAGCGCGTTCGCCGCCAGGACCTCGTCGCGGCTCGCCGGGCGCAGATCTTCCCCGGCGCCGGTGGCGTCGAAGGAACCCGCTGACCTCTGCAATTGCGATTCGTCATCCCGTGGCGTCATGTCTGCTCCAGAGGCGTGTCGTCGCCTGATGTTCGAGTATCTCCAGGTATCTCTAGGTATCGAAGTCGAGACTGGTTTCGCTGGCCTTCTTGAGTGCGCGGAACTGGATCACCTTGACGTTGGCCTCGCTGATGCCCAGCGCGACCGCCGTCTCCTTGATACTGTAATTACGCAGAAACCGATAGGTCAGGACATCACGATAGCGTTCTGGAAGTTGCGCCAAAATGCGCTCTACGCGCCGGTCTGTTGTGCCCGTGTCAGTTCGCGCCTGCTCTTCCGCAGGGAGCTCCAGTCCCGCGTCGAGCAGATCGTCGAGCGAGTTCGCACGGAGCTGGTAGACCGAGCGCCAGTGGTCCGCGATCGTCGTGCGCGCCACCTGAAACAGCCATCCCTGCGCGCTCAACGCATCGCGGCTGGAGTCGATTCCACGCGCCGCCTTGAGAAACACCTGCGATGTCAGGTCCTCTGCCTCTTCACGATTGCCTATTTTGCTGTAGACGAAGCGGTAGATCGAACGCACGTGTCGCTCGTACAGTGTCTCAAGCGTTGGGGCGTCCAGCGGCGTCTCGGTCTGCGCTGGCAGGGCGTCATCCACCCATATCCTCCGGACCGCCACCGCTCAGACCTCGCTTCTTGCCCGCAATACGTACGCCCCCACACTGTGATGTACGGGCGCGTGTTACAGGGCGTTACGAGTATCCGGCGGTGGTACTGAAGATACCTCAGACTCTGGCGCGGTCGTAAGATCGCGCAAGGAGCATACCACAGCGAGCAAGGCGCTGGCGACACCGGACAAGAGCGCACGACATCACCCAGAGAGTACAATGGGAGGGCGCGCATCAATGTTGAAACGCTGATTACTCATCTCTGCCTTCATTTCTGGGAGCTAGATCGACACCATGTCCGTCGTTACTCTGCTGAATCAGGCCGCTGCCACCGATCACACCTTCCATCGTGAAGAGGGAGATTGGGTCGGCAAGTGCCTGATCTGCGGCGGCCCGCTGCGCTTCGATGCCAATACCGGCGAGGGCGCGACCATCGAGCACATCTTGCCGCGCAATCTCGGCGGCGATAACGACTTGCGCAATCTCGGCGTCGCCCACCGGCGCTGCAACGGCGAGAAAGGACGGCGCTGGGACCCACCTGCGCGACGACGGCGGAATCAGGAGCGCTACACCGAACTAGTCGAACACCTGCGGGAGGAGCGAACTCGTCGCTGGCGGGATGTTGTCTCATGAACTACGACGAGCCGCCAGAGACGACCTCCTCTTCCGAACTGACCGCGCCACCGGCCCGCATTACCTCAGGCACGATCATCGGGTGTCTCGGCATTCTCTGCGTCTTCGCCATGCCAGCGCTGCTCTTCCTGCCGGTAGACACCTGGGGCGCGCCAACGTGGGTCATTTTGCTAGCGCCACTGCTTGCTTTTGGGATCGTCGCGCTAGGCGGGTGGCTGCTCTGGCTCGTTCCGGCCACTCGTGTTCCTCGATCCGACGATCCACAGCGCCCATTGACCGCTGCTGGCGAGTCGCCGCTGCTGGAGCGTCCCGCGACAGTGCGCAATCGTGTCACGCTGGGGCTAGTCGTGGCGCTATTGACATGTGGGGCGCTGGGCTACCTCGTCGCGGCGTTTGGCCTGGCTGGGGATGCGAGCGTGCTGATGGGGATCGCGCTGGCGGGCCTCGCGGGTATCTGCCTGGCCATACTTGCGGCGCTAGTGAGCGGTGGTTATGCCCCAGCTCCAGCCTGGCGCTGGGCGCGTCAGCCGATCCAGCAAAAAGGGCCGCGTTCAAGCTGGCCGCTCCTGCTGGGCGGCCTGGCGCTGCTGGCGTGGGCGCTCACCGTCTCGGTCTTCTATGGCTACTGGTGGGGCGCGCTGGGAGCGGGATTGCTGGTCGTCGGCGGCGTTGCGGCGGCTCCGCTGGCGCGCAGGCTCCCATGGCGCGGAGGGAACGGTCGTTAGCTGTTTCAGCGCTTGGGTTATGCGATGAGGAGACCAGAGGTTATCGCCGCGCGTCCTTTCACCAGTGGCGCTCTCTGCGGTATGCTCAATCGGCGATGCGGCGATGCGGCGATGCGGCGATGCGGCGATGCGGCGATGCGATGCTGGGGATGCGAATGCGGTGAGCGAAAGGGATGTGGCGGATGGAGGCAGCTTCTCAGCAACCACGTTCTCTGATCGCACAACAGGGTGGGGCGCTGCTTTCAGGGTTGACCGACGAGGAAGCGGCAGCCCGGCGCGCTCGTGGCGAGGGTAACGTCGCGCCGCCAGCCACCGGACGCTCCTACTGGCAGATCCTGCGCGAGAATCTCTTTACCTTCATCAACATCACGCTCTTCGGGTTGGGATTCGCCCTCGCGCTACTCGGGCGTTGGCTCGACGCCATCGTCTCCACCTGCGTTATTCTGACGAACGTGGTCGTCAGCGTCGTGCAGGAGGTGCGCGCGAAACGGACGCTCGACAGGATCGCGCTGCTGACACGCCCGCAGGTGACGCTTATTCGCTCTGGACAGGAGCGCGAGGCGCCACCAGATGAGATCGTCATCGGCGACATCCTCAAAGTGGGGCCGGGCGACCAGATCGTGGTAGATGGCAAGGTCGTCGGCGATGGGCGCATGTCCGTGGATGAGTCGCAGTTGACCGGCGAGTCGAATCTTGTGGAGAAGAAGGAAGGCGATCCCGTCTATTCGGGGAGCTTCTGCGTCAGCGGCTCGGCGTACTATGTGACGGAGAAGGTGGGGACGCAGAGCCTGGCGAACCAGATCACCGCCGGCGCGCGCGCCTTCCGCCGCGTGCTGACGCCGCTGCAAGGACAGATCAATCTGGTCATTCGCATCGTCCTGCTCATCGTCATCTACTTCGAGTTGCTGATGGTGATGAACTCCTTCCTCAAGCGCATCAACCTCGCGCAGAGCGTGGAGAACTCGGCGATCATCGCCAGCCTCGTGCCGAACGGCCTCTTCCTCTCGATTGCGGTCGCCTACGCCATTGGAGCCGTGCGCATCATCCGTTTTGGCGCGCTGGTGCAGCAGTCCAATGCCATCGAGTCGCTGAGCAACGTGGATGTGCTCTGCATGGACAAGACTGGCACACTGACGGCCAACCGCCTTCAGGTGAACAGCGTGCAGCCTTTCGCGGGCGATGAGGCGGACCTGCGGCGCATCCTCGGCGTGATGTCTGCGAGCACGGCCAGTCCTAACAAGACCACTGAGGCGATCATCGCGGCCTGTCCTGAGCAGGCGTGCGCGCTCGTGAGCGAGGTTCCGTTCTCCTCGGCGCGCAAGTGGAGCGCCGTCGCTTTCGATCAGTCGCAGGATGGCGCGAGTCTGACTATGCGGGGTATCTATGTCCTCGGCGCGCCGGAGATGTTGCGCCCGCATCTGGCTGCATCTCCCACCTGGGAGATGATTTCGAGCGATGTCAGCGCGCTCGCTACACAGGGACTGCGCGTGCTCGTCGCCGCGCACTATCCCGACCTCACCGCGCTGGAGGATCGCGGCGATGAGTCGAAATTGCCGGATGGATTACAACCGCTGGGGCTCATCAGTCTGAGCGACGTGCTGCGGCCAGACACGCGCGAGACGCTGCGATCCTTCATCAAGGCGGGCGTGCGGCCAAAGATCATCTCTGGCGACAATCCGGAAACCGTCTCAGCGCTCGCACAACAGGCAGGCCTCGGCGCGGACATCAAGCTCGTCTCCGGCGTGGACTTGGCGAAGATGGACAATGCGGCGTTCACTGAGGCGGCAGTGAGCGGCACAATCTTCGGGCGCATCACGCCGCAGCAAAAAGAGCGGCTGGTGCAGTCGCTACGCAGTCGCGGACACTATGTCGCCATGATCGGTGATGGCGTCAACGATGTGCTCTCGCTCAAGCAGGCGAACCTTGGTGTGGCGATGCAGAGCGGCAGCCAGGCCACGCGCAGCGTCGCCGATATCGTGCTGATGGACGATTCCTTCGCCTCGCTCGCGCCCGCCGTGTTGGAGGGGCAACGCATCGTTAACGGCATGACCGACATCCTGCGCTTGTATCTGGCGCGCATCTGCACGATGGGCCTGCTGATTGTCTCCTCACTGGTCATCGGCTTCTTCCCGCTCGCCCTACGTCAGGGTTCGCTCATCGTACTCCTCTCGGTCGGCATCCCGACAGTGGCGCTGGCGATCTGGGCGCGACCTGGAACTCAAAGCCGGAAAGACTTGCTCCCCAGCTTGTTGCATTTCGTCCTGCCCCCGATGATTATGTCTACCATCATTGGACTGGTGTTGTTCTATGGTGTCTATGTGCTGCTCGTCACGCCGCTGCATCTCGACTACTGGGACCTCTTCATTCGCACCTCCAATCCGATTATCCACACGCCCGTGACCAATGCGCAGAGCGCGCTCTCCGCGTTCCTGGTCTTCGCCGGGCTGCTGCTGGTGATCTTCGTCGAGCCGCCGACGCCATGGTGGACTGGTGGCGACGTGCTGAGCGGCGACTGGCGTCCGACCTGGCTCGCATTGGGGCTAGGAGCGCTCTTCATCCTCATGGAGCTGATACCGCCCCTGCGCGACCTCTTCGCGCTGGAGCGGCTTGGCGCAGTGGAATGGACGTTGGTGGTCGGATCGACCGTCGTCTGGCTTTTCCTCGTGCGGCTGATGTGGCGCACACGCATCCTGGAGCGGCTGGTCTCGGTGGACGTAGACTCGCGTGTCTCGCGGGGAGCGCAAGAAATCCCGCAAGAAATAGAGACGGTCTAGCGAGACAGCCATTCCTATTTGCGCGCGACGGCGACCTTGAAGGAGAGGCGCGTCGTGAAGGGCGTGTCGATCCTGTCGCCGTAGGTGGATTTGGCCCAGGCGCGCAACTGGCGCATTGATTCCGCGAAGATGTCGTCGGGAATGTTCCAGGTCTGCGACCAGGTGCGACTCTCGACATAGTCCAGGACCTCGCGTGGGACGGAGACATGATCCCAGGAGGCGAGGATGGACTCGATGACGGTCAGGCCGCGTGCGCGTAGTCCTCTGAGAATCTCCGCGAATGTGCGCGCGCCGACACGTTGCGGATCGGCGCCAAGCTCGCGCACGATCTGCGCCCAGCGGTCCTGGATGTCGTGGTTCATCGCATTGGGCGCGGCGATATCCTGGCCCAGCAGGAGCGCCGCGCCGGGACGCAGGACGCGCAGGGCCTCGCCCAGCGCTTTACGCCATTCCGGCACGAGGTGCAGTACGTGGACCGCGATCACGGCGTCGAAGGAGGCGTCTGCAAAAGGCAACGCGGTCATATCGGCGATCTGGACCGCGAGGTGTCCTGTAGCGCGCTCACCTGACTCGGCCTGCCATGCTGCGTACTTCGCCTCCATTTGCTCGAGCATGCGCGGCGCGATGTCGATTCCCGCCACGTTCACGCCCTGGGCCAGGAGGGGCAATGCGATACGCCCGGTGCCAATCCCAATCTCCAGAACTTCCGCGCCGGATTGCAGGCCGCCCACGCGCATGAGGCCAGCGGCGATCTCGGCCGACGCCTCGGCGGGATGGACGCGCGTGGCGTCATAGCGGTCGGCCACGCGGTCGAACGAGAGGGATTCAGGCATCGGGCGCTATCTCCTTCGGGCATGTCAGTCGATATGGTCGGTATCACCAGGTGGGAGTAAGGTAAGGCGCACCTGCGAGAGTGTATAGCCACGCCCGCGATACAGGCGCAGCGCGGCGTCGTTCTCCGGCGAGGTAACCAGCGTGACGGCGGCGAGGCGCAGCTCGCGCAGGAAGTGGCGTTCGGCGGCGTCGAGCAGGTGGTTGGCGACGCCCAGGCGGCGGTAGTCGGGGTGGACGAGCAGCTCCTGGATGTAGCCGACGAGGCGCTCACCCTCCGGCTCGACCTGGACTGTCGCCAGCAGCAGGCCGACCAGTTGCGCGTCCTCACCGGCGACGGCGACCCAGAGCGTACCCTGGCGTGCGGCGAGCAGCGCCAGGCTGACACGCCCGCGCGCGGTAGCCTGCGAGATCAGCGCGACCGCCGCCTCACGGTCCGCCGCGCTGGCCTCGCGCACGCCAATGGTTCCTTGGGGCTTTGCCACCCTCGCCATCCTTTGTTACATATCTCCGCCGGTCGCCTGCGTGGTGTTCATGCGCAGTATACGCCGTCCAGAGAAGACGCGGGATAGGGAGCTATGCGAGTGGCGTCGTAATTCCGGCAGGAAGTGGCGTGGCCTCAGCCTGCGCTTGGCGGGCGAGGCGGCGCTTGAGGCGCTGGTCGAAGATCAGCAGCGCGACGACGATCAGCAGGTTCACAACCGTCATGCCTGTGCGCGCTGGCAATTGTAATCCGAACTCGATGAATGGCCCCCACACGAAGGCGAAGTAGAGGATCACGCCGATAGCCACCGAGAGCAGGTGGCGCTCGTTCCAGCCGGCGCGCGCCGACCACGAGCGCATGCGCCAGAGCGCCGAGGCGAAGAGCAGCAGCATCAGCGCCATCGCGGCGATGGCGGGCATTCCCGTCGCCGGAAGCACGACCGAGAACGCGAAGAAGAGGATCATGTAGCCGCAGCAGACGAGGCGAACGGTCCAGAGGCGCGGCGCGCGTTTAGTAGGGTTCGGCCGTGGCGTGGGGAAGCGCACGAATACGCCGAGCACGATCAGCAGCAGCATGAAAGCGGCAGCGAGCAGGTAGGAAATCAGCGGCGGACCGGAATAGCCATCCTTGACGAACTGGTTGAACGCGGCGTTGACGGCCAGCGCGCCACACAACAGCAGCATCCACGCCGTGACCAGGATGATGCGTTTGGGGCCGAGCCAGGGCAGCGCGGCGCGGCGTGGGAAGAAGACGGCGATCAGGATGAGTGGGACGGTGATGCTGACGACGGCGTGGTAGATCGTGAGGTTGAGCGCCCAGTTGAGGCTCGTTCCCGCGACGAGGCCGTATGTGCCGCCCATGTGTGAGGGAGATTGCGGCGAGATGGAGTTGAACCACGTCTGCACGACCAGCGCCTCCTGGAAGACGCCGAACGCCGCGCCGAGCAGCAGCGCGTTGCCCCAACCGAGGTGGCGGCGCGCGATGACCTCGTGCGTGAGCAGCGCCCAGGCGCCATACATCGCCGGCAGGAAGATGAGCGCGAAGGGCTGAACGAAGAGCAGGGGAGGAGTCGAGCCGGAGATCATCTCGCCGACGATGGGCGAGAGAAAGATCAGCGCCAGCGCCGCAGGCCACGTTCGTAGCCGCTTGGGCTTTGCTGGCATGTCAGGCGCTGCTGGTTGCGCCACCGTCGCCGAGATCGTCTCCATACGCCTGCTCCTGGTAGGTTGCTCGTGATAACGGCTGTCTCATCGTATGCTCGGCGCTTGCAGTATACGCTGTCGTGGCAAGACGATTCGCTATTTTCGTGCAATGGCCCAAGTTGAAATTCGCTGCAAACGTATTGATTTCCAGAAGTCTGCCATGCTATGCTTGCCTGACTTTGTTGCCTCTAATGAGTTCTTGCGCTCTAAAGGAGCGAGCGATTTGTATGGTTACTACCCCCACCCTCAACATTTTCCTGTCGTTTCGCCGCGGCGACAGCACGGTTATTTCGACCAGGATTAAGGATCGCCTGACAGGCTACTACAAAGGAGGATATCAGGTCTCGGATGATGTAGGCTACATACCTGCTTCCGCGTCCAATACAGCAACGTACATTCGTGACTGGCTAGACTCGTTTAATGTCTTGCTTATCGTTATTTGACCTAATTGGCTGAATAGCGTCAATCGCGCACGCCAGCGCAGGCTTGACCTTCCGGATGATTCCGTGCGTTTGGTAATACGCGCGGCGGTAGCGTTATCCAAGCCGATTGTTGTGGTTTTAGCACCTACCGCCAGCATGCCTGCCAGTAATCAACTGCCATCAGATATTCAAGGACTATCCGAGTTATCGGCGTCAGATATAGTTCAGTTCCAAAGTGACGCAGCGTTTAACGGTGACATGAGGAAACTGTATAGATTGTTAAACGCCAAGCTGGAATCAGAACAGCACCCACCTGTTCAGACATCTCCCGATGAATCACATCCTTCGATAGCGCGTCAGCAAATATTGAAAGAATTCAAGGACAGTGGGAGACCGCCAACCCCCAGATTCAAGATTAGGACAATAGGCGAACTTGACTTCATTGCCCGTCGATCGGGCGCACTAAATCCGAATGTTCGGCGGCCTATAAGCTTGGAAGGTGTGGATATGTCGTATGCGAATTTCAACGGAGCCGATCTAAATGGGTTCAACTTACAGGGAGTCGATCTAACCAATACATCGTTTGCGGGGGCACAACTTGAATTGGTCGATCTGACGGGAGCCACCCTTGAGTCAACCAAGCTAAGCAAAGCAAATCTAAAGGGTTCCAAATTAGAGCGGCTTGATCTAAGAGGCGCTGATCTGCAAGGTTGTGACTTGTCTGATGCCGAAATGGAACGTGCTAATTTGAGCGGAATGGACCTGACACAGGTCTTATTTGGCGCATCTAAGTTAAGTGGGGCTGATCTCAGCGGCGCAGATCTGCATGGTGTTGATCTGAGCGAAACAGTCCTCGAAGGAGCGCATCGTGAGAATGCAGATCTCAGTCGAGCTAATCTCACAAATGCCAATCTAACGGGTGCAGAGCTCACAGGCGCAAATCTTAGCGGCGCAAAGGTTGATGGAACTATCTTTAGTTCGCTTAGGGCTTTAGATAGTTTTATTGTGGACTCCAAGACGCTGCTGCATCGAGCAGCCTGGGGTGGCGTGTCCACGCGCCAGATTGGAGAGACTAGGTCAAGACAAGATCGGATTGCCGCCCTGCAGGACACTGTTCGTATCAACCACTTGATTGCTGAATCGCTTCGCAAGCGAGGAATGCTACCTGAATCTTCCGACTATCGACTCCGCGCGCAACAGGCGCAACGTAAGATCCTGTTTCTGCAAGGCAGGATTGGTGCCTGGCTATTTTCGTGGGCACTGAATCTGCTCAGTGGATATGGATAGCGTCCCGTCCGCGCCCTAATATCATATTTCGTTACGGTAGCCACCTTTGCGCTTATTTACTTCCTCGGACCGGCATCAGGATTGACAACCACCAAGCCAACGACGGTCTTGCAATCTTTGGTTCTCAGCTTTGCGGCGTTTCATGGGAGTGGATTGCTGCCGGCTTCACTAAGCATCACAGATCCGCTATCTGCCGTGGCGGCCATCGAGTCACTTATTGGGCTGTTCATCGAATTGATCTTCATTGCGACATTCAGTCGGCGATTCTTCGGAAACTAGAACGTGCGGCCGAGGGGCTGATCCCAGGGCTGTGGCGCGGCGACCTCCAGGATGATGTCCTCGCGGTCGCGCGCATACAGATACAGGTGCGCGAAGAACTCTTCCTCCGGCAGCGGATACGTCGGGTTGATGCACAGATAATCGAAGTACCAGGGCGACTGCACGCCCGGCGCGCAGATCACCTCGATGCGCCGACCCACACGCAGCCGGTACAGCATCCCTTGAATCTGCTTCGAGGGCACGTCCAGATAACCATGGCGCTGCAACTGCCCCCACAACTCATCGCCCAGCGTCGTCTGCGCCACCTCACGCGCACGAGCGCGCGCCTCGACGTAGTCCGTGTGAGTGAAGCCGGGGCCAGCCGAGCGTTTGGGTAGGTGCGTCCAGGAGCGCAGCCACGGGCGCTCCAGCGTCGAATCGTCAATAGGCTGGGGCGTCGGGCCAGGATCATCCGATCCCAGCAGACGCCGCCAGCCGCTGGCGATCCTAGCCCCCAGCGATTGGAGCAACTATCTGATACTCCTCGACGTTCGGATCGAATGGCGCGCGGTCGAGGACGTGCTTGCCGTCCACCTTCTTCGAGACCATCGCGCCGTGCTCGCGCGCCTCACGAATGATGCGCTCGGCCTCGGCGATCTGCGCGCGCGCCTCCTCGGTGTCGGTGGTCTCCCACTCGACGACCTGATGCCCGCGCCGGTTCGCCACGATGATGCGTCCCATAGGTTCCTCCCATTCGGGCAGGAGCGAGGAAGAGCGCCGCTCGCGGAACGAAACTTCCCGCCCAACGCAATCTCGCCTAAAGGCAACTGTAGCGCGCTCGGCGCCCGATGTCAAGGCTGCTCGCGTCTCATCGTCAATGCCACACTACCTGCTTCGTCATGGTCAACTTGCGCTGGCCTGATGACTCGGCTATCGTAGCATGAGGGGCGGCCATCTGCTCTGCCGTCCCCGTGCGTTATGAAAAAGAATTGATCGCAATGGAACAATCCACCAGGGCTGGTCGCCGGTCCGCCGCAGCCCCCCCCACAGGCGACGCGATTCACGTCGAGCGGCTGCGCAAGGTCTATGAGACACAGGTCGCCGTCGAGGACGTCAGCTTCGGCGTCGCGCAGGGAGAAATCTTCGCGCTGCTCGGCCCGAACGGCGCTGGCAAGACGACGACCATCGAGATTCTCGAAGGCTATCGCCGCGCCGATGGCGGAACGGTCAGCGTCCTCGGACGCGACCCTCAGCGCGATCCCGCGCACTCAAGGCGCTCGTCGGCGTGATGCTCCAGCAGGACGGCGTCTATCCCAGCCTACGTCCGCCGTGAAGTATTGAACTCTACGCCAGTTCTTCGCCGCGCCCGGAAGACCCCGACGCGGCTGTTGAGACTGGTTGGGCTGGAGGACGCCGCGCAGCACGCGCTAGCCGCCAGCTTTCCGGCGGACAGAAGCGACGGCTGGCGCTGGCGCTGGCCCTGATCGGCAGGCCACGATTGCTCTTCCTCGACGAGCCGACCACCGGCATGGACCCGCAGGCGCGCCGCGCCACCTGGGAGATTATTCTTGATCTGAAGGATCGCGGAACGTCACCATCCTGCTCACGACGCACTTCATGGACGAGGCCGAGCGCCTGGCCGACCGCATCGGCATCCTCGACCACGGCACAACTCTCGCGCTGGATACCCCTGCCGACCTGACACGCGAGCAATCCACCAACACGGTCGAGGTGCGGTTTCCGCGCCGACCAGCGCCGGATATGGCGCAGCGCTCGGCGCGCTGGCCTCGATCCGCTCGGCGCGCGAGGAGGCCCGGAACCTTCGTCGTCGAGACCGGCGACGCGCCATCGATGCTGGTCGAGTTGACGACGTTCCTGCGCGATAAGGGCATGACGCTGCCGAGCTGCGCGTGGGGCGCGCCTCGCTCGAAGAAGTCTTCCTGCGCCTGACCGGAAAGGAGATGCGCGAATGAACGCGCCAACCACTCAGGCGACGGAGAACAGCGCGCCGCGCCGTCGCCAGCAGATGACTATCGCGCAGACACGCGCCGAACTCAACATGACGCTGCGTCGAGGCGAGAGCGTGCTCGTCACGATCATCATCCCGGCGCTGCTGCTGATCTTCGCGATGGCAGTCAACATTCCTGCCAAACGGCCTGGGAAACCGATCGATTTCTTCGTTCCTGGTATCCTCGCGGTCGCCATCATGTCCACCGGCATGGTCAGCCTCGAGCATCGCCACCGCCTACGAGCGCTACTATGGCGTACTCAAGCGGCTGGGCAGCTCGCCGCTGCCGCGCTGGGGGCTGCTCGCCGCGAAGATGCTCGCGATGCTGGCGCTGGAGGCGGCCAGATCATCTTCCTGCTCGCGCTCGCGGCGATCTGCTCTACGGCTGGCGGCCACAGGGATCGTTCTTCGTGGCGCTTGATCGTCCTGCTGCTGGGCACGGTCACGTTCGCCGCGCTGGGCCTGCTGATGGCTGGGGCGTTGCGCGCGGAGGCGACTTTAGCCGTCGCCAACGGGCTCTTTC
Organism: uncultured bacterium; assembly: GCA_963733745.1. Classification (GTDB taxonomy): domain Bacteria; phylum Chloroflexota; class Ktedonobacteria; order Ktedonobacterales; family JADMIN01; genus DASWAC01. The sequence goes on from CAVTFE010000063.1 coordinate 58,208, forward strand.
TCATCTTCCTGCTCATCGGCGGGACGATCCTGCCGGTGGAGCGCCTGCCGGGCTTCACGCAGCCACTCGCGCGGCTTCTGCCACCCGCCGCTTTCTCCGACGCCCTGCGTGGCGCGCTCTCGCCACAGGGCATACCGATGGGCAGCCTCCTCGCGCTCGCCGTCTGGGCGGTCGTGTTCCTGGTCGCGGCGGCGCTGACCTTCCGCTGGGAGTAGCAGCGTCGCGGGCTGGAGACGTGGCGTAATCAGACCAGTGAGCGCGTCTAGCCGCCCGGTGAGCCAGCGCACCCATGCAGGCCCTGCGCGCTTCACGCCGTCAAGACGATAGACCTGCGTCGCGGCGTAGAAGGCGATCCATGGCGCGATGGCGAAATAGTTCGGCAACGAGCGGAAAGCGAAGAAGAGGGGAAAGAGTGCCAGCATCAGGCCGCCCTCCGCCAGCTTGACGCGCCAGCGACAGAAGGAGTAGAGCGCCGCGCCCAGCGCGAGCATCTCCAAGACCAGATACGCCGTCGGCGGGAAGTACGGAATGACGTGGCCGACGGAGAGCGAGACAACGCCCATCCCGATGGGAAAGAGCGGCTCCGACATCGGCAGCCAGAGGCTATGGAACCAGGCGCCGGGGCTGGCGATGATGTAGGGCAGATTCGGCGCGAGGAACGCCACGAGTGTCACGAGTCCGGAGCGGATGGACTGCCGCCAGCCTGCCCACGACTGCCAGTTGTTCGCCACGATCATGTCGGTGACGAAGAACGGCACGAAGAACCAGCAGTATTGCTTGAACGCGCAGGCGAGACCCAATAATATCGCGCTCGCCAGCCAGTTGCGGCGGCGCAGATGCCATGCGATCAGCAGCAATGCCAGGCAGATGATCTCAGTCTCCAGGAATGCTGAGAAAAGCACGACAGTCAGCCCTGCGCCGATCGCCAGCACCGCCCAATGGCGCCAGCCGACGGGCGAGAGCCAGAGCAGCCACGCGAAGAGCGCCCAGTAGACCAGCATGTTGACGATCAGGATGTTGTCGATGCCCAGCGCGAGCATCGGCACATAGATGAGGAAGGAGAGCGCCGGGTAGCTGTGCAGCGTGCGCGGGTCGAAGCCTCCCGCCTCCTCTCCCTGTCCAGAGGCGTATTGCTGACGCACGGCGTCGATCTTCGCCAGCGAAGGATAGTCGTAGCCATTGCCAAACGCGCCCTGGCGCAGTGGCGTCTCGAGCGCGTTGGGGAACGACTTGAGGACGCTGGGGAAGACGCCATCGCTGGTGTAAGGGTTATGGCCGTTCAGAACCAGATGCGCGTTGGTGTACGAGAATGAGATGACGTCGCTCCAGAAGCCGCGCGTGAAGGGCATGAAGAGCGACATGAACGCGCCGCCGGAGAAGACGATGATCGAGCCGAGCGTCAGCAACCCCGCCTGAATTACCGTAAAGCGCTGAAAACGCTCGTAGAGCCGTCGCCACCAATCTGGCGGGGTCATGCGCATACCCGCGACCAGCAGGATTACCAGGCCGAGCGCGCCTGCGATTGTGGAGATGATCCCGCGTATGCCCTGCGTGACCGGCTCCCACGGAATGCTCAGCGCACCGGCGAGAAAGACCAGCCCGCTGCCGAGGATAACCGCCCCATAGCGCGCGGGCAGTCTGCCGTGGCGTCGCGATCCGTCCGCCGAGGGATCGGCTGCGCTCATACAGTACCCAATTCTTCGAGACCTGCCTCGCCGAACCAGTTTTCGCGCGAGGGTCGCCGTCGCTGACGTGGTGTGGTCATGCGCGGCAAGGGGAGAAACGCGGACTCGACGCCGAAGTTATTGTATGTGGCGACTGTACGCAGGTCAAGCATTCGTGCGAAACGCACGCCTGGTATTCCGCGCCACCATCCCATCGTGCCGGCGACCGGTCTTTCGCATTCATCCGTGTTTATCTGGAGGCTCCTTCCTCCGTGGCAGGAGGCGCGAGGCCCCCGGCCCACTTTGTTTACGCCATACGCGCCTGTTGGGTCGCAAATGCCGATCATTAGCATAGCGCATGGATACCAGTTTGCGCCGAGAGAGAGACGTTTAGCTCGCCGCAGCGGCGACCGCCTTCTTCCCGCGCCAGTAGCGCGCCGTCGCCATCTCACCTGCGATAATGGTCGCCAGCGCCAGCAGGACATGGACGATCTGGAGAGCGGTCTGGTTGGGAACAGCTTTCTGCGCCAGGCCCAAGAGGGCTAGCGTCAATCCCACGCCAAATGTGGCGAGCGTCAGGCCGAGCGAGCCATTCTTCACCGTTGCCTGCGCCAGGCCAAGAAACCAGACCAACGCCACGATCAGCAGGCCGAGCGCCATGTGCAGCAGGACCGGCGCGAGTGGACGTCCAATCCAGAGCGAGACGCCAAGAACGAGCTCGACCAAGACGGCGATCCGTAGCGCCATCGACGAGATGCGTACAACCACGATAATTCCTCCTGAGCGCGATACCGCGCATGTCCGCTGGGAGCGATATCCTTGAAAAGCATACCTGACTCCGGAAGCCCTTCTCACCCATCCATCTGCTGGTCCCGCCGCGTTGCCGCGAGACGAGACGACGGCGTACTATGAGATCATGTGTTCTAGCCGTGCGAAAGGAGAAAGCATGAGTTCCGCTGCGAATCGTGTCATGCAGGAGCGCTGGCCGTGGATCGAGGGGTCGCATGCCATGCGCGCGCAGGCGCTCGATCTGCTCATCGATGCCGACCTAGCGTTCAATCCTGGTGGCGCGAACATGACGCTGGGCGCGCTCTGCCGCGAGATGGGCGAGATCGAGTATTCCTATTTGGAGTCGCTCAAGACGCTGAAGCAGGACTGGTCGTATCACAACGAGGAAGCCGGACTGGAGGGCAGCGTTGGGCGTCTCAAGGCGTGGTACGCGGCGCTGGATGAGGAGATGAAGTCGGTCGTCAGCGCTTTGAGTGATGAGGATCTGGCAAAGATCGTAGAGCGAGAAGGCACGCCCACTTGGCCAGTCGAGACGCAGCTTGAGGTCTACCTCCAGGCACTGCTAATCTTCTTCGGCAAGCTCACTATCTACCTGAAGGCGCTGAACAAGCCGTTGCCTAAAGAATTCCAGGCCTACATCGGCTGAGATGACACGCTCAGGTGGCGGGCGGTTCCTGCATACGGCGTATCATGGCGGTGGTGGTCCACATACACATGGTTGCGGGGTCGGCTGGTAACTTGCCCATACAAGATACAGGGCAGCCACCAGGAGAAGCGCCGCCAAAAGCGCCAGCAGCACTCGTTTGGTGGGTGTTAGTCCCATGCGGCCAGTCTAGCATACTGGGTGACCAGCCTGAACGCGCGACAGAGTGGGCGCATTCAGGCGGCGGGCGATGGAGGAACGGCAGGCGGGGTAACCTCGATCTCGTCGTAGCGATTAATGCGATAGATCAGCGTCGAGAGCAGCCAACTCAGGATAAAAATGGCGATGATGCCCGCGCCGACATAGCCGGAATTGTCGCCCACCGCGCCAACGAAGTCCCAGACTGGTCCCTCCAGATTGAACTGCCCGCCGATGATGCTCAAGACCTCGATGGTTCCGATCACCAGGGCAACCAGCACCGAGATCAGCGTGATGGACATGTTGTAGAAGAGCTTGCGGATCGGCTTGACGAAGGCCCAGCCGTACGCGCCCAGCATCATCACGCCGTCGGTCGTGTCGGCCAGGCACATCCCGGCGGTGAAGAGCAGCGGCAGCAGAAACGCCGCATAGAGCGGCAGATGCAGCGATCCCACCGTCCCCGCGAGGACAAAGAGGCCAATCTCGGTCGCGGTGTCGAAGCCAAGGCCGAAGAGGAAGCCGATGGGATACATCTTCCAGCTCGCGTCGATGGTCTTGAAGAGGCCGCGGAAGATGCGCGCGAAGAAGCCGCGTTGGTTCAGATAGTCGTCGATCTTCTCGAGTCATACACGCCGCCGCGCGTCACCTGGCGAAAGGCGCGCACGATCTGGACCAGGATGACGATATTGATGATCGCCATCGCCAGCAGGAAGAAGCGCCGAGACGCTCGTGCCGATCAGGCCAGCTGTCGTCTCCAGCGCAGAGTGTTCATCGTTGATTCCGGCGCTGATCGCCTTTGCGCCAAGACCGACGAGGATCGCGATGAGCACGACGACGGTCGAGTGACCCAGCGAGAAGAAAAATCCCACCCCAACCGGGCGCTTGTTTTCCTGCATCAGCTTGCGCGTGACGTTGTCAATCGCCGCGATATGGTCGGCGTCCACCGCGTGGCGCAGTCCCAGCAGATACGCTGCCACAGCGAACGCCAGGAAGGCGGGAAAGAGCGTCGAGGTATAGAGTGCGGCGCCCCATAGCAGCAGATTAACGACGATGAGCAGGACATAGATTCCAATGATTTTTGGACGCACTCCTGGCGTCTCATCGCTAAACACGCGTCGCAGACCCGCAAACATCCAGTCATCTCCTCGTTGAGAGCGCGAGCAGTAGACAAAATCGAAGCTGGATCGATGTCAGGCGCGGACGGAGGCGATGCGTTCTACTTGCGAACGTTCGCAAGTAGGATAGGCATATTAATGCCGTGCGCGTTGCTATAAAGTCAAGTCGCTCGCCCGCTGCATCCGACTGTGCTAGGAGCGGTGGGAGATTCGGGCGACGCGCCGGTGGCCGTCGAGGAACCACTGGGGCACCTCATCAACGATGGTCGTGACGATGCCCCCCAGCTGGCGTAATCCGCACAGGATGCCATCGACGAAGTCACGCAGACTCGCCGCCAGATGCGCGCGTGCATCCCGCTTGAGATAGCGCCACTCGCGCTCCTTGGGATTGAGTTGGGATTGAGCTGGGGCGCATACTTGGCCAGCCAAATGACGTGGAGCCAGTCCTGCCGAGCGGCGAGCGCCTGCTCGCTTCCTTTGCTGGTATGTGCCGAGCCATTATCGAGCACCAGGAAGATCTCCCGCCCCGTCGCCTGGTGGTGCGCTTCCAAGCAGCTCCAGGTAGCGCACGAACCCGGCGCTGTCCTGGGCGGCGCGTACCAGCTCGATCCGTGCTGCGTCCCAGGACCTCGACGCTGCCAAACACCGTGACGCGCCGATTGGTCCCCACGCCGGGCAGCGTCGCTTGCTGTGCCCTTGCGATGCCAGGTGCGACACAGATACGGATTGGTCTCCAGATGCGTCTCGTCCTGGACGTGCAGCTCGTAGCGCTCCGGCTCCGCTCGCACCTTTTTCCCCCGCCACCGCCACCTCCGCCTTCGAGGCGGCGACGGCGGCGGGATCCTGCAGGTGTTTGAGCGTATGCTTGGGTCGTCCACACACCCAGCCGCGCTGCCCCAAGAGCACCCGCAGCCAGCCCGGGCAGATGTGCACCCCCGTCTGCTGCTCCAGGTAGACCGACAAGCGCTCCGATGTCCACACGTCGAAGACCAGGCCCAGCGGGCTGGGACCACTCTCCAGCGCGGCGTCCACCGCCTCCACATAGGCCCCATCCGCTTGCACCGGTCGACCTGGTCGGGGCGCATCCGCCAGGGCCGCCACCCCACCCGCGGCAAAGCGCGCCAGCCAGTGCTCCACGCGCGCCTCCGAGCGCCCGCTCCAGCGCGCGATGCGCTCCACCTCGTCGCCCAGCGCCGCCGCTTTGACCATCTCCAGCCGCTCGCGCATCCGCCGCGTCAGATCCGTGCGGCGCAGCTGCCGCTCCACGTCCTCACGTTGCTCCCGGGTCACCGTGATGCCCACGGCTCTGCTCCCCTCCTCCAACGGACTCCTGCTCCGACCTGCAGGTGTAGGAGCATACACCTCCAATTTGGAATTTACCAGCGGATACTTAGCGCCTGATGTTAGTAGGGCGCTCTAGTATGAGGAGCGGACTGCTGGCGAATGAAGGAGGCATACCACCTCCCGCTCGCCTTGATGCGCCGCTCCAGCGTTCGTGGATCGACGGCCACGAGGCCGAAATGGAGCCGGTAGCCGCTATGTCCATTCGAAGTTATCCAGCAAGGTCCAGGCGAAGTAGCCCCGGACGGGAATCCTGCGTTCACGCGCCCGTGCGAGGGCCTGGATATGGTCACGCAGGTAGGCGACACGCTGTTCGTCGTGGATCTCACTAGAGAGCGTATCCGCCTCGCTGAAGGCTGCACCGTTCTCGGTCACGAGGAGCGCGCGCGGGTGATACGCGGTGTAGACCTGCTCGAGCACATCTTCGAGGCCCTGTGGGTAGATCTCCCAGCCCATCTCTGTATAGCTGGCTCCCGGCACGGGGACTACCTGCTGGGCGTGTCGCCCCACCTGCTGGTTCGCGCGAGCGGTCGCGGGTAGCGTCGGCGTGCGGAAGACTTGCCGTTCGTAATAGTTGACGCCCAGGAAGTCCAGCGGCGCGGCGATGCGCTCCATATCGCCGTCGAGGATCGGTGGCGCGTCTACTCCCAGCGACAAGAAGAGATCCGGCGCGTAGCGGCCCTCGAAGAGTGGCCGGAGAAACCATTGGTTATGCAGTAGGTCGGCGGCACGCACACGCTCCAGCGTCTCGGCTTCCTCATCCGCCGCGTACATCGGAGTCAGGTTCAATGTAATGCCAAGCTGTGCGCGCGCTCCCAGGCTTGCCCGCAGCCGCGCCATCGCAAGCCCATGTGCGAGCAGCAAATGGTGTCCAGCGGTGACGGCCGCCTGCATGTCGGCTATTCCTGGGGCATGTGCGCCGAGGGCGTGTCCCAGATACGCGACGCACCAGGGCTCATTATGCGTGACCCACCACTCGACCCGGTCGCCAAGCCGCCGCGCCACAACCTCCGCATAATCGGCGAACACCTCGGCGGTCTCGCGGTTGAGCCATCCGCCACGACGCTGCAGCGCAGCGGGCAGATCCCAGTGATGTAGCGTCACCAGTGGCGTAATCCCATGCGCCAGCAGCGCATCCACCAGCCGGTCGTAGAAGTCAAGTCCAGGGATGTTGACGACCCCTGCGCCTTCTGGGATCACGCGCGGCCATGCCACCGAGAAGCGATACGCGCGGACCCCAAGCGTGGCGAGCATCGCCACGTCCTCTCGCCAACGGTGATAGTGGCCCGCCGCGAGCGTAGCTGTCTCGCCGCGCTCGATGGCCCCTGACAGATGGGCGAACTCATCCCAGATGGATGGCCCGCGCCCATCTTCGTCTACCGCCCCTTCGATCTGGTACGCCGAGGTACCGACACCCCAGAGAAAATCGGCTGGGAAGGGCGGGGCGATCTCGGCGGAAAGGGGCGAGAGACCGCGCAAGGCGCGCGCAACGGGGTCCGGAGAGTAGCCAGTGGCGGCGACCAGATTCAGAATACGCTGGCGCGTCTGAACATCGACATCGGGTTTGCCATTGAGCGCACGCGAAACAGTCGCCTTGGAGACCCCCGCCCGCCGCGCCAGCTCCGCGAGGGTGATGCGTTCGCTCACCGGCTTCTCAGGCGCTGCATCTGTAATACGAATCTGGCCTGCGGGTTCATCCGACGCCTCCGGCGTATGCGAACTCATGCCGAGCGCCTCCCTTCCAAACGGCTGCGCCGCCGATGTTGAAAAGACTCTACCACAACACTCTGATCTCAAGAACTCTCTGGACTCAAGCGTATGACAGAGATGGGGCTCTAGAGGCTGTTAGGGACTTGATCTTGAATGGGTGATAGGATGCGAGCATGAGTACTCGCACCCCCTACCAGACCGATGTGAGCGACGAGGAATGGGCCTTCGTCGCCCCCTATTTGACCTTGTTGCCCGAAGACGTCAGCCAGCGGAAGTATCCCTTGCGTGAGGTGTTTAACGGCGTGCGCTACATTGTCAAGAGCGGCGCGCATTGGCGGCTGATGCCCCATGATCTGCCGCCGTGGCCGCTCGTCTACCAACAAATGCGCCGCTGGATGGCCGCGGGCTGCTTTGAAGCGATCGTCCACGACTTGCGCATCCTGCTGCGCCGCGCAGCGTCAGCCCGGCGGCCTCGTCGCGCATCTCTGCCAGGCGATCTAGCATGCCATTGAACGCCCGCGCCAGGGTCGCGGTGTCGGCGTCGCCCGCGCGCACATCCACCCGCGCGGAAAGTTTTCCCTGCTCGACGGCATGGATGGTGGTGAGTACACGTCGCAGCGGCGCAAACGCTGCGCGCAAGAGGATGAAGTTGACGACGACGCCCGACAGCGCGGCCAGCCCGATGAACGTCGTGTCGATGATGAAGTGATAGACCTCGGCGTTGTGCTGGGTCAGCCACCAACCGGCGACCGTCGCCAGGACGATGATAGCGCTGTTGGCGACGATGACGCGCTCGAAGATCGAGAGGCCCTGCGCCTGCCGGCTGATGCGGGCGCGCAACGCTGCCAGCGCGTGAGAAGTGGAGCGTTGCGTCATGGCGTTCCTCCCGCTGAGGCCCCTGCCTGCGCTGGTGGTTTTGCACACCCGGCTAACCCGGTTGGCATGGGCGTCTTCGCACCCTGATCGGAGCCAAGCGCGGTGAAGGTCAGTGTCGCGGTCCAGTCTGGCCTGCCCGGCGCCTGCAGCAGCACGTGCGCCGCCCAGGCTCCCGCCATATCCAGCGCCAGGGGAATGGCGATGGCGCTCTGCTGTCCGGCGTTCTGCGCCGACGATGGCGCGGTGGTCGCCCGACGTATGCCCATCCGCATGCTCACCATGTCCCACTCGACGACAGCGCGCGTCCAGGACCCAGCGGCGCGACGGATCCGGCGGGCAGCGTGACCACGACCTGCGCGGGCCGACCGACAAGGGAGCGCGTGCCAGAGGCACGCCTGCGCCTCGAGCGGCGTCACACTGGCGCGCCAGAGCTGCACAAGGGGGAGCAGCAACGCAAAGAGCAACGCAAGCACAAAGACGATCCACAGCAGCGCGCGTGGGCGGTGCGGCATTGACAACAGCGCTGAAGATTCGTTTCCTGCTGCATCTCGCATGTCGTTGTGCTGCATGACGTTGACGAGTCTGCCTGGGCGCATGTCGGTACTCCACCAATATCGTCTATTGTACGCTCTCGTGTCTTGCTGGTCAGTTGGACTTAGCAGGATAGCTGCATGACTTCAGTCGACCTTATCCTCAAGAAGGACATGCCTTTAGGTGCATGCCCCCGAATCGCAGTTGGAACAAACCGCACACCCGCGTGTGAGAGGCACATCTGACGCTAGCTACACAATGAGGCGGAGACCGTGCTGGTGGGCCATTACAGTCGAGCGCTCATGTTCGTACACGCTTGCCTTGTGTCTACTACACTCGAGGGCGCTCTCCGCCATCTCCTCGTGATAGCCGCCAATTCATAGCAGCTTCTCTGCTCTTGCTTGATGCCTTGTCTTTTCCTCGCATGAATGTTACGGTTGGGCGGTACCTACTGGTATTGCGCCAGTTGGCTCTGCTCGTGCTAGGGACGCCGGGCACGCCCTTGGAACTGCTACCGCTCCCCATCGGTTCTCCGCCGCTGGCAAGGAGACGCCCATGCGCCGCGCAAACGTCGCCGCTACAAGGGATCCGCGTGCACAGGAGGTTTCCGGCGGTTCCGCCCTCCAGCGTTCGCGCAGGTTGGGCGCGATCCTTTGCTGGGCGATAATCTTTGCTGATGTGGGCACGTCGATCTATTACGTGCCTGGGATTCTCTATGGCGTTGTCGGACCTTTGACTGGCCTCTTCGTGCTGGCGACTCTGCTCGTCTTTGTCCTGCTCGCACTCAAATATGCAGAAGTGACCTATCGCTTTCCGCAGGGCGGCGGCGTCGTCACGGTCGCTTCACGTGCGCTTAACCCCTGGTTCGGCGCGCTCGGTGGCATATTCATTCTAGTCGACTATTTTCTCACCGCCGCCATCAGTTGCCTCTCCGGCATGTTGTATCTCAGCGTCGTCGTGTCTGCGCTCGGTCCCCAGACGGAGCTCATTGGTCTGAGTGCGACAGTCTGGATTACGGTCACTGTATTGGTAGCGCTCGGCGTGCTGAACTGGCTGGGCATTGGCGCGAGCGCGCGGGTGAGCGTACTGGCGGCTCTCATCGCCCTGTTCAGTGACCTCGCCGTCCTCTTCACGGTCTTCAGTCAAGTTTCGCTCGACGACCTGTGGAGGCGCATCGAAGCGCTGTTTTTCAGCGTCAGCCTCACGCCGACCCTAGCTCTGGTGGGTTTTGCTGGCTCGTTTCTTGCGTTCTCCGGCCTGGAGAGCGTGGCCCAGCTGGCTCCTGACATGAAACGGCCACGCAAAGCAGTGAGTATTGGGGCGATGACTCTCGTTGTCCTCACAGTCGGCTTGACGACGCCACTGCTTGCCTTGTTCTCCACAGCACTTCTGCCCGAGGCAGCGGCCGATCCTGTGCAATCCAGCCAGTTGATCTCTTTGCTCGCGGGCAAGTGGGGCGTCATAACCTTGCAAATCGAGGTTGCTATCAGCGCCAGCGCGCTCCTTATCTTCGCGGCGAATACCGCCATTATCGGCGCTTACCATGTCTTTCTGGCCATGGCGCGTCTAGAGTTTCTTCCCACAGCGTTGCTCAGGCGCAACCGTATGCGTGGCACGCCCCACTTCGCTATCGGCCTAGCGACGCTGATACCGATCGCCGTGCTCATCAGCGTGCATGGCGACATCGCGACGCTGGGCGACCTGTATGCGTTTGGGCTGCTTGGCGCCTTCACCCTCACTAGTCTAGGCATGGACATTATCCGTGTGCGCGAGCGCTCCGATCGCCGAATGGGGCGTGATCCTGATCGTGGGGTGGCGGATCCCAGCACGACCGCTACTGATGCGCCCGAATCCAGTGGCGCTTGGGCCCGCTCCTGGGTCAACCTGCAGGTCGGGTTTCTCACAACCGCTCTTGTTCTGTCTGCCTGGCTGATCAACCTCGTCGCCAAGCCGCTAGCCACCATCTTTGGCGCCTCTGCCCTGGCGCTCGGTTTGAGTATAGCTGCGGCGCAGCATCTGCTGCGCCGCCGACGTGGCCATCTCCCTGTCGTGGCCACTGGTGTAGAATCTGGTTTTCTTGTGCGGGCGCTAGCCGTGCTCGCGGGCGACGACGCGCAAGTGAGTGAGGAGGTAATACGACGAGCGGTGCAAGACGCCCGATCTGACGATCCTGTTGGCCATGATGGCGTCCTCTTCCTCTACGTAGGCGAGGCAGGTAACATGGAACCACCCGGCGTCTTCCGCCTGGCAGAATCGCACCTCCATGATCGACATGCCCGAACGGCGCTGGGCCGCGCAAACTACTTGTCGCATGCTGCGCGAGTTCCGGCGCGCTTTATCTATCGTCACGCCGGACCCGACGCTGTAGCCCAGGTGTGGCGCTTCGCTCAGCCCTTAGAAACGCTCATCGCCAGCTCCTGGCAGGCGCTCAGTCAAGGGATACCGCAGACAGGTCTTGTCATCGTTCCCGATGAGACCGACGCTCAGTGAGAGACAGGATCACCTGGAGCCGTGACGATCAACTTCGTTCACACTGACGCTGGTGCGTTCACACCAAGAGATAAGAGCGCGCCTGTCGGTACAATGAGCGCAGAGACACAGCGCCGCGAGTCGTGCGCCCTACGACAGCAAGGGGATCGGGGCGAACCATGACGCTCTGGGGGTTTATCACTGGTTGGTCGCTTGATCCAGCGCTGGTTGCAGCTCTCGTTTGCTCGCTAGTCCTCTACGGGATCGGTGTAAGGCGGTCACGGAAGATGGGGGCAACCCGCTTTATCAGCGACAAGCGCATCGCCGCATTCCTGGCTGGGATACTCTCGGTGTTCATCGCCCTGGCGTCTGCGCTTGATGACTGGTCCACCTGGCTGCTGTCGGCGCATATGGTGCAGCACCTGCTGCTGGCCTTCGTCGCGCCCCCATTGCTTCTCCTGGGCGCACCATTCTGGCCGATGTGGCGAGCGCTTCCACTTGCAGCGCGCCGCTCGACGCTCGGCTGGGCAATACGGCGCCGATGGCCGCGCCGCATCGCTGCTGACCTTGGGCGAGCGCTCTCGCATCCTGTCGTAGCCTGGCTGATTTTCGCACTCACCTTTACTGCCTGGCATATCCCCGCCTTCTACGACGCCGCGTTGGCCACCTCACCCATACACCACGCTGAGCATGCCACATTGTTAGTGGCTGGCCTACTGTTCTGGGCGCAAGTGATCCCCTCGGCTCCGCTCGCAACCTCGCTCTCCTATCCACTACGCGGAATCTTCGTAGGCGCGATCGCGCTCTTGGGCAACATGCTCGATACAGCGCTGATGTTCTCGACGCGTCCGCTGTATGCCTATTACGCGAGTCATCCACTGGTCAGCGCTGCGCTCACGCCACTCGAAGATCAGCATATCGCGGGTGGCGTAATGGAGATCTTTTCAGCGACGATCTTGTTCGGCGCAGTCATGATCCTGCTGGGCTTATGGTTGCGCGCCGATGAAGCGCGCGATCTGCCGACCGTCAGCAAGCGAGGAGTTCACAGCAAGCTCAGCTAGCTGGTGTAGCTACTCGGTCAGGTAGTACGGATACGCGCCAGAAAACCAAAGGGAGCGCACTTGATGACATCACACTCACACCGTCGGCTCCTCCTCGCAGTGGAAGCGCTCGTCGTTGCGCTCCTGCTGACGCTAGGCCTCGTATGGGCTACGCATTCCTCCGGTAACCCCTCTCAGCAGACGAGCGCCGCAGCATCACCCTTTGGGCAGGACTCACTCGCTGGCGCTCCAGCGCCATCCTTCTCGTTGAAGGATCAGACGGGCGCCGTCGTCACCATGGACTCTCTGCGCGGGCGTCCCGTGGCGCTCACATTTCTTGACACCTACTGCCCGCATACCGAGTGTTCGTTGATGGCGGATTACCTCAACATCAGTGCGCAGCAGTTGGGTGCGCAAGTGAACGATGTTACATGGGTTGCGCTCAGCATGAACCCCGCCGACAGTCCGGACTCTGTCCAACAGTTCCTACAGAGTCACCATATGACGCTCAAACTGCGTTATCTGCTGGGCACACACGATCAATTGGCGCCCTTGTGGGATGCTTTCCATATGCGTTCGATCACGCAGTCAGACGGCGTGGTTGTACACTCGACTGGCGTCTATCTGCTCGATCAGCAGGGTCGTGAGCGCGCTTTCCTGCTGCCGAACTTCAATCCGGCCACGCTCAACGCCGACGTGCGGTACCTGCTTAGCCACCCAGCCTGAGTCGCGCACGACGCGCTTCGCGGTCTATCGCTTTACGGTCTGTAGAGGCGCATACTGAGTGTTGGCGCGCCTCAGGTGAGCAACGCACGCACAGCGGCATCGAGCGCTGGCGCGCTGATTTGGCCGACAATGCGCTGCGCGACGACGCCATGCCGATCGACAAAGACTGTCACCGGCGTGCCCGAAAGCGCATACAGCGTCCCAAGCCTCGTGACATCGCCCGGTCCGGTGGGGTAGAGGACATGGTACTGGTCAATAAATCGCATTCCGTCCTCTTGGGTCGTCGCCAGCGCGACGCCAAGGAAAGTAATCCCGCGGACGTGGTAGGTTTGCCACGCCGAGGCTAGTAGCGGCGCCTCGGCTCGGCAAGGATCACAGGTGGCCTCCCAGAAGTTGATCACGATCGGTGTGCCACGCAGCGCAACCAGTGTGACTGTCTCATGTTGCGCGCCGTTCCACGGGGCAAGCGTAAAGTCCGGAGCCATATGACCCACCAAAGGCCCGCTTGGCGACTCTCGCAGCGTCTGGGTCGCCGCACGCGCCCGCACGACAAGCGTGACAAGCATGACGAGCGCTAGTATGGCAAAGAGCGCCTCGCGCCAAGAGAGCCGAGAGAGCGGGCAACGCAGGATCCAAATGCGCTCGCTTGTCTTGATGGGCTGAGGTCGACGGCATCGCTTGTTTTGCATCGCTCACCGCCATACGCGATCGACAACGAGCAAGGTAAAGATCAACACGAGATAGTAGTTGGAGCACCAAAAGAGTGTCCGCGCTTCAACGAGCGCGTGTGTGCGGCTAAGACGAAGCGCCAGCCAGAGCAGTGCGCCGCCGGAGAGCAGCGCGCCGATGACATAGAGCATGCCCGCCTCATGGGTGAGCGCAGGGCCAAGCGTCGTCAGCAGGAGTAGTACGGAGTAGAGCACGATCTGCCGGCGCGTCTCCTGCTCGCCCTTCACGACCGGTAGCATGGGAATCCCAGCGCGCTGATAGTCCTTTTGAAGAAGAAGGGAGAGCGCCCAGAAGTGTGGTGGCGTCCACATGAATATGATGGCGAACATCCACCATGCCTCGAGCGGGACGCCATTGGTAACCGCCGCCCACCCAATAAGGACCGGAGCCGCCCCTGCTGCGCCACCGATCACGATGTTCTGCGGCGTGGCGCGCTTGAGCCACATCGTATAGATCACGACATAGAACAGGATAGCGCCAACAGCGAGTGTGGCCGCCAGCATGGTAGCAAACCGCGCGAGCACCACGAATGAGATGACTCCCAGCGCCAAACCGAAGACAAGAGCGTGTGCTGGGGGGATCGCACCGATAGGAAGGGCGCGGCGTCGCGTGCGACTCATGAGCTGGTCGATATCGCGATCCCAGTAGCAATTGAGTGCGTTCGCACTGCCCGCGGCGCAGGCGCCGCCGAAGAGCGTCACCAGCATGAGCGCTGGAGGAGGGGATCCGCCGGAGGCCACCGCCATCGAAGCAAGGGTCACTCCTAGGAGAAGGACGGTGACATGTGGCTTCAGTAGTCCGAGGTAGGCGCTTCCGGTTACTCTGAGCCGATAGGCGCGTGTTAGGGAGGAGGACACGACTGGGGCCGCTGAGTCAGCGCGCATTGATTCCATTCGTAGGCCTCCTCGTGGGAGATGTCCCCATGCACATGACGATTTGGCGCCTCGGCGAGTGTCCAACCAGCCGCCGTGTCGTGCAGTTCAGAGCTGCGGCGGAAGTATGATGATCAGGAGCCAGAGTGCGACTGCCATGCTGCAGGCCCAATACCAATAGTAGCCGACCGTCGACACGCCGAGGTGGCGGTCAGCTGAGTAGCGGCCTTGCAGGGCGCGCACTGTCACGCCGATACCCAGGATCACCGCCAGGATCATGTGGTAGATGTGGTAGCCGGTCAGGAGGAGATACACACTGGCAAAGGAGCCATCTTGCGTGACGAAGTTGAAGGCGCGCATCTCATTGACCGTGCCTATCAAGTTCGCGACGACGAGCGCCAATGCGAGGGCAATGGCGATCCGGAGCGCCCACTGGCGTCCGGTCACAGCGCCTAAATAGGCGACAAAATAGGCCAGCGCGCTCGCTGCAATCAACGCCGTCAATATGAGCGTGGTCTGCGGATCAGGCCCAATGTCCTTGAGACGCCAGCCGCCACCCGTGTTGTAGGCGCGCAGCCAGACATAGCTAGCGAAGAAGAAGATGCCCAGGGCGACATCTGCCAGGACGTAGAGGAGCATCCCAAACCGCACCTTACGATCTTCCTCCCAGGCGCCGCCGCCTGAGGCGGCGCCGCCGGCGCCTGGACCGATTGTCGTATCCATCGTCTCTCTCTTCCCCCATCGCGTGTCCGATTCGCGTCGGGACGCCGCTATCCTACCTGTGACTGCACGCCCGGACCCTCAGCCGTTCCAGGTTCTGGCGCTGGGCGCCCGTAATCGTATGGTCCAGCGGTGATGACGGGAATACTTTCAAAGTTCTCCAGTGGCACAGGCGTGGGAACTTGCCATTCGAGTGTCTTTGCGCCCCAGGGATTCGCGGCCGCTTTCTCGCCGGCTAGCCAAGAGCTGCCGACGTTGTAGAAGAACACAATGATCGACGCCCCCAAAATGAAGGCGAAGAGGCTGGTAATGAGGTTACCGGTCGCAAACTCTGGGGCGTAGTCGGCGACACGTCGTGGCATACCTTGCAAACCGACCACGAACATCGCAAGGAAGGCGATGTTGAAGCCGATCTGCGTGCCCCAGAAGTGAATCCAGCCCAGTCGCTCGTCGAGCATGCGCCCGGTCATCTTGGGGAACCAGTAATAGACACCGGCAAAGAAGCCCATCAGCGCGCCGCCCACAATCGTGTAGTGGAAGTGGGCTGTGACAAACATTGAGCCGTGGAGCTGGACATCCGCTGGCACATCAGAGAGAAACACGCCCGTCAATCCACCGATGACGAAGTTCCAGATGAAGGAGAGCGCGAAGAGCATCGCGACGGTCAACCAGAGGCGACCACGCCAGAGGGTGCCGAGTGCGACGAGAAACACGAGGCCAGTAGGGATGGAGATGATCTCCGTGGTCGCCATGTAGAACCCACGCAACTCCGGCGCCCAGCCGGAGACGAATTCATGGTGCGCCCAGACGAGAAAGCTGAGCAGCGTGACCCCCATGATGCCTAGTATAGCGGTCTTGTAGCCAAATACGGGCTTACGCGCGAACGAGACGATGATATCGATCACGATGCCGAACGCCGGCAGCACGATAAGGTAGACCTCAGGATGTCCAAAGAACCAGAACAGGTTCTGCGAGAACCAGGCATTGCCACCGCCAGTGGCTGATCATTGATGATCGAGTTGCCACCGGTCGCGACGTAAAAGAAACTGGTGCTTGTACGTGCGATCGAGCAGGATCATCAGGAGATCGGCCGTGAATGAGGAGGTACCGACTGCGGCCAAGATCGCGGCGCCGAAGATGCCCCAGACAGTGAGAGGCAGCCGCGTCCAGCGCATGCCCGGCGCGCGAAGCGTTACGATGGTCGTGATCACGTTGACGGCGCCGAGGATAGAGGAGATGCCAGCCAGCAGCACAGCAAAGCAAAGCGCCGTCGTCCCCATGCCCGACTGGTCGGCAATTGGCGCCATACAGCGTCCATCCGGTCTGCACACCGCCACCAGTTCCGGCGGACTGCCCCTGGCCCAGGAAGGGAATGAAACCAAAAATGACCATGGCCGGGACGAGAAATGCAAAGCTAAGTGCGTTGAGCCGAGGGAAGGCCATATCGCGAGCGCCGATCATCAGCGGCACGATGAAGTTACCGAATGGCCCGATAAAGAATGTGATCGTGGTCAGGATCATCAGCATGCCATGCATCGTGACGATCGTGTTGTACGCCTGAGTCGGAAAGAAGCGTGCGCCAGGAACGAATTAACTCGACGCGGATCAACATCGCGCCAAGTCCACCAAACGCCAGCATGAGCAGCACGAGCGCCAGATACTGGATGCCGATGACCTTGTGATCGGTGGTGAAACGGAAATAGCGAACGATTCCCATTCCCTTGCCCGCCAGACGCTCATTGGCTTCGTGGCCTGGGTCGCGCAGTCCCAGTACCCAGGTGATGGGCCGATTGAATGCGCCGATCCCAACCATCCAGCCCAAGGTGAGTCCGATAAATCCAAACACAAGGCCTTGTTCGGTAAAGTTTGGGCCGTCCTCCGTAGAGCCATAGCCAATGAAGTGGTACACCAACTGTGTTCCCGCCAGATAGCCCGCGGCGGCGAGCACGGCGCCAAGCACGTAGCCGGGAAAGCCTCGCGCTCGGGGAGCGCGTGAGGTCGCCGCGACCCCACCATCCGTGCGTGTGTCCTCTGCACTCATCGCGCCTACCACCCTTCTCTCTGCAGCGATCTGTGTGAAATGGATGCTCGGTGGAGTACCTCCGCGCTCGCCGGAACCTTGACGATCCGCTAGTTCTTCGCGCCCATCGAGGCGCGAGGATCCACTGGCCTGGACGCTTGGCTGGTCGGTTGCGGGCTCGGAACTGGTGTAGGCGTTGGATGATCACGCATCTGGCTTTGTACCCAGGCGTCGAAGTCGGAGTCGCTGACGACCTTGACAGGCGTTTGCATGTACGCGTGGTACAGGCCGCATAGCTCGGCGCAGCGCACCTCATATTCGCCGATCTTGTTCGGCGTCACACTGATTCGTGTCGTCTCTCCGGGCACGGCGTCCTGTTTGACTCCTAAGGCCGGAATCCAGAAGGAATGTTGCACGTCGGTGGACGTGATGGCAAAGGTGACCGGACGATCAACCGGAAGCACGAGCGTGGTGGTGTGCACACCGCTGTATTGTGTGTACTCATAGTCCCAAAGCCACTGCTCTCCATTGAC
This sequence comes from uncultured bacterium, assembly GCA_963733745.1. Lineage (GTDB taxonomy): Bacteria > Chloroflexota > Ktedonobacteria > Ktedonobacterales > JADMIN01 > DASWAC01. The sequence continues at coordinate 76,184 of CAVTFE010000063.1, forward strand.
GTGCACTTCCAGTGCGTTTCCGTCTGCGGCGCTAATCTCGCTAAGGAAGAAAAGGCCAAACCCAAACAAGAAGGCGACGAGAACTGCCGAGGCGATGACCCAGGTGACCTGTAAGCCCGCATTACCGCGAATCGCTGGCCCGTCACCGTCTGGGCGACCTTCTCGACCGAAAGGCAAAGATGGTATACAGGGCAAAGGTGACGACGCCCACAAACACCGGAACTGCAAGATAGGTGAAGAGCCCAAGCACTTGATCGATCGCGTCGGCGCGCGCGGAGGCGACCGGGGAAAGAATGCCCCAGTCGACCATGTGCGGCGCAAGGAGGTAGACGATGGCGTCGCCCAGGACCGAGAGGACAATCCAGAGCACAACGACACGAAGCAGATGCCGTTGGGAAGAAGCGGGAGTTCTCTCCATAGATTCGCTGCCATGCCTCTCTATGTCTGCAGAGCCGGCCGAAGGCGCCTGGGCGCCACCCCTCAACGCACAAGAAAGGGTAGCGCTCAACCCATTATCACTGCACGGTTAGTGTCCCCGACATGTACCCCTTGGTGGACATCGGGCCACCAAATCCGTTGTAGCCACTGCCGCATGGATCGAAACACTGCCAGATATAAGAGCCGGCGTCACCTGTCACAAAGGAGAACTCTGTCACAACAGGTTTGTCAGGAAATCCTGCATCGTCGGCTGGCGCGCTTTCATCTACGGCCATCACTGGGACGCTCACATCGAGCCAGGTCTTCGTCGCGCTGGGAATTGAATGAATGGTGAAGGTATGTGAAACCTGGTCTGGGTCAACCGCCGTTACTGCCTGTCCGTCTACCTGAAATGTATCGGTGGGGGTTCCATGGTCGTCGGTAATACCACGGGAGCGTGAGTAGAAGGGGTTGAGTAGAGGCGTGGCGCCGTCGTAGTTCTCGATGCGAATGGTGACTAACGCATGCGCGGGGACAACCAACTCCGTGCTTGGCCAGTAGGTCACCCAATCCTGGTTGTCCCCAGCCGGTGGGAGGTTCGCTCCATAGTCGGCTCTGTGCTTATCCAGCCACTCAGCGTCAGAGTATGGGCTGGCTGGAAAGGTCTGGAGCGTAAGCGAGACATGTTGGGTAAAGGTGCTCCCGCCGCCCGCGGGCTGACCAGAGATGGGAGCAGGAATACGTGAGTACACGCCCAGTGCGAAGACCGCGCCAATTACGATACCGGCGCCCACGATCACGCTTAGAAAGCTGCCTAGGTATTTGCCCATGCACGCCTCTCCTCGCCAGTAGCGCAAGGCGCGCTGCGACCGCACGCAAGCGCTGGCTGTGTCTTATGTGGCATCATGGAGAATAAACGCCACGTGCGCATGGTGCAAACACACCAGATTCTGTAGCGCGTGCGCCAGCGCACGCCTGTCGCAGAGTCGACCTGCCCGCAGCAATACCGGAACTTAGATCAGGCGAAGCTGCGCAGCGATGATGACGGCCTGCAATCGCGTCCGTGCGTCGAGCTTTTCCATCACTCTCGTAACATGGTTCCGCGCCGTGACACGACTCACACCAAGTGAGCTGGCAATCTGTGTGGTATTCAAGCCTTGCGCGAGCAGGCGTAGCGCGTCACCTTCGCGCTTCGTGAGGTGCACACTGAACAGCTCATCGGCGCGCGGGGTGTAGTAGTTGTCAAGAGGATGGTGTGCGGTATGGTCGCAGAGCACATGGATGGTGTAGAGGTCACCGCCCGCGGTAAGCGCCTTGAATGTTCGCATTGAGATCCATTTCAACTCGCCCGATTTGGCGGCAATCGGGATCTCAGTCTCGGGCTCCGGACAGGTGTGACGAGCTGGAGTGCAGCTTTCACACGCGGACAAGTAGGTGGGCGAGGCTCGGTCTCGTTGTCCAAACATCAGGTGGCATGGGCGCCCCGTCGCCTCATACGCGCAGTATCCAAGGAGTTCTTCCGCTTGCGCATTCCACAGCACAATGTGTCTACGGCTGTCCGTTGCGAACGCAGGAAAGGAAAGGCGCGCAACATCGACCATCATGACGAGCCGCTCAGATTGATCGTCGGTGACCATAGAGGGGCCTTTCGTCGCCTTAGCGCCTCTGCAGCTTCAACAAGCGGTGTGTTATTTGCTGTAGCTGATGGCGTGCCGACTTTCGCGCAGACGAGAGAATGGACAACGGTTCAGGCTGATATGATGGGGTAACGCGTCGTGATGTGGGTAATGTGAAGAGGTAGTGCCTACAACAGAACAGGGGATGGCTCGCTCGTAACGCGCACAGGTTGAGTACAGTATAAATGGGCGAGCAACAGGCAACCGGTGACGTCTTGTGGAATGCGAAGAGAGCTTTTCGGTCCCCACGGGTTTGGAGATTTCAACCACCTATTCCAATGCGGTTTACGACGTTCAGCTTCGGGTGATTTCCAGCGGCCAGAAAGTGTTTAAGAAGGCTTCCCTTCTAGCCTCGTGTCAAGCGAGCGAGAGGAAGCCGGATGCCGACGAGATGTGGGAGTACAAGGTTATTGCAGTGGGGCGCCAAGGGACTGATGAAAGCAGTTTGAATGACCTCGGTCAACAGGGGTGGGAGCTCGCGGCTGCTGTCCCTGGGGCGCCAAACGCGGGGCAGACATATATCCTTCTCTTCAAGCGCCGCAATCAGTCGAAAGATGTACACTCGACTTCTCAACGGCCATTTTAATAGCCGCATGCCTGGGTGTGATGCGCTTGTGTAGCAGGCGTGTTGCACAAGAGGGGGCCTGTGCTAGCGGCGCGTTGACGGCGTTGTATACTACCGCCAGACGGGCAGTCGGCTAGCATTGGTCAGGAGCGCGCGATATGGACAGATGGGAATACGCATATGCAACTGTCAAAATGGACGACGACAAAGTGATTCTCACCGTCGGCGCGTTGCCGAGGGTAGAGAGCGACGATCTGCTGAACTACCTGAACCGTGCAGGTGAACAGAACTGGGAAGCCTTTGCCTTCCTGCCAGCAGGCGCAACGTTGACGCGACTCATGTTCAAACGCCGCACGGTAGAAGAGCCACAGGCTGAAACACCAGACTTCTAGTAGGCGACTGGGCCTTGGGGTGAAGAGACGTCACCGACCTAGCGCCGTCATAAGCTCGTGGATACGGTTTCTTGTGCGCTCGCGCTCGTCTTCGTCCTCCTTGGCTTGTTCCGCCTTCGCCTTCGCTACCGCCTTCTTGATAGCGGCGTGTGTTGGCGCGACTTTGCCAGCCGCTACTGGACGCGCCCGGCTGAGGCGCGCTTACAATGAATCATCTGTCGCAATGAGGTTCACCGTGTTGATTAGCTTGTGCAGACTTTCTTGCGTGAACCGCTTGTATGGCTGAAGCATAGCCTTGTTGAACTGGTCTTCGATAGAGCCTTGCTGTTTGGCATCTTCTTCGGGGCTGTGATGATGCGAAACGAACACGAGTACCTCCTCCGTCATGCGCTTCGCTCCTTGCCCTCACTTCGTCTGCCTGGCGGGGATAGTGGCGTCACTTCGAGTTGTGCAGTTCGGTCAGATTCTCACCAGGCGACGGAACCTGTAGCCGTACCAAATGAAGCCGCACACCGGGTGGTGCACCTTCTCCGGTAGTGCTTCCCAGCCTTCAGAGATAAGCCCCTTGATGAGTGCAGTTAAGATTCTCACATGGGTTGGCTCGTTGTAGTCCGGTGCATCATCCTGGCCAGCAGAAAAGACTTCAGACTCCGCTGCGACATAGCGACCAACGCGACCCATAGCTGCGGCCACAAATTGTATCAGCGCCCCGGTGAAGAGACCCGCTTGTTTAACTTCCCGATACGTGATGTCGCAGGTCTCCCATCGTGGGAGCCGCGGAGATGCGGCAAGGCTACCGACTGGCGTCCCGCACTCTGCACAAAACTTCTCACCTTCTCGAACCTCATGCCCACAGTTCGTGCAGTACTTTGCCATCGGCGCACCCCCGGTCACCACTCCTCTCGCCTGCGACAGCCTGACGCCATTCTACTCCGACCTGCAAGTGGTCAGATATGACTGAGCATCCAGCCAAAGCTCAACGGTGTGGATGCCGGATTCAGTTTGCGGATACGTCGTCTCAGTTACTGCGCAGCCGACCAATCGCGAGGGTAAAGATTGGTCATGGCGCCTTCGGGGCTGCAACAGCCATGTACGGGACGCTCGTCCACGGGTAGGAAGGCCATTGTGCTACTCCTCGTGGTCCAGTGGAACATAGCTGTATCCTGCGCTCCCGATGATGTTCGACTTGATAAATTGCTCGGCACGCTCGGTCGAGTAGTCGAACGTGGGCAGTGCGCTTGCCGTTGCCTCCCCCTCGCGGAGCGGCCCGTAGACCCCCGTGACGGTCCCATCATCCTGAAATCGCAGCGCGTACCGTTCTCTGGTGTTATGCATCATCACGACCTGGTACGTCCCAATCCTCACCGCAACTTGCCTCCAGACCACGCCCTGTGTGGCGAGAGACGGTACTCCTCGCTCGGCGTCAACCCATGCCTGATTCCCAACCAGTCTACTTCACCATCGAGCGGACGCCAAGCGTGTCATCTCGGCTGCGGCGCGACGACCGCGACGTACAGGATGCTTGCCCACGAGAAGTACCGTATCTGCTCTGGCAGTTTGTCCGCTGGTGGCACGCGCAGCACCAGCCCCTCACCGTTCATCTTCTCCACCTTCCCGACGCACGCTCCTGCGTTGGTGACGACTTCGACGCCTGCATTCAGATGGCCGTCCAGAAGATGCTGTATCTTATTTCCTCGATTCTTGGCCAGTGGCTCTGCCGCAGATTTCAGCATGCCCAACCATACGCTGTCGTGTATGCCATCATCGAACGGCCGCAAAACATATAGGCAGTATGAACAGTTCCTAACCCGCCATGGTTGAGAGCTGACTATCACCAAGCGCGCGAGGAGCATCGTTGCGCCGAAGCATCCGAACCTTCCTGACGCCATGAGGTGGCTGCATCGGGTAGCATGACGGGCGCGGCCTAGTACGTTGCGCAACCACGTCGGCGAGGATGGCACGCTGGCTCAGAACCTGAACTCTGTTCGCATTCCTAGCGCGGCGTTCCTGCTCCTGCAATCACAGCAAGGCCGTAGCCTGTCGGATTGCGTCAGCCTGGCAGAAGAGGCAGTGGCTAGCAACCTGGCGGATGCGCGTGAGATGCCGGCGACTGATGGCGCGGGTGACAGCGGTGGCGATATGGGTTCGCGCCTGCGCAACGACCCGCCATACCGTGTCCACTAAGATGCGACCCCAACGCCAGACGGCCACGAGCGCCCATCAGCAACGCTGGAGGCTCACAGCGGACGACGTGAACGCGCTTGGCGTCGTCTTTGTGGGTGAAGGCATGACTCCGGCTACAAGAGTTGCATCATCTCGACCAACGAAGGCCCGTCAATCAAGGTCAAACCTGGGAACCCTCTCTACATCATCAGCGCTTCAGGTGTAAATCGCGATGTTGTGATGAATAGCAGAATTTTAGGCCCTTCACGGCTCACAGGACCAGCGAGAAAGGCCTGCGCATCAGTCGTAAGGACTTGGTGATGCAAAGCATATCTCTTACATTTCACAAAGGTCATGAGGCCATTGGGGTCCACACAGACTAAATCCGCTGGTTCATCCGTGCGACGGAGCCGCACGTTGTGGTATCCATTCGCCGCGAGCATAAGGGCCACCGCCTTTTCAAAATCCAAGGGTGAGAGAGATAAGAGCCCATCAAGAGTCTTCAGGGACGCCACATCTACACGCCGTTCTGCAAGCCACACATCCGTCTTCTTCTTTGTAGAGTCAGCCTCAAGTGGTGGTGGAGTATCTGGCATATCACTCCGAGAGAGACCAATAGCCGCGAACAATCCATCGCGCGCCGCCTCGTAGCCTGTCGTCGCGTCGTAGCGGTGAAGGTGCGCCCACAGCGCAGGAATCAGCCCTTCATCGCACACCGTCATCACGAAAGGAATGACGCCAAGCATACGCTTGCCACGGACCTGATGCAGCGCAGCATTCACCTCGTCCTGGACCCATTCCGAAGTCAGCGCCGCCGGTGTCATCACCAAGACGAGCCATTTGCGTCCGGCCAGCCCTTCCGAGATTTTCTGCACGAAACTGCCCGACGAGATGCCTTTCGTGTCCACCCACACATCCGCGCCAGCTGCTTCCAGGTCAGCCACGAGTCGTGCCGTGAAGGCGTCTTCTTCTTGGCTGTGATGATGACTAACGAAGACGCCGATTTTCTCTGCCATGGCGCGCCCCTTTGGCCAGAAGCACACGACCGTAGTCTATTGCCATCAGCATACAGCAGTACAGCGACGGTGGGAAGGCGCGATAAGACCATTGGCGCACGCGCTACTTCCCGCGATGGTGGCGGAACTGCAACGAGCAGGGGTCAGGTTGGGTTAGAACTAGCAGAACGTTAGGCCGGTCTGGTACGCATGGGGAAACGTACGCGGGCCGGTCGTCTTTTGCTACACTAGTAACAGCCTGTGTGTGGCCAAAAACACCCAGGTCAGGGCGCTCGCTGTGACATGCCACCAGGGCGGGCGTCCGCTCTTTTCACGCTGGCGGCGATGGATGCTCTGTCCAGGGTGTCAGCTTGCGCCACCGACGCCGCCACAGTCTCCCTGTGGCCTCGATGTCTTGCTGTGTCGGCGGGAAGCGCTTCCTGCCGCGACGAGCGCCGCGTGACACACCCTCCGATGTCACGATGACAAAGAACAACAGGACAAACAACCCGATGACCGTTAGCGGCGCGACGACATCAAACCAAGTCATGGCGCTCACCTCCTGCGCCAGTATGCCACAGGCAGCACGCAGGCCCAATTATGCTAGACTGGCGATAGCCCAACGTGTGAGTCCAACGTGCGAAGGGTGAGGGCGTCCGTCCTTCGCCATGTGACGGGCGCCCTTCTTTCTGTGCCATACTGCCATCAGTCGCAGGTGCGGTGATGCGAGCCAGCGGTCAGAGCGTCCGTCATGCTCCCACATGGCGGGCGTTCGTGTTTGTGCTAGTTCTGGCCGTCTGGCTCGTCACCGTTCGCCACGTCTTCGCTTCTCTTAGCCTGTATTCATCACGTCTGCTTGCTTTGCAGGCAAACTCGCTGTTCAAGAAGCATCAGGGCCTGTTGCGCCAGGGCCAGAGAGCCTACAAACGGCGTTTCACCGCCGTCGTTCCTGGCCCTTTCTCTGTCTGAGCGCACGACATGGGAGAGAAGCATCATCGATTCGGCGAAGCGCATAGGACACGTCCTCGCCACTTGCCGATCCTCTCCATGCCGTGATGCCCGGTGGAGAGGGCAGTCCTGACATCAGCAAGCAGACGTGATGAATACAGGCTTAGACTCGGCTTTGTAGCCATCTCGAAATGGCTGGTCTGCCGGGCCGCGTGACAGAGACCTGTCTACATCTTCGATTGTGCCGCGTCGCCGCGCACTGCGGCCTTCTTCGAACAATCGCGCCTTCTCGTCCGCATCCATAGCTGGCCTCCTGTAAAAAAGCTGGCGGAGATACGCAGTCCGCTCGCTATGCAGTATTATCGCACATGGGGACAGCGCATAGCGACCGCTTGCGGGCAGGAGTAGAATGAGGGCAGGCGGGCAGAGACGAAAGGAATGACTGATGGCGCAACACTGTACGACCTGCGGGCGCGACCTCCGAGACGGTGATAGGTTCTGCGCAGCCTGTGGCGCTCCAGTTGGCGGTGTTAGTGAGCCATCACAAATGACCACACCATCACAGGCGACTGTCTATGAGATATGTGAAATCAAGTGGCGGAGAAAGCCTAGCCTCTTTGTGTACAAGTTCGTATTCTACGCTGAAGCTATCGGTCCGCAAGGCATGTACGACGCTGGTGAGTCGAAAGTCGTGCGCAATGCGCTTTCACCAGTTGGCGGCTTCTTGGACTCGAACCAGAAGAGGTCAGAACCTGCCCTCACCGCATTTATTGCCCAACTTACATCACAGGGCTGGGAATCGGTACCGGAAAAAGGTCCAGCCTGGTGTAGCTATAAGTTCCGACGGCCAGTGAGTGGATAGTTCCGGCTTCGTCTCGGCCGCCGCGCCCCGCATTGGGACGGGAACAGACGGCGCGGCAGCCACCATCTCGCGCCACACAGCCGAAGGCCACGCTGGTTGGTGACTAAATAAACCATTCTGAATGCTAGCTTATGAGTGAAATTTTGCCAGTTCCGGTATTTGTTCCGGTCAAACGGACTTCTAGCGATGCTACTCAACAATGGGAGTCCGCTTAAATTCTGGAGCCGGTGAGTCGGGATCGAACCCCCAACCTACGGTTTACCAATTCCTACAAGCGTGTCGAAGGCGTCTGTTACACATCGGCAATGCCTGTACAAATCGGACTTTCTGCTCTCCGCTAGTCTATCACAATCGGCCATAATCGGTCGGCGCTGCCGTCAAAACTACCGTCACTCACCTGGTGCGAGACATACCTTGCACGCCCTCGGTTCTGCGGTTTGTTCTACCTCCGAAACTGCTTCGAGGTCAAGGGTGAGCTCGCATTATCCCGATGCACAGGCAATACACACGGCAGGGAAGGTGCGACGCGCCAATCGCAGCATACGCCGGCTCGCACTCAGCGCGATGGCGCTGAATGCCTTGATGGCGTGGCGACGCGCCTCGGCAGCAAGGCGGCAGGGCATCTGCCCCCCGAGTCCCCGCAGCTGCCAGGCATCCGTGAGGATGATGCCAACCTCCATGGTCTGCGGATCCGCATGCGGACTCCGACTGAAGCGTGCGAATCGCAGTCGTCGATGTGGCCGAGTGCGACGAAGCGCTCAGCCCAGGTCTCATTGGATGGAACACCAGCGCAGAAATAGCGGTAGCGCGTCGTGTCACTCAATGTGAAGAACAAGCGGCGCAAGGCATCACCATCGTGACCGTCACGACTGGCGGCGCGCAGGCGGCGGGACGCAGTATGTCGCTGCGTTTCCCGCAGGAGCGTCACGAGCTGCTGCTGGCAGCGCGCCAACGCCAACAGACAGCAGCGTTTAAGGCGCTATACCGCCTGCGCTCAGGAGTCGAGGGGACATGCTCGCAGACCACGCGCAACGCCGGGCTGCGGCACGCGCGCTATCTCGGGTTCCCCAAGACACACCTGCAGCACATCCTCACCGCAGTTGCAACCAATTTCCTGTGCTTAGTCGAATGGCTGGATGGAGTGCCGCTGGTCAGGACACACACCTGGGGTCATGCCAGGATACATCTAAAAATAGGTTCTCCCGCACTTTCGATGTGCCTGGTTGCGTCGAAGCGGATACACTGCGGGCCGAAGCAGGAGCGGGATCCTGCTCGTTAGGAGTGGGCTCGCATGGATCTCCCCTCGCTGCTTGGCTTACCACCTATGCTCGCTATCAAGTCCGTGTGCCGCACGTCTACTGCTCTCATACTATCACTGGTTTCCACAGCTGCCACGGCTTGCTGTCCCGAGTGTGGCGCCAGCGCCAAACGCGTCCACAGTCGTTATCAACGAACGGTGGCGGATCTGCCCTGCGCAGATGACCAAGTCGTCTTGCGCGTGTGGGTACGTCGGTTCTTCTGCCCCAACGCAGTCTGCGCTCGGAGTCTGTTCGCCGAGCGCTTTTCTGATCTGGCGCCGCCTTACGCCCGCAGGACTAGGCGTCTCCTTCAAGCGTTGCGCACGATCGGGTTCACTGTCGGGGGAGAGGCTGGAGCCCGCCTGGCGCACTATCTTCACTTGCCCACGTCCGCATCGACCCTCCTGCGTGCGATAAAAGCGCTACTTCCTCCGTCCACCTCACCCGTGCGTGTGCTTGGCGTGGATGATTGGGCCTGGAAAAAAGGGGATAATTGACGAAAGGGAAATTGACGTACGCTAAGCTCGGACGGTCCTGGCCACGAGGCGCAAGGGCCTGAAGCCGCCTTTCTCCACCCGCTTGTTCTGACGCCATGTGTAGTCGCCCGTCAGATTGATGTGATTCCAGTGAATCGGGGCGATGTGTGTGAGCAGGCGTTCGTCGATGGTCGTGTCCTGCTGGCGCAGGGCAGCGAGCGCGCGCTCCAGATAGACGGTATTCCACAAGATGATCGCCGCGACCACGAGATTCAGACCGCTGGCGCGATGCCGTTGCTGATCATAGGCGCGATCACGCAGCTCCCCCAATCGATTGAAGCACACGGCGCGGGCTAAGGTATTCCTCGCTTCGCCCTTGTTTAAGCCGGTAGTCACCTGTTGCCGCCAGGGCGGCTCGAGCAGCCACTTGAGCATGAACAGCGTGCGCTCAATACGTCCCATCTCGCGCAGCGCCAAGGCGAGGCTGTTCTGTCGCGGATAGCTTGCGAGCTTGCGCAGCATCAGCGAGGCGGTCACTGTGCCCTGCTTGATAGAGGTGACCAATCGCACGATTTCGGGCCACTGCGCCACGATCAGCTTCGTGTTGATCGTGCCGCCGACAAAGCTGGCGAGCGCTGGATAGTGGCCGACGTTCTCGGGGACATAAAGCGCCTTATCTTGCAGATCGCGGATGCGTGGGGCGAAGCGGAAGCCCAAGGCATGGCACAAGGCGAAGACATGGTCGGTGAAGCCATTGGTATCCGTGTAATGTTCCTCGATGCGCAGGTCCGATTCGTGGTAGAGCAGTCCATCAAGCACGTGCGTCGCGTCCCTAGCCGTTGCGGCGATCACCTTCGTGTGGAAGGGTGAATACTGGTCCGAGATGTGCGTATAGAAGGTGACGCCTGGCTCTGCGCCGTAGCGCAGATTGACCTGCCCTGTGTGCTCGCCACGACCACCCACCTTGAATTGCTGGCCATCTGAGGACGAGGTGGTCCCGGCGCCCCAGTACGACGCGAACGGCATGCGGTGCTGCGTGTTCACCAGCTCGGCCAGCCCTTGCGCGTAGGTGTCATCCCGAACATGCCATGCGCGCAGGGTGTCGAGCTTGGACGCTGTTGCTCCCGGGCACACCTCGGCCATCTTCGTCAGCCCCAAGTTGATCGCATCAGCCAGGATGACTGTCAGCAGCAGGGAGCGATCTTTGGCGGGCGTGCCGGTGCGCAGATGGGTGAAGTGGCGTGAGAAGTTCGTCCACTGATCGACTTCGAGGAGCAACTCGGTGATCTTGAGGTGCGGCACCAGACTGTAGATCTCTGCTTCCAGCCGCTCGGCCTCCTCTGGCACGCTCTTGGTGAGGGGTTTGACCTTCAAGAGTTCATTGGCGATGTGCGCGTCGGGGAGGGTGCTGGATGCGGCTAACTGGTCGACATGCTGGAGTTGGTCGGTGAGCAACGCAAGCCGATCACAGACGTAGCGAGCGCCATCGTATGCGATAGCGGCTGGGATGTCTCCACTCTCCTGCAAGGCGGCGAGGTGGGCGTGCGGGAGCAAGTACTCCTCGAAGTCCTTGAACTGACGTGACCCCGCTACCCACATGTCGCCAGAACGTAAGGCGTTCTTGAGTTCAGAGAGCGCGCAGAGTTCATAGAAGCGACGGTCAATGCCGCCATCCTCCGCGAACACCTGGCGTTCCCAGCGCGGTTTGACAAAGTCCGTCGGCGCATCGTTGGGGACCGCACGCGCTTTGGCCTGCTGCATGGCTTTGAGCTGTATTGATGCCATCAAGCACGCCTTGAGCCGCCGGAGTGGCTTGGAAGGCAAAGCTCTCCAGCAACTGCGGGGCGTAGCGGCGTACCTGCGGGTAGCCGTCGGCGATGAGTGGAAGGGAATCGAACGCGGCGGGTTGCGCCAACTGCTCGGCTTCGGTAATGCTTTTCGCGAAAGAGTCCCAGGGGATCACCGTTTCAATCGCGGCGAAGGGATCGCCGCCATTTTCGCGCGCTCGCATCAAGGCGTGCCCGACCTGCGCATACAGCCGCACCTTCTCGTTGATAGCCCGACCTTGATCATGAAAGGCTTCGCTATGTTTGCGCTTCGCATCGGCGAACAGTTTCCCGATGACCCGGTCATGCATGTCCAGGATCTGATCAATGACGGTGGCTTGGGTGTCGAGGAGCACCGCCACTAACGTCGCATAGCGACGGGTCTCCTCCAGATCGCGCAGATGCTGCCCGCTCATGTGCGCTCCCTCGCGGGCCAGTTGGGTCAAGCGGCTCTGATGGACCACGCGATCAAGATCGGCCGAGAGGCCAATGCCGCGCAGCTCCCGCAGTCGATCCAGGTGCCTCAGGATGTTGCGCGCCTTTGACTCTCCAGGAGGCTGGCGTAGCCACGTCAAGAGGAGCGTACGCGTCTGTTCGTGAGGCAGTTCGCGGGGCAGAAGGAGCCGATCCAAACCCTGTCGCTGGTCGGCAGTGAGTCCTTCGGTCAGACGCCGGAACACTACCCGTGTGCCTTGTGCCAAGGCCTCTGCGCAGCACCGGTCGATCACACGCGCCGACGGCACGATAGTCTGATCGGCGCGTAAGCTCTCCAGCAACGCGTCGGCGATCACCATGGCTTTGTTCGTCTGCAGCGCCAGCTCGGTTAGCAGGCCGCGGCGCTGGCGATAGGCAAGCGTGGTGAACGGGTGATAGCCATAAGCCGACTGCAATTCGAGCGCATGCTCACGGCGCGTTTCATCGCGCTGCGCGTACTCGCTCCAGACGTCGGGCCGCACTCCGACCTGCTGTGCGACCCAGTTCAGGATGTCGTCTGACGGGATAGTATCAGGACCCATTGCTTGGCCGGGATAGCGCAAATAGCAGAGTTGCAGGGCGAACCCAAGCCGATTATGCGGT
>CAVTFE010000064.1:0-43886 GCA_963733745.1 uncultured bacterium
CAACTGTTTAGGCGGACTTGCGGTGTAGGATGGGTGCATGAGAGCAGAAGAGCGGATCGCTGAACTCGAAGCCTTGGTGGACCAGCAACGCGAGCAGGTGGTGACATGAGCGACGACTGGATGCGCGATCGCATCGGCGCGGCGCAGCGTGGGGAGAATCCGCTGGTCATCGCGCGGATGCGCAGCGGCTTCGCGGTGATGGGCGACTACCAATTCCTGCCGGGCTATTGCGTGCTGCTCGCCGCGCCCCAGGTCAACCATCTGAGCGATCTGCCGCTGCCGGATCGCACGGCGTTTCTGGTGGATATGAGCCTGCTGGGCGAGGCGATCATGTCGGTGTGCCAGCCACGGCGGATGAACTACGAGATACTGGGCAACACAGACGAGTACCTGCATGCGCATGTCTGGCCGCGCTACGACTGGGAACCGCAGGAGTATCGCGGCGGCCCGGTCTGGCGCTACCCCCGCGATCAGCGCTTCGCCGACGTGCATACCTACAGTGACGAGCGTCATGGTGACCAGCGGCGGCGCATCGGTGAGGCGCTGCGGACGCTCGTGGCGGCGCATGGGCTGGAGTAGGCGGACCGTACCAGTTCAGTTATAGGCAGGGGAGAGCGGCACGCCAATGAAGAGCGATTCAAGCGCCATGAGCAGCTTCGTCCCCTGCTTCCTGAGGGTGGAAAGGTACCCGCGCAGGCAGGCGAACGCTCGGCGCCCCAGTCGGAGCGGAAGCAGCCGGACACTTTCTGCTGGCCTTGAGCATGCGCACGTCGCGCTCGGCTTGGTTGTTGTCGAAGGGGATGGTGAAGTCGTCGAGGAAGGCGAGCACCTCGTCCTGCCCAGCCAGAGCCGCTCGAGCAGGTTGCGCGCCGGCGACTGCTTGACGCGTCCGCGCTGGTGGGGGCGCCGCTCGGGCGGCGGATTGGCCGCATGCCCCGCGGCGAGCAGCGCGCGGTAGCGGGTGACGAACGCCGCGCGGACGGCGGTGGGCAGGGAGCGCAGGCCCGCGGCGCGCGCCTGCGTCGACGGCGGCCTTCATCTCCCGCAGCAGCGCCTTGAGTCCTTGGCCCAGGCCTGCTGGTACTGCTCCTCCAGGAAGGTCAATTCGCGCAGGTGGTGGATGTTGCAGAGCGCGTGGCGGCAGCGCGTGTAGCGCCAGTAGGGCTTCCAGCCGTCGTGGACGCTCACCCCCGTGAAGGCGGCAGGATGCCGACGGCGTCGGTCGCCTCGCTGCCCCGCTTGGCGTGGACGGCGTAGTGGGTCAGCCGGCCCGTGCTGGCCACGTGCGCCCAGGCCAGCCGCCCGCCGCGGCGCACGCCGGTCTCGTCGACATGCAGCACCGGCGCCCGCTGCAGCGCCTCCTTGAGCTGCGCCTCGACCGGCGCCAGCGTCGCCGCGCTCTGCCGCACCCAGCGCAGCAGCGTCCCCAGCGAGAGCGACGCGCCGAAGAGGTCGGCGAACAGCTCGCGCACGCGGCCATACGGCACGAACTGCTGCTGCAGCAGATAGACGGCGAAGGCGCGCAGGCGTGGCCCATACTGCGCCCGGCTCGGCGCCTCCGCCGGGAACGCGCCCACGCTCACCGCCTGGCAGCGACGGGCAGCGGACGTGCAGCGCCTGGTGCTCGGTCACCGCCAGGCGCACCCGCGGCAGGTCCTGCACCTGGCGCCGCTCGCGCAGCACCACCGCCGCCTCGTCCAGCGGCGCCTGGCACTGCGCGCAGACCGCCGGCCGATGCTCCACCACCGCGTCGGGCGTCGCCACCAGGTGCAGCGTCTCGCCGCGATGGCCCAGCTGCCCGCCCGGCTTCTTGCCGCTGCGCCGCCGCAGGCTCTTCGTCTTGCGCCCCAGCCCGTCGCTCGACGGCGGCTTGCCGCTGTTGTGGCTGTCCTTGGCCAGCCGCGCCTCCAGCTCCTGCACCCGCGCCGCCAACTCGGCGTTCTGCGCCGCCAGCGCGGCAATCTGCTCGCGCTGGCGGGCGTTTTCGGCGGTCAGGATGGCAATGACGTCTTCGTGCTGCATGCCTCTACGCTACACCTGCTGCACAAGTCCGGCTGAACAGTCGCGGCATCCACTCACATGTCTTGCAAGATGTACTGGCGCGGCTCGACAAGACGTACCAGGCGTTCTTTCGTCGGGTAACGGTGGGAGAGAAGGCAGGCTTCCTGCGCTATCAGGCGCGCAACCGCTACCACTCCTTCACCTACAAGGAGTACGGCAATGGGGCGACGCTGGACAACGGGTTCCTGGTCCTGTCCCGGATCGGTCGCATTGCGGTGCGCTGGTCACGTCCCATCGAGGGGACGGCCAAGACCGTCACCATCAGCCAGGAAGCGGACGGGTGGTACGTCTGCTTCTCCTGCGCCGGTGTGCCGATGCAATCACTTCCCGCCACTGGACAGAAAACCGGCGTCGACTTGGGAATCGAAGGCGTTCGCCACCTTGTCCGATGGCACGCGCATCTTCTCTCCTGGTTGGTATCGCAAAGCCGAACGCGCGCTGAAGATGGCGCAGCGGCGCGTCTCGCGTCGCAGGAAAGGCAGTAGTCGGCGTCGCAATGCAGTGAATCTGCTCGCCAAGGCGCATCAGAAGGTGCGCCGCCAGCGGCAGGACTTTCATCATAAGACGGCGCTCGTCCTGGGTATTGGCCCTCGTTCAACAAAGACACGATCTATCATGAGGACTTGCAGGTCCGCAATATGGTCAGGAACCACCATCTCGCCAAGAGCATCAGTGATGCGGGCTGGGCGGCGTTTCTGAGCATCCTGAGCATCCTACATCCTACAAGGCAGCATGCGCCGGTAGGCGAGTGGTAGCCGTGCCGCCTGCTTCACGAGCCAGAGGTGTTCTGGCTGTGGCGTGCTGGTCTCAAAGGCTTATCTGTTCGCTGGCATAGCTGCCCAGACTGCGGAACAAGCCTGCATCGAGACCACAACGCGGCAAGGAATATAGAGTGGGCCGGGCAGGCCCTTCGGGGAGGCGTAGCGGTAGCTGCGTCGGAGAACCGAGCATCCGTGGGGCTTTAGCCCCGGCGGAGTGTCAACAGACTATGGGCGGTCTGCGTTGTGACGACACTGTCCAGCTCAAACCCTGCAGCGCTGAGCAGCGCACGGAATTCCTCTTCAGTGCGCTCGTGGCCAGTGGTTCGCACCAACATGTTGAGGTCAGCGATGGTCTGAGTTTGCGTGGCTTGCGACGGTGCGATGGAACTAGGCAGCATCTGCTCTATGAGCAGGAGGGTCGTCTGCTGCCGCATCGCTCGGTGACAGTTCTTGAGAATAGCCAGAGCCTGGGTATCGTCCCAGTCGTGAATGACGTTCATCAGCATATAGGTATCCCCGCCTGCCGGAACCTCGCTGAACATGTCGCCTGCCACGATCTGGAGGCGATCGGCGACCCCGGCGGCATCCGCCACCCATTCAGCGCCTGCAACGACGTGCGGCTGGTCAAAGAGGACACCATGCACGGCTGGGTAGGCACGGAGGATGGTGGTGACCAACTGGCCCTGCCCACCCCCTACATCGACAAGTGATCCGCTGCTCGAGAAGTCATACGCCGCCACTGCTGCGTCCGCTCGCACGCGCCCAAAGGCCACAAAGCCGGCGTTCGCCAACGCGTTCAGTTCGGGGTGCTGCGCATAGCGTGGGAACGGATTGGCCACACCGAAGAGATGGCTGGTCGCTGATTCTCCCGTCTGCACACACCAAAGCAAATCAGCCCACGTGCGCCAGGCGTCCTCGCCGACGAACCACAAGATCGCGTCACGAATTGACTCGGGATGATCCGCCTGCAAATAGATTCCCTTTGGAGCAAGCCCAAAGAGGCCTGACTCTGCTTCACGGAGCAGGTCGAAGGCGACGAGTGTGCGCAGTAGGCGAGCGAGTGAGGGGGCATGTGCGCCAGTGGCCTTCGCAAGGTCTTCCGCTGATTTCGGTTCGTCGGCGAGGAGGCCGGCTATTTCCAGGCGCGCCGCGACGTAGAGAGCCTGCGAGAGACGGAAACTCGTCAGCCAAATTGAGCAGCCCGACACGCATGAGCTAGATCAGACTCAACGCCTGGATTGGACTGGGTCATGCGCGTCTCCCTTCGAGGGAAATTGTCACCCTCAGTTGCGCTCATCACTCGTCTGTTTGCGGGACTCCAGTCTACCACTCCAGCGGCACCGGGCGCACAACATTTGCACACCGCAAGGCGCGCACTGAGTAGAGCAACGGGATCTGTGGCAGATCATCGGGCCAGCGCCACCAGCCGTCGGCGTCCTGTCGCAACGTGGGAAACTGCCGGCCAAGAAATCTGTAGGGGTACTCGCGTAGGGCGCCGCAATACGAAGACCAGCCTGCGCCAATGGCGGTAACAGCGACATCACCGAGCGAGTGGCGCCAGGGATTATAAAGCGGCGACGCTCCTTCGACGGCAGATACGCCCGTTCCTCGTCAGGCGCTCCATTCGTGAAGTATGAGCGCGCGACAACCAAGGCGCTATTTGCCTGAGACGCCTGGTGAAGCATCAGCGAGAGTAGGTGAATATCCACCAGCAGGAAACGCCCACCATGTGCCATATAGCGAGCGACGACCTTCAGCCCAACGCGCAAGATCAGGCAGGAAACCGATCGTTCCGTACGTGCTGACGACGAGATCGAACCGCTCAGTTCAGGACATCCGGCAAGTGATAGATATCGGCTGCGATGAAGCGTGCTGGCAGGCCAACATCATTTGTAAGACGCCGGGCGACCGAGATCGCCTCATGCGAGAAATCGACGCCGGTGACTATAGCGCCGAGCCGCGCCCACGAGAGCGTATCGGCTCCCATGTTGCATTGCAGATGCAGTAGCGCCTTGCCCGCGACTTCGCCTAATTCGTCGCGCTCGATCGAACGCAGCGTCGATCCGCCCGCGCGCACGACCTCTACCGCCTGATGATGATCCGACGTGGGATCATGCGCTGTCCAGGCGTCCCAGAGAAAGCAGCGCGATTCGTCTCCAGATAGTCGCCCACGCCTATTGACTCGGATCGTCGGGCGCGTCCCAGAGACCGAAGCCGCCAGCGTTGCCTCGATAGGGAATATTTGGAATGCTCGTAGCCCAGGCGGGTGGCGACACGGCCACGCGGCGTGCGCGCGAGGAAGCCAAGCTGCAACAGGTACGGCTCGTAGACATCCTCGATGGTCTCGGACTCCTCGCTCGTGCTCGCCTGCCAGCGTCTCGATGCCCACCGGGCCGCCGTCGAACTTCTGGATGATCGTCAGCAGCAGCGTGCGGTCGGAGGTGGTCTATGCCCCTTCTCATCCACTTCGAGCGCCTCCAGCGCCGCGCGCGCCACATCGCGGGGTGATGACGCCATCGGCGCGCACCTGGGCGTAGTCACGAACGCGCGCGCACCAGCCGGTTGGCGATGCGTGGCGTGCCGCGCGCCCGCAGTGCGATCTCTTGCACGCCGTCCTCGTGCGGCCTCGATACGCGAGGATGCGCGCCGAGCGGCGGATGATCTTCGCCAGCGCTTCCCCGTCGTAGTATTCCAGCCGGTAGGTGGCGCCGAAGCGGTCGCGTAAGGGGGGAGCAGCGCCCGGCGCGTGTAGTGGCCGCGACGACGGTGAAGGGCTTGAGCGGCAGCCGCATCGAGCGCGCGGAAGGCCCCTTGCCGATCACGAGGATCCAATGCGAAGTCCTCCATCGCCGAGTAGAGCCGCTCCTCGACGACGCGCCCCCAGGCGGTGGATCTCGTCGATGAAGAGCACGTCGCGCTCCTCCAGCGCGGGTCAGGATCGAGGCGAGGTCGCCGGCGTGCTCGATGGCCGGGCCGGAGGTGCATCTTAATATTGACGCTCATCTCGTTCGAGGATGATGAGCGAGAGTGAGGTCTTGCCCAGCCCCGGTGGGCCGTAGAGCAGCACGTGGTCGAGCGCCTCGCCGCGCTTGTTCGCCGCCTCCAGCAGGATGCGCAGGTTGCTCTTGACCTTTTCCTGACCGATGTAGTCGTCCAGGCGGCGCGGTCGCGGCGAAATTTCCTGGATCTCGTCGTCCATGTCCTGCTCGCTCATATTGGGGGAGACAATGCGCTCGCTCATAGCCCTGATCCTGTCGCGCATCCAATTCCGGCGTCAATACGAGAACTTTCGTTCTATCACGCTCGCCGACAGTATATCATCTGGCGCGCCTGCCGCCGGAGCCACGCTCGCATGGGCTATGACTGCAATACCTTTCGTCTCAGACATCGAGCGCGTCACCATCCGCAGGGATCAGCACCTCGCCGGAGAAGCTCGTCGCGGCCTCGGCGCGCGCCTCTTCCTCGCCATGTCCTCACCTTCGCCGATATGCACCAACGCGAGCGACTCGACGCCACACGCCGTCGCCTGCTGCCCCGCCTCGTACGCCGTCATGTGCTTCGTCATGCGCGCATCTCGACATGCTGGCCAAGAAGGTGCTTTCGGTAATGAGCAGCCGCGCTCCACGCCCAAGTTCCGACAGCGCGGGATTTGGTTGTGTGTCGCAGGTATAGGCGACGGGGCCGCGTGGCAGTTCCATCCGGACGCCAGCCGAGGGTACGGCGTGATCCATTCGCATCACGCGCGTCTTGTAGCCTCCCAACGTCAGTTCTTCGCCATGCTCCACTTCATGGAAGGTGACGTCAAACGTCCAGTTGTCCAGATGCAGCTCGAAGTCGAAGGCAGCGATGAGCTTGCGTGCACCGCCATCACCTCCGGCAACGCCCAGATGCGCAAGGGTTTCGAGCGCCCGCCGAGGCGATAGCTCTCGATGAGAGAGGGGAGGCTGCCGATGTGGTCAATATGCGCATGGGTGATGAAAAGGTCGTCGAGATCGTTTGGGCCGAGGCCCGCACGCAGCAGCGCTCCATAGGTATCGCCGCCACAGTCGATGAGCAGGCCGCCCTTGCCGTTCTCGCCGGTTATCGCGATGATGCTATTCGTGCGGCGCGCGGTGGGCAGCGCGGCGGCGGTTCCCAGGAATAACAGGCGCGCCATCGGGCGATCTCCTTTGGGTCAGCGTGGGACTAGCGCGAGCGCCACGGCTCACGGCGCGGCGCTGCGTCATCCTCACGCCGTGGACCGCTGGGATATCCTTCAGGATATTCTTCTTGCGCGGGCGTCTGCGCCCGCTCGCGCCAATCGCGCATGCTCGACCCATGCGACTCCGATGGTCCAAGTGGCCTGGACGCTGGCATGGCGGGACGCGAGGCGTTTGGCGCCTTCTGAACGTTCATCGCGCGCATCTTCGCGGTATACGACTCATACGCCACCTGATCGACGCGGCGGTCGAACCAGACGCCGACGAAGAAGGCGACACCCACCGCAAAAAGCGCAAAAATCGCCAGGGCAATGACCGCGAGCGTGGAGCGCAGGGGGTGCTCTTGCAGGGTGGCGGGGATCGTCTCTGGGCGCAGCGCAAAGATACCAGTCCCGTGATCGAGAGGAAGTAGAGCGCGGCGGCTATTCCGCCGGCCACGCCCGCCTCACGCGCGCCAGACGCGGAGGCGCGGTCGGGATGGCCCGCGACATAGCCCGCGACCAGCCCGCCGAGTATGGGGCCTGCAATCAAGGCGACTGCGCTGACGACGAAGGCGTCATCCCAACTCAAGACGCCGAGCGCGCCAAAGATGTTGACCACGATCAGGGGCGTCACGCTGGCGATCCAGCCCAAAAGCCCACCGACGACACGCGCCAAACCGCATCCCCGCTCTCTTGGCGCCACGCTGCGTGGGGAACGCGCACGGGCAAAATCGAGCCAAAGTGGAGGTACGCACAAGTGTACGCGCCCGCCGTGCGAGCGTCAAGCGCGCGCGACATTGGGCATGCGGTATCTCCTGCATTCCATCTCTGAGCAAGAAGGGGAGGTAGCGCCTATGCGGGTGTCGAGGCGTTGCGGCGTTTGCGGCGAAAGATCAGGCGGTCGATCATCAGGTAGTTCACTATGGCAATCACGCTGGAACTGATAATGGCGGCGACCAGGACGGGCAGGGCAGTGCGCTCCAGCAGGATGAACAGTCCGTCGTTGAGCAGCGTCGTCACGGCGATGCCACTCATGAAGCGCGCCCAGCGTCCCAGAACGATGAGCGGGGTCGTCTGGCTGCGTTCACCGCGCCATTCCAGCGCGTCGCGGTCGCGCCAGGTGAAGGTGGCGCTGAGGAAGAAATTGACCTGCGAGGAGAGGACGAGCGCGACGGCGTTCGCGACGCCAGGCAGCCAGCCGAGGCTCGTCAGCGCATAGAGGACGCAGAGCTGCGTGAGTGTGGCCGTCTGGCCTACGAGAAAGAAGCGGATCGGGCGGGCCTTGCCAGAGAAGAGGCGGGACCACAGAGAGCGTTTCTGGGGCGCGGCGACCGCGCCCTGCTCCTCACGTACGCTCACTGGCGTTTCCCTGATCACTGCCATCTTCTCTCGCTCCGGCGCTCGCTGGCGATCCACACTAGTATCTACGACTAATGTCGACGACTTCTATCTACGCCTTTCCTGCACAATCATACAGTTGCAGACCAAGCCCCTGACCATTGGATGCGTTTCCTGAGCCGCTCCATGCCGAGGACGAGACGGCGGTACAGGTGTTAGTAACCCACGAAGTCGCGCTGGATGAACCGCCCGGCCCACCGCCGAACCCGCCGCCACCTCCACCGAGCAGGAAGTAGCGGACAGTCCCATTGGCGACGAGCGCCCGCAACTGCGCTACTGTCAGGATAGGATCGCTTCCTGAAAATCCGCCCAACGCCATCACCGGCTTGCCCGTCGCAATGATATACGGCGACGCGGTCATCGAGCTAGTCGTGGCGAAGAGGTATGAGCCAGCCATCGCGTGCGCTTCCAGATAGGCGATCAGGTCGCTGTTCACCTGGAGGTTCGTCGCGGAACCACCAGTCCGGCGCCAGCGCCAGTGGGAGGCGTGAACGTCCCGTTCCCCCCGCCAGACGGTGGCGTGAAGCTGCCATTTCCTCCGTTGGGCGGCGCGCCACCGGGGAAACCACCAGCAGGTGGAAACCCGCCATTGGCTTGCCTGCGCCCGGCGAATCCTCCGTTAGCGCCGGTTGGCCCGTTGAAGGCTGTGGTCTGTCGGGGACCGGCGACCGGCAGGTTTGAGGTGGATGGACTGGCGAGCGAGGCGCCGACCCAGGCCGCGGGCGCGACCAGCAGCGCGAGCATCGTTCCCGCCACAATCCACGGCGCGGCGAGGCGTAGCAGATGTCGATAGCGCGAGGGCTGGAGGCGCACGATAGGCTCTACGCGCTCCATCGCAAAGTCGCCGTTCTCCTCGATCACCATCGGTTCATGCCTGCTGGTGACCGCGACGACTTCTTGTCCGGCGCGCATGTCGAGCAGCCGTAGCCAGATCAGGACCGCAGCGGTGATCAGCCGGCGCCAAGCGCGATAGGCGCGATCCATGCGCCGTAGTCTGGATAGTTCGCCAGCAGGGAGACCTGTGTCGCCGCCGTGACGACCAACGTGATCGGCAGCAGCCGCCAAGCCAGCCACCTTGCTGGAACGCGCGCCAGAGCGCCACCGCGCCGATCCCGACCAGCGCCGCGATTCCCGGCGCGAGCATCGAGAGGTAGTACGTGTGGAAGAACCCGGCGACGCTAAAGAAGACGCCTTGCGTCAGCACCCACATTCCCCAGAGGGTCAGCGACTGCTGCTGCGGGTTCAAGTGGGCCTGCCTATGCGCCTCAGGATCGGAGCGTAGCCGTCGCGCCCAGCCGACCAGTCCGCCACCGGATTCCGTCTCGCTCGTGGGCGTCGTTCCGCGGCTGGTGAGCGCCGCCGCGAGGAAGCCGAGGATGGCGAACGGCAGCAGCCAGCTTACCTGTGGGCCAAGCTGTTCGTTCAGCAGGCGGAAGAAACCCGGCTGCCCGTTCTCACTGGCGCCGCCCGGACCATTGCCCGCGACGCCGACGGGGAAGGTGAAGCCGGAGTTCGTCGTGGAAGAGGCTGGGCCGCCCCGGTTGAAGAGCGCGCCGGTGAGCCGCTGGATGCCATTGTAGCCAAACGCCAATTCCATCTCGGAGTTCGTCTGGCTCGACCCGACGTACGGGCGCTCGCTCGCAGGCGTGAGGTCCACCGCGACGACCCAGGCCAGCGAGATCACCAGCATCACGGCGCCTGCGAGGACAAGATGCAGCAGACGCGTGCGCCAGCGCAGCGGCGCGCCGAGCAAATACACCAGCGCGAGCGCGGGCAGGATGAGCCAGGCTTCGAGCATCTTGATATTGAATCCAAGACCGACGAGCAGCCCACTAACCGCCAGCCAGCGCAGGCTCCCGTGCTCCGTGGCCTTCAGGACGGCCCAGGCCGCCAGCAGTGAGGTCAGGACGAGCAGACTATCAATAGTGTTGTTGCGGTTGGTGACGACGCTGATCGGCGTGATCGCCAGCGCGAGCGCCGCTAGCAGCCCCGCCACGTCGCCAAAGGCGCGCCGCACGAGAACATAGAGGACGATGACCGACGCGACGCCCGCCAGCGCCTGCGGCAGCAGGATACTGAAGCCGCTGTAGCCGAAAATCTTCGCGCTGATTGTCTGAATCCAGAAGCCGAGCGGGGGTTTGTCTACGCTGACGAAGCCGCCAGGATCGTAGGAGACAAAGAAGAAGTTGTGCCAGCTTTGCATCATGCTGCGGATGGCAGCGGCATAGTAGAGATTCGCATACCCATTGGCTTGTAGCTGATAGAAGTCGCAGAAGGCGGCGATCAGCGCGATCAGCAGCAGCGCGCGGCGACGCCAGGGCTGAAGAAGAGCAGCGCTCGCTGGCCAAGTTCATTCACATTATTCAGGCGAGATTTGCGCGCCTCGCCTACGTCCGCGGCGAGCGTTCCGTGCATAGACATAGAGCCTCCTCATCTCGACTTTGTACAATATTGGTCAGTAACACGCCGCGTGAGCTAACTGCGCAAGTGTCGAACGTGGCAATAAAACCACATTGGGGTCCGAACGGGATGTGGGAAAATCGAAATTGCCCCACAGATGCCGCCTCACCAACGCCAGGATATCGCTAAAGGTCGCCGCCGGCTTCTGGTACCAGCTCGCTTGCCGTTGAGGAGGATGCCCGTCAGGAGCCAAGGCCGATCCAAAGAGAGCCACAAGGCTGTAGAGCCCGAAGAGGAGCGGAGTCGTGCGCTCGATCGCTCGGTCGGACCACTGCCGTTGGGTCTCAAGGCCTAAATGAGCGCGGCTTTCCTCGAAGGTGGTTTCCACACACCAGCGTTTCATGAAGTCACGCACGATCTCTTCGGCAGGCTGCGCCAGATCGGTGGAAAACAGGGCTTTCGGCGGTCGTTTTCCCGCCGGGTCGCGAGTAAGCACCCACCGAATGGGCAAGGGAGTGGAGCCAAAGCGATACCACCAGGCGGTGCCAGTACTCAACTCCAGCGTCCGTTGCCCTTCCCCATACCAGTCGAGCGTGAGGCGCTCGCCACACCGTTTGGGGATCATGCAAGTACGTGCTCTGAGCGAAGGCAGCCGTGGGCCAACCACACGCGGCCGCCGATCGTGTGCGGATCGCGCACCGGAGCTGGCTGGTGGATCACGGAATCGAGGCGAAAAGGGCGCAATCAGCGTGATCTGCTGACGAGCACAATGCAGTCCCAGTTCCAGGATGCTGTAGGCCATGTCTCCCATCAGCTTGATCGCCACTGCCGGCAGCCAGCGACGGAGCAGACTGACCATCTTGGATGGCGTCGCATGCCGAGGGCTTTTTGACGTTGCCCCAACTGCGCGCTGACCTCTGGGGTAGTGGCGAGCACACACAGAAAGGGTAAAGCCCAACGTTGCTGCGTCCAAGGCACCGTGACGACTACGGCCAGCACGATCCAACGTAAGCCCGGACTACTCACCGATCGCGTTATGACTGGAGAGGGCACTATCGCGATAATGCCCCCGTTTGCGGATCTCTGGCCCCCCAACGGCGCTCCAACGTTTCGTCGATCACGATATCCAGGCTAGCCTCCGGCTTGGATAAAGGTCTGGATGATAAGCGAGAGCAAGTACCGACTCACCTGCAGAGGGGACCAGCGGGCACGATTGAGCACTTGGTGAAAGCCGCTAAAGTGACGATCCAGCTCATGGCCAGTTTGCCACAGAGCCGTGGTCACCGTTCGGCGTCCCTCGTGCGAGCAGCGTGCCAGTCAGCAGCGTTAGCATCTTCTTCCAGGTTGGGGCCGTAAACAAGCAGCGGAACGGTTCCAGCATGCTTATAATGGGAGCAGTGCATGGCATGAGTCTTCTCCTGGGTAAGATAGAGGGTTGGCGCCCGCTATCTTAGTTCCCACGAGCCTCATGCCATGTTCTCCTCCAAAAAATGTACAAAGTCGAGCTCATAATGGGGGACTGAATGGGGGGACTGAATGGGGGGACTGAATGGGGGGACTGAATGGGGGGACTGAATGGGGGGACTGATAGACGCCGTACCAGGCGCGACACAAATGATGAAGGGAGGATGTAGACGGAGAGCGGAGGGAGCGCGTCCGTGCGCTCCACACCCTCCGTCGGTCAGGGCAGCGCGCCTATGCGCTCACGTTCGTCGGACGCTCGCCGAGCGTGACCTGGATCGTCTGCTGTCCGTTGCCGCGCTGCACCTCGATGCTAATCTTCGTTCCTGGCGTGCGCGAGAGCACCGCGCCCGCGAGATCTTCCTCCGAGGTAATCGTTTGGCCGTTGACGGCGACGATGACATCACCGACCTGGATGCCAGCGGACTGCGCTGGAGTCGCGCCGTGGGCGTCCTGCGTGAAACCAGCGACGGCGACGCCCTGCGACGCAAAGCCGTTGCCCGCCGCGCGGGTCGAGACACCGAGGAAGCCCTGGTTCGTGCTGGTCAGCTTACCGCTGTGGATGAGTTGATTCACCACGTAGGCGACGCGGTTCGAGGGAATCGCAAAGCCGATGGTCGAGGTCGACTAGACTGCCGCCCTGTCCCGCTGGTCTCGGCGAGCGTTGGCATGCCGACCATCTTGCCGTCAAGATCAACTAGCGCTCCACCGCTGTTGCCTGGCGCGAGCGCGGCGCTCGTCTGGATCAGCCCCGTTAAAATAGGCCCAGCGCTGGATGAGATGCTATCACCCTCCTCGGTCTCCGTGCGGTTGAGCGCGCTGACGATGCCGAAGGTCTTGGTGTTCGACTGGCCAAGCGGCGAGCCGATCGCGACGACGAACTCGCCGACCTTCGCGGCGCTGGAATCGGCGAGGGTGATCGCCGGAGCGTTCGAGGTATTCACCTTGAGGACGGCGAGATCATCCTGGGGATCCTCACCGACGAGGGTGGCAGTGAGGTTCGTGCCATCGGAAAGCGTCACCGAATACGAACTGAAGCCATCTACCACGTGATTGTTGGTGGCGATGTAGCCATCCGAGGTAACAAACTCGCCGGAGCCGATGGCCGAGCCAACGCTGCCGGAGCTATGCACCGTGACGACGGACTCCTCCACCTTGTCCGCCACGCTCACGACCGCCGCCTGCAACTGCTCGGCATTGAGGTTCGAGGAGACCGACGAGCCAGAAGATGAGCCAGATGTGGAGACGACCACCGGACCCTGTGATGTCGAGGCGTTGTTCTGCGCGGCGAGCGTGAGGCCGCGTCCGGCGAGGAAGGCGCCCACGATCAATACGAGCGCGAGCAGCCCCGCCGAGATCACACGCGCTGGCCCCTGGAGTTGCACACCGGGCGCCGCGGCCCGCAGGGGAGGCTCATACAATGGCTGGGTGGGAGCCGACTCCGCCGGTGTCAACTCACTGCCTTGCGCCCAGTGGCGCGCGGGATCGCTCTCGACCCAGGGTCCCGGAGTCCAGCCGGCGCCGGGGGTGACCGGGCGCTGGGCCGCCCGATCATCCGCAGGCGGGACGGTTCCGCCTGATCCCGGCGTCTGCGCCGGCTCGGAAGATTGCCCGGCGGGGCATTGTCCCGCCGGATACTGTGGAGTCTGTTCGTCGTTCACCTGATGAACCAGCTTTCTGCAACGTCGCGTGACTGGGCTGCTCCCTTGTGCGGCTCCTGCGCCGTAGCGTCTGATCGCGACATCTGTACTTAGAGCGTTTTTTGGCTCTGTAGATCAGAGTACGGCGAGCATGTGTGAGAATCCTTTGAACGGCGTGTGAGCTTTCACAGAAATGGGCGTAGGAGGCCTCCGTCCTTTAGGGCAGGGAGGAATGCCCCCTACCTACCAGCTAGCGCAGCATCTTCATCGGCACGACATACTTGCGCTTCTGATGAAGATATACCGGTTGTATGCAGCAGATCATGACGGCCAAGCTCAAATTGCACACCACGCCAGAGCAGTTCCGCGCCTTGCGCGCGACGCAACTGGCGTATCGCGATGCGCTGAACTACATCAGTCGCTATGCCTTCGCGCATGGCAAGATGAGCAACAAGGTGGGCTTGCAGGACGGTACCTATCAAGAGATACGGGCGCGCTTTGGCCTGCCGGCGCAAATGGCCTGCTCAGCTCCTCGCCAGGTGGGGCCACCTACAAAACGCTCTGGACGCGCGCCAAGGCCAATGCGGAGGCGCGCCAGGCGGGACTGACCAAGAAGCGCTACGGGGACTGGACCAGGCGCCCAAGTATGTCTCGCCCACGTTGACCTACCAGCTTGGACACGATTATAGCTTCAAGACCGATCAGCGGGTAAGCATCCTGACACTGGATGGACGCGTGGTCATGCCCTACAGGGGATACGAAAAGCATGTTGCCCTCATCCAGAACGGCGCGCAGATCGGCGCGGCGAAGCTGTGGTACGACAAGCCGCGCAAGCAGTTCTACCTGCTGGTGAGCCTGGAGGTGAAGATAGCGGACCCGACGCCACAGATGCATCGGCGCATCGTGGGTGTGGATGTGGGCCAGCGGTATCTGGCGGTGGCAACGGATACACAGAACCGGACAGCGTTCTATGCAGGCAAGCAAGTGCGGGCCAAAGCGGACCACTATGCCCGGTTGAGGAAGCGGTTGCAGCAGAAAGGCACTCGCTCAGCGACACGACGGCTGGTCGTACTCGCGGGACGAGAGAGACGGTTGAAGCAAGACCGCAACCACCTCATCAGTCGGCGCATCGTGGACGCCTACCCGCCAGCCTGATCGGCCTGGAAGACCTGACACATATCCGCGAGCGGACTGAGCGCAAGCGAGGCGCGGCAAGCGCGCCACTGCGCGGCAGCGCAGAGCCAATCAGCACGCTTCCAAGTGGGCGTTTGCCGAGTTGCATGGCTATCTCGCTTACAAGGCGCTCTGGCGGGGAGCATGGCAGTCAAGGTGGATGCCTACCGCACCAGCCAGGCCTGCCCGCGCTGTGGCCACACGACGCCGCAGAATCGCCCCGCGAAGGGACTGCTGTTCGTGTGTCAGGCGTGTGGTTGAAGCTCCATGCCGATCTGATCGGTGCGCGCAATGTTGCGCTACGAACGCTGCTGGCTCGGCAAGACTGGGCCAGCACGGGCGTCTTGTCAGAATGCCCTGATGTGTCACGCGATGAAGCCAAAGCCGCACAGCGGCAACGCTACGCCGAGTTGCGGTGGAGTCTAGATACAAGCCCCCGGCTTTAGCCTTGGGTCTCTGACATCTTTTTCCACGCCGCCAAGTCGTACATTGCTCCTAATTTTAGGCGAGAATTCTTGACCCCTCCGTAGAGGCCGTGTATGCTGTTTGAGCGTTGCGGCGCACTCTACCGTGCAAACTGTAACGTCTAGTCCCCGCACAGATATACGCAGGTCCAGGAGGCGACATCATGGAGTGCGACCGCTGTGGCGCACGACGTCCGCGCACAGGGAGATGCCCGAATTGTGGCGCTCCGGCTCCAGGCGGCTGATCGTTGAGCCAGTGGAAGTCTCGTGGCGGCGGTGGTCGCGGCTCCAGAGCGGATTGGGACGACTACGACGCGCCGCGCGGTCGTGGCCGGCAACGAGGCGACTATGAGGAAATGGACCTCGGTCGCGGCGCTCGTCCCCAGCGCCAACCAGATCATGCCAATGCCACAGGGCGCTGGTCTCCCGGCGTTGCCCGGCCAGCCCGAGACCGAAGAGGAAGAGCGCGCGCTGGGCATCCGGCGTCCGGCCTATATCCCGGTGACGAGCGACAAGCCGAAGCGCAAGATCAGGTCATGGCGCGTCGTGAGTGGTGTCTTGAGCGTGATGCTCGTCTGCATCGCCGCCTGTGGCGCCACCGCTTTTTGGGCAAAGATCGCCTCTCTGGCGTGCTGCCACCGATTCTCCAGACCCGGCTCACACCAGCGGTCATAGATTTCTCGCAGGTGCCCGTCACACCCGTCAGCACGCCGGGACCGGCGGCGAAATATATCGTCAACGTGGTCACCGCGCGCTCGGTGGATAGCAACTTCGCGCCAATTGACATCACCTCACACTTCCCCGTCGGCTCGCAGGTGCATCTCGTCATTCAGGTACGCAACCTCACTGCTGGCGAGAAACATACCGTTTCTGTGCGCTGGTTTGTGAACGGGATCGACACACAGGTGACGAGTGGGCCGGGAAAAACCAGCGTCGATGTCAAGGACAACTCGAACGTGCATCTGTCTCTGGTATATCCGACCACCGGTGTTGGTATGGCGAAGATCTATTGGGATCGCCCGGCGAATGACAAGAGTGACAGCAACAGTGACCCCAGCCTGGCGCAGATTATCTACTTCGCCGTCGAGCAGCCCACGCCGACACCGAGCACCAAGGGCACCCCATCGCCTTCGCCCAGTGGCTCGCCAACAGGCACGCAGACACCGTGATGCGATGAGTGGAAGCGCCTCCGCTAGAGGGTAACAAATAGGTGGCAGACACTGTAGAGTATCGTGTACTATCCTCAAGTTTTGGACAGATGCGAGAAAGCTGATGGCAAAACAGGGACAGAGACTCGTGCGGATACGTGTTTCGGGGGCGCGGTGACAGGGTGAGAAGCAGGGGAAATGCAAACGCCGGAGCACGAAGTGACAAAGGAGTTGCTGGCCCTGATGGCCGCGTTGATGGCCGCGTTACCGTTTTCTGGGTGACAGAATCGGGCTTTAGCCGCGCAACCGCCGCCTTTCAAGGCGAGCGGTGAGGCATGTGGCTTTAGCCGCCTTTCGGGCCATTGCCGGTTTTGCGCCGATCAGGCGGAATAGAGACATATGGAGCAACAGACCCTACGCAAGACCTTCAAGTACAAACTCATTCCCACTCCCACGCAGGAGCGGGAACTTGGGCGTCTGCTTGGCCTGTGTCGCTCCCTCTACAACACGGCCTTGGAGCAGCGCATCACCGCCTGGCAACGAGTGCGCGTCACCCTCTCGCGCTATCGGCAGGAAGCCGAGTTCAAGGATATCCGTGCTGCGTTTCCTGAGTACGCCGCCATCCACTCGCATGTGCTGCAAGACGTGCTGGCGCGCCTCGACAAGACCTATCAGGCGTTCTTTCGCCGACTGAAAGCTGGAGAGAAAGCGGGCTTTCCCGCGCTATCAGGGACGCGACCGCTACCACTCCTTCACCTACAAAGAGTTCGGCAACGGCGCGACCGTCGACAACGGGTTCCTGGTCCTAGCGAAGATTGGCCGGATTGCCGTGCGCTGGTCGCGCCCCTTGGAGGGTACGCCCAAGACCGTCACGATCAGCCATGAAGCGGACGGGTGGTACGTCTGCTTCTCCTGTGCAGATGTGCCCGTACAGCCCGCGCCTGAGACAGGCGAGGAAATCGGCGTCGACCTGGGCATTGAGGCCTTTGCGACCCTCTCGGATGGCGTGCGCATCTTCCATCCTGGCTGGTATCGCAAGGCGGAGCGGGCGCTCAAGACCGCGCAACGTCGCGTGAGCCGCCGCAAGAAGGGGAGCAATCGCCGGCGCAAGGCGGTCCAATTGCTCGCCAAGGCGCATCAGCGAGTGCGCCGCCAACGACAGGACTTTCACCATAAGACGGCACTGGCGCTTGTGCGCGAAAGCGATATCATCTATCACGAGGACTTGCGGGTCGCCAACATGGTCAAGAATCATCACCTTGCCAAGAGCATCTCCGATGCGGGCTGGGCGGCGTTCCTGAGCATCCTCGCTTTCAAGGCAGCATGCGCCGGGAAGCGAGTGCAAGCGGTCCATCCAGCGTTCACCAGCCAGAGATGTTCTGGCTGTGGCGTTCTGGTCCAAAGGGCTTATCCGTTCGCTGGCACTCCTGTCCGGAGTGTGGCACGAGCCTGCATCGCGACCACAACGCGGCAAGGAACATAGAGCGGGCCGGGCAGGCCCTTCGGGGAGGGGCTGGGTTACCAGCCTCGGAGAACCGAGAATCCGTGGGGCTTTAGCCCCGGCGGAGTGTCAAAGCCACCGCGGTGGATGAAATCAGCTCGCAAGTCGGCAGGCCATTCTTTCTGAACACTGGCGGGTTTGATGGCAGGCAGGCTCGTACTCGCCGACAAATTGACGAGCTCAAGAAGAAGGTGGCTCGCTTTGAACAGGACCAGGATACCCTGGAGCCTTCTCATTCCAACCGGGGTGCGTACACGCAGCGACTGGCCAGCTTGCAACGGGAGATCGATCGCTGCTGGGGCACATATCAGCGACGCAATCGGGCGTTGGCCCACCTCGCCAGCAATGTCCTGCTGCTCTTGTGCCGCCTGCAGGGGTGTCAGTTGTTGTCGATGGAATCGCTCACGACGCTCAAAACCACCGGCCGCGGGAAAGGCGTACGCGGCCGCTGGCGTAACTATCGTAACAACACCACCATTCGCGGGGAGATTTGGCGGCTCCTCCGTTATAAATGCCGCCTGGTGGGCCTGCGTTTTCAGACCTGCCCTCCCCGCGGCACGTCGCACACCTGTCCCCGTTGTGGCAAGCCAGCGAAGACACATCGCGCTCCAGATGATCGAGCCGAGGCGGCCTCGTGGGGGAGATGGCTATGGTGTGAGATCTGTGGTTTCAACGGGGATCGCGATTATTGCGCCTCACTCAACATCGCCCGCCTCGGTGTAGCGTATCTGCTCCAAATGCAAGACGAGGGCAAGGCACGCCCTTGCTCGATCATTGACCACGGGTCAAGCCTGTGTCGTACACCGGCGCGGGCTCGGCGTTGCTGTTGTCGCCGACGGGGACCCTCCCCGCCCGACACGTTCGGGGAAAGATCTGTTACGCTCCTGGTTGGCTGGGTTCGGCTTTCCTGCAATCGTCACAGCCCAAGGCGGTGTTCTGGCGATTGTCTGGATAGTGGTATCCTGCTCAGGAGAAGTACAGATTTTAGCAACGGTAAGGCAGGGCTGGGATGGGCAATCAGGACGAGCGACGCGCGCCACCCAATCCGCTGGGTGCGCCCCAATGGGATGATTGGGACCCCTCCAACGCGCATAATGGCTACACCGGCAAGGCGCGCGCTCTGCGCGACATCGCCGCGCCACGCGATCCCGCACTCGAACAGCCTACTCCGCTCTTCCCGCCGCTGCCACGCAGCGCTCCACCACCCGGCGCGGGGCTGAGTCCCGCCGCGCAGGCCATCCTCGCGCGCACATCCAGTGAGAGCTACCTCACGATCACACATGACGTGACAGAGCCAGGTTTCGCCGAGGTCTACGACGCCGTGCTGCGGCCAGAGTGGTCGGCGCCATTCGGGCGCCTGCTGCTCAGCATGTTCCTGACGCTGCCGCGCACGACCGGCTGGCAGGTCCTCGACGTGGCCTGCGGCGCGGGCTATCCGACGCTGGAACTGGCGCGCTTTCTGGGCCAGACGAGTGACATCGCCGGCATCGACGTATGGAATGAGGCCATTGCCATCGCGCGGCGCAAGGCGAACGATCAGTGGCTGCGCAATGTCTCTTTTCTTGTCGCCGACGTCATGAACAGTGGCCTGCCAGACGCCTCCATCGACACCATCACCTGTAACCTGGGCCTCGCTAGTTTCCCCGACCGCGCTGGCGCGCTGGCGCAGATGCGGCGGCTGCTGCGTCCCGGTGGGCAGTTGCTGCTCACAACGCCGCTGCAATCGGCGATGCGCGAATTCCTCGATATCTACTATCTCACCCTGCGCGACCTCAAGCTGGAAGGCGCCGTCCGCGAACTGACTCAGATGATCAGCGCGCGTCCAACCGTCGCCTCGGTTCAGCGCCTGCTGGAAGACGCCGGCTTCACGCTGAAACGCGCCGCCACCGAGAGTTTTACCCTGCGCTATCCCTCGCCGCAGGCGTTCTTCGGCTCACTGCTGATCCAGACAACCTACCTGGAGAGTTGGCGTGGCGTCATCGAGGATGAGACGGTGCGCGGACTCGTCTTCCACGAGCTAGAGCGCCGCCTGGCCGCGCGCGCGTACCTGACGGGTGGTGAGTTGACCTTGACCGTGCCGATGCTCTGCGCGCACGCCGTCCGTGCGTGAACGATGCTCCAAGAACGATGCTCCAAGGGGGGAGTAGGGGGGAGTAGGGGGGAGTAGGGAAGAGTAGGCGATAGGTCGGTGTGATTGACAGGTCGGGCGCTGATGCGTACAATCGCGTGGGATGTTGAACTATTCCGCGCCCCAAGGCCCGCCTACGAGGGCGGCGCCGGGCTGTTGCGCGATCTGTGTGGCTAGAGGATGAGGGGTGAGATGAGGATACACCGCGCTGGAACAAATGGGGAACGGGCGAGCGAGGGACGCCGGATGTTTTCGCGGGCGACGCTCGCGCGCACGCTTCTTCTCCTGGTGGGGCTGATCCCGCTCCTGCTGGCAAGTTGCAGCACGGAGTCCGTCTCGGCGACCTCTCCGGCGAAGGATCAGACTTTCACGTGGCCGTTTGTCGGCGCGAAGAAGATTAGCTATGCGCAGATACTCGATCCCGCATTGATTTACCGCCTCGACGACCTACCAACGGCGCAGATGGTCTTTACCTCGCTGGTGACGCTTGATAAGGACCTGAAGGTCGCCCCAGACGCCGCGATGCGTTGGGACGTAGCCCAATCGGGTGTCGAGTACACCTTCCACCTGCGCCCCAACATGAAGTTCAGCGATGGGCAGCCGCTCACCGCCAAGGACTTCGCCTATAGCATCGATCGCGCACTCGATCCCCGCCTCTGTCCCGTGTACGACGCGCAGACCTATGGGCCACAAGGCCCGCAGGGTGATGGCATTGCTGGATCATGCGATAACATTGCCGCCACCTACCTCACGACCATTCTTGGCGCGACGGATAAATTAGGGACGAAGGGCGATAACATCCCCTCGCTCATCAGCCAGGGCGATGATCCCAAAAAGGGATTGAACGTCATTGACCCGCTCACGCTGAAGATTCGCCTGAACGCGCCTGTCTCGTTCTTCCTCCAGGCGCTCACCTATCCAACAGCGTTCGCGTTGGAGCAGTCCTTCGTCGAGAACCCACAGTGGGCCGGTGGCAAGTGGGTGGACAACCTGGATAAGGGCGGTTGCTCTGGGCCATTCAAGGTGCAATCCTATGGCGATGGTACGCAGATGACATTGGTTCCAAACGCCGCCTGGCAGGACGCCTGGGATAAACACATCCAGATCCAGCAAGTCCAGCGCCCGGTGATCTACGACCAGGATCAAGCCTATTCGGACTATCGCGCGGGCAAGTACGACTATGTGGTCGTGCCCAGCACCAGCTACAACACCGCGCGTGGGCAGGGCGACTTCCATGAGGTTCCGACGCTCAGTACCATCTTTGCGAGCTTAAACTGGGCGAAGGCGCCATTCGATAATGTGGAGGTGCGCCAGGCGTTCGCGCTCTCGCTGAATAAGCAGATTCTCGTCGACCGTATCGAGCAAGGCGCGGGCGCGCCTTCTAACCACTTCGTGCCGCGCGGGATGCCGGGCTACAACGTCAATCTGAAGAATCCACCGCCAGACGGCACGCAGTCGCTGACAGGGAACCAGACGGCGGCGACCACCCTGCTCAAGAAGGCGCAGGATTCCTGCCCGGCGTCGGGTGACTTCACTCTCAAGCGCTACGCCTATTGCCGCTACATCGTCAGCGTCGACGGCAAGCCGCTGCAGGACATCACGTTCTTCTATCGCCAGGGAAAGACCGCCCAGGCGGCGTTGGCGATAGGCGCAGCCGATCAGTGGAAGAATTCGCTTGGATTGAGCGTGAAGGCTGTCGGACTCGACGACAGTATCTTCTTCGGACAAAATGTCGCCCTCCCCGCCGCGGAGGACCCAATGCAGGGATGGTTCCTCGGCTGGATCGCCGACTATCCCGACCCGCAGGACTGGCTCTCGCTCTTCTTCAGGACTGACGCCGGCTACAATTGGACTGGAGTGAGCGATCCGGAGATCGACCAACTGCTCGACGGCGCCGACAAGGAGCTCAATTTCGACAAGCGCATGGGCATGTACAACCAGGTCGAACAGTGGGCCATCGACAACGGCGGCTTGATCGCGATCTCGCAGGATAAATACTCCTGGCGACAGCGGCCATGGGTCTCCGGATTCGCGCTCACACCGCTGCAGACGATGATCGACACCAACTGGCCAAATGTGGTGATCCTAGCGCACTAGCACGCGCCCCAGGCGCCTCATCTCAGGGCTGGCATGGCTGTATCGCTGTCGCCAGCCCTTTTGCTTGCTGGTGGACACATGGCGCCACCCGTGCGCCGCTCCGCGCGTATGCTCTCTAGCGAGAGGGCGCGGTACAATCTCAACGTTCTCATCGTCGCACTGATCTTGACATTCCTTCCACCAGGAGAGCCATATGTTGCAGGATCCCCAGCCGTCTAGTCCGATGCTTCCTCCCTTGCCGCCACAGGAAACGCGCCGGCCGAGCGAGCGTGGCATCGCGCAGACGGTGGTCACGTCGCTGCTGGTCGTGCTGGCGTTCGGCGCTGGGTGGTTCGGAAACGCCTATGTCAATCAGGCCAACTATATCCCGGCGGACGACGTCGATCAGCACATCATCAATCAGGCGTACACTGAGATCACGAAGAACTATGTCTTCACCAACGCCATCGACAAGCAGAAGATGGCCTATGCGGCGATCAACGCCATGGTAGATACGCTCAACGACACCGGACACAGCCGCTTCGAGACGCCGGAGGAATACAAAAACGAGGCTGGCCAGCTCAACAACGACAAGATCATCGGCATCGGCGTCTATCTCGGCGGTGGCGGCGACAAGCCACTGATCATCACCGCGGTCATGCCCAACTCTCCCGCCGCGAAGGCAAACCTGAAGGCGGGCGACCAGATCACCGCCGTCAACGGAACGTCGCTCAAAGGGCTGACCATCGAGCAGGCGAGTCCGCTGATCAAGGGCGATGGCAAGGAAGGCTCATCGGTGACGCTGACCATCGTGACTCCGACCGCCACGCCGCCGACCCCGCGCGATGTGACGCTGGTGCGCGCGGAGATCACGCCGCCGACCGCCGTGAGCTACACGATCTCTGACCTCAACATCGCGCACATCCAGTTGCTGGACTTCTCGGCCAACGCCGACGACGAGCTGAAGAAGGCGATCCGTGACGCGCAGTCCAAGAACGTGAAGGGGATCATCCTCGACCTGCGCGGCAATGGCGGCGGCTATCTGGACCAGGCGGTCAACGTCACCAGTGAGTTCGTGCCTGCTGGCGCCGACAAGAACGTGATGATCCTGAAGACGCGCACGACGAGCGAAACCCTCAAGGTCAAGGATGGCGGGCTGGCCACGACGATTCCGCTGGTGATCCTGGTGGACGGCAATACCGCCAGCGCCGCCGAGATCACCGCTGGCGCGATCGCGCTTGATCGTCCCAACGTGCAGACGGTGGGCGAGAAAACCTTTGGCACAGGCACGGTGCTGGAGCCGAAGACGCTCGCCGATGGCTCGACGCTGATCCTGGGGACGGGTGAGTGGCTGCCCCTGATGGCTCCTCGATCTACCACAAAGGCTACCTGCCGCAGAACGTCGTCGCGCTGCCCAAGGATGTCGTCGCCTTCACGCCGCTGACCGCAGATGGTAATCTGACGACGTTCGCCAACATCAAGGCGTCCAACGACACACAACTGCTCAAGGCCATCGAGCTGATGCAGGCGAAGACCGGCGGCGCGACGACAACACCAACGGCTACGCCGACAGCAACGCCGTAGAACTCAATACACGCGACGGGGTGACCTTCCCCCTGGCTTGCCGCGATAGCGACGGGTCAGGGGATCGTTTTGCGCCGGACGCTAATGTTCAACTCAGTGTCTGCGCTCGCCAGTCGCATAGCGCCTCGGCGAGTTCCTCCGGCGTCTCGTGCTGCAGGTAGTGTCCGGCTCCGGCGATCTCTACCAGCGTCGCCTGCGACAGGTGATCGTACAGATACGCCGCATACTTCGGCGGTGTCAGGTGATCTTCCGTCCCGACAACGATCAGCGCTGGGCAGGTGATGCGCTCAAGCTGGTCGCGGCAATCGAAGGCGTCGCAGGCGGCCAGATCGCGGTAGAGCATTCCTGGGGCCATCGCCTCCGCCTCGCGCAGAAAGCGTTCACGCGCTTCTTCGTGCCCCGGCGCGAAGCCAAACCCTGTCAGTTGCGGCTGCGCCGCCACCTGATCTGCCTGCGCCGCGGCCAGCAGATCTGGCAGAACACGCAGCCGCGCGCCTGTCCCCACCAGCCCTATGCCGCCCACGAGGTCCGGCGCGTCGAGCGCGAGCTGAAGCGCGATGGCCCCGCCAAGCGAATGCCCGACGATGCGCGCGCCAACAAGCTCCCGGCGCTCGATCTCCGCCCGCACGAACGCCGCGTAATCGGCGACTGACATAGCATCTGGTACAGGCTGCTCGATCAGCGCGCCGTGTCCTGGCAGATCGAGCGCCACGCAGGGAATGTCGGGCAGCGCGGTGATCACGTGCGCCCAGGTCTTCGCACTGTCTCCGGAGCCATGCACGAAGACGAGAGGCGCTCCTGATTCATCTGGTCTCATCTGGCTCATAGCGCCTCCACTTGGTCGCTCATGGATTCTTGCGCGTCCACGGCATACCAGTAAAAGGGGACGACGACCATCACACGTGTGTAGCCGCGCTCATCTGGCTGCTCAAAGCGCACAGTGGTATCTGGATCATCAGCAGAGGCCCAGGTCGCGCTACCTACGGAATAAGGTCGCAGGCCAGTTCACCGCTCACAGTGAGCGCCTCGCCCTTCCGGCTGACCTCCAGCGATTCGCCAATGAAATTTTCGTAGACACCGACGCTGGCGTCAAGCTCGGACGCCGCGACCGGGACCGCCGCACGTTCAGGCGCTGGCAGACTCAGGATGGAGTTGGCAATCTCCTTGGCAAGCCCGCCAGCGTCGAACAGGCCGATATTAGAGATGACGATGATTGTCATGCCGTCCTCCAGGAAGCGCCCGACAAAGGACGAGTAGCCCGGCACGCCACCCGCGTGATGCGTCACCGCGCGTCCACGGTAACGCGAGAGTCCCCAGCCCAGCCCGTAGCCCATCTCCCGCCCATCGTTGAGTCTGGCTGGCGTCCGCATGCACGCATCCAGTTCATGCGAGATGAGCGTTCCTTCACGCAGCGCCTGGTCCCACAGGATGAGATCGTCAAGCGTCGCGCCAAGCCCACCAGCGGCGTAGGTCACGCTCGCGCTGAAGGATGGCGCGCGAACCCAACCGTCTCCTCACGCAGGTAGCGCGCAGCGCGCTGCGAGATGATGCCTAGTCGTCCATGTAGCGCGAATGGATCATTCCCTGCGGCGCGAAGATGGCCGATTCGATGAACTCCCCATAGGGCATACCAGAGAGCGTCTCGATGAGCCTGCCGAGCAAGACATAGGCGGAGTTGCTGTAGCTGTAGTCATCGCCTGGCTCGAAGTCAAGCGCGAGGTCGGCGAAGAGCGCGGTGACCTCTTTAGGTGTGCGTTCTTCTCGCGCAGTATTGGGCCAGAATCCTGGCTGCGTGACGAAATTGGCGATGCCAGAGGTATGCGTGAGCAGATGCGCGATGATGATTTGTCTGCCATGCGTCGGCGCGTCGGGCAGATAGCGGGTAATCTCGTCGTCGAGGCGCAACTTGCCCTCGCTGTTCCAGAAGCAGAACGGCCTGCGCGGTGAACGGCTTGGTCACCGAGCCGAGGCCAAGCAAGGTGTCGGGCCCGATCGGCTGCCTCCATTCGAGATTCGCAAAGCCATACCCGCTCTTGTAGATTGTCTCGCCATCCCGGACAACTGCCACAGCGACTCCAGGCCCATCCGCTGGCACGCGCCTCTGTATGATCTCGTCAATTATGCCACTCGCCATGCGCTCACCCTTTCGCTGTCCATACCTGCTGCGACTCGGCTTCAGTCCAGCCAGCGCGTGACCGATTGTATGCGGGCGAGAGACTTGCGGTAATCGCTCGTTTTGGGGATGCGGAGCGGCTTGCCAGCGCGTATACTGCGAGCAGGAAACGGAGATTGCCGGAGCAGCCGCCGTTTTTGCATAGCGGGATGGCGCAATGTCAGGTAAATAGCGGCGATCAGCGCCGTGAGCGTATGGGCGCGAGCAGCCACGCCGCAACGTCGCGGGCGAACTCAGACGCCTTCTCCTCCTGGGGCAGATCGCCGCAATCGTAGACGCGCGTCTCGGCGCGTGGGTTGGCCTGACGGAAGGCGCGCGCATGCTCTAACGGCGTGAAGAGCGCATGCTCTCCCCACACCAGCAGGATCGGCATCTTGAGCAGGCCATAGAGGTCGCGCACGGGGGCATCGAGCGCGCCGGAGATGAGACTGGCGACTGGGTAGCGCGCGCCGGGCTTGTGCGTCTGCGCGTAGTAGGTCTTGACCAGCTTCGGCGTTACCGCATTGGGGCCGGCGTAGACGCGACGCAAATAGTAGCGCAGTCCCGCGCGTGAGGTGAGCAACTGGTAGAACGCCTGCCCGACGATGGGCGAACGCAGGATCGCCAGCAGGAGCCGCTGCGCTGGCGGCGCGACCGGCCCGGTGCGGCTCTCCATGCCCGTCGGCTCGATGAGGACGATGCGGCTGAAGAGGCTGGGACGCTCGGCGGCGGCGCGGATGGTAAACGCGGCGGAAAGCGACGAGGCGACGACGAAGGCGGGATGATCGGCGGCGCCGACGACCTGGGTCAGGAAATCGAGAATCAGCGTCTCGTAGAGGGTTGGCGTGTAGACGAGCGGCGGGCGCTGCGATTGCCCAAAGCCAAGCAGGTCCACCGCATAGACGCGGAAGTCGCGCGCGAGTAGGTCGAAGACATGACGGTACTCGAACGACGACGCGCCTGCATAGATCCCGTGAATCAGCACGACCGGCGCGCCGCGTCCCTTCACCTTATAGATGACTTCGCCATGCCGCCAGGCGTAGCGCCGCTCCTCGGCCTCGATCATGCTGTTCGCCGGGCCGGAGAGCCGCGCGCCAAGCCAACTCGCCAGCGCCACCGCGCCAGCGCCGCCCGCCGCAATCGCCGCCGCAACTCCCCAGCGCGAGATCCCTGCCTGTGACCGATCCTGCATGCCGAATATCCCTCAGCGCCCTCTCTGGCGATGGCTGGCGACGATCATCCCCGGTGATGAAGACGCCTCTGGCTTATACTACGCCGCGCATGCGACGTACCACGCGCGGGCCTGACCATTGTAGCGCCAGAGCCCATCCGTGGGAAGAAGCTCATCCGTGCGTCGGTGCTTACAGCCCTTTGCCTATGGCGCGTGTTCCGTGCGCCTGCCGCTGACCAGCTCGATCGCGTGCGGCAGGACCGGTAGGACCACCTCCAGGCACTCGCGCACGCCTTTCGGGCTGCCGGGCAGGTTGATGATGAGCGTCGCGCCACGTGTTCCGGCGACGGCGCGGCTGAGCATGGCGAAGGGTGTCTTTGCCAGCGTCTCGCGGCGCATCGCCTCGACGATTCCCGAGGCCTGACGATCCAGCACGGCGAGCGTCGCCTCAGGGGTAATGTCGGTCGGGCTGAGTCCGGTGCCGCCTGTCGTCAGGATCAGGTCAAGATGTAACTCGTCGGCCCAGCGGCGGAGGATCTGCTCGATTGCGCTGCGGTCGTCGGCGACAATGGCGCGCTCGGCGACGATCGCATTGATAGGCTGCGCCGTCACCATCTCGCGGATGACCTCGCCAGAGGCGTCTTCACGCTCACCTGCCGCGCCCTTCGTGCTGATCGTCAGGATGCCCACCGTCGCCATATGTATCTCTCTCCTCTGCAGTCGCGCCTACGTCGCCTATTGTACCGCCGCGGCGTCGAGGAACATGCGCTGAACCGGCGAGAGCGGCAATGCGCGGACCTCCGCGAGAGGCAGAAAGCGCGCACTCAGTTCATAGTCATCCACTATGCGCTGCTCAGGATGGTACACCTCGGCGACGGCTGTGTAGACGACTTGTAAAAAGTCGGGATAGGGGTATGGATAGCCATCTGGCTTTGACATAAGGTGATGAAAATGCTTAAAGCCCAGCAATCGCGGCGATGTCAGACTCCAACCGGTTTCCTCCAGCGCCTCACGACGTAATGTCTCGGTCAGCGACTCGCCCGGCTCGCGTCTGCCGCCAGGCAGGATATGCTCGCGGTCAGGCGACGTGATGACCAGCGCATGCACTCCCTGCGTCACGACGGCGCGTACAGAGGTCACATACTCCAGCGGTGGCGCGCTAGTGGTCAGATAGCCACTGACCTGAAACGCCATCGCGCCCCACTGGTCGGTCTCGGTCGCTGCGGGAGTCAGGCCGCGCAGAAAGGCGCTCAACGCTGTATCCATCCTCATCACTCTTCCATTAGTATATTGCGGCTGTCTGGGCGCTCATCCGCATAAGATTGTAGGCGTCGACCGCGATGATAGGCGCGAAAACGCCCGACGCGATGAGATGCGCCGGGCGTGAATAAAGAACTCGCGTGGACTCGTCGTGGATCAGTCCAGATAATCCTTGAGGCGGCGGCTGCGGCTGGGATGGCGAAGCTTGCGCAATGCCTTGGCTTCGATCTGGCGGATGCGCTCGCGGGTGACCTTGAACTCGCTGCCCGACTTCTTCGAGCGTGCGGCTGCGACCATCGTCGAGGCCGAAGCGCAGGCGCAGGACTTCCTGCTCGCGGCTGGTCAGACGTGCCGAGCGCGTCCTTCACCTGCTCCTTGAGGATCTGGTGGCTGGCGGCCTCGGCGGGGGCAAGGGCGGTGCTGTCCTCGATGAAGTCGCCCAGATGGCTGTCGTCTTCCTCGCCAATCGGCGTCTCCAGGCTGACCGGCTCCTGGCTGACCTTGATGATCTCGCGCACCTTCTCCGCCGGAATCTCCATCGCCGCGCCGATCTCCTCGGCGGTCGGCTCGCGGCCAAGCTCCTGGAGCAGGCGGCGGCTGGTGCGGATCAGGCGATTGATCGTCTCGACCATATGGACCGGGATGCGGATCGTGCGCGCCTGGTCGGCGATGGCGCGGGTGATCGCCTGGCGGATCCACCAGGTCGCGTAGGTGGAGAACTTGAAGCCCTTGGTATAGTCGAACTTCTCGACGGCGCGGATCAGACCGATGTTGCCTTCCTGAATGAGGTCGAGCAGGCTCATGCCGCGCCCGATGTACTTCTTCGCCACGCTGACCACCAGCCGCAGGTTCGCCTCGGTCAGCTTGCGCGGTGGCCTCCTCGGCGTCGCAGAGGACGGCGTAGTTGCGCTCGCGCGGCGGGTTGTTGCGCTCCAGCTTGCCACGCTCCATGCGCTTGGCCAGGCTGATCTCCTCTTTCGCGCTGAGCAGCGGCACGCGACCAATCTCGCGCAGGTACATGCGTACGGGATCGTCAAGATTACTGTCGAGGTCGGCGGCGATCGCCGTCAGCCCCTCACGCAGTTCATCCCAGCCACGATTGCCGTTCGACTCCCTGTCTTCCTCGGTCGCCACCTGTCCCCACATACTCTTCGGCGCGTCAAGCGGATCAATCACCATGCCGTCATCCCGCATCTTTCCAAGGACGCCAAACCCTTCCTCGTCCACATCGTGGCCGGGGAAGTCTGGCTCGACATTAGAAGGGTTGAACAGCGTCGGGCCGGCGAAGAAGTCCTCGTCGGCGTCTGCCTGTTCCTCATCATCGCTCTCGTCTTCGATCAGCGTGTCACGTCGCAGCGTCGCGACGCCGCCTGGGAGCAGCGCATACACGCCAGGTTCCGCCTCCAAATCCTCCTCGCCGGTTGGCCCGCGGTCCACGAGCGCCGTCACGGCGCCCTCGTACTCATCCTGAGCCTGTTCCCGTGTGCGTGGCCTGGATGTCGCCATCTTGCCGAAAACCCCCTGATGTCCCGCCATGTCATGACCGGAGAACCGGCCATGCGAACTGGACGCGGCGCATGATTGAACTAGACTGAAAATGACTGCAATACGTGATCGCGCTGAAATGATGGCTGCCT
Organism: uncultured bacterium; assembly: GCA_963733745.1. GTDB lineage: Bacteria > Chloroflexota > Ktedonobacteria > Ktedonobacterales > JADMIN01 > DASWAC01. The sequence continues at coordinate 30,196 of CAVTFE010000064.1, forward strand.
GTTGGTCATCATGCTCCCGCACTGTGCATAACGATGATGTGCGGCGGCGATAACCCGAATTATGTAAAAGGGCCTATCTGGCAGACTCCTGCGCGCGCAACTGGCGCCTCCGCGCTGACTCTATTCCACAAAACAACCATCTTCCAGCAATCCCTCACCCTTGCAACTGCGACGCCTCGTCGATGACACGCCGCTGCGCCAGCAACGACATCTTACGTGTCAACAGCGCGCTCACTGTCTCAGAATCACTGGTCTGCTCGGCCTCACGAATCAGCGCGTCCAGCTCGGCCTGCTCAGCCTTGAGTCGCATGCGCTTCAGACGATACGCTGCCTGGCGCGCCTCATTGAGCAGCGCCGGACCCTCACGCTCGGTTTGCAGCGCCACACGCGCCCGCGCCCGCGCGACCGTCGCCAGCAGCGCTGGCTCCAGCTCAGCGAGCAACGCCTCAAGCCCAGGCGCCGCCTCGTCGCCGAACGCGCGGTCCAGCACAGTGAAGAGCGCGCGCGTCTCCGTCGCGGTGAAGTCGTCTTCCCGCAGGATCGCGCGCACCTCGCGCCAGGTCTCGGGATGGTCGAGCGCCAGCCCCAGGCAATACTCCTCCTGGGAGACCTCGGGTGGCGCGTGGGCCGCATCTCTATACGTCGCGCCATTCGTAGCCTGAGCGCCGTGGGACTTTTGGGCGGTACCGCTCAGTTCCTCGTCGGGATCGGGAGACTCCTGGATGGGCGCGCGGGTGGGCGCCGTCCGCGCCTCGCGGTCGAGCCGCTGCCGCGCCTGCGCGAGGTCGCGCTGCACGTCCTTCACGTCCAGTCGCAACTTCATGGCGAGCCGGTCGGCATACTCCCCGGCCAGCGTGCGTGAGCGCACCTCGGCGATGATCGGCAGCAGGCGCTTGCACGCCTCCATCTTGCCCTGCGGCGTGTTCAGCGCGAGGTCGGCGGTCTGCGCGTCGAAGAGGAAATCAATCAGCGGGTCGGCCTCCGCGATGGCGCGCTGCCAGCCCGCCGGGTCGCGCCGCACGAACTCGTCGGGGTCCTCGCCCGCCGGGAGCCGCGCGACGGTGATCTCCGCGTCCACCTGCTCCTCGAAGCGCACGATGCCCTCCGGCGCGGCGCGCTTGCGTGAACGTGTATCTCCTGCCGCCGGGCCAGGCACGGGGATGGCGACGCGATCGAACGCATGCTGCGCGACGGTGATGCCGCGAATGGTGGCGGATTCACCGGCGGCGTCGGGATCGAGCGCGAGGGTGACACGGCGAGTCAGCTTCTTGATCTGACGGATGTGCTTCTCAGTGATGGCGCTGCCGATGCAGGCGACGACGTTGCGCGTGCCGTGCTGGTAAGGCACGATCACGTCCATGTAGCCCTCGACGATGATGACGCGATTGTTGCGGCGGATCGCATCGCGCGCGAGGTCCAGCCCGAAGAGTGTCGCGCTCTTGTCGAAGAGCGGCGTCTGCGGCGTGTTGAGATACTTGGGTTGGCCGGAGCCAAGCTCGCGCCCGCCGAAGGCGATGGTGCGTCCGGCGCTGTCGCGGATGGGGAAGATCAGCCGGTTGCGGAAGTAGTCGTACATCCCGGATCCACGCTCGGCTTCACGCATCCGCGCCAGCCCCGCCTCGGTCAGCTCCTGCTCGCTGTAGCCCTGCCCCAGCAGGTAGCGCGCCAGGTGGTCGCCGTCGGGCGCATAGCCCAGCCGCCAGTTCCCGATGGATTCGTTGTTGACGCCGCGCGAGTCGATGTAGGAGCGGGCATACTGCGCCTCGGTCGCCTGCAAGAGCTGGCTATGGAACCAGATCGCGGCGGCCTCGTTGAGCGCGCGCAGCCGTTTGCGCGCCACCGTCTCGGCGGACTCCGGCGCAGGACCTTCCTCGCTGGAGCGCGCATTCAGCGCGACGCCCGCGCGCTCGGCCAGATAGACCAGCGCGTCGTGGAAGTCCAGCCCCTGCTGCTTCTCGACGAAGGTGAAGAGGTCGCCACCCTCGCCGCAGCCGAAGCACTTCCATGTTCCGCTCTCCGGGAAGACGTAGAACGAGGCGGTGCGTTCGCCATGAAACGGGCAGAGACCCTTGAACGCCTTGCCGGATTTGCGCAGCGGCGCGACCGCGCCGATCTCTTCGACGATGTCGAGCTTCTGCTTGATCAGTTCGATGGGGCCGCTGACCGGTGGTGTCATACGCCGACGACTCTGCCTCTCCGACGCCTACTCCTGCAAATCCTGCGCTTGCCGACGCCCATTCAGCGCGCGGGTGATCGTGACGACGAGCGCGATCATGCCTCCCAGCGCGAGCGCCACACCACCGACCAGCGCCGCCGTCCGTACCCATCCGCCCCAGACTGGCTCCGGGCGCGTCATCGTGATCGTTCCATACGGCGTGCGCACGAAAAGCTCATTGCTGGCTCCGGTTTCACCCTGTGCCAGTTGCTGGCTCTGATGCTCCAGTGTCGCGTCAATCTTCGCGCACAGCGCCTCCACAAAGCCGCGCACATCATCTTCTGTGAGATCATCCGGCGCTGGCTCGGCGTGAAACGTCCATGCGCCTGCTGTTGTGTCATCCCACGTGTCGAGACGCAGTTCGCAACTCGCTTCACGCGCGCGCTGCTCTCCAGCAGCATCAGGTTCATGCCAGCCTAGGTCGGCCTTGATGGCGCCGGCGTCTGGACGCAACGTGACCTGCACAATCCGCGTCGTGGCTGGCTCGCCGGAACGCATGCGCGCCTCCAAAAGTGTCGCGCCGTCTGCGTCGGGCGGGCCGAACTGGATGAGCCGCTCGCAGCCAGGGATCGCAGCGGCGAGGAGATCGGAATCGAGCAGCAGCGAAGAAATACGTTCGGCCGGGGCGCGAAATGTCTGCGAGCCGGTGATCTCCATGGGATGCTCCTCCAGGTGGCGCTAGATGGCGCCGCGAGCAGTATATCTCCGAGCAGGCCGTTTTCGCCAGCAAGGGGCGAAGAGTGTGCGCGAGTGACGAGGAAGGCGCGTCAATTTCAGGCGAGCGTTGCAGAGCAGTGGCGCATCTGCCATACTTCGTGGTAAGTGGGCTCGCACACTGGAAGAACGAGCGAGGCGCGCGAGAAGTCATGGCGATTGACACGCACGACGACGAGGTTGCGGCGCGGGCGTTACTCGCCGCCGCAGAGGCTGGCACCCACCCGTCGCAATACGAGCGCGAATTGATCTGCTTGGCCTGAAGATAAGCCTGGCAAGTTGTCTGCTGCTCGCGCCAATCTATATTGGTCTGATATTCTGGTGGTTCGACCAGACAAGGCGCGCAGAGAGAGAGACGACTGGCTTCTCCAACTCCTTGTCCAGATCCTTATTCGGTGGCGGTACTCTGCTGGCCATTGCACTGTTCACATGGCCATTGCACTGATCACACGAGTCGCTAACCCAGCCCGACAAGACCACCCCCATGTCATCTCCTTCGCGATCCGTCGCGCCGCAGAGCAAGGCGATGATTCGCTGATGCCTTTGACTACTATTGCGGATGCGTCAATGTCTGTGTATGGCGAAAGATTAGAGATCCCTGCTGTAAGTTGCCAGTGGCCGGAGAAACCTGTTGGCGAGAAACGTCTGTTGCAAAGCTCGTAAGTATTGTTCTGTTTCAACTATTACTTCCTGGTCGGCTTCATTCCGAGCCTCAATATCAGACGCCATTCCCTGGTTCTTATTCGTAATCTCTATTCCCATATTAGTAAGCATCTGCGACATGAGTTCGTTTAGAGACCGATCAGAGATAAACTACATAGTGGCTGATGATATCCGGATTGCATGGACGACATGCCGCCACATCACTGAATATGACGCTGCTGCCGTGGGATCAGATTACCAGCTTTACTGTGCGTGAATGCCAGCCAAGCGAAGGATCGCGCACGACCATCTATTCGGTGACCGCGAACGACACTGTTATCACCTGGCGAGGCAAGCGGTCAACCAAGCACTGCGGGCGCTGTGGTTGATCCTGCGGCTGGAGTCCGTGTCGCCCAGTATGTTGCGCTCATGCGACGGTTCAGCCTCGTGATGTGACACTCGCATTGGATGACATCTGCGCCATGGCGTGCTGGATCGAGCGCGAGAACATGGAAGAACCAGCGGGGGCAGCCAACGCCGCAGCCCAAATCACCATTCCAGGGTTGGAGAGAGTCATTCGAGATGTCGTCTCCAAAAGCATCGCCAGCCATGGCGGCTTGTCGTGCGCATTGCCTCGTGGATTCCGCTGGCGCTCTTCCTGGCGCTCTCCTGGCGCTCTTCCTGGCGCTCTATGTCGCTGACATGTTCATTCGGTCACGTGGATAAAGGCGCTAGCGAGTCTCATCTCTGAGGCGTTCGTAGACGCTGACCAGTTCGATGAAGCGCTCGGCGTCGCCGCCATGATCGGGATGATACTGCTGCGCCAGGGCGCGAAAGCGCTGCTTGATCTCGGCGATGCCTGCATAGGCGGTAACTCTCAGCAGCGCCAGACAACTGCGGATCGTAGACATCCGCCTGCGCGAGGCCCTGCTCTTGATAGTTCTGGTAATAGACTCGAAAGAAATACTCGTCAATGACGGCCTTCAACTCCTCATGCTCCATCTGGAGCAGGCGCGCCAACGGATATTTCATCGGCGGCGGATCGTGGTCTTTGGTCGAGAAGAAGACGTCCCAGACGAGCGCAGGGTGGTCCGGCGCGCTCTGCCGCCCGAAGCGGATGGTCAACTCCAACTGCTTCAACTCACGCAATTTGCGTTTCAACTGGGCGACTTCGAGTGACATGGCGATGGCTCTTCAGCGATGGGTATGCTGGCGTGCGACTTATACAGATTCCGGCGGGGAAGTCGGTTCCTTCTCGGCTCTGAAGAGCCGGAGCAGGACGATTCGCGGACTGAAGTCCGCCCAGAGGCCAGACAGCCGAATCGGATTCGGTATACCGCAGTATACGCGCAAACCCACACGCTCCGCCGCGCGCGCTACCCGGCGTGATAGGCGCTCAGCAGGGTGACCGTCGTCTCGACGAGGCCGGCCAGTGGGGCGAGCGCGATCCACTCCGCGCTCGTATGCTCGTCCATCGCGCCGGTGGAGACGGTGAAGACCCGCATGTGCGGGCGCAGGGCGCTGGCGTCACTGCCAATGAAGGTCGTCATCGTGCGGAACTGCTCGCCACGCGACGTGACCGCCGCCTCCCACGCCAGCAGCAGCGGCTCGTCGGGCGCGACCTCGTAGCCAGCGCAGTGCGCTTCGAACTCGATCTCAGCCGAGCCTCCCAACTTCGTAGCCGACTCCATGAAGGCGCGCTCGATCTGGCCGAGCAGTTCCGCCCGCGCCTCGCCCTCCAGCAGCGTGCGCGCCTCGCCCTGGACGTGCAGCTCGCGAGGGACGGCGTTGCGCGCCGACCCGCCCTTGATGCGCCCGATGGAGACGCGGCTCTGGCCGTCCTCCAGCTCGCCGAAGGGATACTGCGCGCGGCGGAAGATCTCGATGGCGCTGGTCGTGCCCGCCAGCCGCTTGCCCGGATGCCCGCCGCTGCCGTGTAGCGTCACATCGAAGGCGATGTAGGTCGCCGCGCGTGTCACCACCTCGCCCGGCTCGCCCGCGTTGTCGAAGATGATCCCCTCGCGCGCGCCCCACGGCTCCGGGTCGAACGCCTTCGCGCCAACCAGCCCAACCTCCTCGCCGACGGTGAGGAGTAGGAGCAGCGGCGGATGCGACATTGCGCGTGTCTGTAGTTCCTCGACGGTGTGCAGGAGAATCGCGATGCCCGCGCTATCGTCGGCGCCGAGGTTCGTCTCGCCGTCGCTGCACAGGATGCCATCCTGCAAAATTGGCGTATGCGCCTTGCCCGGCGGCACGCGGTCGAGGTGCGCGTTGAGCAGGATCGGCGCCTCACCGTCACGCTTGGCAGGATGAGCCGGGACACGCGCGATGAGGTTGCCAGCGCTATCCACCTGCGACGCGAGGCCAAGCGCGCTCAGCCGCTCGCGCACGTACTCGCGCGCTGCGTCCTCCTGGCCAGAGACGCTGGGAATTGCGGCCAGCGCGATCATCGTCTCGGTAATGCGCGCCTCAAGCGTCGTAGCGGTCACAGGCGTTTTGACCATCTCCTTTCAGCGCGCAGGTCCCTGGCTTCAGCCAGGGGGAGAGCGCCTTCCGTTTCTTCTGTGTGCTGTGGGAATATTCATCTGCAAGGTCCTGTAATCACTCTCTCCTCGGACAGAGCGCCCCTTGCAGTAGGCGGGGATACCGCCTTCAGGCGTCAACGTAGCCCGTTGGGGCATGCGTAGCCTGAGAACCCCTTGCTTTCGCTAAGGGGAGTGTCAGCATCTCACATCCTCGTCAGGCATGTGAAAATCTCTCGAGCGCATATGAAAAAAGCGCCACAGCCGAGACTGTAGGCGCTGGAGGTGGTGGGGCGCAAGAGGAGGATGTGATCAGGCGAACGGTTGGGCCATGAAGGTGTAGCCGACACCGGGAACGGTGACGATGTACTGCGGCGTGCTGGGGACCGGCTCGATCTTCTGGCGCAGATGGCGGATATGCGTCTTGACCAGTCCTGTGCCACCCGCGTCCTCGTAGCCCCAGACGCGCTCGACGATCTGGTCCGTCGTCAGCACCTGGCCGCTATGGGTGAGCAGCAGGTGCAGCAACCGGCTCTCGGTCGGGGTGAGCCGCACCTTCGCGCCGGAGCGTGTCGCCTCGTGGCGCATGGAGTCCAGCGCGACGGGGCCAGATGAGATCGAGGAGGTCATCGCGCCCAGCCGCGCGCCGCCGCTGCGCCGGGTGAGCGCGCGAATACGAGCGAGCAGTTGTTTCGGCCTGAAGGGCTTGCGCAGATAATCGTCGGCGCCCAGGTCAAGCCCATGTACTTCATCGGCCTCGCGGTCATGACAGGTGAGGAAGAGAACGAGAGCGGTGGATTCGTTGGTCATGCGGCGGCAGACCTCGAAGCCATCCAGTTTGGGCATCTCGACATCCAGGATGACCAGATCAGGACGTTGCTCGCGCCACAACTTGAGCGCATGAGCGCCGTCAAAGGCGCGCACGACCTCATAGCCGAAGCCGCGCAGACAGTAGGTCAGGAGATCCACCAACTCACGATCATCATCCACCACCAGGATCTTCATGCACGAGACTCTCTTTCTTCAGACATCGCGCGCCCGCAAACGCGCTCTATCTGAAAGCGCCTGATATGGCTTGGGTAACGTTCCTTCTAGCATCGCTCGTCCGGCGCTAAGAGTAGCATCGCGCCGGAACGCATCGCAATGAAACGGTTCACACTTCTCGCCATGCTCGTCCATCGTCTCAGAGCGTTGCGGAACGTTGCCAAAGATGGCGAGTGACGTAGCGTGGCCCATAATGATACACGATGAACTATGCTGCGAAGTAACAGCCAGGTTGAGAACACGAAGCCGAGGGTAGGGAGAAATTTACCGGCCGGAAGAAGAAGCCGTCGTCGAAACGAGTAAATACTGGGCGCTCGCGTTGTTCACCGTCACGCGCCTGTTTACGAATACGGACCACCTGGCCGGTAAAGAAGTAGGAAACAAAGAGGGCGCTCAAAGAGCGGTGTCACACGCGATGGAAAGAGGGCAGCGCATGAGTGAGGATATGGAGGATAGAGGATATACCAAAAGAACTCTGACGTCATAACTCCGATAGAAGGTCCAGGCCCTCCATCTGATCGCGCTCAAAGGTCTTCATGCTGATGTCATGTAGATATGCGCAGACCTTGCCACGCGGCCACCCCTCCTCGATGCTGAGACGGATGATCTGGCGCATGCGCGGGCGCATTTCATCAATCGCGCTTGAGAGTTCCCCACGGGTCACCAGGCGCATCTGGCCATCCGGCGCCAGAAAGGCGAGCGCCACCTCTGGCTCGGAGCGCGGCACGGAGCGCAGGAACTCACGAATCACCCGACGCGCGCGAAAGCGCAGCCACATCTCGTCCCGCAGATCGCCATAGGGCGGCGTCTCGATCTCGTCTGGATCGCGGTCCACCATCGCGTCGTCGTTCGTGTCGCTGAGTGGCGCGGCGCTGGGGAAGCGCAATTTGACATCGGCCTCCGTCTCCACAGAGTTCTCCTCGCGCGTCTCGTCTCGCTCCGGGCGCGCGCCTGTCTGACCATACTGGCCACGCGATCCTGCCGCCTGCGATGGTCTCTGGTCCGGCGCATCGTGTTCCCACATGGCCCTCCTCCTTCCACGCGCCTGTGCGCTCTGCTGCGCTCTGCGTCGTCGCAGAATCAGCGCAGGCCGTGGACCTCACCACAGACCAGCGTGAACCAGCGCAAACGTCCCGTGTGCGCGGTGGCTTGCTGTTGAGAATAGAACAAATTTTCTATTCTGTCAATCGAATGGAGGGGGCGCAGGTGGCAGCGTACCGGACTTGCGGGCTATCCGCGCATAGGAGAAGAGGAGGGGATGCGACGCAGCCTTTCACTCCCTGCCGGAGGGCGGCAGGGTCAGGCCGATTTGTCGCTAGCGGCGCGCCTGGAGCCAGGAGAGGAGAAAGCTGAGGGCGAGGATGGCGAAGACGACATAGTAGAGCCAGAGAGCCTGCGTCGTCTCGGCGATCACGACGAGAGTCGTGGCGATGGCGACCGTCACGATGACCTGGATCAGCGCGCGTGATCGCAGTGGCGAATCAGGACGCATGGCCACATACCTCCTGTCGCGTCACGTCAGACCAAGGATCAGATGCGCGAGCGTTGGCCCGACGCTATCGACGATAAGCGCGATGAGGAGCAGCGCAGTCATCAAGAGCAGCGTGCGGCGGCGGCTGAACGGCGCCTCTGGTGTATGCGCCGTTTCATCCAGCTTGGACCGATAAAATTGCAAGAGTACGAGATCATATTCCATCGCGCGCAGGTTCTCGTCAGTGGTGTCTTGCGCGCCTGTCTTGGGGTCGGCGGCGGAGAGCCTCCGCAAGTGCGCCTCCAACTCGACACGGCGTTGTGTGAGCGCGGCGAGCCAGTACTGCCGCCAGCGGCGCATCCCCACGCGGTAAGGCGCTTCTAGCAATACCACATAGGGCAGCAGCAACGCCAGCGCCACCACGAGGAAGCGCCAGGTCACCTGCGTGTTGACATCCCCACTCACATCGAGCAGCGTCTGGTGATCCAGTCGCAATTGGCCGGAAAGGGCCAGCGCGCCAGCAAGGACGAGACTGGTGATGAAGGCGGTGAGCGTCAGCGCTGGTGTGAGGGTGTACCGCCGCGCGGCAGGCGCCCAGGCGCGATGGCGGAACATCTCGACGGCGAGTCGGTATGCGCTCAGCAGCAGCAGCGGCAGCGCGATCAGCGCCAGCGCGACCGTCATGATGAGCGTCGCGGGCGCGGCCAGCACTGTCAGGGGGCGACCCACCACGGCGAGCCAATCCACCAGCGTCTGTGGCGCGGTGAAACCAGCTTGATAGAGTCGCAGGGCGAGCGGAACGAGTGTGAAGATCAACGCGCCCACATTGCCGAGGAGAACGAGCGCCGTCCACCCGCGCAGCAGACCCGCAAGCAATGGCGAGCCGTGCCGCCCGTTGCGAACGGTATGTGAGGGAGAATAGAGACTGGCGCCGATGAGCAACGCGAGCGGGGCCGAGCCAGCGATGGTCAGCAGCAGGGTGAGCGCCCAGACCAGCGTGACGCCGAGCGCGCCGACGATCAAGGCGGTGGCGTAGCCAGCCTGCCCAGTTCCCATCGCCGCTGGCAAGAGCAGAATCAGCCCCAGGATCAACCCGCCGAGCGCGAGGTTGACGCCGCCCAGCAGAAAGTCGAGCAGCGGTAGCTCCAGGGCGGAGGCGCTCGCCAGGCCTATCGAGCCACGTAACTGGAACAGCCCATGTCCCATACGCTCTGGCTGTGGCGGATTGCTCACGGCGAGACGCCACGCGTTTAGCCCATCGCGGACGAGACGCGTCCGGCGGCGCCAGAGAAATGGACGGCGGCGCACGGGAAAGATCGGCCCACTGGCGGCGGCGAGCTGGCTCTCGCGTTGGACCGCAATCATCTGGCGCGCCAGCATGACGGCGTTCTCGCGGTAGGGTCGCTCGGCGCCCACCTCTTCGAGCAGTTCGGCGGCGACGGCGTCCCACGAGCGATGGGCCAGCCCCAGATAGCCAAGCGCCACCTGCATCCAGGCGCGCCTGCGCGAGGCGGCGAGGCCGCTGGATTCGAGCATCTGCGGGATCTTGTCCAGCTCGTTCGCCAGGACGTGCAGCTCCTCGACCGCCTGCCGGGCGACATCGGGCGGCTGGAGGTTGCGTAGTTTGCCGGTGAGCGTTATCGGGTGGCCATCGGCGGTGGCCTGTGGCGCCTGGACGGCCGGAGCGGCGGCGGTCTGGCGTGGCGGAGCGGAGACGCCGCTGGCCGCGCTGATGGCGGAAATGAACGCTGAGGCGCCAGAGAGCGGTCCTGGAGGCGGCGCGCTTGTCAGTCGTGGCGTTCGTATACCCGCGCCAGACATCATGCCCGGCATGCTGCCCTGGACACCGCGCGGGTCGCGTAGGCCAGCCAGTAGGTCGCCCTCTCCCCCCTGCGGATTGCGTGGATCAGGGCGAGGCGTGCCACGTGAAGTGGCAGGAACTGGAGGATTGGGGCGTCGCGGGGGGCCAGCGGGATCATCCGGACGAAGTCGCCATCCCGACACACGCCACCTCCCTGCCGCTTATGCCTGCGCTTGCCACTGCCATCCGTACGGTCTGCATCCCATACCCAGGCGTCTCTTTTCTCAAAGAACGCGAATGGCCACGCCATTGTAACAGGGGCGCTCCTTTGGGGCAACCACACGCGAAGAGGTCCTGTAAAAAAGAAAAAAAAAAAAAAAAAAAAACTGGCTGGGACCGGCCAGGGATCAACGCGGCGCCATCTTCACACGGCGTGTAGGATATGAAGTGTGAGGAACACGACGGCGCGACTTTGTCTGCGCGCCCGTGGCTCTCTGAGGATTGAGACAATGATCGAGATCATGAGGCGGATCGAACCGCTCGAACGCTATTCGGGGCTGCTGCTGGCCATATTGTTGCTGTTCGTCGCCGCACCGCTCAACGCCATCGTCTACTCGACCGCTGGGGTCAAAGGGACCGACAGAGAGGACGCGCTGAAGACGCTGCCCGCCGTCGCTGCGCATCCTGCCGGCTTCGTCATCGCGGGGCTGGTCTTCATTCTCCTGGGCGGAGCGGTCTGGCTGTTTTCGCGCGCGATGACGAAACGGCTTTCCGCGCGCGCGCAGAGCCAGTTGCGCTTCGGAAATGCGCTTGGGCTGCTGGCGACAGGGCTACTTATCCTCTACGGCCTCTACATCGGTATTCGCCTGCCGTGGATCGCGTCTGGCTTCGCACATAACCCTTCCGACGCGGTGGACGCTTACACATCTTATCTAGAGATCAGCGGCGCGCTCCTGCTGGCGGCGTACGTGGCGCTTGGTGGCTGGCTATTCTTCCTTTGCCTGGCGATGTGGCGTGAGAAGACGGTCTCGCGCTACCTGACGCTGCTCGGGATGTTTTGCGCCCTCGTCCTCATCTTCGCCTTCATCGCCGATCCGATCATTGTCTTACTTGGTCAATTCTGCGGCTTTGTTTGGGCGCTCGGCGTGGGATTCGGGCTGCTGCGACCAGCAGGGGGGCGCGAGAAGCCTGTCACTGCAAACGTGACGGAGCCAGAGGCGGAGTTATAGGCGTAGGTAATGCCTAAGGACGCGCGATGTCTCATCCAACAGATGATCTGATAGCGGCCTACAACTATGCGATCTTCCGTGGCGAGGAAGACTTCGACGCCTTCGCCGGGCGGCCGTACGCTGGAGAGCGCGCGACAGACATCACACTGACGGACCTGAATGGGAACGGGGTCACGCTCTCGTCGCTCTGGCGCGCCAACCACCTCGTGCTGGAGTTCGGCAGCTACACCTGACCCTACTGCTCGATGGCGTGCCCATCCATGGATGCCCTGGCGGCGGAGTACGCTGAACGCGGCTTTGAGTCGCTCTTCATCTACACGCGCGAGGCGCATCCCGGCGAGATTCTGCCACACCACACGAGCTTCGCGCAGAAGATGGCGATGGCGCGGCGCTTTCAGGAAGAGCAGAACGTCCAGCGGCGCATTCTGGTGGACGCGCTCGACGGCGCAGGCCATAAGCTCTATGGCGCGCTACCCAACATGACGTGGATTCTGCTGCGTGGCGGGCTAATCGCGTACAAGGCGGCCTGGACCGACGCGGAAGACGTGCGTATGGCAATGGAGAACGTGACACGCATCGCGGAGCTGCGGCGGCGCGGCGGACGGCTCGCGCCTTTCTGGACAGAGCGGCTCGGCCATCGCGTCGTGGATCAGACGGCCTTCAACGCGGGACTGGAACGCAACGGGCCGAAGGCGGTGAGCGAGTTCGAGGCGTTCACCCGGCGCGTCCCGCTCGACCGGCTGGAGGAATAGCTGTTGACTGCCTACGGCTAAAGCCGGGGGATGCCTGCTTCACTGAGGCGTGCCGGGGCGGGCATGGCCCGTCCCGGTCTGATCGCCTCTCCACAGGCGTACACCGCGAGTCCCGCGGCCAGCATGTTCTTGGCGGCGTTGACGTCGCGGTCATGGTGCGGCGCCACATGCGGGACCGTCCACTGCCGCAACGGATAACGGAAGGGAGTCGAGCACATGCCCGCAGTCGGAGCAGCGCTTTCTACTGGGGTACCACTGGTCGATCGTGACCAGGGTCCGCCCATACCAGGCCGCTTTGTACTCCAATTGGCGCACCAACTCGCCCCAACCCGCATCCGGGATGGCCTTCGCCAGCGATGGATGCGGACCATCTGCTTGACAGCCAGCGACTCCACGCAGATCGTTTGGTTCTCACGAATCAGGCGCGTCGAGAGTTTGTGCAGGCCGTCCAGGCGTTGGTCAGCAATCTTGCATGGACGCGGGCGGCCTTGAGGCGGGCTTTCTCCCGGTTCTTGGAGCCGTTCTGTTTGCGCGCCAGCGCCTTTTGCGCTCTTCAAGCGGCTCGACTGCGGCGGAAATGCTGGGGATTGGCGATCTTCTCCCCTGTCGAGAGCGCACCAGCGTCAAGCGCCCATGTCGAAGCCGATCGGTCGCGCACCGGGCGGCAGCGGCGGAACCTCCTCTTCCACCAAGAAGGAGACGAAGTAGCGTCCTGCGGGATCCCGACTGATGGTCACGATCGTGGGCGCCCAGTGAAAGCTCGCGACCAGCGGATGTCCAAAGGCGCGTCCATCTTGGCCAACGTCAGCGTGCGCGCCTCGGCATCCCAGCGGAAGGCGGTGCTGGTATATTCCGCCGCCTGCCGCCCGCGCTTCCGCTTGAAGGACGGGATACTTGGCGCGCCCCTCGAAGAAGTTGCGGAAGGCGCGATCGAGATGGCGCAACGCCTGCTGCAGGGGCACGCTGGACACCTCATTGAGCCAAACCGTCTCCGGCTCGCGCTTGAGTCGTCAGCGCCGCCGAGGTGTCCGCGTAGCTCAGCCGCTCCTGGCGCTCATAATAGGCGTCGGTGCGCAGCCGCAGGGCCCAGTTGTAGACAAAGCGCGCACCGCCAAACGTCCGTGCCAGCACGGCGGCTTGCTCGGGCGTCGGGTAGCACCGATAGCGATAGGCCCGTTTCTGCCGCATGCTCACATTGTAGCGCGTAGTATGAAAATCGAAACCAAAAACAAAGGAGGAGAGCGGCGCTTCCTCCCCGTGGCTAAAGCCTAAAGGGTATCCGCGCCGCACACTTTGATGAA
>CAVTFE010000065.1:0-312208 GCA_963733745.1 uncultured bacterium
GCGGAATGGGGCTGGATCAGACGGGATACGCCCCCAAACTCGCACACTGCTCTCCCTTGACTCGCCGCATCGACGGGCGGTAGGCTGGAGCCACCGTAACACCTTGAATTCGTATGGGCCGGAAATGGCTGGTCTCCCATGAAGCGCTCTACCTCCTATCTCCTCGCGCTGGGGTTGGTCCTGCTGGGCGTCATCGCGATCTTGTTCTTGCAAGATCCGGCGATGCGTCTGTTTAGCTCCGAGCGGGCGACGCTCTACGTTGCGTTCCTCGGCGCCATCCTTCTCCTCGCTGGTGTCGTCCTCGCTGGTGTCGTCCTCGCTGGCTTCACTGCCATCGCGAGCACACACAGCGCCAGATAGGGCGCTCTATTGGCCTGCGCGTAGATCCTACTGTGGTCTTCTGCCCGCCCGACGGCACGACCCACCGGCTAGGCTTCTGTTCCAGGGGCGTGCTGACCGTCTCCAGCGGGCTGACACAGAGGGGATCCCTGACCCAGCGGTGTGAGAAATATCACAGCACGCCCCTTTTCCTTGATCTATACTGTCCGCATACCGCAGACGGCCGTTCGACTGGCGGGGAGGAAGTCTTCTCCCGACACGTACAGCCATAGGAGCGCGAGATGGACACCACACACGCCACCCCTCCCATCCGGCTCTGGTTCGATTGGCTCTTGCTCGTCGTGGCGCTCGCCGTGCTCTGCATTCCCGCGTACCTCGCCATTGACGCCGCCTTTGGCCGCGATGGCACGATTCTCTACTGGCTGCTGGTCGCCTATGACTATCCCAATGGCGAGCCCGCCGCGACGGTGGTTGGGCTGGCGTCCATCGCGGCAGCGCTCTTCTTGGTCTGGTTGAGCCTGCGACTGCTGGCCCGATTCGGCTTCGCACCGTGGCGCGCCTTCGCCCTCGTCTCGCTCACCGGTCTCCTCACCCTCACTGCGCTTGTCGCGCTCTTGGCGAGTCCACTACTCACGAACGGCTCCTCGCTCCTCCCGATCCTGGTCATGTTCGGGGCCAGCCTCCTCACGGTGGCGCTGATACTGTGCGTACTCGCCCCTGCTGGGGGTCTGGCGGCGTGCACGGCCGGAGCCACCCACTACTCCGACCCGCGTGCGCCCCGCGTCATTTGGCGCGCTGGCGCTCGTCGTCGTCGCACCCCTGCTCCTGCTCATCGTGACTCCGATCGCTCTGGTCATCGGCGAGCGTCCAATCACCTACTCGCATCTCGCGAGCGCCGATCATGGCGCACACCGCTATCAACTGGCCTTGGCGGAAGCGCCCAGCGACTCCCCCCGGTCGTGCTCTTTCGCTGTGACACGAGCGGCGTATGGTGCCAAAAGCTCGATACTCTCTACCTCAACGGCAATGGGCAGAGCGTTACTGGCGACCTGCGCTACGACAAGAGCACGCACCTGGTGATAGCGACCGATGGAACCCAGACCATCCTGACCTATCCTGCCGGTGACCTCTTCAGCGGACCCTAACATCACAGCCAAGAGTGGTTCCGATCCCTGGCGCACGGAGCGCGTAGAGCAACGTCTGACCGCATTGCGCCTCCCTCGGCATCGCTGCTCGTCGCGTCCTCTCGCGGCGTGCGGTCCCACCGGGCATCTCGACCACCCTACCGCCCGACGCCACCCCGTCAAGGCTAAACCCTAGCGGGCGGCGCTCCACGTTGCTCTCCGCGCCGGCCTTGACGTGGACCCCGGCGTCTGGGCGGTGAGCGGGGGTCGAGCCCGGTGGGGTTGACCGCACCAGCCGGGAGGCCTGCACTCGGCATCGCGTGACACCTGCGAGATCGCACAGATACCTGCCAACATCACCCAACACCACCCAACACCACACTTTGCCGCCTTCTCTTTCTAGCCCGCCGCTGGCGTCCTGCCAGCGGCGGGCAAATACTTCTCGCCTTCGCTGTTTCCGTACGCTATACTCCTGATACTCTCGTTGTCCTACGGCCGATCATTAGGTGGGCAGGACGATGCCGACACCACATACCCCTCATCCAAGCGCCAGTACGCTCCGTGACCGAACGCCACACTGGGCGCGGCTGTTTCTCCCGGTCCATCGCTGGCTCTACCAGCATACTGGCGGACGGATCGGCCATTCTCTTCTCCCGCAACGCACCCTGCTGCTCACGACGACTGGCCGAAAGACCGGCCTCTGCGCACCCAGCCACTCACCTACTTTCACCATCCCTCTGGTGCCCTCTTTGCGGTGGCGTCTAACTGGAGCAGCGACAACCCGCCCGCCTGGTATCTCAACGTCCTCTCTCATCCCCACGTGCAGGTGCAGCTCAAACGTGAGATCTTCCCGCCACCGCTCGCCCAGCCGATCCAACCGAACGCGTGACGCTGTGGCCGTGGCTGGTGGCGCGCGCGCCCGTCTTCGGTCGTTATCAGACTGTCACTGCCCGCGAGATTCCGCTCGTCCTCCTCGAGCGAGAGAAAGCCACCCACTGATCAGCGGAGCTGGCCAAGCCGTCCGAGCGGCCTGGACTCGGCGCTCACTTCATCGTCTGTGGAGGTCGCATGATATGCTGAGCACGCTGGTAAGAAGTCAGCGCTTGCGCCTACCTCAGAGAACAGCCAATCATGACACTTGCTCACCTCTTCATGTTCATCACCGCTGCGTTCACCGTGCAGAACGCCCGGCAGCTTTCTGCTGCAGGTGGGACGCCAGACGCCGAGCAGTTTTTGCGCGCCGCGCCCGCGGGTATCACCCCCCTCCTGCTCATCGCCAACCTCTGCTTGGTCGGAGGTACCGTGTGGCAATGGTGGTTCGAAACGGTCTACATGACACACCTGCACCAGAAGGGGCTCGCCCCCGCCACATCCGTACTTTTTCCTGCCCGGGTGAGTGTCCTTATTGCGCTCTATCTCATCGGGGCAGCCCTCTACGCGCTGAGTCAGTTCGTTCTGACCGCCAGTGCAGAGACCGTTCACCGAACTCAGGTGTAGCGCTCGTTCGCCGATGAGGGGCCTGCACCTGTTGCTTCTCTGGGGAGATCGTTGATGGATGCCGAGTTGGAGTGGGGCGTCGGCCGCATGAAAATCGGTGAGCCAATGTATCGCCGCGTGCGGATGCGCGTCGGGACCACCTGGTACTCGGCGCAGATGGTCGACACGATTGGCGAAGCCCCACAACATAGTGAACTCCACTTCCTCGACTATGCCGACGAGACCGGCGCGCACCACTTCACCGACATTCCCTACGGAGATGAAGGCTTTGCATGGACCGTGCAGGAACTGGCGTACAGGGCCCATACGGCGCCGGCCACTGTGGACATAGAGATCGCAGGAGAGCGCATCCCCGTCGATCTGGACCGCCTTCCGCAAGTTGATACGGCGAAGATCGTCGGGCCGGTCTGGTGCCCCGTGGCCAACATGGCGAGCGAGCGCCCCTATGGTCCTGCCGGCCGCGAGACCAAGCGCGGCACCAAGCATTTTGCAGTTGGAGCCAAGCTGTATTGTTTCCCATCCCGGTGGGGTGCTGGGGACGAGAAGATCCAGGTGATCGGTCGTCACTGCGCCACGCATCAATACATCATCGTGGTTGTCAGGTCGTCCTGGCTGACCAACTGGCGCGTCGAGTTGGTCTACAGCCCGCATCTTATCCGCGAGCTTTGGTCGGCCTGGGACGGGACCCCACGCGCGAAGGAGAAAGCTCAGCAGATGGCGGCCGCCATGAACAATCGGATAGAGGCGCGTGCCCGAAGCCCGCGCCGCAAGGGAGCGCGGAACAGGGCCAGGAGGAATCCTCCGGAGGATCTGTACTCCCAGTGCCTTGAGCTGCGCGTTGCGTATGGCATAGTCAGCCTCCGTCCAAGTTCTCCCTTGCCCCCGCTCTTTGCCGTTCCCGTCGTGAGGGCGACCGTGATCAGGGATGACGGCGGCCGTTGGGGGTGCGAAAGGGCCGCTGCCCGTGGGCCACCTCCACCAGGGCATCTTCGACTACTCCTGGAGGCAATGATACCAAAATAAGCAGATCCATTGTAGAATATGAGTATGGCAAGACGCATCAAGCTGACAACGAATCTGAGTGTGGACGAATTCGAACGCCGCTACCGCCGCGCGGGAGACGGCACGGAGCGCAGCCACTGGCACCTCCTCTGGCTGCTGGCGCAAGGCCACCCCGCGTATGAGGTGGCGTCAATGACCGGGTATTCGGCGTACTGGATCGGCCAGGTGGCGCGCCGCTTCAACGAGGAGGGAGCGGCGGCCCTGGTGGATCATCGCAAAGGCGCGCACTGGCAAGCGCGGCATCCCCATCGGCGGCGACTGTTGTCGACCCCGGAGGAGCTCGAGGAGTTGCGGGCGGCGCTGCTGGGACCGGCGCCGCAAGGCGATGTGTGGAATGGCCGCACGGTAGCCGTCTGGCTGAGCGCACGAGTGGGCCGGCGGGTGAGTGCGAATGCGGGGCGGTACTATCTACGTCTGCTCGACTTCACGCCGCAGACGCCACGGCCACGGCACGCCAAGGCGGCCAGCCCCGAGGAGCAGACGGCTTTCAAAGAAACCTGGCGACCAAGGCGGCGGCGGTAGCCAGGAGCACCCCGGCGCGGTGGTGGAGGTGTGGGCAACGGATGAGCATCGATCGGCCTCAAACCCATCCTGCGTCGCATCTGGGCGCTGCGGGGGCAGCGGCCGGTGGTCGTGATCCATCCCCGCTATCGCTGGCGGTACCTCACTGGCTACGTCCACCCCGCCTCCGGGCGGACCCAGTGGCATCTGAGCTCGGGGCATCAACGTGGAGCTCTTCACCCACTCGCTCGCCGCCTTCGCCCAGCAGGCGGGAGCGGGTCCCGACAAGGAGATCGTGCTGGTCGTGGACCGTGCGGGGTGGCACATGAGCCAGCGTGTCGTGATCCCCGCGCATGTGCACCTCGTGCCGCTCCCGCCCAACACCCCCGAGCGGCAGTGCAGCCGAGCGCTTGTGGACCTACTCCAACACCCCGCTGGTCAATCGCCGTCCGGCGGATCTGGAAGAACTCGACACCCTCCAACTGGACCGCTGCGCCGTGCTGCAGACGGATCCGACCCTCGTAGCGACCATCCAGTCAGCCACCCACTATCACTGGTGGCCTGCTGACCATTCCCCAACAACATGAACTGGTTTAGTATGAGACGGCCTCGTGCGGGTCGTGCTGTGCCTCAACAGCGGCGAGCAGCCCATCCAACCGCTCGCGATCCTGTGGGGTCATGACCGCCGATGCGCCAAAGAGCGCCACCTTCTGCTCAGCGACGCTCCTGCGTCGTTGGCAATCGTCACCGCGTCTCGAATCAAGCCGAGCCCACTCGCCAACTCCACCTGCGCCAGGATATCCCTTGCTGTGACAGGCAATGGGCGCGCCATCGCGAGATACACCGAGAGCAGCGGCGCAGCCAGAGCACGGGAGAGGATCAGGGCCCAGGCGACCACACTGACCGGCGTCTCGTAGCGCCACGCCATGTAGGCATAGGTTCCAGCTTCTAACACTGCCACGGTGGCCATCACGCCACGATGGAGGCGCATGGAGCGTGGCTCAGCTCGGCGCATCCCGAGGAGGCGGAGCATGGAGGCGGCGTAGAGCATCGCCACATCCATGCACAACACGAGCAGCGTACTCACCCCAAGCTAGATCGCTGCTGGGAGATCCACATGGCCTTGCTGAGCGCCATCCAGGACGCTCAGCAACGCATCACCACCAAGGGCGACGAGTGAACCAGCCGAGAACAAGACCAACATCAGTGAGGCGCACACATGCGCGAACCGCGCCATCCCTGATCCTTGCCGGGCGATGTCGGCGAGTTGGTCTGCCACCTCATCGCGCTCACCAAACCAGCGTGCTCGCCACGCTCTGCAACCGCCCTGGGGGACGGGACCGGTCATGGATGGTGGTCCGTCACCTTCAGAATATAGTCATCTCGATCGGGAACCTCTCCTCCCATCAACCACGTCATAGCGGCGTGCAAAGCCACACCGCATCACACTCGTTGCCGCTCTCTCCCCCGCCGATGCCGTCTGCTATACTGTCTTCCACCGAGTCGTTGATCTCCGTTCCCACACTGGTTCTGTGTGGAAGGATTGCCGTAATGAGCACAACTACACCACTAGGATACCATCAACCCGACGTACGCCGCAGCGTGTCTTTCGCTTGCACTCCCTCGCCATCGCCGCTCTTCCTATTATCACTGCTCCTCGAGACGATGTTTGTCCTTCGTCGTCCTTTCCAGGGACTTGAGCGCTCTTTCTGCTTTGGCTTCGCTTCGGACCTATCTGCTGGTGACCTGCCTCAGCTACTGGATGAAGACCGCTCACCTGCCCGATTTCCCCCCAGCCTCGTGGGCGCAGGGGCCACGCTGGCGCAGGCTGTATGGAGGCCGAGTCCGCCGGCGGTCCTCCTCCTCGCTGGGCTGCTCCTCACGGGTGGCGTGCGCTGGTATGCTCAAAGTCTCTGTCGGGCCGCGTGAGCCAACGCTGTGGCGTGGGCATGACGTGCGCGGATGGTGGCAGATGGCTCTGTGCTCTGAGGAGGGTGCTCGCGCTCATGCTCACATTACCACCACGCGTGACCCTGGTTGGCTGGCACACGCTTTCCCCGACCCCGGTGTACACTCCCCAGCGGTACGACGGTGATTGATGGCTGGGGTGGCGCCCTCTTCCTGGCAGCCGTTGTCGCTGTCGCTCTTTGCTTGGCCACTTCTTCCCGGTCATCTTCTCCTGCGCCAGCCAAACGCCGACCGCCAGCGGCACACCGATCGCTAGGCCAACTGCTTCTCAGCCGTCTGTGCCTTAGCAGCTCACGTTCAGCCTTGCGGGCTGCCCGGCGCTGCTTGGCTTGGAGCTTGCTCACCTTGCGCGCCTCCATCAGCGCCCGCCGCTCATCCGCCGTCGCCTCCCGGACCTCCGTCGCCTGGAAGATGACCAGCGCGCCTACCGCCTTCTCCCCTGGTCGCGCATTGCTCCTGGTGAAGCCGAGCGCACGCATGGCGTTGGCGGAGACGACAAGCCAGAGCCTCCTCCATCTCCCACTGCTCCAGGATGTCGGGCTTGGGTGAGACATCCAGGGGCATCTCACACAGCACCCGATCTTGCATGCCGGGAACGTTGAGGGTGAGCTGGATCTTGGTGACGACTTCTCCCGTGGACTGCATCGTGTAGCTCGACTCGTCGGTCTGCTCGGCTTTGCCGGTAATCACAAAGTTCGCCATGTTTGTTCGTTCCTCTTTCGTGTTCGATTCACTTGCATCTGCCCGCCGATTTGTGGGCAACAAAAACACCTGCACTCACTGGCAGGCGTCGTTGAGGGTGATCGTCGATTCGTAGGGCTGAGTCTAACGGTTCATTGGCATCCTTTCTTGTAGTGTTGACAGCCAACCTGACAGCCAACAGAGGAGACAACCGCGCACTTGGACGATCAACCGCGTACGTGGGACCCGCTGAAATTGCGGATTTCGGTCACCGCTGGACGACTACGAACGCCGCACCCATCTTTTCGTAAACAGCAGGCCGTGGGTTCAAATCCCACCGCTGGCTCCCTCATCTCACTCCTGGTTTCCTTGCGGGTTTGTCAGCGATTACCCTTCCCACGCTTGCTTCATTTACCTTGCTTTTGCCCCTCGCCAGCAAAACCGCCTCAGCAACAAACGGGTCAACTGCCATTGCGCACTACCCTGATGAGCAGTTCCCCCATTTGCCGCCGCTGCCGGGTCCTGCTGCATGTTCGGCAACACATGGCTATACACGTTGAGCGTGATCTGGCTGACACTCGCTATGTCCCAAGCATCTCGCTTTACCACTCTTGGGGGTTCACGCGTGCGCCCAAGTAGCAGCGTCGCACGGGTGTGGCGCAGATCATGAAAAGCGCACATCTGGAAAGTTGCGCCTTTTCTCAAGCACACGTCTTGAACGTCCACGCTACCACATTGCTGCGCTAAGAGCGGTAGTGCCTGATGCTAGTAGGAGAACACGAGATCGTGGTCGTGCCAGGTCAGATTCCTGTCTGTGAGACGTTGCTCCGCTTGAGAATGACGGGCGCCTCGATGTCGTTTTCAGCGCCTTTTCGGGCTGCTGGTTGCGCCCCTAGTGCAATCTGCTCGTCGGCTCCGCGAGACGCCAATTGTCTTTGGGGGAGCGCAAAACGTCCAGTTTGCCATTCTCCCGTTTGAGCTGAGAGCGCACTTGTAGCGTGGAAGTCGGTAGCGCTCTGTCGAAGATCCAATCGTCATATACACAAAATAGAGCGCCTCCAGACGCTCGCCGGTCGCCACATCCAGCAAGATGCCCCGCGCCTCCTCTGCAGAGAGGACATGGAGCTCAGTGTCTGCGAAGCGTGGAGCGTCGACCAGGTCGGTGATGTTCCGCACCACAAGGCCCGAGTTCAACGCACTGCTTGTTCAAGGGCGCGGTGCGCAAGGTCGAGTGAAGGTGGTGCACGGTCGTGGGTAGAGAGGCCCTCCACAAGTTTTGCCGTCGTACAATGCCTGCACTCTCGCCGTGCTGACAACTGGAAAGGAGCCGCGTCGACCCAAGCCCCGGAGTGTTATGAAAAAAAGTGCTTGAAGGTACACAAGATAGTGGTGTTGCCGCCAGGTGCTTTCCTCGAGGACTGGCGGCTTCACTGTCTCGAGCCACCGACTCGCAAGGTATTGTCTAGCGTTTGGCGTTCGACTGACCAGTGGTGGGGCAAGACGCCTAGTTGCTCCTGTTCGTAGTGCTTTGCCTTTGCAGTGAATTTCTGGCGCACCTCCTCTCGAGTCTTGCCGCTGAATTCTTTGCGTCTTGCCGCCTTCGATCGTCATGGCGGGCAACCCAACGACCGTCCTTCCGCTTGTAAATCGAACCTTCGTTGGTGGCCACGTCGTTTCTTGGTACTGTTCACTCTGACGCTCCAATGAACTGCTGGTAGCGCCGCGATGGTGTATCTCGTCGTGATCGACCGACTTTGATCTGGACCGGATCTCGCCGCGCATGCACAAGGCGTACATCTTGGGTTCGGTTGAGGCTCAGGAGGGCGCGCCGCTTCCTTCCACCGTGACAGCCCAAAACATTTCTCTTTCAAGCGCGTGTCGTGTCGTGCGCGTTTGGATGCGGTGGCGTCATGGCTTCCTCCTTGTCCGTGTATCGGACTGTCAGCAGTATCTCACTACCAATCGAGCACTTGGTCTGGTAGCGTCATTCGGTGTTACCTCGGCTACCAGAATCGATGGGCAACCGAATTCATCCCATCATTGCGCTTGCAGCGCCAATGCCCAGGCGTGCGGCTTTCTCTGCGCAGATCTGATCGAAATTGAGACCCTTCTCTTCGAGGTAGCGTTCGAGCCAGTCCCAGAACCAAATGAGGAAGTGCGTCCCATCATCCCCGGTGGGAAGCACTTGGGTGAGGAATGCAGCGGCGCTGGTGGAACAGCCAGCGATCATCTGGCAGAGAAGCGTGAGGTCGCCCGCTCGGCGGCGCTCGCGGACAGCTGGCGTGCCATCGCAGAAGAAGCTCGCCTGCTGGACGAGCTGCCAGAGCGATGAAAGGGGCCACCTCGCGCGGTTGGGATCTCCGTTGGGGAGGGTGTGTCTGAGCCATTGTTTGGTGGAGTACGCCCAGAGAGATGGGATCTGATCGAGGAAGGCATAGGCCTCTTCGACCTTCATCTCCCGCAGACACTCACGTTTGTAGCGGAACTCCACACGTGTCACGCTACTATCCTCATCCCATCCGTTGCTCTTCCAGACTTCCTGCATCCAGTCTTTGCGCGACACCTGGATCTCCGCCGTCTTGTCATATATACAGCAGGCATGAGGAGCGCCCTTGCTGAAGTCGAGCGTGGCCAGCCGACGGCCCGCGAATTGCAATCGCACCTCTCCAGGCGCGGTGAAGGGTCCTCAGGCTTCGAGGCTGGCGTCCAACTCCTCATCAGCGGCTTCAGTGCCCAGTCGCAGGCCTTTGCTGCGGCTACGCGTGATGAAAGCAGACATGTCGTCGAGCGACAGTTCCCAACCTGCCAGGTCCGCACAGAGGTGAACCTCGCTGACTTGGAGGGTGAATGGGATCTGGAGGAGGTCGGCGAGGAAGCCGTAGAGGAGGGTCAGCGCGGTCCCGATCTCGTGCTCCCACAGGAATGCCGAGGACAAGCGCGCCTTGGCGACAATGTGGGTGAGCCTGCCCAGTCCCACGTCGACATGGATGCTCGGCGAGTGGAGAATCCATCTCCATTGGCGTCCTGCACCATGCGGCTTGATGAAGAGGACCTCGCCCGCAAATTGCCAAGGCGTTGGGAGGTCTTCCTCCGCTTCCTGGCTCTGCCGCTTGAGCTCCTCGAGTTGCTCGGCGAGCGCCTCAGGGAAGTCGCCGCTGATGCGGGCATTGCCGATAAAGGTATCAATGTTTTGACCCACGAGGTGTGCTGACATACACTCTCCTTGCATGCTGCGTTGGCTACGTTAAGCGAACTCGTCGTGCGTCGCCCACGCAGCAGCACAGACACCGCACTGGCGACAGCAGTCGAAGAAGCCTGGAGGTCTCCTGATGACGGTCCGAGCTCGGTTGCACCCCGTCGCGTTGGGTCTGGCTGCCCTCATCACGCTACTGTGGGGCGTCAATTTCCTGTGGACCCTGAGCTTGAGCGCGCAGTATGGCGGCGGTGCGCTCAACGGGTTCGTGCGTGACGGGCGCTTCTACCTCGCTCAACATGGGACCTACACGGAGGTCAGCCAGGCGATCTGGGAACAGATCCGCCTGCATGAACTGGGGATCTGGCTCGGCATCCCATTCGTCGTCGCCAGCTTCGGCTACCTGTTGTTCACCTTCGCCTTCCCCGCCATCATGGGCCTGCGCCAGGGTGCGCTGGTCAATGAACGCGTGCAGGCGGTGCAGGCTTCGGGCGAGCGACTCGCCGCAGGACGGTGTTCGGGCTCCATTGCGGGGGTAAGCTATGGCTGGCCGTTTCTCCTTGTCGAGGTGTTTCCTGGCGGGCTGACGCTGCGTCCGTTTCTTCAGCCTCCCATAGCGATCCGCAAAGATGAAGTGCGTCGGATGACGACGAAGTGGAACCGCTATGAGATCACCCATACTTCGCCCGATGTCACGTCCCCTGTCCTGCTGACCTTTGTTCTCCACCTGGACCTCGCCTCAGCTCTTGACGGGCTGGCGCAGGATCTACCGCCAGCAGCGCCCCGCACAGTGTGATGCGGTCGTGACGCCAACGCCTTGTATCTTGCGCGCCACGGGGCTAGAGTGTAAGTAGACCTCGACCGGAGGGGACATCGAGTAGAGCGAGGGACAGCGGTCGAGGGGGAACGAGAAAGGAGCAGCGTCACGTGAAGAGCATGGCGAGTCTCCGTGTCGTTTCCGTACGGGAGCTCTACGGGGTCTGCCAAACTGACCACGTCTGCCGGTCCTAGACCGGCCTCCGTAAGCTGCATCCCCGGTGCGAACGCCACCCCACACCTGCGCCTCGAGCAATTGGTCAATACAACCAGGGCGCAACCAGGTGCCCCAGCGGCAAGAGGTCGAGCACGCACCATCAGGGATGAGAGGGAGAAGAGGGTCGTTGCACACGGTGCAGCGGCCCTCCTTGGTTTCTCCGTGTGTATCTCCGAATGTGGCTCCGAGGGCGTTTGTTACAGGATGGTCAACAAGACGGAGAAATGGGCATGTCACAGCGGCAGGAGCAGGCGCTTCCAGTTATCAGCGAGCCACTGCTCAAAGGACTCTGGCGTCCAGCCGCGTCTCCCGTCGCAGACCGGGGATCACGCCTCGCATTGCTCGGTCGAGAGATCAAGTCGAGTGTATAAGCGGGACACCACCGAGAACCCACTCACAGTACCTACAATTCGCTCTTGACGTCCAAGTCGGGGCCGCCCATGATAGGACTCACTGGGCTGCTAAACCTGCTCACGGTCGTCACCCGGCTCCAGGCAGCGCAGCAGGATTGTGCAGGTGTTCGACAGGAAGCTGGTGTGCTATGTCCATCGTCCCCGCTGAATCAGCGCCGCGGGTCAGCGCTCCCCCCCGCCCTCAAGCGCGCCCCTGCGCAGTCGGTGGCAGCAGTTGCCGCGGGCCAATCGGCAACGGCTCTTGCAACTGCTCGGCCACCTCGTCGAACGGCAGTTAAGCGCCGCCCCGCAGCGAGTCGTCAGCAGCGAGGAGGCCGAGCATGACCTCCACCGCTAGACTGAGATCGGCTCACGAAGACGTGAGTGCACGTCTGGGGCAAAGCAGCAAGATCGCGTCGTGGCACCATGAGCGCCTAGCAGCGGTCTATGTCCGCCAATCCACCATGCAGCAGATCTCGCTCCATCCCGAGTCGACGCGGTTACAATATGGCTTGGTGAGCCGCGCCGAAGCCTATGGCTGGGCCAGCGACCGGATCGTGGTCATTGACGACGATTTGGGCAAGTCCGGCGCGACTGCGGTGCGACGCGTCGGCTTTGAGCGGTTGGTGACGGAGGTGAGTCTGGGCCATGTCGGCCTCATCGTGGGCCTGGAGATGTCGCGTCTGGCGCGCTCCAACCTGGACTGGCACCGCCTCTTGGAAGTGTGTGCGCTCTTTGGCACGCTCATTGCCGATCTGGACGGGCTCTACGATCCGGCGCTGTACAACGACCGCTTATTGCTGGGACTCAAAGGGACCATGAGTGAGGCCGAGCTGCATCTGCTCAAGCAACGGCTCTACCAGGGCTGTTTGAGCAAAGCCCGCCGGGGAGCGCTGACCTTTGCGCTGCCGAGTGGCTATGTCTGGGACGCCGACGGCGCCATCCAGTTCGACCCTGACGAGCAGGTCCAGGCGGTGGTCCGGCTCATCTTTGCGCAGTTCGAGGAGCTGGGAACGCTGGGTGGGCTGCTGCGCTACTTGGCGCGCCACGACATTCGGCTGGGGGTGCGGGTGCGCGAGGGGCCAGGCAAAGGGCAGCTGGTCTGGCGTCGTCCCAACCGCGCGACCTTGCAGAACCTCTTGAAGCACCCGCTCTACGCCGGCGCCTACGTCTACGGACGGCGGCAGATGGACCGTCGGCGGTATCAGCCCGAGCATCCGCAAAGTGGTCGGGTGGTCATGTCGCGGGCCGACTGGCACGCCCTGCTGCCGGACCATTGCCCCGCTTATCTCTCGTGGGAGCAGTATGAGCGGAATCAGGCGCGTCTGGCCGCGAATCGTGCCCGCGCTGCTGTGGTTGGCGCGGTGCGCAGGGGGGCAGCGCTCTTGGCTGGTCTGGTCGTCTGCGCACACTGTGGCGTCCGGCTGGGCGTGCATTACCAGCAGTCGCACGGTCGCCCTACTCCCTTCACGTATGAGTGTGCACACCGACGCAATCACTACGGCGAAGCGCTCTGTCAGCATCTGGGGGGACCGGTCCTGGATACGTTTGTCACCGAACACGTCCTCGCGGCGCTCGAGCCCGCCGCGCTGGAATTGTCGTTGGCCGCGACGGAGCAGGTCGAGCAGGAACGCGCAAGCCTTGCCCAGCTGTGGGAGCAACGCCGGGAACGGGCCGCCTACGAGACGGACCGTGCGGCCAGACAATACCAGGCCGTGGAACCGGAGAATCGGTTGGTCGCTCGAACCTTGGAGCGGGCCTGGGAGGAGAAGTTGCAGGCGCAGCAGACCCTCGAGGAGGAGTATCACCGCTTCCTCCAGCAGCAACCGCGGGTCCTGACGAGTGCGGAACGAGCGACTATTCGTCGATTGGCCGCCGACATTCCGGCGCTGTGGGCCGCTCCCACAACCACGGCTGCGGACCGCAAGGACATCCTCCGGCAGGTGGTCGAGCGGGTCGAAGTGGACGCGCAGGGCACGAGTGAGCAGGTGCGCGTCCGGATCACCTGGGCGGGAGGCAGTCAGACGGAGGGGGTGCTGATCCGTCCCATTGCGCGCTACACCCAGCGCAGTGATTACGCGCGCCTGTGCGCCCGCGTCCAGGAATTGAGCGCAGTCGGCTGGTCTCTGGAGGCGATTGCCCACCAGTTCGAGGCCGACGGCTTTCCACCCTTGCGCAGCAGGTCTGGGTGGAGTCCCGTTGGCGTCCAGACCCTGCGGCGCCAGCTGGGACTGGGCAACACCCACCGGCATGGCCACTCACCAAAGGCGCTCGGTCCAGAGGAATGGTGGGCGCGGGAGGTAGCCGAGCGCCTGGGTGTGCCCCGTTCCTCGCTGTTCACCTGGATCCAACGTGGTGTGGTGCGAGCGCGCAAGGAGCGTGGTGGGATGCAGCGCTGGATCGTGTGGGCTGATGCCTCAGAGTTGGAGCGCTTGCGCGCGTATCGCCACCGCGACCGTGGCGCCGAACACCAGAAAGGGCCTACGGCATGATGAACACAAATCGTCCAATAGGTCTTGAGGCTGGGTGGTCGAGCGCACCTTGGCGTGGCGCACTCGCGGCCGTCACCTGACCGTCACCGCTATTGCCCCTGCCATCTCAGGCTGGCTCGGCTTCATCTGACGTGAGAGACGTCACACGGAAGACCGGATAGGCTGGCGCGATCTGCTCGAAGTCGGCCAGGGGCGCATCTTTGCTCACCAGCATGTGGGGCCGCGCTCCGGGCGCTCGCCGTAGGTACGCCCGCAAGATGGGCGCACGCCGCTCGGCGGAGACCTCTTTGAGGATGATGTGCTCTCGACCGCCGCTACGCAGCACGGCTCGCCCGCCAGTTGCCCGGACATTCTTGACCCATTGGACGTGGTCGCCCAGCATGGAGACCAGGTAGCGCTGCCCGTCGACCACGACCACCGCCACGGGCAGCGCGATCGTCCGTCCCGACCGGCGTCCGACGACCTCCAGGGTCACCATCCCCACCGTGGCTGTCACGCCCGTCGAGGCGACGGCAGCCCCCAGAGCATTGAGCAGCCGCGCGATCCAGTTGGGTCGCCGACCGCGGTAGAGCCAGCGATTGAACGGGGCGATCGTCACAGCGGCAGCGTCTCCCTATTTCTCGTGATGGCTCGCCGCGTGAGGAGAGTGCGGTCAGCGCGAGCGGGACGCTACGAGACCTGGTGGAGCAGAGATTCCACCTCGCTGTGTCAATGTCTTCCATCCGCATCTATCCCAGGTCACAACGGCTTGCCGTTCCCTTACCAGCTGCTCACGAGGTGGGAGCTCGTCGCCAGGTCTCAACGCACTATTCCCGCAGTCTCATGCGTCACGCGGGCTTCTCGAAGCGGCCCGTGCGTTCACGCAGGCGAATGCGATAGATCGCCAGACGCTCTACAGGAGCGCCTGCTGCCAGTGCCTCGCGCGCGTCATCACGTGTGGTGGGGGTGCCTTCACTGGCCAGGAGGGGCAACAGCCGATCAAGGAGCAGATCCATCACCCGCGTAGCCTCGCGGCCCTCCACCTCTTCGAACGTGCCCCAGGCAATCACGCTCTGCCAGTCGGAGAGACCCGTACGGCGGTCCACCTCGAAGCAGAGCTCGGGGTTCTCCCGCATCATCTGCAGCTTCATCCCGTCGGCGGCATGCCCGTAGAGGAACTCGCCGTCATAGGCGTAATTGACCGGCACGACATACGTCCGGCCTGCGGCGTGGCAGCCGATGCGCCCGACGACCTCACTATGGAGTAGGTGCTCGATCTGGTCGCTGGTCAGTTCTCCCAACATGGATCTGCTCTCCTTTTCATGTTAGCCTGCCGGCCAACGTATCAGTCTCTCACGCCTGCTTGCCCGAGATGGTCAGCGCTTGGCGCAGCGCCAACTGGAAACACAGCGGTCATTGGGATGACGACGTCATGTCGGAATTGTACCCCTGCATCATGGCAGAGAGGGATGCCCTGAAGTGGTCCAAGACTCATCCAAGGGCCATTGTGACGTCGTTGTGTTACGCTCCCCTATTCCTGCGAGCGGATTGGGCAAGGGCTGTGGTCTGGTTACAGTTGTAGCGGTGTGCTGTCGAGCAGTCATTTCGGCAGGGAGGTCACACAACGGCAGGGATGCCAGGGGAAGGCAGGTGGCCACGTGGACACGAACAAACATCTCCTCCATTGGACAGCGCGCATCCTCACCATCGTTTTTGGGCTCTTCCTCCTGGTCCTCTTCCTCGGCGAGGCCATCGGCGCGGCGGTGGGAGTAGGGACCGCCGCTGGGACCGTCGACGCTGGCGGCGCGTTGAGCTTGGGGGATTCTCTTAGCCTCGCCCTCCTGGTCGCGATGATCCTTGGCTTCCTCGCCGCCATGTGGTGGCCAGTGGTGGGCGGGACCGTGATCCTCTTCTGCGCGATCGTGATACCGAGCACGATCATCTTCCAGCGGTCAGGGCTCGACATCACGCAGATCGTCCTCACTGGCGGCGCCTTTGGGCTCTTCGCGCTCACCGGTGTGCTGGACATCGCCGATGGCGTGTGGGGAAATCGCGGAGGTGCGTACGTCGGGGAGGTTCCTGCGCCGTGATAGGTGGATGCAAAGGAGGTAGGTGTCCGCCGCTCATCTCAGGTGGCCAGTGATACCGTATCACGGTTGTGGTTCGCTGCATGTTGTATATCAGAGGGCGCCTGTTAGTGAGTTCGCGCCCTCTAGCTGTGCGCGTTAGTTGGACGGAACGGCTCGCGCGCGGCGGCATCCGTGCCTTGCGCGCTCGCCAGGAGAAGCAGTGGAAGATTGTGCTGCGAATGGCACGGGGGTCCACTCCGGAACGGAGGGGTCCGATAGTAGGGAATGCCGCTGGATTCCCCGCGCACGGCGCGTCCCTGCCACTCCACTCGTGGCTCGCGCGCAGCCTACCAGCCCACCCGCGCCACTGCAAGGTCGCTGCGTTCCGCTGCTCTCCACTCCGCTCCCTATTCCGCGTCGACGGGACGGGCTGGTAACGGCGCTCTCGAGCCACGAGGGATGGGGGACGGCCCAGCGTGGAGAGGGAATGTCACTGCACCGTCGATCGACGAGTGGAGCAGCAGGGACAGGTGCTAGGGCACGCAGACTTCACACAGCGGTACCCGCTCCCAGCGCCCAGTCACATCCAACCACAGCGTTGTGTCCATCGTCGTGGAACGTTGCTCGTAGTGGGCGGCGCATGTCGCACACCAGCCCTGTTGGATCTGTCCACGCTGCAACTGCGCCAGTTCATCGAGCCAGCGGCTGGGCTGCCCTGGTCGCCAGACAATCCAGCCGTCACAGCCCTCCAGCACGCACAGCACGCGCCAATGCGGTTCCATTCCGCTTCCTTTCCAAGCGTGGCCAATGACTTACTCCACCCGTGGCGTCACCCCATGGCGACGCAGCAGGTGGGCGCGTCCCTGGCGAATGAGCGCCTTCTCTACAGGGCTCATCCGTTGTCTCGCATGCACTGCTGTGTCTCCAGAGGTGAGTAGACGTGACCTGAAACCCGCTAACTGGTCCAGCGGATGTGAGACAATCCCGCCAGGAGGAAGGGGACAGATCACATGCGCAAGAGCCGCTTCAGTGAAGAGCAGATCATTGGCATCTTGAAGCGCGTCGAGCGTGACCAAGCCCTCGCCGACGTCTGCCGCGAGGAAGGCATCAGCGACGCCACGTACTATCGCTGGAAAGCCCAGTATGGTGGGTTGGAAGTCAGCCAACTGCGCCGACTGCGGCAGCTGGAAGAAGAGAACCAGAAGCTCAAGCAGGTGGTAGCGGATCTGACGCTGGATAATCAGGCATTGAAGGACATTGCCGCAAAAACCTGGTGACGCCCACGGCCCGGCGTTCTGCCGTGGGCTATGTGCAAGCGACGTATCAGGTGTCGCAGCGACGAGCGTGCCGTCTCGCGCGGGCGCATCGCAGCACGATGCGCTATGTGCCTCATCCACGTGCCGATGAAGGACAAGTGCGCGAGCGCTTACGGCTCTTGGCGGGGCAGCATCCTCGCTACGGCTATCGCCGCTTACATGTGCTGCTGCAACGCGAGATGGGCAGGATCAATCGCAAGCGCGTGTACCGACTCTACCGACTGGAAGGACTCAAAGTGCGCCGTCACAAGCGCAAACGCGTCGCGGTGACTCCACGTGTTCCTTCTGAGCAGGTCTGGAAACGAGGAGAGGCGTGGGCCATGGACTTCATGCTGGATACGCTTGCCGACGGACGCCGCTTCCGGGACGCTCAATGTGCTCGATAGGTGCTCGACATGTGACACGGGAGTGCCTGGCGATCGAGGTTGACACCTCACTGCCCGGCCAGCGCGTGACGCGGGTGCTCGACCAACTCGTCGCCCCCTATGGGTCACCTAAGCAGATCACCATCGACAATGGCCCCGAGTTCGCGGGGCACCTCTTGGATGCCTGGGCGTATGCGCACGGCGTCACACTCGACTTCATCGAGCCAGGCAAGCCCACGCAGAACGGCTCCCTGGAGAGCTTTAATGGCAAGTTCCGCGAGGAGTGTCTCAATGTGCACTGGTTCGTCAGCCTACCGCAGGCCAGAGTGACCATCCAGAACAGGAAGGAGGACTACAACCACGAGCGACCGCATAGTGCCTTACAGCACCTGGCTCCAGCGGTCTTCGCTCACACACTAGCAACATAACATTATTTCTCATTATCCGTGGACCCAAACTGGGTTTCAGGTCATGCCCACAATCAGTGGTCGCATCTTCGCCGAGCGAAACGACCTTCTACCCCTCTGGCGTGCGGCAGTGGGTGATCGAGCCAGTGGTGGGCCGTTGCGCGACGATCAAGGACAGCATTGAAGCACCGGGAGTTCAACCGATCGAAATGGATCTGATCCTCGCCGCCAGCGAGTCAGTGTGACCCCATTTGACCTCAACGCCAGCATAGAGCGCTGCGCCAGCAGACTTCAGTGACCTTCGCCCAGTCATTAGCAACCAAGCGTCATCTCCCGTTTTCCCCGAACACAAACAGGGGAGCAGGTCAGCACATGCTCAAACAGCCTCTTCCTGAAGGGTTCGTCCTAAGAACTGACTATTATAGAGGTCAGCATAAAAGCCGTTCTGGGCAAGCAGACCTGCATGGGTTCCCTGCTCAATAATGGCACCGTGATTCATGACCAGGATCAGATCAGCATCCCTGATCGTCGACAGTCTATGGGCAATCACAAAACTGGTTCTCCCTTTCATCAACTCGGCCATCGCTTTTTGAATTGCTATCTCAGTACGCGTATCAACGCTACTTGTTGCTTCGTCCAGAATCAGAATGGCTGGATCTGCCAAAAACGCTCGGGCGATGGTCAGTAACTGTTTCTGTCCTTGCGAGATATTGGTCGCATTTTGATTGAGAACGGTGTTGTAGCTCTCAGGGAGGGTACGAATAAAATGATCAGCGCGCGCCGCTTGCGCCGCTCGGATGATCTGTTCCTCAGTTGCACCCTCTCGGCCATAGGCAATGTTGTCTCGTATCGTCCCATTGAAGAGCCATGTATCCTGCAAGACCATGCCAAACGTACGACGCAGGGCCCCGCGCTTGTAGTGAATGATGTTGACATCGTCGAGCAGAATTTCTCCCTCGTCCACATCGTAGAAGCGCATTAATAGATTGACCAGCGTGGTCTTCCCAGCTCCTGTTGGCCCCACAATGGCAATTGTCTGCCCCAGGTTTCGCCTCGATGTTCATATCCTCAATCAGCGGGGAATCAGCTTTGTATCGGAATGAGACATGCGCGAAGTGAACGTCTCCCGCGGAGACTCCATGACTCTTGCGTCCTCTGCTTCAGGCGTCTCTTCTTGCTCGTCAAGGAGCGCAAAGACACGCTCTGCTGACGCGATCGTGAGCTGAATCGTATTCGCGACACTGGCCAGTTGGGTAATCGGTTGTGTAAACTGCTGCGAATATTGAATAAATGCCTGCACATCGCCGATAGAAATAGTCCCTTGCGTCACCATGATGCCGCCAATGACAGCGACAAAGACATAGCCGAGATTACCAATTGCCCTCATCAGCGGCATGATAGTGCCGGAGACAAATTGCGCCCTCCAACCGGCCTCATAATATTTGTCATTGATGGTGGTGAATACCTCGATGGATTCAGTCTCACGGCCAAATGCCTTGACGATCTTGTGTCCGGTGTACATCTCTTCCACGTGGCTATTGAGTTCGCCCAAGGCTGCTTGTTGCCGCGCGAAATAGCGTTGGGAGCGCTTTGCGACCACCGTGGTGACAAGTAGACTCAGCGGCAGGGTGACAAACACCACCAGAGACAACCATACGCTGATCGTCAGCATCACAATGACAACGCCAATGACTGTTACGACAGAAGTGATCAGCTGCGTCAGGGTTTGCTGCAGCGTCGTGCTGATGTTGTCCATATCGTTGACGGCGCGACTGAGAATCTCGCCGTGCGGGTTGGAATCAAAGTACTTTAGCGGCAAGCGCGCAAGTTTGTCCTCCACTTGCTTGCGCATCGTATACACCGTTCTTTGCGCCACACCCGCCATGAGATATTGCTGGAGGTAGATGAAGATAGCGCTTACAACGTAGAGTCCAGCCAGGATCAGTAGCACGTGCGCGATATAGGTGAAATCAACCGAAGCGCCAGGTATGCCCTGATATTTCTGCATGATACCTTCAAAAAGTTTCGTCGTCGCCAAGCCAAGGATCTTGGGTCCAACGATATTGAACGCTGTCCCAAGCACTGCCGCGAACAGAATGATAAGGAGGAGGAATTTCTCTGGCTCGAAGTAGCCAAGAAGCCGAAACAGAGTGCCACGAAAATCCTTTGCTTTCTGGACTGGAGCGCCCATCATCCCCCCCATTGGACCTCGTCCCATGGGACCCATTGGGCGCTGATTTTGCCCAGCGCTTCCATGTGCTTGTGCGGTCTTGGCTCATGCGATTTCCTCCAAGGAAAGCTGGGAGGAGACAATTTCGTAATAGATCTGATTGCTTGCCATGAGATCGCGGTGGGCACCAATGCCCGCGATACGCCCATCATCCAGAACAATAATTTGATCTGCATCCATAACCGTGCTCACCCTCTGCGAGACGATGAGGACGGTAGAATCGCGGGTTTCTCTCTTCAGCGCGGCCCGTAACCGCGCATCAGTCTTGAAGTCAAGCGCTGAGAAGCTATCGTCAAACAGGTAGATCTCAGGCCGTTTTACCAAGGCGCGTGCAATGGAAAGGCGTTGCTTTTGGCCGCCTGAGACGTTCACGCCGCCTTGGGAAATGACGGATTCATAACCATTCGGCATCTCATCAATGAACTCAGCTGCCTGGGCAGTTTCAGCCGCGTGTCTGACCTCTTCGAAGGTAGCACTTTCCTTGCCATAGCGGATGTTTTGGGCGACCGTACCGGAAAAGAGCACTGCTTGTTGCGGCACGAGGCCAATCTTTGCTCGCAGGTATTCTTGCCCCATGTCACGCACATCGATCCCATCAATGAAGATGCTGCCACTATCCACGTCATAGAAGCGTGGGATCAAGTTGATCAGGGTCGACTTACCCGATCCTGTTCCCCCGATGATTGCTGTCACTTGACCAGGGCGAGCGGTGAACGAAATGTCTTGCAGCGCGGGCTCTTCAGCTCCGGGATAGGAAAATGTCACGTTCTGGAATGTGATATGTCCGCCTTCTCCCTCGGTCTCTTTCACCATCGCCGCATCGTGGATCTCGGCTTCCATGTCGAGCACCTCGTTGATGCGATCCGCGGAGGCTGCTGCGCGCGGAAGCATAATGAATAGCATCGACAGCATCAAGAGGGAGAAAAGAATGAGGACCGAGTACTGAAGAAAGGCGAAGAGCGCGCCAAACTGCATATCGCCATTGTTGATACGAATGCTGCCGAACCAGAGAATGGCGATAGACGTCAGATTGAACACCAGCATCAACGTTGGCATCAAGAACGCGACAATACGATTCACCCTGATGGCCACATCTTTCAGATCGCTGTTTGCTACATCGAAGCGCTCATTTTCATGCTTGATGCGATCAAACGCGCGGATTACGCGCACTCCGCTTAAGCCTTCATCAAGGATGAGATTGAGCCGGTCCAATTTCGATTGGAGAACTCTGAAGAGCGGGATTGCTACCCGCATGATCAAGCAGGATCAGCGCTACAAGTATGGGAATGACGATGAGCAACAACAGGGTAAGCGCCGCATCCTGGCCGTAGGCTAAGATGAGACCGCCGATAATCATCAGAGGCGCGCTGATCATCATGTTGAGGATGATGACCAGAACCAGCTGTACCTGATTTGTATCGTTGGTTGTGCGTGTAATGAGCGACGCCGTGCCTACCATATCAATCTCGTGCAACGAGTAGCTCCCAACACGGGTGAATAGCTTGGTACGGATCAAGCGCCCAAAGCCGATGGCAACCCTTGCAGAATAGAAACTGCCTGCGATAGCACAAATTGTGCCCAACAGGGTGACCAATAACATGATTCCGCCAACCCGGAGGATATACGTTGTATTGCCTTTCACAATCCCGTTATTCACGATATCCGCCATCAACGTAGGGAGATAGAGATTGGCAAGGCACTGCAAGAAGACCAGGAGAAACACGACGAAGACGGAAGTACGAAATGGCCTCAGAAATCGGAACAGTCTAATCATGCTTCTCCACCTCGCGTTCGGAATGCGGCTGTAAACCTACTTGCACAAATTCTTCCAATCCACGCATGAGCGATGTCTGGCCATCGGCGCTCATCTCCAGAAAGATTGTATGAATGCGCTCGACGAACTGCTGGTGCGCTTGTTGCCGAGCAGCGCGGCCCGCAGCGGTAAATTCCACGAAGACCTGTCGCCTGTCTTCGCGGCTGCGCCTACGCTCTACCAATCCCCGATTCTCCAGGCTATCAACAGTGCGAACCACAGTCGCAGGGTCAATACCCAAATGAGCAGCTATATTACTGATGGTGCAGGACTCTCCAGTAGTCTGAGCGTTGCCAATCAATCCTAGAACGATGAATTGGGTCATGCTAAAGCCCTGCCGATGCGCGTGCCTAAATCCCGCACCGAGAACTCTACGCAAATCCAGGAACAAGAAGGTGAATTGTTCTGCCTCCTCGTTGATTGGTGGCTGGCCATTCTCGGAAACGACGGATCCTGGCATTGATCTCCACTTTCGGATAGAAACAGGGCGGAGGAAGTACTTGGTACTACCAATCACTGCTATAACCAAAGAAATACACGGAGAACCTCGCTCCTGTCAAGAGGAGTAGTTGGCCACAGGGGCAGCGGATCATTGGCTTTGGCGCGCACCTTTGCAATCGGCCGTATGAAATTCGAGTGCTCAGTTGCTTGATTTACCCCCTGAAAGATGCTCAAATGATTGTGTGGTGTTCGATTGCTCTGAGCTGACCCCAACGCCGGTGAACTTCTGTGAACGTTGGTGAACTTCCACGTACTTTGCACCCGCCAAATGAGCGATTTCAAGCCTGCTCGTATCCTTCCCTGAACGCTGCTGAACGGACGGCAGCAGGCTCCAAAACCGCAGGTTGAGTGTTCGAGTCACTTCCAACATGAATTGGCGTGACCCTTTATTCTGACCCATTGACCCACAACACTGGGCGATAGATGGCGACATAGGGCGCATAAGAAAGAGCAGGCGTTCCCGAAAAGGAGACACCTGCCGATACTTGGCGAACGTCCACGAATGGTGCGTAAGGGGACTCATAAGCCCATGACCTGACGACCATTCTGACGACCAAACACGCGAACAACCCCGACATCCAGCGGCACGTGACGACAGTGCGGCATGAGGTTTCCTCTGCTCAGCGACACGTTCCGACACGCCCTGAACCAGCGTCTTCCGTTTTGTAATCCGTAGGTTGCCTTGTGGACCTCCTTGGTTACTAGTTTTAGCTGGACACTGTGGGAGAAGGATCAGCCCTGCATCTTGTCGTGCGCCACTTGCGCTTGTGTAGGTATCTCCCAATCAAAAGCACGGTCTTGAAGTGATGAGGGACAAGACCTAGACCGCGATGCCGAATTGCTGCGCCAAGACGTCGCGATACTCGTCCTCTGAGTCCAGCTCGCGCTTGTCCCGCACACCATTGACCGAGGTAATCAGCCGAAGGTCACTCAGCGTGATGCGCCCATCGGGCAAGGCTAGCGAACAGATGCGCCGCTGCGTGAAGTGCGAGTCAGGCGACGTCTGCTGAAAAAGACAGCGCTCGGCAAAGTCGGCCAACATGTGCGGGCGCAAGGTGAATCGGTATTGCGTCTCCCAGTCCCCCTCGCCCTGCCGCTGGACGAGCCAGGAGTCGTCCCTCGCATCGACATGGAGGCGATAGATGAAGCCATCGCCGTCAACTTGCTCGGTGTCAGATTGAAACTGCAGCGGCCGCCGAAACGAGTCACCGAAGCCGACATCGGCTAGCCAGTCTATGCCATTTACGTCATGTACCTGTAGCGTCAGATGGTCGAAGTCCGGTGAGAAATCACCATCAGCCTGCGCCACCTGCGCCGAGAGCAGTGTCACCGTGAAGCCA
Organism: uncultured bacterium; assembly: GCA_963733745.1. GTDB lineage: Bacteria > Chloroflexota > Ktedonobacteria > Ktedonobacterales > JADMIN01 > DASWAC01. The sequence continues at coordinate 24,303 of CAVTFE010000065.1, forward strand.
AGTTGCCGCAGCAGCCATGCAAATAGGCCATTGAGCTCGTAGCAGAAGCCGCCCCGGTGGCGTCGCACGATCTTGTCATAGAGCGGCCTTTCCTCGAGGATGATTGGCTGGCCATAGTGAATGGAGAGATTCTCGAAGGGAACGGCGAGCAAATGTGCCTGGTGCAACGCGCCTAACAGCCGTGAGGATGGCTGCGACGGAGTGAGGTCGAGTGCCGCAGAGAAATGAATGCGTTGAAGGTAGCCCTGCGGGTCGAGGATGCTGCTCAGGTCAGAAGTGCGCATCGGACGCCTCCTCCTTCCGCTCGACCCTACGTGCTAGCTGACTCATGATCGTCGCATCACGAGGAGAAGTCACGCGATGCCGTCACGCGATCTGGCGATCTGGAGGATGATGCGTCCCCGACCATGTCCTTGCTGACTCAGTTCCTGCGCTTTGCCCGCTTCGTTGAGCGGAAAGGTTGCACCTACGATTGCCTTGATTTCGCCGGCGCTTATCAGGCGAGCAAACGTAGCCAACAACTCACTGCTAGTCTGCGCGGAGAATCGTGCCGTACGTACTCCTAGTTCCTGTGCTCTGGCTTCGTCGGGCATCCCGGCGACAGTGACCAGAGCGCCTCCATGCTTCAAGGCTGAGAATGCGCTTGCCTGGGCAGCGCCCCCGACGGTATCGAAGACCAGATCAACGTCACGCACAGCATCAAGCGCGTCTGCCTGGGCATAGTCAAATACCTGTTCTGCGCCGAGTGCGCGTACAAACTCGAAGTTGGACGCAGAGGTTGTACTCAGCACATAAGCGCCTTTCCACCGGGCGAACTGCACCGCGAAGAGGCCGACGCCACCGGAACCGCCCAGAATCAACACCCGCTGACCGGCATTTAGCTGGCCATGGTCGAAGAGGCCCTGCCACGCGGTGGTCGCGCCGACGGGAATGGTGGCCGCCTCATCGAAACTCAGGCTGTCCGGTTTGAGCGCCAGCGCTGCGGCTGGGGCGAGCGCATATTCCGCATAGGTTCCCTGTGACCCTCGTCCGAAGACCGCCTGCCCCAGTTGGAACGTCGTCACCGCGGGGCCAACCTGATCAATCACCCCGGAGAGGTCAGCGCCTGGCACATAGGGGAAGGTGGTCGGGAGAAAGGCTTGAAACATCCCGGAGCGGATTTTCCAATCGGCTGGATTGACCCCGGCGGCATGGACCTGGACGAGGACTTCTCCTTCTCCTGGTTCCGGCTCCGATATCTGCTCAAGTTTGAGCTGATCTGCTGCGCCATACTCATGAACTTGAATCGCGTTGATCAGTGATGTTGCCATTGGCTTGAGTCCCTTGACCTTTCTCGCAAGTGCCTCTCCATGCAGCTCTGTTTGATGCTAGCAACATTGCTCGGACGAAAACCAACCCGACTGTCGCCGCACAGCCACGTACTGACCGACATATTGAGGGAGCCCCGCAGGATACAGATCCACGTGTGCGTCCATTGAGGCTGTCGCGGTGACCCCAGATTTCACCCTAACCCACACAGACAATAGCGAACAATGACGAACGAGGGAAGTGTCAAGACATCGGATTCTTGGGGGATGGCCTGCCAGCAAAACCGCCAGCAAACGGGGCGAACGGAACGGAACACAACGGGACGATCAGAGGGGCATATTCCCACGAATCCTCGACAAATTGGGACTCGCTGAACGCAGTGGAACGAAGTGGAACAGAGCGCCGATGTTTCGTAAACAGCAGGCCGTGGGTTCAAATCCCACCGCTGGCTCCCAGATAAATCTTGAATTGAAGCGGCTCTTCACTTCTCTTGCGAAAGCCGCTTCTCTGCTGTTGGCGAATTTGATAGCAACCCACAGATCATCGCTATGCATGTCCAGAGAGCAGATCGCCCATCAACACGGTTGCTTGGTTTTGCAATTGCGGCGCCCCAGACAGCGCAGGATTGGAGAAGAGTGGGCGGTGTGCTATCCTTCAGAGCATGAGAGAGCGACACATCGAATACCACAAAGACGGCTCCATTCACGCCCAGGGTGATATGGTTGACGGCGCGCCCGACGGGTATTGGGAATGGTTTCGGCTCGATGGCACACGGATGCGATCGGGCTACTTCGACCACGGAACCCAGGTTGGCGAGTGGATCACCTATGATCGCCGCGGCGAGGTCCACAAAGTCACCACAATGCGCACGCCCAAAACGCCGACCGAGTGATGGTCTGGCCGCACCACACTGACGCAGCGCCCGCAAGGTTACCGCTGGCATAGTTGCCCCCCAGTACTATGGGCAATCGGTGATGTTGGCGCTACCCCTCTGGATTTGCGTCATGCGGGCTCTTTGCTATCTGCAAGATGCGCTCAAATGCTTCCACATTCCCCGTAGCGTCGTTGACGGGGTTATGATCGTGCGGCGTTACTCTCAACCGCTTCCAGGACTGGGTATCACTCCAATCTCGTCGCAGCCCGGCCCAGAAGTCGCCGATGCGTCTCGCGGAATGGCCAAATGGGTTCTCCATCCCGCAACTATCGAATGCGGCGTTGATCCATTGATAGTCATAGGCGGGATTGTCGCTGATGAAGATAGGGCGCTCTTTGCCCAGACCCTCTAACCAGCGAGCAAAATCGGACATGACCTCAGACAGCGGGTTGAGCAACTTCCCGGTGATAACGCTGACGGCGGGATTGTCTTCGGCTGGACAGCTCTCCCAGATAACGCCATGGAATGTCTGCCGTGTCTTGTAGTCCACCGCGCCAAACTCGGTCATCGCGCCATTGATGGGGCTTCGTCCCGTCGCTTCAACATCTACGAATATCCACTTACTCATCTCAATACCTCCTCTTGCGCTTCCCCCATTTTACAAGCGCAGCAGTCGCCATTGCGAAAGCGCTATTCATGTGCGCCGCATTCATGGGTCTGGGAATGCTTGGCCATTTGTCGAACTGGCGACAACATGAGCCGTACTGAGATCACATGCGCAAGCGTTACCTTCGCTTGTCATGAACTCGCTACAGGCTTCTCGCGCCGGACCGGCGCCATTGCGGCGCGCTTCCAACGAACCAGAACGAGAAGATCGTGGTCCTGATGATCAAAGTGTGGTGCGGCGTGAACTGTCTGCTCTCATTCTGATCGAGCTAATCGAGCTACTGGCCGATAACGCATCGTTCCGTTCTCCAACGACAAGAACTACAGGGCCGCGCCACATTACGCCAGGAGTCGCCAGTTGAAGAGTGCATTGATGAGCCTGTTCGTTTCTGCGCTGATCGCCAGCTTTACGCCGTTTTTTGCCCCCCCACCCTCGCCTTCGCCTTCAACACCGCCTGCGACATCGCCGACGACCTCGCCCCCAGCGGCCAGCGCCATAAGCCCATCGCTCTACTATGGCGTCCACGTTCCGGGCCAGCTCTATGATTACAGCGCCGTTACCCAGATGCAAAACGACGCCGGCAAGAACGCTTCCATCGTGATGATGTACCAGGGGTGGGCCAAACGAGATGGCGCGGAGAACTTCGAGGCGGTCTGGATGGACAATATCCGCAACCACGGCTCCATCCCGATGGTGACCTGGGAACCCTGGGATTACCTCGGCGATATCAATCAGCCGGCCTACTCGCTCAGCTCCATCATTAGCGGCGCCCATGACAGCTACATCACCCAGTTCGCCCTGGATGCAAAGGCGTGGGGACATCCGTTCTTCCTGCGCTTCGCCCATGAGATGAACGGCGATTGGTACCCATGGAATGAGGGAATCAACGGCAATACTCCCGGCCAGTATGTCCAGGCCTGGCGGCATGTGCATGATCTGTTCACGGCCAACGGCGTGACCAACGTCACCTGGGTGTGGAGCCCAAATATCGAGTATACCGGCAGCGTCCCGCTCAGCGGGCTATATCCCGGCGATGCGTACACCGACTGGATCGCGATGGATGGCTACAACTGGGGCGCCACGCAGATCTGGAAAAGCTGGCAGACCTTCAGCGACCTCTTTGGTCCAACATACAACGACATCACCTCGCTGACTCAGAAGCCGCTGCTTGTCGGCGAGACCGCCTCTACGGAGTTGACCGGCGACAAGGCCAACTGGATCACGAGCGCGCTTTCAACGGAGATCTTCAACTACCCGCGTATCAAGGGCATTATCTGGTTCAACGAAGACAAAGAAACCGATTGGCGCATTGAATCCAGCCCAGGCGCCCAGGCCGCCTTTAGCAGCGCTGTCGCAAATCCGGCGTATGCCAGTGACAACTTTAGCGACCTATCAACCAGCCCGATTCCGCCGTTAAGCTAAGCGATGTCTTAGCCCCAGGTTCATTCACCGCGCCGGCGAGAATATCTGGGAGCGGCTCACAGCGCTTCTTCCCATGGAACTTGCCGGTATGTTCCTGGCACAGGTCCTTCTGGCAAGAAGCGGGTGCGCACGGTGACCGCGCGGGCGATGAGCGCGCGGATCAGCTCGTCTGGCGCGAGCCACGACGCGGGATGAATCACGCCGGTCATGGTGATCTGGCTGCGAACGAGCCGGTCGGCGGCCAGCGCGCAGAGCAGGCTGGGATTGCGGACGTTGCCAAACGGACGATGGATGTGGGTCTCCAGCACCCCACGCCCCTCTGCGCCTTCACCATAAGCCTGGTGCAATAGCCCACCCTCGGTGTACGCGCCGCCGAGAAGGCCCGCGCACACGCCCAGCGGGCGGGCGAGGCGCCACAGTGGAACACCCAGCCGCGTGACGTTGAGAGCGAGCCGTAGCCCGAGTTCTGGCAGCGCATTGGGCAGGCCGATGCGGTAGACGACATCGCGCACTGCGTCGGGCGCGGGGTCGACATAGTCCAGCGTATCGGCGAGCCGCACCGTGCGGCGTCCCAATCCTGGGAAGTCTACACGAACAGGACTACCGCCTACCCTCCCTTGAGGCAGCACGCGCCGCGCGCTGAGCAGATAGTCGCCCGCGACGCCAGCGCCCCAGTTAAAGTTGTGGACGCACAGCGACGAGCGGACGCGGTCAATCCTGTGTAGGCGTTGCTGGGCGCGCTTGGTGAGCAGGCCCGTCAGACCGCCAGCCGTGGACGCGCCGACGATGCACGGCAGTCCTGCCGCTCGCGCCGCCGTGTCGTACCGGTCGTGGAGCAGGGTAAAGAGATCGGAGCGGGGACACATATCGCCGTAGGGAATCCCTGCGCCAAGCGCGGCGCGCAGCGGCGCGGCGCCGATGAGGGCATAGGGGCCTGCCGCATGGACGACAACACGCGCCTGTGTGCGTTCAATGGCAGATCGGATAGCATGCTCGTTCCGCGCATCGAGGCGATACGAGGCGAGGCGCCCCTCTGATCCTGGCAGCCAGCCGCGCGGAGGCACGCCATGACGTGAGGCGACCGCGACGGAGTGCTCGGTATGCGTGAGCAGATCGGCGACGATGAGCCGGCCAAACACCCCCGTCCCGCCAATAACCAGGACCACCGGCGCCGCGACACCCTCAGCCATGGATATCGCCCTGTTCGTGGTCAATGCGCGCGGTCGTATTGGTCGTACTAGGGGATGTGTTAGTGAATTGAGACGCCAAGTCGCTGGAGTGCGGCTCAGTGGCGATGCCGGCGAGAATAGAGGTCGTCTCGACCGCCCGCTTGAGGGCGAGCAGACGCCGCTGCGTCTCCCGCCGGATAATCGCGGCCAGGAGCGGATCGAGGAGGAAGGCGAGCCAGTGTGGACGCCCGGCAATCTGGTAGCGAAACGCGACGCGCGTGCAAGTCGATCCTGATTGGGAGGGAAGCTCAGTGAATCGCCACGAGCCAGCGAACGAGGAGATGATGCGCGGACCACGCGTCATCTTGACGGCGACCACAGTCGGCGGCTGAAAGCTGACGTAGGCCGTCTCCATGCCGAGGCCGTTGTGCGCGACACACCAGGCGCGCACGCCCACCGCCGCGCTCTGCGCGCCATCCAGGAGACGCGCCTCACGCAGAAAAGGGTCCCAGCGCAGGCGACGATTGTAGTCCTGACTTAATGCGAAGAGCGGCGCAGCGGGAGCGGCGATGTCGATAGCGCACGCGATGACAGACATGACCCCCTCCGCTCAGGAAGCTCTATCGGTAGCCGTAGCCGTACTCGTGATCGCAACCAGGTCTGGCGCCAGATGGAGCGGCCTCCAGGCGGCGCATGGCTCATGTCTAGCCTATCACGTCTTTGTATCTTGCATGCGGAGGAATGATGGGGTAAAGAGCGACGGCGCGACTCGCTTCCTCAGCGAATGTCGCGCCATTTGCCTGCCACGGGCTTGCGGTCTTCTTGCGGTCTTGAGGATGTCGGGAGAACAGGCGACCATTCTCTCCCATGCTCTCTCAGGCGAGGACTTTGCGCATGATCGCCTGCGTCTCGCCGAAGCCTTCATGCTGATAAAAGCGGATCGCGCGCTCGTTGCTGGCGGTCACATAGAGCTGGACAGTCGCCTGGCCAATGCTGTTCGCCCAGTCACAGGCGCGATCGAGCAGCGTCTCGGCAAGACCGCGTCCGCGCCAAGACTCATCCACGTAGAGCGCTTCGACTTCCACCCACTCGTGATAGCGCCACATACCCGAATCGCGGTGGACTGTTCCGAGGATAAACCCTATCGGCCGGTCCGCGTTGGCTTCGTAGGCGATCAGGCAGAGAGAAGTCCCTTGCAGCGCATGCTCTATCGCCGCGTCGAAATGGCTCTCCCACTCGTCAGACAAGGCAAAGCGCGGGTCCAGGGCCGCGTTGAACGCATGGAGCTTACGGAACATCTCCTTGAGAGCCGCTCTATCCGCGGCTTGCGCGTGGCGAATGCGCCAGTCTCGACCTGACTGTGATGGCTTCGCTGGAGAGAAGCGACATGGATTGCTTGTGACAGATCGATCAAGCGTGGCGAGTGTCATGATCGCATTCCCTCCTGGATTGTCCTTCTGGCTTCATCCCCAGAACCTGCATATCTATTCCGTAGTCCAGGCGCAAAGTCGGCAACGGCGCAAGCGTCATCGCCTGGTGAATTGCTGCGGCTCAATCAGTCGCGCAGGCCGAAATAATCTCGCCGCAGGGCCAAGGCCCACACTGACCCATCCTTGCGCTCTGGCGCCAGGGGGTGGTACGTTCGGAGAAGGAACATCTGCGTCGAGAGAGAGGTGAATTGTGGACTTGCTAGGTATCCATCACGTAACGGCGATCTCGGCGCAGATTCGCAAGAATCACCACTTCTATACCCAGACGCTGGGCATGCGTCTCGTCAAGCGGAGCGTGAACCAGGACGACGTCAGCGCCTATCACCTCTTCTACGCCGACGCGCAGGGCACGCCCGGCACGGATCTCACTTTCTTCGACTGGCCGATTCCACCGGAGCGCCGGGGCACACGGGCGATCACACGCATCCACCTGCGCGTCTCCGGGCGCGAGACGCTGGAGTGGTGGGCGCAACGTCTGCGCGAGCATGCCGTAACACCTGGTGAGATCGCCGAGCGTGACGGGCGTCTGACGCTTGATTTCGAGGACCCGGAGGGGCAGCGACTGACGCTGGTGGATGATGTCGGCGCGGGCGTGGCGTTTCCCTGGGAGCGCAGCCCTGTCGCGGCGACCAACCAGATCCGTGGGCTAGGGCCAATCCTCCTCAGCGTGCCGCGTCTTCAGCCGACCGCGCAATTGCTCACGCAGGCGCTCAACATGCGTCTGGAGCGGGAGTATGCGCATCCAGACAACGCGCAGCACACGGTCTCCGTGTTTTCTATGGGCGACGGTGGGGTCGCGGCCGAGGTTCACGTCGCCGAGCAGCCTGGTTTGCCCATCGCCCAGCAAGGCGCGGGCGGTGTTCATCATGTCGCATTCCGCACGCCGACGTTCGAGCAATATGACGCCTGGGCTGAACGCCTGAAAGAGTTGCGTATCCCCAATAGCGGGAAGATAGATCGCTACTGGTTCCGCAGCCTTTATTTCCGTGAGCCTAACGGCATCTTGTTCGAGATCGCCACAGATGGGCCTGGTTTTGCGGTGGACGAAGACCCCAAGCGGCTCGGTGAGCAGGTCACGCTGCCGCCCTTCCTCGAGCCACAGCGCGCGGAGATCGAGGCGAACCTCACCCCAATCGACTGAGTCACAACCTGCGGCGCCAATGCGGCGGCGCTCGATGGAGATTTCCGCATGCGTATCGTCTCAGCGCATCATGTCGCGCTCTACACCGCCCATTTCGTGCAACTGCGCGATTTCTATATCGAGACGCTTGACCTTCCCATCAGAGGCGGGTTTCCGGGATATAACATCCTCTTCCTCGGCGCAGGCAATACGACGATCGAATTGACCGAGGACAGCCAGACTCAGCAGGGAGTGATCGGGGGCTGGAATCATATAGCGTGGGAAGTTGAGGACCTTGACCAGGCGTACGCCGAGTTGACAGCTCGTGGCGTGTCATTCCACGTTCCACCCGAAGACTTCCCGCCAGAGGATCCTTCCATGCGCATCGCCTTCTTCACCGATCCCGACGGCAATGTGCTCGAATTGATTCAACCGCTGGGCAGCCGTTACCCATCCTCTTAGGTCCGGCGCGCGTCAGTTCCAGCAGGATCAGGGCAGGATCAGGGCAGGATCAGGGCAGGATCAGGTGCAGGTCGCCGAATTCGTGCCAGAGGTAGCGGCCACGCAGCGCGGCGGCGTATGCGCGTTCCAGGTGTCTGTGTCCGCAGATGGCTTCGAGCATCGCCAGGTGGCTCGCGCGCGGTTCGTGTAGACCAGTCAGCAGGCCATCCACCACACGAACGCCACGTTCAGAGGTAACGACCAGCTCGGTCCACCCTTCGCCTGTATGCGTCACACCGGCGTCGTCGCTGACGGTTTCCAGCGCGCGAACGACGGTTGTGCCCACGGCGACGACCCGCTGACCAGCCGCGCGTGTCTCGTTGACCAACCGCGCCGTTGCGGCTGGCACGCGGAAATACTCCTCGTACGGCGGTTCGTGATCTTCCAGGCTGGCTACTCCCGTATGCAGGAGCAGCGGCGCGATACGGACGCCCGACGCGACGAGCCTGGTGATGAGTTCAGCCGTGAAGGCGCGGCCCGCGGACGGCATCTCGGCGCTGCCTGGCTCGGTCGCGTAGACCGTCTGGTAATATTCCGACGGCCAGTCGCGGGTGACATAGCTGTAGCGAATTGGCGCGCCGTAACGTTCCAGGTAGGTATGCAGCGGGTCCGGCAGATCTAGGGTCGCCAGCCAGAGTCGTGACGGCGCCGCGCTCATTGGCTCTGGAGTGATGGGGTACAGCGCGTCCAGCGTCGCGGATGCGTGGCCCGGCAGCTCCAGCTTCATGCCCACATACCCGTCCCGGTATGGCCGCGTTGTGTGTCCCTCAAGAGCGCGCAACTCGACGACCCACCGACCGTCTGGCCGCTGCGTAGAGAGATGAAGTTCCAGTGTGAGGGAGCCAGCGTGGGCGGGAAGTGCGGCGTTGAGCGTGCCACTTGTGTTCACCACGAGGGTATCGCCCTCGGCGAGAAACGCGCCGATCTCGTGGAATTGCGCGTGGGTGATCTGCGGGCGTGACCCCTGCGAGACCAGGAGGCGCACACCGTCGCGGCCAATGCCACGCGCTTCCGGTGGTTCACTTGCCTCTAATTCAGGCGGCAGGTGAAAGTCGAGCGGCGCATGTGGGAGACGCGCCTCCAGCCGCTGGCGGGTTGATATCTTTTGCGCCTTGAAAGGCGCTGTCTGAAGTTCGTACATAGTGCCCCACGGTTCTGAATCCGCCATCGTGACGGCGGCTACATGTCCTGAAACGAAGCGAGTCTACACGCGCCGTTACCGACCAGCTTCCTGGGCCGGATGCGCCAACGCTCGCGCCTGGTAGCGCCCGCTCGGCAAATCTCCCAGAATCAATGTCAGCAACCCAGGGACGCTCTCTTCCGGTGGCGGCCGGTCGCTGATGTCTTCGCCAGGGAACGCCTGCTGCTGAAGGTCGGTGCGCATGTCGCCGGGGTCGACCCAATACACGCGCAGATCAGGCCGCTCGGCGGCGAGGATGTGCGAGAGGTGCTCGAGCGCGGCTTTGCTGGAACCGTAGCCACCCCAGCCGGGGTAGGCTTCAAATCCGGCGTCGCTAGTGATGTTGACGATATGCGCGCCCGGCTTGAGGTAAGGCGCTATCCTCTGCGTCAGGCCCAGCGGCGCGATGAGATTCACCTCAACCACCTGTCGCAGGATGTCGAGTGGGTAGTCGAGCAGTGCAGGCTGTGGGCTGGGACCCAGGATGCTGGCGTTATTGACCAGAACGTCAACGCCACCCAACGATTGCGCGGCCAGCTCCAGTTCCTCCCGGTGCGCCGGATCGGCCACATCGCCCAAGTAGGCGTGGATATGCGCCGCTGGATGCGCCTGCTCCAGGCGCTGTTGCGCAACTCTCAACGCTTCCGCCCCACGCGCGTCGACGATGAGCGTCCAGCCCTGCTGGGCCAGCGCCTGAGCGAGCGCGAATCCAAGTCCACGTGACGCGCCAGTGATGAGCGCGACGCGGCTAGCGTCTGCCGAATCTTTCGTCTGCTCAGACATCGCTCTCGTTTCCTTTCCGCTATGCGCTCCGCTTACTCTCAGCAAGTGTTTGAAAATGCTTCATGCCTCGCTCTGTGTCAGCCGAGCGCCACGATCTCAAGCATGTAGGGATAGGGATCGAGTGTGACTGATTGCGCGAGCGTGCCCAAGACACTTAGCCGCACCGGAGATACCATCGCTGACTGCCGCTCGTCTGGCGCCCATAGGCGTCCCCGTTTCGCCAGGACAAGCACCCCGTTGATGTCGCCTATCTGCGCAAAATCCTCGAAGGAGGAGTCACAGTACACCTCGATACCCAGTCTGGTCTTCAGTTGTAGCACCGTGCTTGGAACGTCATCGACGACCAGACCCATCTCGCTGATCTGCGCCACATCCGTTGGCCCAAAGTCCTCCCCTGCTTTGGTTGGCAAGTCCTCGCGGGCAATAAACTCAAGGATATTGCCTGCGGGATCGGGGAAGTAGTAACTGCGCGTGCGCACCCGATCGCTCGCGAACTCATCTCGTCCATCGCCTTCGAGCAGCGTCGTTCTGGCTTTGAGCCAGGCTTTGGCCTGCGACCACTTGTTGAAAGGAACCGTGAAGGCGAAATGATAGAGCGGCGACTGTGCGCGGGATGCGCGAAACGTAAGCGCGGTCGTGCCTGCCTGAACGGTAAACGAGTCCGCGGTCGCCTGTCGCAAGTGGAGACCAAGGGTCTGACTGTAGAACGCACGCGCTTGCGAGAGATCCAGCGTATCGAGGTCAATGCTGGTCATGAACATCACTGTTCTCCTGGCGCATAGTATGCTTGTCATACTCTTTACAGGTTCGGGCGCTGTCATGCCTCCATCTTCCCAAACACATTCTCAAGCATATTGCGACGCAATGACGCGCGACACCGTACGCCTAGCCAGCGCGCCACTGTCCATCTGGACAGGTGAGAGGCATGGAAAGGGATAGTGTCAGGCGGGAAGGTCGATCAGACCAAGCCGTATGGCTGCGGATACCGCTTCCACACGATTGCTCACTCCGAGCTTGCGCATGAGCGCGCTGAGATGGAACTTGACAGTGCGTTCGGTGACGGCGAGATCGCGCGCGATCTCCTTATTCTGGCGTCCACGCGCGACCAGGCGCAGCACTTCAAGCTCCCGCGCGGTGATCCGCACATCTGGAGTGGCGGGATGGCGCACCTGGCGCAACAACTTCGAGGCGACCACCGGCTCCAGCAGCGAGCCACCCGCGTGGACGACGCGTATCGCCCGAAACAACTCCTCACGTGGCGCGCCCTTGAGGAGATAGCCCTGCGCGCCAGCGCGCACCGCTGCGAGAATGCGGTCATCAGCGTCGAACGCGGTAAAGACGAGCGCCCGCGCGTCGCTCCCGCTCTCCCGCGCCCTGTTCAGAACATCGACGCCATCGCCACCTGGCATCTCTAAATCCAGGAGGAGCACATCAGGACGGAGGGTCAGCAAGCGATTGATGGCCGTATCCGCATCCTCCGCCTCGCCCACGACAACGAAATCGGGCTGCGTGCCCAGAATGGTCACTAGCCCCGCGCGTACGACAGGATGATCGTCGACGACGAAGATGCGAATCCGGGACGCAGGCGCGCTTCGCGTAGATTCTGACACGCTCATCATGGGGCCCTCAACGGGATGGTGAACTCGACGACGGCGCCCGCTCCTGGGCTGCTCTGAATCCGTAGTGTACCGCCCAAGAGCCTGGCGCGTTCGCTGATTCCAATCAAGCCAAAGCGATTCGCCGGGGTCTGGGAAGGATCGAAGCCGCGCCCATCGTCACGGATCACGCAGTGGACCTGCTGCGGGGTGATGACTAAGCGTACGCTGGCATGCTGCGCCTGGGCGTGGCGCGCGATATTCGTGATCGCCTCCTGCACGATGCGATAGATGGCGCTTTCCAGGCGCTGCGGCAGGGGATGGTTCGCGCCGGTAATCGAGACGCGCAGCCGTACGCCGTGCAGCAATGGCTCGCGTTTCGCCAGGTTGCGCAGCGCGAGCGCCAGAGATTGTCCTTCAAGCGGCGCGGCGCGCAGGTCCATCACCGTGCGGCGGACCTCTTCGAGCGTAGCGCGGGTCAACTCCAGCGCTTGACGCACAGACGCGTGGATGCGCTCATCGCGCAGATCCGCCTCCTGATCGGCGTCGAGCAGCGCGTCGGCGGATTCAAGTTGCAGCGCGGTCGCCGTCAGCCCCTGCGCGACGGTGTCGTGCAGTTCACGCGCCAGACGAGCGCGTTCCTCGACCGCGCCGAGTTCCACGCTGCGCGCATAGAGGCGCGCGCGCTCGATGGCGATACTCAGCAGATTGCCCACCGTATGCAGCAGGCGCAGGTCGTCCGCCGATAGCTCACGCCAATCAGGGCTGGCGAGATTGAGCACGCCAAGTTTCTCCCCACGCGAGGCATAGAGGGGGACACTGGCGTGGTAGCGCAGGCCATCGGCGTCGTTGATGAGCGCCTTGAGCCGTGTGCAGGTGATGATGTTGACGTTCGCCGCTCCCGCCATGTCGCCCCGCCGGAAGGTGTCCAGGCAGTAACACCAGCCCTCCATGCGCTGCGGATAGTTCGCCAGGCCCGGTGGCAGATTGCGCGCCGCGGCGAGGTAGGATTGATCGGTCCCTTCGCGCAGGAGCCAGACCCAGCCGGTGCGCAGACCAAAGAGGTCAGCCATCTGCTCCAGCGTCGTCTGCACGGCGTCATGCGGGTCAACGGAACGGCTGAGCGATTCCGCGATGCGATTCAGCATCGCCAGTTCGCGGTTGCCGCGGCGGAGCCTGCGCGTCTCCGCGCGCAGATCGGGGGCGTCTGGCATGCGCCTGTCCCTCCCTGTTGTCCCACTCCGTGACCCACATACTTATCCTATGCCAGAAAATGGCGGAGCGCACATCGTGTTAGATTATCTTGGTGTTAGATTATCTTGCGTGACGAGATGAAGCGCCAGGCAGAGCGTCCAATGAGCCAGATGAAGCGCTACTGGCGCTTTCCTTGGAGAATAAACCACCCGGAAAGGCGACTGTTGTGACGACATTTTATCTGACCACTATTCCAGCCGAGTTGTCCTGGCGCCACAGCCCAGTTATGTGGAACGTGGATGCGGACGATCAACTGACGATCCAGGCGGGCGCAGCGACCGATTGGTTCAGCGATCCCGCTGGCGCCCAGCGCAAGGATGACGCGCCCAGCGCGCTGTTTGTGTCAGCCGACCAGGAGTTCACCTTAAGCGCGAGCGTTCACGTGACGTTCGCTTCTACCTTCGACGCAGGCGCGCTGCTGGCGCATGTGCGCGACGATGTGTGGGCGAAGCTCTGTTTCGAATACAGCCCACAGGGCCAGCCGATGATCGTAAGCGTGGTCACGCGTGACGTATCAGATGATTGTAACTCGTCGCCGCTTGCGGAGGACAGCGTCTTCCTGCGCATCACGCGCCGTAAAGCGATTCTGGCGTTCCACTACTCACTCGATGGCCACGTCTGGCAATTGGTTCGCTATTTCACTCTTGGAGACTCGCCGCAGATGTCCCTCGGCTTCTCCGCCCAATCTCCCACCGGAAGCGGCTGTGTCGCGAGCTTCTCGCAGATTCACTATCGCCCAACCGTCGTCTCTGATCTGCGGAGTGGCGCATAGTCATCACGCGGAGAAGAGAAAAAGCCCTGACGAATCTTGGTTCGCCAGGGCGGGGCCAGGGCTCCCTGTATCTCATCGCCTTGCGGAATCCGCAGAGGCGGGAATCGTCGCCGTCCGGTACACCCACGAGTCTGCGGCGTCCTTGCCAGCTCTAACGCAATCCATGCGTCCACTCGCGGCGCGGCTGGGTTGAAGATGAGAGATGTGCGGCGGCGCACACCCTCGACCCGAACCACTACGAACAGGATACCCGGTCGGCTCCCAAAGTGGAATACGGGATTCCCGTAAACTTGCTCAGGACCTTCCCGTAGGAGTGAATGTGAGCGAAGAAGCGGAACAGTACGCGCGGGATGGCCGCTCATTGAGTGACCCTCGTGGCTGGAGGCTCGCAGGGAAAGGATTTGGCGCCTCTACAAGCGGCCGTATCTGTACTGGCGAGACCGTAGCCGCTCTCGATCAGCTCTTTGAAGCGCTGGGTGAAGCGTGTGGCCGGAGCGCCATCCACGACCTCATGATCCACGCTGATCGTCAGGCTGAGATATTCGCGGACTTCGAGACGCCCTTCCACCAGTGTCTGCTTCTCGCCGATACCACCTACTGTCACCATGAGCGGCGTCGGCGCCGCCAGCGGGATGCCCCAGCCCGCTCCACGCCCGAACATGCCACGGATGTGATACCCACCGTCCCCATGTTCTCTTTCCACACCTGCGGACGCCTTCGCGCAATCCACCCTGGGGCGAGTACGCGATCCTTACCTCAGTGCGGAATCGTCTCAGCCTGGATCTTCGACGTGTCCCGTTTGATGTGCGCGCACTCCTGCAAAGCGCACGCGACAATGGCATGCCGCATGCGGATTGGTGGTGCTCTGAATGGGATGACGCCCCATAAGTCCTCGTGCGGGGAGCGAACGAGGGCTATGCGGAGCACCTACATACACCTTTCGGGGAGGTACCCATGCCGCTGCAGAATCGAGTGACGCCTTTTGGCGAGATTGTAGCTGTACCTGAGCGTGGCGCGCTGATGGGCAATCGGGGCATCCTGCACGATGACGACGGACGCCTTGTCCGCCCTTGGCAGGTGCGGCGCTGGATTGCCTGCCGCACGGCGTTTCGCGGGCGTCATCGCCAGCTGCTGCAGCCCCACTCGTGGACGGAGCTCTTCTTCCTCGACGAGGCGACGGCGTTCGCCGCTGGCCACCGGCCCTGCGCCGAGTGCCGCTATGCCGACTATCAGCGTTTCAAGGCCGCCTGGGCTGTGGGAGTGGGAACCCCGAATGGCGCAGATGAGATGGATGCGGTGCTGCATGCCGACCGGCTGGAGGGACGCGGCGCGCACCAGCGCAAGCGCACCTATTGGGAGCAGTTGGCCAAGCTCCCAGACGGCGCTTTCATTCGTCTCGCTGGGTCGGCCTGGCTCCTATGGCATGGCCAGTTGCTGGAGTGGTCTGCAGGTGGGTATCGGAGGAGACAGCCGCCTCTACCTGCCTCGAGTCCTGTCGAAGTCCTGACACCACGTTCGCTTGTCGCCGTACTACGTTCGGGTTACCAGCTGGAGGCGCATGCGAGTGCAGAAGGGTATGCGTGAAGCACAGGTCCTGGTATCTCAGAAGAGAAGCAGCATGTTGAATACTCCACGAATCTCAGAATCTCATCGGTAGGCCGTCATGAGTGCTTGTCTGATCTGGTTCCCTGCGCACACTCCGATGACGCATCTTCGCCCTTGACCCGGCGGTCCATTGCGAGCGACTATGGGCGTATCACGTATCGGGTACGCGTGAGCAGCCGATCAACAGGCATGCATCAGGTGAGACCAGCGACAGGGGAGCGGGGGGAAGTATGGGAGACACCACGCGCACATGCCGCACATGCTGGGGTTACGGCTTGTGGGCCATCGGCGACGCCACGCCGATGGGTCCGATGGATGCGGACGATGGCATGCCCACACGACCCTGCCCGGAATGCGGCGCGAATGCGAACCCTTCCGAATCCATCAGGACGCCGGAACACAGCAGCGACCCGCCTGGCGAGCGCGAGGAGGGCTAGCGGGCCGGACAATCAGCAGCCCGCTCTGACGGTGCCCTCGTGGCCAACATGCCCAATGGCGTTAGCGTCTGTTTCGTGGTTATCAATTTCTTTGCGGAGGGTGGTTAGTTGTTACGTGGCGTAGCGCCAGTCCCGATAGCTCATAGTAGCCGCCTAGTAGCGGCACGATCTGACAGAAGAGGGCTTTAGGCCGCCGCAAGCCACCGCTTTTCAAGGCGAGCGGTGAGGCGTGTGCGGCTTTAGCCACCTTTTCGCGCCATTGCCGGTTTTGCGCCGATCAGGCAGAATAGAGAGGTATGGAGCAACAGACGGTACGCAAGACGTACAAGTACAAGCTCAAGCCCAAACCGGAACAGGAGCGGGAACTTGAGCGCGTGCTGATGCTCTGCCGCTGGCTGTACAACACGGCGTTGGAGCACCGCATCACCGCATGGCAGCGGCGGCGCGTCTCGGTCTCACGCTTCGAGCAAGAAGCCGAGTTGAAGGACATCCGCGCTGCCATGCCAGAATACGCCGCCATCCACTCGCACGTGCTACAAGACGTGTTGGCGCGCCTCGATAGGACCTATCAGGCGTTCTATCGCCGGGTCAAGGCAGGGGAAAAGGCGGGCTTCCCACGCTATCAGGGACGCGACCGCTGGCATTCGTTCACCTACAAGGAGTATGGAAACGGCGCGGCGCTGGACAACTGCTTTCTCGTGCTGTCCAAGATCGGACGCATCGCCGTTCATTGGTCCCGCCCTATTGAGGGGACGCCCAAAACTGTCACTATCTCCAAGGAAGCCGACGGCTGGTATGTGGCAATCTCCTGCGCCGATGTGCCGACACATCGCCTATCCCTAACGGGGCAAGAAACCGGCGTAGACCTGGGCATCGAGGCATTTGCTACCCTCTCCGATGGCATGCGCATCTTTTCGCCCGGCTGGTACAGGAAAGCCGAACGCGCGCTGAAAACAGCCCAGCGGCGGGTCTCGCGGCGCAAAAGGGGAGCCACCGTCGCCGCAAGGCGGTAACATTGCTTGCCAAAGCGCATCAGACAGTGCGCCGTCAGCGACAGGACTTCCACCACAAGACGGCGCTGACACTGGTGCGCGAGAACGACACCATCTATCATGAAGACTTGCGGACGGCCAACATGGTCAAGAACCATCACCTCGCCAAGAGCATTCAAGATGCAGGTTGGGCGGCGTTCCTTGCCATCCTCATCTATAAGGCAGCATGCGCCGGTAGAGAGGTTATTGCGGTCAATCCTGCGTTCACCAGCCAGATATGCTCTGGCTGCGGCGTAATGGTCTCCAAAGGGCTATCTGTCCGTTGGCACTGCTGTCCGGACTGTGGAACCAGCCTCCATCGAGACCACAACGCGGCGAAGAATATAGAACGGCTTGGGCAAAGCCGTCGGGGAGGCGTGGCGGTAGTCGCGTCGGAGAACCGAGAATCCGTCGGGCTTTAGCCCGCGCGGAGTGTCAACGGCCTACCCGTTCGTTGGCGTCATGGGTGTCGGCTCCGCTCCACCGACGTAGATTTCCGCAGGCCCTGCGGTACGCCTACATAAGAGCACACGAAAGGAGATGGCGCTTCCTCCCCATGCCGAAAGGGAGGAGAATCCGCGCCGCTCTCATCCAAGACGTCAGCAGCCGCAGCTATCCCACTTCGCCCCAGTCCCTGTAACACGGGAGATTCATCTCGAGGAGGAGTTCAACGTGTCATCCATACGGCACACCGCTCAGCAATCATGATGGTTGGCAGGTTGGTGTTAGCCGCCGGAATGGTCGGCATGATGGACGCGTCCACCACTCGCAGTCCCTCAATGTCATGAACGCTTCCCTGCGTGTCAACTACCGCCATCCCGTCGCTGGCCGGCCCCATGCGGCACGTCCCCACCGGATGGTGGTAGCTCTGCGCCTCAGCCCGCACGGCATCTTCCAGACTCATGTCAGCGCCCGACCACGCGGTTCCTGAATGAACCTCTTGAAGCGCCAGTTCTCTCATGGCGTCTGTCCTCACAATCTGTCGGGCTGCCTGGACGCCCATGAGCAGGGGTGGCAGATCGCGTGGGTCGGTCAAGTGCCCAAGATCAATTTCTGGGGGCGCGTCGAGCGCCACTGAGCGCAGACGGAGCCGGCCACGTGAGCGCGGCTTCATCACAGCGACGCTGAGCGAGAACTGCGCGGCGTCCGAGCGCGTGTCGGGCCGGTAGACCGAGTAGGGAAAGATATGTAGATCATGATACTGGAGCGCGACGTCGCTCTTCAGCGTCAGCAACGTCTGGAACCCGGGATGTCCCTCGACGTAGGCATTGGACGGCGCGGCGAAGCGTAGCGCGACAAAAGGATGGTCCATCAGGTTCGCGCCCACGCCTTGCATGTCCTGCAAAACTGGAACGCCTAGTTCGCGCAGATGCTCCGCCGGGCCAAGACCTGAGCGCATCAAGACCATGGGGCTGTTGTAGGCGCCAGCCGCGAGGATGATCGTATCACCCCAGATCGTCTCATCCGGCGCGGCCAGGCGAACGCCTGTGGCGCGTCGCCCCTCGAAGACTATGTAGTTCACCAGGGCGTGGCCGCGAACAGTCAGGTTGGCGCGGCAGCGCGCCTGGGCCAGATAGGTCCCTGCCGTGCTCTGCCGCACACCCTCGACGGTATTCATTGGCGTTGGCCCCGCGCCAATCGCGCTGGGGGCGTTGTGATCGGCCACGCGCGGGTAGCTAAGCTCGGCGCAGCCTTCGAGGAAGGCCCACTGTACGGCTGTCAGCTCGTCGCGCGTGTATCGCCGGATTGGCAGTGGTCCCGTCGCGCCATGCCACTCCGAATGATCGTCTAAGTCATTCTCAAGTAGACGGAAGAAGGGCAGGACATCGGCGAAGGCCCAGCCGGCGTTCCCCTGCGCCGCCCACTCATCGTAGTCGCTGGAGGCGCCACGCAGAGCAAATGTCGCATTCGTCGCCGAACACCCACCTACCAGCTTCGCGCGCGGCAACGGCAGAGCGTGCCCATACCGATCCAGTCGCTGCGCATACCCCCAATCGTGGGTATAGGCCGGGGTGTAGCCATCGGCGATCTCGGCGGGGAGCGCCGCGCTGACGTAATCCGGTCCCGCCTCCAGTAGCAGGACGGAGCGCGAAGGCTCCTCGCTCAAACGCGCGGCCAGCACACATCCCGCAGACCCCGCGCCGACGATGATGACGTCGTACCGCATTGCGCGCCACCTTTCTCGCTCACAGGGCGGGCTTGATGTTCTGGTTCACGCGGAAGAAGTTGGCTGGATCGTACTTCGCCTTGATCGCCGCCAGGCGCTCGTAGTGCTCGCGGTAGGACGCCTTGACGCGCTCCTCGCCCTCATCCATCATGAAGTTCACATACGCGCCGCCAGCCGAATAGGGGTGAACGGCGTCCCAGTACTGCCTGGCCCACTCGACGATGCGCTCCTTGTTCGCCGGATTAGGGTCAACGCCCACGATGACCTCGGCCCAGGTCGCGTCGCGGTAGCTCCAGGCTGTCTCGTCCTGTCCCACGCGCTCCGCCGCGCCGTTCACCGGATAGAGGTGCATGGTGGATTGCAACGTCGGCAGGCTGCGAGCCGTGCTCGATGTAGGCCGTCGATCGCCTCGTCGCTGAGAGCGCTCGACGAAATCCGCCTTCCAGTACCACTGGAGGCCTGGCGCGTAGAGCGCGTCGAACATGCCCTGGAGCGCGGGATGCGGGAGCGGACCGACGAAATCCAGCGCGGGTGGGAACTTCGCGCGGATCGGCTGGAACGCCGTCTCGGCCTGCTCCAGCGGCCCGGTGTAGCACCACACGACGCCGCACATATTCTTGTTGTGCAGATGCTCGGGGAAGGGCGGTCCCGGCGGAACGATCAGGAAGGCGAAGAAGCCGTTGATGTCGTCGGGCGCCTGGGCAATGAACTCGCCGTACCAGCGCATCACCTCGGCCGCCTGCTCCATCTCCCACAGCATCGGCCCGGCATAGAGCGGTGTGAACGGGATGGGCCTGGAACAGGAAGGACGTCACGACGCCGAAGTTGCCGCCACCGCCACGCAGCGCCCAGAACAGGTCGGCATTGTGCTCTTCGTCGGCGGTCACGAAGCCTGCCATCGGCCAGCACCACGTCGGCAGCGAGCAGGTTGTCAATCGCCAGCCCATACTTGCGCGTCAGGTAGCCGATGCCACCGCCAAGCGTGAGGCCGCCCACGCCTGTCGTCGAGATGATGCCGCTGGGAACTGCCAGGCCATAGGCGTGCGTGGCGTGGTCCACATCCCCCCAGCGTGCAGCCGCCGCCGACGCGCACGGTCCTGGCGACCGGATCAACGTGCGTGTAGCGGATGCGCGAGAGATCAATGACCAGGCCATCGTCGCAGACGCCAAGGCCGCCTGCGTTGTGTCCGCCGCTGCGGATGGAGACAAGGAGGTTGCATTCGCGCGCAAAGTTGACAGCGGCGATGACATCCGCCACGTCGGCGCAGCGCACGATCAACGCGGGGCGCCGATCAATCATGCCGTTATAGACCTTGCGCGCCTCCTCGTAGCTCGCATCCCCCGGCTGAATCAGCTCTCCACGCAGCGACGCTCGCAGTTCGCTGGCGTCGAGGTCGTGCGTTCTCTCTACTGTCGTCATGGCGTCGCTCCTTGTGTCGCGCACTGTTGGCAGGCTCATTGGGCAAAGCGGCTCCGTTCCCGATCTGGAGCCTCGACACAAGGATAATGAAGGAGAAGGCGCTTTTCATCGTGGCCTGCATGGAGATGTACAGGTGGCGCGCATGGAGAAGTTGGCAAGGCGCACGGAGATCGTGAAACGGCGCAGATGACTCGGACCACGCAAGATCAGTGGAGATCAGGCTCGCCAGCGCTTGAGGCCAGCCCCTTCTCGATGGCCCACACTACGAGCTGTGCGCGCGATGTGAGGTTGAGCTTGTAGAGAATATTGTTGAGATGTGTCTCAACGGTTCGCTTCGTCACGATCAGCGCCGCGGCGATCTCTCCGTTTGACTTGCCCAGCGCGACCTGATGCGCGACCTCGCGCTCCCGCGCTGTCAGCCCGCCGTAGGTCGCTTTGGCGGCGCGCATGGGCGAGGCGGGTTTTTCACTGGGGATAATGTTGAGGGCGGCGCGCAGGAAGCGCTCACACAGGGAGGTGTCGTCAATCGTCTCCGCCAGTGAGGCAATACCCTCGCGCGCAGAGGCAAAGCTGCGGCGCGCAATGTCTTCTCGCTTGAGGCGGCGATACTGCTGTCCCAGCGCACGATCAATCTGCCAGATGAGGGGGCGCTCATGGCGAGCCAGCGCGCCACGCCTGGCTTCATCGAGAGCGGCGATGGCTTCTTCATGACGCGCCTGCGCTCCCAGCGCCTCGCCCTTGAGCTTGAGGAGTCGTGGAATCGGTTGTGGCGAAGCCGTTCCTGGGATGGAGGCAAGGAGCCGCTCAACGATGTTGAGCGCGAGCGCGGGATTCCCTCGTGCCAGCGCCAGTTCTCCCCAGGTCCAGCAGATCCGCCGCTCAGGAGAGTTCGTTGGCTGCTGGTCCGGCGACATCACCGCCTGGAGCATGGACTCCGCTCGCGCCAGGTTCCCATGCGCCAGATATGCCTGGGCAAGGTAGGCCGAGATATTGCCGGTCCACCATGCTGAACCGAGATCGTGCGCCAGCGCGAGTCCTGCCTCGCACGCTCGCGCCGCTAGCTCGCCTTCCAGGAGCGCGAGGTAGACGCGGCCCAGGGTGACGTAGGCTGCGGCCTGCCACTGCTCGTGTTGGGCCTCGCTGGCGAGTCGTAAGGATTCCTGCGCGTGGGCAAGCCCGGGCCCGAGATCTCCACAGGAGGTGAAGGCCAATCCCGCGTTCATTTCGGCATAGGCCTGCGCGGTCAGCGAGTCCACCTGCCGGGCCAGGGACAGCGCCTCCATGCTATCGCTGATACAGCGCTCTGGCGCCTCACAGACGCTGAAGGTGGTTTCCGTCCAGGCGGGGTTGGCGAAAGCTATGCGGGTGGCGAGGCTCGACACGAGCCTGTGACGGTCAGGCAGCATGCGCAAGATGGCGATGGCCTCGTCGAACCTTTCCACCGCCTGCACGGTGTCCCCGAAGATGCCATTGGCCATGCCGAGCAGGTCAAGTGTCTCGGCCATACCCTCATGGTCTGCAAGAGCCGTAAAGATGGCGAGCGCCTCCTGGTGCGCCTGTATTCCGTCGGCGACGCGCCCTGTGTTGACCTGCCAGTTGCCGAGGCGGTTAAGGCTATGCGACTGGAGTTTCGCGTCGCCCAGTTCGCGCGTTCGCGTGTAGGCGCGCTGAAACCATTTCCCCGCCTGTGCATAATCTCGTCCCGCCCAGAGGAATCCCAGGTCGAGCAGGCTCTGACACTCCATGGGGCCGTCCAGACGCTCTCTGGCAGAGGTGAGGGCGCTCTCGTAATCGGCTCGCGCCTGTTTAAACAAGCCAAGCATCTCGTTGGCCTGGCCTCTGGCGCGCAGAGCGCTGCTGGGCGGAGCAACATTCTGCCGGGCGAAGGCGTCGAGTGCGTGTGTCAGGTGTTCCACCGCCGCGCGTGGGGCGTAGAGGGTGAGCGCGCGTTCTCCGGCGCGCTGCCCATAGTCGGCGGCCTTCGACCAAACCGCACCTTCGTAAAAGTGATAGGCAAGGTCAACCAGTTCGACGTCAAGAATCGCGGCGGAAGAGGCGCGCCGCTCGATCGCCTCGGCGAGCCTACGGTGCATGCCCTGACGCTCGCTCGCCAGCCGTTCCGCATACACCGCCTCGCGTGTGAGCGCATGGCGGAACGAGAAGCGGTTAGCGGCCTCTTCTACGACGAGTTGGGCCGCGACCAGTTCTTTCATACAGCTCAGCAAGGCGGATTCTTCGATTCGCATGACGTGCTGGAGGACGGTCAAATCGAAGCGCCGCCCCGCAACCGCCGCCAGCGTGAGCGCCTCTCTCGCTAGCGCGCTCAACTGCCGCGTTCTTTGGTAGACGGCATGCTGTACGCTGCGGGGAATGGGCGGACGGTATCCTGACGCGGCTGGGGGCGCAGACTGCTCCTCAAGATTGTCTGCAGTGGCGTCTGCGCCGCCGATCTCACCAGCTACCTGGAGGGATTTCAGCACCTCCTCGATGAAGAATGAGTTGCCGTCGCTCAGCCTATAGACGCTCTCCAGCAAACCCGAGGGCAGCGCCTGACTACGATCAAAGATGGCGTGAAGCATCGCCTCAGTCTCGGCGTGGGTGAAGGGTCGCAAGATGAACTCGTGCGCCAGCCGCTTCCAGTCAAGCTCCGCAAGGAAGCGCCGCAACTCAGGCGATTCTTCGTCGCTGCGGTAGGTCAGGATGAATAGGATCGGCAGATCCCTCGACCTGCCCACCAGGTAGGTGAGCAGGTCGAGGCTAGCCTCGTCACTCCAATGCAGGTCTTCCATGACGAAGAGCAGTGGCTGCGGTATGGACTGCTCGGTGAAAAAACGCAGGAGGAGGCTGAACAGCCGTCGCTGTGTCTGCGCCGGATCGAGCGAGGACGTTGGAGGGGGTGCCTGAGAGTTAGGCAGCAGCACAGCAACGTCTGGCAGAAACCGCGCGAGCTCCCGCGCAAACGGGAGTTGCTCCTGGCCGTTCGCAAGCAGAAAAATGTCGGCGAAGCGCGAACGAAATAGGTCAAGAAAAGGCGCGTAGGGAAACGCAACATCCGCCTGAAAGCAGGCGCCTTGCAGCAGCGCATAACCCTGGCTGGCGGCGGAGGTCTTCACCTCCGTCACGAGGCGCGACTTGCCGACGCCCGCCTCGCCACAGATCAAGGCTACCCGTCCCGTCCCACCGTGCGCTTGTTCGAGGAGGTTTGACAGGGCGTCACGTTCGGCAGAGCGGCCGATGAAGACAGGGCATGTCAGTTGCGCCGAGTATGATCCCACACCCACTCCCGCCACTGTATGCGCGACGCGGTATCACGCGAAGCGCGGAATACGCGAGCCTTTAGCCGATCCATTGTACCGCCTTTGACACTCCGCACGGACTACAGTCCGGCGGATTCTCGGTTCTCCGACGCGGCCAATGCCACGCCTCCCCGACGGCGCCGCCCGAGCCTCTCGATGTTCTTGGCGGCGTTGTGGTCCCGATGCAGGCTCGTTCCACAGTCCGGGCAACTGTGCCAGCGGACGGACAAGCCCTTCTGAACCACTACCCCACAGCCACTACACCGTTGTGAGGTGTAGGCGGGGGTGACTCCAATGACCCTGCGACCAGCGTATGCTGCTTTGTGCGTCAGGATGATGAGGAAGGCGCCCCACCCCGCGTCAGCAATGGACTTGGCCAGATGGTGATTCTTCACCATATTGGCCACCTGCAAGTTTTCGTGATAGATCACATCGTTCTCGCGCACCAGTTGGAGCGCCGTCTTGTGGGGAAAATCTTGTCGCTGGCGGCGGACCTTCTGATGCGCCTTTGCCAAGAGCGTGATCGCCTTGCGGCGCCGGTTGCTCCACTTCTTGCGACGTGACACCCGACGCTGCGCCATTTTTAGCGACCGTTCTGCCTTGCGATACCAACCAGGATGGAAGATGCGCGTGCCATCAGAGAGGGTGGCAAAGGCCTCTATCCCCAGGTCGATGCCGGTCTCCTGTCCAGTGGCGGGAGGCGCCTGGACTGGCAAATCGGCGCAGGAGAAGCAGACATACCACCCATCCGCTTCCCGGCTCAGCGTGACCGTCTTGATCGTTCCTTCCAGTGGACGAGACCACCGCACGGCGATCCGCCCGATTTTGGAGAGCATCAACATGCCATTATCTAGCCGCGCGCCGCCATGCTCGCCCACCTGTGGGTAGGTGAAGCTGGTGTAGCGGTCACGTCCATGAAATCGTGGATATCCCGGTGTCTGTCCCTCACGACTGCGACGGAAGAACGCCTCAAAGGCGCGGTCGACACGGAGCACGACATCTTGCAAGACCTGGCCATTGACCTCGGCGTATTCAGGCATGGCCTCCTTGATACCGGGCAGCTCGGCCTTCTGCTGGTAGTAGGTGACACTGACGCCTCGCATGCGCCACGCCTCGCGTCGCTCACTAATGGCGGCGTTGTAGACCTGGCGGCAGAGCATCAAGACGCGATCAAGCATCCGCTCCTGTTGTGGCGAGGGCTTGAGTTTGTATTGGTAGGTTTTGCGGATGCTCTGCTGTTCCATACCCTATTATTCTGCTTGAAAGGCGCGAAATCGGCGCCCGTCAGGCCGTTGGTGACTTTTGCGAGCCACCCGGCTTTCATCCCCATAGCTCAAGCAAGGGGGCCTCAGCAGGTTTCTGTGCTAGAGGGTAGTATGGTCGGCCACCTGCCACGAGTCCAGGAAATATGGGTGTTGGTGGGCGGCAAGGGACTCGAACCCCTGACTTTCTGCGTGTAAAGCAGACGCTCTGCCGACTGAGCTAGCCGCCCCGAATGTGAACTGGCTCCAGAAACGACTATGACGCGCCGCAAGGGACGCCCCTCCGCGCGTCACCATCGTCCATCACTACTATTGGTGCCCCCGAGTGGACTCGAACCACCACGCCCATAAGGGCACAGGCCCTCAACCTGCCGCGTATACCATTCCGCCACGGGGGCATTGCGCGTCCCCTGTTGTCAGGAGCCGCAAGGGCAAGTATACATCCAGCGCAGCGCGAGTGTCAACGCGAGGAGCGCGCAAGGTTTCGCGCTTATGAGCAAAGGACAAAGACAAAAAGAAGGGCGCCGCCCTCAGGGAGGATGGCGCCCGTCCTGTCCAGATTCCTCGCGCATCGCGGCTCACCTCCCGGCTGATCTTCTCATGATCTCTTCTGGCGAGAATGCGCGACACGCGCCGTCAGGTAGAACACGCTCACCACTAATACGGTCAAGAGAACGGCGCGGTTGGTTTTTTCCAGATGCTCGTAGATTGCCACTATGACTATCACTGCCACAGCGCCTGCAATGATCTTGATGAATGTTCCGAGCAGCGTCGCCAGATACCGAATGGCCGAGCCGATGACGGAGCCACGTCGCTCACGCGCTGGCGTGGCAGGCTCCGCAGCCAGGTTCACCGTCGGATTCGCGGTGAGTGACTGCGTCCTGGGCGTCGTCACCCGAACGACACGTGGCAGGTCCAACTCCTTTGGCTGCTGACGCTCCGCGAATGCAGTCGCCGCATGCGCCGAGCGCCGCTCCTGCGCGGCGATCATGGCGCTCATCAGCGCTAGTCCCGCCGTCACCAACGGCATCACCGTCGTGGCGGTCCGATGCGTCTGCTTGAGCGTTTGCAACTGATCCTGTCGCAGCATGTTCATCCTCACTTCCGTCTCTATCAGCCTTTGCGCACTCCATCTTTCCTGCTCATTCATTCTCCCGCCAGGCGGTGAAAACGGTCATGAAAATCGCTCATCATGGGGCGTCATTTCTGGAGATCAGCGCTCGATGACATCCTAACTCGCACGTGGAAAGCGACGCTCAAGCTCCCTCGCCTCGATGTCGTAAAATATGAACGCGTTTGATCGTTCACAACCGGTCACGATGCTGTGAAAGGCACACGAAAAGATGCTCGCCGTGACTTCCCATCCCATGACGCTCACGCAGAAGATCCTGGCGCACCACGCCATCGGCCTGACCCGCCCGTGGGTCCAGGCGGGCGACATGCTGCAGATCACGTGTCGACTGGACCATCGCCAGCGAGCTGGCCTGGAACGGCATGGACCGCACCTACACGCTGCTCGGGCCGGCCACAAGATTCACGATCCCGAGCGCTTCTACCTCGCGCTCGATCACACCGTCGACCCGGTCACGCTGGCGAACGACGCGCGCGCGCGCAAGCTGGCCAACCTCTCGCGCGACTTCGCCAAGGAGAGCGGCATCCAGCCACTTCTACGACGCCAACGTGACCATCATGCACACCAAGTTCTACCGCGACCTCGTGCAGCCGGGCGAGGTCGTGCTCGGCGCCGACTCGCACACCAGCTCGCACGGCGGGCTGGGCGCGTTCGCCATCGGCCTGGGCGGCGCCGACATCACCGCGGCGATGGTGCTGGGGCAGACGTGGATCGAGGTGCCCGAGGCCATCGCCGTCGACTACGAGGGCGCGACGCCCTTCGGCATCGGCGGCAAGGACATCATCCTCGAGACGCTCGGCGCGCTCGGCCGCAACACCGTCGCCATGGAGCGCAGCGTCGAGTACCGCGGCGACGCGGCGCACAACTTCACCACCGACATGCGCTTCACCATCTGCAACATGACGGCGGAGTTCGGCGGCCTCAACGGCATCTTCGAGGCCGGACGAGCAGGTCGCCGCGTGGCTGGCTGCGCCGCCGCCGTGGCTACAACGACGCCGCGCTCTACTTCCGCGCCGACGACGACGCGCCCTACGTCGCGCGCTACCCCATCGACCTCGGCCAGCCTCGCGCCGCAGGTCGCCAAGCCGTTCTCGCCCGACAACGTCTTCGCGGTGGATGAGCTGGTCAGGCCAGGCGCTCGACGGCGCGTTCATCGGCGCCTGCACCACCACCGAGGAGGAGCTGGTGCTCGGCGCGCTCGTGCTGGAGCAGGCGCTCGCGGACGGCGCGGAGCCGCAGCCGGTGGAGAGCGGACGGCGCATCGTCGTCCCCGGCGACCTGATGATCCAGAAGCGCTTCGCAAGAGCCGGGCATCTGGGAGATCTACGAGCGCGCCGGGCTTCATCGTGGACCCGCCGAACTGCTCGATGTGCCTGGGCATCGCCAGCCGCAAGGCGGGCAAGGGCGAGGTCTGGCTCAGCTCGCAGAACCGCAACTTCGAGAACCGCATGGGCGAAGGCTCGCTGGCCTGGCTCGCCAGCGCCGCCACCGTCGCCGCCAGCGCGCTCGTCGATGCAGGTCGAGCGATCCACGCCCGCTGCTGGAGCGCGTCGACCGCGACCGGCTGGACGCGCATCCTCCAGCGCCAGCGCAACGCGCCGCCTGCCGAGATCACCACCGCCGAGCCGGCGATCGCACGTCGGCCGCAGCAGCGCGCTGGCACGCAGCGCAGGCGGCAGCCGCTGGCGGCGTCATCCACGCGCGAGTGCAGCGCTTCGGCGACTCGGTGGACACCGACGCGATCATCCCCGGCGAGTTCTGCCACCTGACGACCTCGAAGACGCTCGGCGACAAGGCGTTCTACTTCGTGCGCCCGGAGTTCCGCGCAGCGCGCGCAGGACGGCGCGACCATCGTCGTCGCCGGCGAGGGCTGGGGCAGCGGCAGCTCGCGCGAGCAGGCCGTCTGGGCGCTGCAGGGCGCGGGCATCCAGGCCGTCATCGCCAAGAGCTACGCCTTCATCCACAAGCGCAACCTCGTCAACGAGGCGCTGCCGTACCTCGTCGTCAGCGACCCGGCGTTCTACGACGCTGGCGACCGAGGGCGCGGAGCTGGAGGTGGATCTGGCAACGCGGCGTCGTACGCGATGTCGCAGCGGGGCGCGAGTTCCAGGCGCAGACGCCCACGCCGATGATCCAGGCGCTCACCGCCGAGGGCGGGCTGGTGAAGGCGATTCAGACCCACGGGAAGGATGTCTTCGCCGCCCTCACCGCGTAACAGCAGCCCTATCGCAGCGCGTAGACGACCGCGACATCGACGGTAACGTCCACCTGTCCCGGCTGGATGGGCGTCGTCGCGCCTCCCAGGCTCGCCTTGTCGTTGGCGTAGTAGGCGGGCTGGGACTGGCTGCCACCACAGCCACCAACCTGAATCGAGATGGCTTGGCCGATGCTCGCGCCAGCGCTGGTGGCGACCTGTTCGGCCTGGCGTTTCGCGTCGGCGACGGCGTTCTTCTGCGCCTCCACGCTGGCCTGTTCCGGCGCGCCGTTGGAGAACTGGACCCCGCTGATGAGAATGTTATTGCCGCCGCGCTCGGTGACGGCGTCGATTACCTTGCCGGTGTTCTCGACGGTGTGGATTGTCGCGCTGACGGTGTTGGTCGCACTGTAGCCGGTGATGCGCTGCGCGCCGCCCTCGTAGGTGTATTGCGGTTGAATAGCGATGTATTCGGTCTGGATGTCCTGGTCTCCAATGCCATTGCTCTTGAGCGCGGCGAGCACATTCGTCATCACCTGCGCGGCCTGGTTGCGCGCGTCCTGCGCGCTGGCGGCGTTGGCGAAGACGCCGAGCGAGAGGCGCGCCTGGTCGGGCTTGGCGGTCGCCTTGCCATGGCCACAAACGGTGATGCCCGACTGCTGACTGGTGACGGGTAGGACGGAGACGATACCAGCACGTGTCAGGCTGATACCGCCAATCGTGAGCGCGACCGTTGTGAGCAGCGAGAAGAGCGCGAGCAGGCCAATCGCAAGACGTGAGCCGAGGAACGCGGACATGGTGAATCCCTCCGTAGCGTGGAATGTCCTTGAATGAAGCTGAGCGCTGAGCTATCGCTATGACGCGCACTCGCGCTGGTAGGTTCCCTTTCAAAATCCAACTATGAGCGCCAGCCCGCGTATACGCTATAGTAGGGGTATCTCACGTTGGACGTCCCCCCAATAGCTTGTAGAGGAAGCTGGCGAGATGAGTATTCCCACCTTTGGCGACCTGCGCAAAAAGTTCTTCGACGGCATGTGGCATGCGATCGGGCGCATCCTTCAGGGTGGCCTGATCGGCTTCCTGCTCGCCGCTCTCTCGGTCGAAATCGCGGCATATTTCCTCAATAGCAGCAGTGGCGCGACTGTCTGGCCGCCGACGGTGTTTACCCACGTCGCGGCGCTGGCTTTCGCCATCGTCGTGGCTTACGCCGCCGCGCTGACGGTCGCCGTAGCCGAGGGCATCAAGGGCATGGTGTCGGTCGCCGAGAGCCTGGATGACGTGGCGAAGACAGCCGTTGATAGCGGTCTGAATGTCGTTGATAACGTCGTGGACGCGGTGGACGGTCCGAACCGCCACGGTATCCGCTAAAATCCTGTACGCTTCTCAATAGTCGTCCTCGTTGACTCCACCCGTCGCACATGAGTAGAATCCTCGCAACACGACGTGGCGGCGAGTTCATGCTTGCGAGGCGGCGCATGACCGAGACGGCGCTTGAAAACACCGGCGCGCCTGAAACGGATACCCCTGACTATGGCCAGCGCTACTGCGTCATCGGCGCTGGCTCCTCTGGCATTACCGTCGCGAAGAACTTCAAGCAGGCGGGTATCGCGTTCGACGTCTTCGAACGCGAGGACAGCGTCGGCGGCAACTGGTATTATGGCAGGCCTAACAGCAGCATCTATCGCTCAACCCACCTCATCTCCTCCAAGCCGCTGACCGAGTACACCGACTTCCCCATGCCCGCCGAGTATCCCGACTACCCCAGTCAGGAGCAGCTATTAGAGTACTTCCGCAGCTACGTCCGCCACTTCGACTTGGAGCCGCACATTACCTTCAACACTGCCATCGAGCGGGTCGAGCGCGCCGGGGATGGTCGCTGGGACGTGACGCTGAGCACGGGCGAGACGCGGCGCTACGCAGGCGTCGTCATCTGCAACGGGCACAACTGGCTGCCCAAGTACCCTGACTATCCCGGCGAGTTCACCGGCGCGAAGACCCATTCCGGCGAGTACAAGACGCCGGAGGCGCTCATTGGCAAACGTGTACTGGTCATCGGCGCGGGCAACTCCGGCTGCGACATCGCGGTGGAGTCGGCGCAGAATGCGGCGCAGACGTTCCATAGCACGCGGCGCGGCTATTACTACATGCCAAAATACTTCCTCGGCAGGCCGGTGGACCAGACCGGCGAGCAATTGCTCGACCTCCATGTTCCGCTGGGCGTCCGCCGTCTGGTCGGCAAATTCGTCTACCGCCTCACCGTCGGCGACCTCTCGCGCTTCGGCGTCCCTAGGCCCGACCACAAGCTTTTCGAGACGCATCCCATCGTCAACTCACAAATGCCCTACTACGTCGGCCAGGGCGACATCATCCCCAAGCCTGACGTGAGGGAATACCAGGGTGATCGCGTGGTCTTCGTGGACGGCTCTAGCGAGCAAGTGGATGTGATCGTCTACGCTACCGGCTACCGCATCGCCTTCCCCTTTGTGGACACGGCGCATCTGAATTGGAAACATGGCTATCCCAGCCTGTACCTCAACGTCTTTCATCCCGAATATGACAACCTCTTCGTCGTCGGGCTGATCCAGCCAGATAGCGGCCAGTGGGGGCTGGAAGATTACCAGGCCCAGGCTGTGTCCGCCTACATCCGCGCGCAGCGGACCAAGAGCGGCAAGGCGCGACGCTTCCGTGCGCTCAAGCGCCATGGGCAGGAGAGCTACTGTGGCGGCGTGAGGTATCTCGAAACCCTGTTGGAACAGCAAGGACGGCGCGTTGAGGTCGTCCATCTGGCGGAGACTAGGCGCGAGGACCTGGTGGCGGATCTGGTCTCCATCGTCTCCTCATTCTGCGCGCGGCTCTATGGACCGGGACATGCCAAGCGCAAGACCGAGACCATCGTGCGAGCACTGACGGGCCCACAAGCGCTGGTGGCGGTCGAGCGCGAACAGGAGGTGGCTGAGGATGCGCCTGGTTGAGCAGCACCGCATCGACCGCTATGACGCGCGCTGGCAGGCGATTGACGCCGCCGCCTTCGCCTCCAAGAACCTCTACAACGCCGCGCTCTACCTCACCCGACAAGCCTTCATCCACGAGCGCCGCATTCTCACCTACGAGGAGATGGCGCGCGACATGAAGGCGAGCATGGAGTTCCGAGCACTGCCAGCCAAAGTAGCGCAGTGGGTGCTGCGACAGGTGGCGCTGGCCTGGAAGAGCTATTTCGCCGCCTGCGCCGCGTGGGAGGCCGAACCCTCCCGTTTCCTGGGACATCCCAAGCTGCCCAAGTACCTTGACAAGCGAGGGCGCAACCTGCTGACCTACACCGAGCAGGCGATCAGCCGCGCGCCGAAGAATCGTGGGTATGCCATCCCCTCGGGACTGGATATCCGAGTAGAGACCCGACAGACGGCCATCGACCAGGTGCGGATCGTACCGCACGCTTCCCATTACACCGTGGAGGTGATCTATGAGCGCCCCGTGACACCGGCTGATATCGATCCCACGCGAGTAGCGTCAGTGGACATCGGGTTGAACAACCTCGCGGCGGTAACTTTCAACCAGCCCGGCCTCGCGCCGTTTCTGGTCAACGGCCGTCCGCTGAAGGCGATCAATCAGTGGTACAACAAGCGCCGCGCCCGCCTGCAAGCCAAACTCCCCAAGGTGTCTTCGTCTCGCGCCAACTCGACATTTTCACCGACAAGCGTGGTCGGCAAATCACCGACTACCTGCACGTCGCGAGTCGTCGCATTGTGGACCAGCTCGTTCATCGCCGCATCGGGATGCTCATCATTGGCAAGAACGACGGCTGGAAACAGGCCATTGGGCTGGGCAAGCGAACGAATCAGAACTTCGTCTTCGTGCCGCATGCGCGGTTCATCGCGATGCTCCAGTACAAGGCGGAGTTGGTGGGCATCCAGGTCGTCGTGAGTGAGGAAAGCTACACCTCCATGTGCAGCTTCCTCGACCTGGAGCCGATAGGCAAGCAGGAGGTCTATGCTGGCAAGCGTGTCAAGCGCGGACTGTTCCAGGCTGCTGACGGGTGTCGCCTCAACGCGGACGTCAATGGCGCGTTCAACATCCTGAGAAAAGTAGTCCCGGACGCCTTTGGCAACGGGATAGGGGGTGTGGTAGTTCACCCTATCAGGATTGCCCTGGCGAATGGGCCGCATGGCAGCAATGTCCATGTCGCCTAGAACTATAAAGAGTCCACCCGTCACTACGTCGAGGTCGAGCATTACAGCTACCGTCGCCGTCTACGTCAGGCGGTCGCCCAACTCGTATGAATCCAGTCTCCATGGTTGCGGGTTGACAGTAGACACTAAAACGGTCACCATAGGGGTCTGGAAGGAAACAGGCGGGGCAAGCCATCACGCCATAGCTAGGGAGCAGGTCATGGGCGCGCGCGATCTGGGGCAGGGAAGGCCGTACCGTATCCTTGTCATTGACGACGATCCGCACCTGAACGAGGTGATGGTCGAGTCGTTGCGGCTCTTTGGCGACTATGAGGTCATCTCGGCGGCGGATGGCGCGGCGGGTCTGGAACTGTGCCTCGCCGATCCACCTGACATCGCCGTGATTGACGTGCGCATGCCCAAACTCGACGGCTATCAGGTGGTGCGCGCGCTACGTGGCGATCCACAGACGGTGGAGATGCCGCTGATCATCCTTTCCGCGCTGGTGCAGGATCGTGACCGGTTGGGAGGCTTGCTCAGCGGCGCGGATGTCTACCTGGAAAAGCCGCTCAACCCCGACCAACTCGTGCGCGCGATTCAGCATGTTCTGGCCCTGTCGCCGTCGCAGCGCGCCGAGCGGTTCCGTAGGCTGGGTGAAGGGGAGGATGAGGTATGAGCAAGCCATCCACGGCAATCACTACCCCGCTACGGGCTGTAAGTCAGAATGGCAAGACAGACGCGCATGGCGATAGCAGCAAACAGGTGGCTGCGCGACTCCCTACGTTTGGACCGGCTCCGCTGGCGCAGACACATCCTCCGGCGCGCTCCGCCGAGATCGTGCGCAAGTATGACGAAGATCGCCGTTATCAACTTCTGCGTGTGATGTTGCCCGGTATCCTGATCCTGGCGACGCTCTCCATCCCGTCCGCGATCTTCACCGACCTGCAAACGAGTGGGCATCAAAGCATCGTGCAGATTCTGGCGGTAGAGATTCCCCTTGTATTGGGAGCGTGGGCGCTGTGGCGGCGGCGCATCAACTTCGCCTTCGCCGGCCTCTTCATTGGCCTGGCGGCGGTCATCGTCGCCCTGATTCTGACCGATGGCCCGATACAGGGATTCCTTGAACTCGGCGCGATTCCCGTCTTCAGCCTGCTCGCTGTGCTCATCGTCGTCGCCGCGCTCTTCGGCACGCCGCTCCAGGTCGCGCTGACGACGATAGGATGCGTTGCGCTAACAGTCGGCGTGCTTATTCTCACCCCACATGGTCCCATGCTGCAAAAGGCGATGAACGCCACCGACGGTTTGAGCCTCTTCACCATCCCGGTGGGGTTGCTCGCCGGGCTGGGCCTGCTGATGTTCGCCGCCAATCGTGGTTTCGCGCGCACCCAGCGCGAACTGGCGAACATTCGCGTCGCCTACGAGCGCGAGAAAGAACTGGACCGGCTCAAGAACCAGTTCATCTCCAGCGTCAACCACGAGTTGCGCACGCCAATCATGGCGCTGCAAGGGTATCTGGCGCTGGCCCGCGAACTGGGCGCGCGGTCGGACTACGAGCGGCAACAGCACATGCTCACCCGCGGATCTGAGGCCGCTGACCAGTTGGCTGATCTCGTGCGCTCCGTCCTGAACGTGCGCAACATCGAGATGGACGCCGCCTCGGTCACGCCGGGCGCCTTCGCTCTGCGCCCGTTGATCGTGGACGCGACGGCGCTGCTCAGTCCACGTGAGGCCGGTGAAGACCCGCGCGAGCTGCGACTGCGTGTACCGGAGGACCTGCGTGTCTATGCCGACGAGGGCAAGACGCGCCAGGTCATTCTCAATTTGCTCTCGAACGCGGTCAAATATTCGCCACCGGGAAGCCCCATCGAAATTGACGCCGGGATCGCGGATACCGCACGACGCGACGCAGCGAGCAAGCCGATGATCGAGGTGCGTGTGCGCGACCATGGGCTTGGCATCCCGACGGAGCAGGTAGACTTGATCTTCGAGCGTTTTGTGCGGCTGGACCGCGACGTCGCCTCGAACGTGATCGGGACAGGGTTGGGGCTGGCAATCTGCCAGGCGTACGTCAAGGCGATGGGGGGCGAGATCTGGGCGACGAGCGCGGGCGTTGAGGGCGAGGGCACGACGATGCATTTTACTCTGCCGCTTGCCCCTGATACCGCCGAGAGTGAGTGACCACAAGAGAGCCTGATTGGAGGCGCGCTTATGGACTTTGAGGAGATCTTGAAGAAGCGCAAGTCAGTGCGCGCCTACGATCAGCGCCCGGTTCCACGCGAGATCATGGACCGTGTGCTCACCAGTGTGCTGCACGCCCCGACCGCAGGCTTCACCCAGGGGAACGAATTTCTCCTGCTCGATGATCCCGCCACCGTCGGGGAGTTCTGGACCATCACCGCAGATCCCCGCGACCCGATCGCTCCCGAAGAGCAGTCGGTCATGCCGCCAGCGCTGATCTTGCCGCTCTCAAACCGCACGGCCTATCTCGCACGCTATTCTATGCCGGACAAGGCTGGCTTTGGGCTAGATCAGGCTGAGCGCTGGCCCGTCCCATACTGGGATATTGATGCAGGCATGGCCTCGATGCTGATCTTGCTTGCGGCAGTGAATGAAGGGCTGGGCGCGTGGTTCTTCGGCGTATCCTCCGGTGAGAAGGAGTTGCTCATGCGGTTCGGCGTGCCAGAGGAGTTCAAGCCCATCGGGGTGATCGGCCTGGGCTATCCCGCGCCAGCGGACCCC
The DNA here is from genome assembly GCA_963733745.1 of uncultured bacterium. Classification (GTDB taxonomy): domain Bacteria; phylum Chloroflexota; class Ktedonobacteria; order Ktedonobacterales; family JADMIN01; genus DASWAC01. The sequence goes on from CAVTFE010000065.1 coordinate 59,887, forward strand.
AACGCCGCGCGCGGCTCGGCCAGACGCATCGCCCGCCGCTCAGTCGAGACCCTGATTCACCGCAACGGCTGGTGAGTCGCTTCTATGCTCCCACTGCCCTTTACCTCATGGCTCTATGCGCTCGCGCTGGGGATCGCTATTGCCATCTGGGTTGGCCCAGAGGAGGCGCGCGGGTGGCGCTGGCGTGGACGCAACGGTGAGGCCAGCGTGGCGGACCATGGCTCGCTCTATGTGACGGTAGGGATGATCGCTCTTGGCGTCCTGGCGGCGCTGGCCTGCGTGCTCTTGCTGTCCGGCGCGGCGATCATCTGGAACCGCGAGACGCTCTTCTGGGTCGGTATCGCGCTGATGCTCATCGGAGTAGCGCTGCGGTCGTGGGCGGTGCGCACGCTGGGAAGCTACTTCCTGCCGGTGGTGGCGGTACGCGCGGATCAGCAAGTCGTGCGCCACGGACCCTACCAGCTGATCCGCCATCCCACCTACAGCGGCGCGCTGCTGACCCTGCTCGGCCTGGGGCTGGCGCTGACCAACTGGGCCGCGCTCGTCGCACTGTTGGGTTGTGCGCTGGCCGGACTCGCCTACCGTGTGCGCATCGAGGAGCAGGCGCTCCTGCGGGCGCTCGGCCAGCCTTACCGCGAGTACATGGCCCAGACGACCCGCTTCGTGCCGTTTCTGTTCTAGCTCAGGCCCGCAGCCTCGATGGCTGGGTAGACGCGCTCGCCGCGCTGGATAGCGTTCAGCAGTCGCTGGCGGTATTCGGCGGGGATCGGCGGGTCCACCTGCTCGCGCGACTTGGTCCCTTTGCGGTAGGCGATGGCGCGGTTGTGCAGCCGCTTGAAGTTGTGCGCGTCGCCCGCGAGCCGGTACAGTCCGCCGCTCTGCTTGAGCGCGATCTGCCATGCGACATATGGCTGCACGGCAGTCCACGTCCAGACGATGCGCCGCGAGTAGAGAGGAATGATGTAGTTGGCGGGGATCATGCCCGACTCGACAAGGAACCCGATCTTCTCGTAGACGCGCACGACCCACGTCGCCAGCTCGACCTCGGCGGGGGTGTACTCCTCGACGCGCGTAGGCAGGCCTAGCACGAGGTCGGCGTAGTGGTAGGCCTCTTCGCTGCCGAAGTCCTCGAAGACGCGCACGATGGCTTCCAGATAGCGCGTCTTGGCGGTCTCGCGCAATTGGAACCAGGCGACGAACCCTGCAATGACCAGGATGAGGGTCTGGACGGCTCCAACGCTCAGGGCGACGACGGTGGGGGTATCAAGCGAAAGCGACAAACTGCACGCTCCTCATGGCCGGAGCATGCAGTCGAGGGAGCAGAACGGAGAAGACTGGCTATGACCGCACGCCCCGGAACGTCTGTGTGGCAATCTCCCTCAGTAGCATCTATAGCATGCGAATATTAAAACTGGGTTATGGCGCTATCAGTCGCGACGCTTGATATACTTGAATGCCTCGGCCATCTCCATCGTGTGGCCATACTTGTGCGCCTCGTCTGCCGTCGCCCGCGCCCACTTTTCGATGTTCTCCGCCGGATCCCAATCGCGCATCTGGCTCTTGTGCGCGCGTAACGCCGCGATCTTTTGTGGCAGGGAATCGGTGATGCCTACCCAGCGGTCTGGCGCGCCCGTCCCGGAGATATAGACCTCCTTGACCTCGTGCGGCTCCAGCCCCTCGGCGGCCAGCTCTGGAAAGGCCAGTCGCGTCCCGGCGACCGGCATGATCGCGGCGAAGGTCGCCTCACCTGCGATGCGGTGGTCGGGATGGTTGATGTACTCCTGCCCGCTCCAGTAGCGCGTCGGGTCCTGGCAGATCACGATGTCGGGCTTCGTCTGACGGATCACTCGCGCGATGTCGCAGCGCAGTTGCAGCGTATGCTCCAGCCGCGAGTCAGGATAGCCGAGAAAGATGACCGGATGCTGGACGCCTAGCGCGTCGGCGGCGGCCTGGGCCTCGCTGTGTCGCTTCGCCGCAAGTTGCTCGTTGGTGATTTCCGTGTCGCCCTGGTCTCCGGCCTGCCCATCCGTCACCAGGCAGTAGTAGACATCGACGCCCTCGCTCGTCCAGCGCGCCACCGTCCCACCGCACGAAAACTCGCCGTCGTCGGGGTGCGCCATCACAATGAGCGCGCGCTTGCGTTCGGTCTGTCCCTCAGTCTCCGTCATCTGTTCCTCCCGTTGATGATGTATTGACCGGCGCCATCGCCGCGTCTTCAGCTAGCCATTCCTGCCGCCAGCGCGAGAGCCGGTCAAGCCCATGCGTCAGCAGCGCCTGATGTTCTGGATCGTTCAGCCAGCGGCTCACGCCGGATGGATGCGGCAGCGGCAGCAGATGCGCGCCGTTGCGCTCGAACGTCTCGCCAACAACGTCTTCCAGCCGCGCGGGGCCAAGAAACGCCGCGATCGCCATACCGCCAACGAGTAGGATAGCATGCGGGCGCACGAGTTCAAGCTCGCGCAGGAGATATGGGCGGCAGAGCGCTATCTCCGGTGGCGAGGGCTTGCGATCACCACTGCCACGCGGGTTGCGTCCCGGATCACAGCGTGTCAGCGCGGAAAGATACACATCGCGACGTAGCGCCCCCGGCGCGAATCCGGCGCGCTCTAACCATGCCTCCAGCATGCGGCCGCCCGGCCCGCTGAACGGCTCGTTCTTCAGCGCGGAGAGGCGTCCCGGCGCCTGCCCGACGAGCAACATGCGATTGCCGATGCGCCCGCGAAAGCCCGCCACGGGATTCGCCTGCTGGAGGTAGCCCGCGACCTGGCAGAGCCGGCACGTCGCCATCTCCTCGTGCAGCGCGGCAAGTTCGCGCGCTCGCTCCTCGGCGCGCTCGTGCGGCGGCAATGGCGCCGGAACCGCGATCAGTAGCTAGGTCCAGCCGGTCCAGCCGGTCCAGCCGGTCCAGCGCAGGCGACTCGTCGGGCATTTCGGTCATGCGCCGCGCCCGCCAGGAGGGATCAGGTCGGTGTATTGGCGGCGGTAGTAGACCAATGGCTTGCGGTCAGCGGCGCCCAGCGCTTCGACCCGCCCGACGACGATCGAGTGGTCACCGCCGGGGAAGACATCAGTGATGACGCAGTCCAGGTAGCCGAGCGCGTCACGCAACACTGGCGCGTCCGTCTGAACGCTTCCGGTCTCGCAGCCGCAGAACTCCGTATTGCGGCGGTCGGAGGAAACGGCGAAGCAGCGCGCGACCTCATCCTGTCCCTCGGCGAGCAAATTGACCGCGAAGACACCCGCCTCGATGAGCAGGTCATGAATGTGCGCCGTGCGCTCGATGCAGACGAGCACGAGTGGCGGATCGAGCGAGACGGAGCAGAAGGCGTTGACGGTAATGCCAGCGCGTTGCGAGCCGAGCGCCGTCGTGACCACCGTGACGCCGGTGACGAATCTGCCCATGACCGCCTTGAAATCGGCAGTGGTGAAATCCATGGCAGTTCCAGATAACTCTCGTTTGCGGGACATGGGGCGGCTTTCCAGGGCAGCGAGGATAGGAACGGAAATGCGCGACCACAACGCCGGTGTCCCTCACAACGCGCAGCCACGCTTCCTTCGGGAAAGTATACCGCTCGCGCCATGTTGGCGCAAATCAGCGGCATGGAGTTGCGCATAAGGAGAGGGTCTGCCATACTGGCGCTGCCAAACGTTATAGAGTGCTTTACACCGTAGCTTTCGCCGGGCAAGGCGCTTGAGGAGACAGCGTGACGAAAGCGGTCATCTCATACCGAAATAAAGAGAGAACAGCAAAGGCGCCATCGACGACCACCCGGCTCGCCGCTATTGTGATTGCCGCATCCTTCATGTTCCTGCTTTCGGGATGCGCCGCCCGTTGCATTTTGCCCGCCTTTTCGCCGACGCAGACCCGAGTAGGTGGGCCACAGTGCGATCTCTCAACCCATATCTGCGACAAGCCTACGATGACGCTCGATCCAACGCAGGATTACACCGCGACGATCAAGACGGCGAAAGGTGATATCGTGATCCATCTGGACGCCAAAAACTCGCCGCAGACCGTCAATAACTTCGTCTATCTGGCGCGGCAACGGTACTATGACGGCTCCTACTTCTGGCGTGTCGAAACCCCTGGCCAGCCCAGTCCGCTCGATCCGACCGGACAGCCCTCGGAGCTTGCGTTAATCCAGGGAGGCTCGGTGCAGGACGATGGTGATTCAGGCAAAAACTATCCCGGCTACACAATTCCAGACGAGTTGACGACCGCCAGCAACGGCTATGGAGCGGGTGTGGTGGCGATGGCTAACTATGGCGTTGCCGACTCCGGTGGCGCACAGTTCTTCATCAACACCGGCGACAATACACCATTCTTCAATCCTGCCTATGCGGTATTCGGGCTGGTGACATCTGGGCTTGATGTCGCCAGGAAGATCGAGTCCAAGGACAAGATTGAGTCGGTGACGATCACCGTGACGTCCTTTGCCACGCCGACCGCATCAGCAACCACGACGGGATGATGGCCTCTGTGCCGCCATCGATTCCGCTCACAAGAGGCATTCCCAGAACGCGCCGCACAAAGGGTCGCGTGGCCAATCCCTCTATGTTGAATATAACCCACATTCCGCACCCCAGAATACGCACTTTTCTCAATATTCTCTGACCCCGACGACCTCAGGCCATTTCTGGCTTAGGAGCCACTTCGCAGGGACCAGATGTAACAAAAGAAGATTGCTACACGGAGAGTCTATTTTCGCGTGAACCGCGTAGAATCGACGCCGTTGCCCACGGCTTTCCAAGGTGCCGGTGATCCTGGGATATACTCGGTCGGCTGCTACAAAGCCTCATGGTGCCAGGATTTGTGGCTGATTTCGATAATTCCAAAAAGTGCTGAATCGGGGTGCGGAATGTGGGATATAAGAGATAGGTATTGCGCATGGCTGTTGATTCTGCCATACTGGCGCTGTCGGTGGGACAGGTCTTGATTCCGACCAATCTACTATGCGGCGCATTGTCGAAAGGCTCTCAATGGCGAAGGTCTTCATCTCCTATCGACGCGCTGATAGCGCAACCTTCACTGGACTATCCACGAGCAGGCTCGTCGCCAATTTGGACGCAAGAATGTCTTCAGGGATGTAGAATGACATCCCACCCGGCGCGAATTTCGTGCAATACATCCAGAACACGCTGCGCCAGTGCGCGGTCGAGTTAGTCGTGATTGGTCCCCACTGGCTCGATGCGCGCGACCCACAGGGAGGAAATAGACGGCTCGACGATCCTCATGACTTCGTGCGGCTGGAGATCGAGACGGCGCTGAGTCTGGGCTTGACGATCATCCCGCTGCCGGTGGACAGCGCGACGATGCCCGCCAGCGTAGACCTACCAGAGTCACTGCGGTCACTCACCATACTCAATGCGCTGCAAGTGCGCAACGATCCCGACTTCGCGCGTGATATGGAGCGTGTGATGGCAGGCGTCGAGCGCGGTTTCGCCAGCCGCCCCGGCGGTTCTTTGGCAGGCGTGGGACATCCACTCCACGCAATCAACCGACTCCTACAAAATCACAAGAACCTGCTGAGAATAAACCAGCTACTCCAGTGTACTCGTCTCCACAGCAGGCAGCAGTGAAGCCAGTCAAACCTCCTGTGGTCAAGAATTCGCCAACAGGCGCAGAAAAACCCACGCTACCGAGTGGTGTAGCGCGCATCCGCCGCCCACTAATCGCAGGACTGGCGGCAATTGTGGTGGTCGCCTCGTTTGCTATTCTTTTTGCGAATGATGTGTTCGGTGCGCTCCGTCCTCAAGGATCATCACCGAATATATCGGCTACACAGACGAGCGCTGCAGAATTTAGGTTCGCAACGAACTTAGCCATCTCAAACCATGCGACCGCGACTGCTTTCGTGATTAAGGCTCCCTACAGCGCGACAGGGCCAGGATGTGATCGCAGTGTCCTAATTTGGTCCCCTGATCCACAAGACGGCAGCGGCATTCAATGCTCTTCAGATCACACAACCCTCGTTACGGCTGTGCAGTGCACTACATGTAACTCTGGCGGTTACCCTACTTCGATTCGATGGGAAAGTTCCGATCAAGGGCGTCTCCCTCAATCAAGTAAGATACGCTTCACACCTTCGAAGTAGGCCAGCACGGATCCCGACGGTTATATATACTGTACGTTTTCCCTTTCAGGCATTTTCTACATCCTATATATAAGACCAGATCAGAGTTGGTTCATTACACGACAACGTGAAGGAGGCAGTGACCTGAGCACGATCACGTCAGGAACATATAACAAGGCCGGAAGCACCCTAATCACTATGACAATTTCGAACAAGAACATAAGCTTTGGTATCGGCGCAACTGCGGTAGCGCGGTACACAGAGGCAGATGCCCTTCAAATGTCATATGTCGAGATTGAGCTTACTGATAGGAGTCTAGGAACTCGTATCAACCTATCGGGATTCCGGGTTGATCCGGCATAGCCAATTAATCGCTTAGCGGTATCTAAGCGGCGACGTGGCCTTCCTCCATGCGCACGTGGCAGTCGAACGCGCTGGGGTCGAACGCGCGGCTATGCGCGATCAGGAAGACCTGTGGGAAGGCGCGCGCCAACTCACCGTGGGTGAGCGCGGAAACCAGCCCGCTCGCACGCTCCTCGTCGAAGGCGCTCAGTGGCTCGTCCAGGAAGAGGAAGCCCGGCGCGGCGCCAGAATCCTTCGGCAGCGTCGCCAGCGCGAAGGCCAGCCGCAGCGCCAGCGAGACCTGATCCCGCGCGCCGCCGGAGAACTGCTCTTTGGCGACGTAGCGACCCGCCGCCTGGTCCCAGACCTCAACGCGCAGGTCGGGAGCCGCCTCGTCCTCATTCAGTCGCACGAGTCGCGCATCCTGCCGCTGCCCGCTCGTTAGCGCTGGCAAGATCGAGCGCATACGCGCCTCGGTCTCCGGCAGCACACGTCGCACGATGCGCGTGCGAACCTCACGCGCCATGCCCACCGCCAGCTCGCGTTGATGCAACGCGCGATCTTCCTCCGCGACACGCTTGCGGCAGGCGGCCTCGTCCAGCTTCTCGACCGCTTCGGCGTCATAGCTGGACTGAATGGCAAGATCCTCAGCGGCGCGGCGGGCGAACTGCGCATCCAGTCGCGCCTGCTCGACCTCCTGCTCGTAGCGGCCCACATCGTCCGGCGTCACGCCGGCCAGTAGCGGCCAGAGCGCGATCAGCGCCTCCAGCGATTCGCTTCCCTGCGCCGCGATGCCCTGCTCACCAAGCGATGACCGTATCCGCTGCGTCGTGCCGTCCAGCGACGTGGCTGTCTCCGTCAGTCGCTCATCATGTTGCGCCACCTCGGCGCGCAGGGATGGCAATTCGTCGCGCGCGGCGCGCTCGTCAAGCTCCTGTGAGGTGGTGGTCGCGGCGGCGCGCAATGTGTCGCGATCCTGTGTGATCGCCGCAATGTCGGGATGCGGCGCCTCAGGGGATTCCACCGCCTCCGTGCCCTTCGAAGCTCCCTGCGCCGCCATGCCGACCAGCGCCAATCCGGCGGCGGCGCGCATCGCCGTACGCGTCGCGCCAGAGAGCGAGTCGCGCATCTCTTCCAATCGCGCCGTCTCCGTCACCAGGTCCGCCTGGAGCGTTTCGCGCTGGGAAACGCGCTCTTGCAGCCGCGCCAATTCAGCCTCGGCTCCGCCACGCGCGGCGGCCACCGTCGCGGCGTCCTCGGGAAGCTCGAGCGCCGTGAGTTGTGTAGTGAGCGTCTGCGCGCGCTGCTCCTCGGCCAGCTTCGCGCCGGCAAGCGCCTGCTGCGCTGTCGCCAGATCGGGAACTGAGCCAGCCATCTCGCCAAGCTCGGCCACCGCCTGTGCGCGCTGGGCCGTCAACTCCACGCTGGTCGCCTCGACCACCGCCTGCTCCACCGGCCAGGTAAACGGCTCGACGAGCAAGTCTTTGGCGGCCGTCTCGCTCTCTGTGGCGACCTGCTCGGCGTCGGCGAGGCGCCGCTCGATGTCCGCAAGCGCAATATCAGGCCCGAGACTGCGTTCCGCACGCAGGCGTCGCGCCGCTTCGAGCCGCGCCTGCGCGACCTGCGCCTCTCCCCGTGCGCGTTCGGCCCTCACCATCGCGTCGCGGACACGATCCTGGGCGATACTGAGCGCGGCTGGCTCCACGGCGACGAGTCGGTCAAGCTCCTCGCGCCCTTCCTCGATGGACGCCGGCACAGGCATGTCCGCCGCGCGCAGATCATCTTCCACCGTCGGCAGGTCCTCCACCGCGCCGCCAATCAGGTTCGCCGCCTCGCTGCGGATGCTGGAGAGCGTCAACTTCCGTTCGGCGACGCGCAGCCGGGCGTCGGTTCGTCGCCTGCGGTATGCCGTGACGACATATGCGATCACAAACGCCCACAGGACGAGAAACGCAAGTAGAGCGATGCCCCAGGAGAGGAAGCCAAGATTAGTGGAGAGGAAACGGAAGCCAATCGCAATACCCGCTAGCATGATTACCAGAGAGATCAGAACAACCACAGCCGCGGTGAACTGCCGTCGTTGCAACATCTCGGCCCGCGCCGCCAGGTCGTCGCGCTCTGCGGCGTACTCGACCATCTGCTCGTTGCCGCTCTGAAGTTGCTCGACCTCTTTCAGTCGCACCCAGTAGGTGAGGATGTCGCGCAGGTTCGCCTGACGCATGAGCGTCTCGGAGGCGCGCACATGCTCCTCGGCTTCAGCCAGGTCTGTGTTCGCCCGTTCCAGCGCCGCCTGCGCATCCACCTCTTCTTGCGCCTGTTCACGCGCCAGCCGCGCCTGCGCCAGGTCACGTTGAGCCACCTCGTATGCGCCAATCGCGGGGGCAAGCTGCGCCAGACGTTCCAGCCGGTCGTCCATCTCGGCCAGACGGAGCTGGCGGCCAAGCGTCTGGGTGTGTCGCCGCGCCTCCTCCAGCGCCGCCAGGTCTGTCTCCGCCTGACGCCGCGCCTCGATACGCGCCTGCGCGCCAGGCAAATCCTCGCCCTCGATACGATCTAACTCGTCAATCTGCTCGCGCAGGCGGCGGACCTGCTCATCCGCCTCACGCGCCGAGGCGTGATTGGACTCGCTGGCGTCAAGCGCCAGCAGCAGCGCGCCAACCTCCGCCGCGCGCGCGATGCGCCGCTCCAGGTCGCCCACCCGCGCGCTTTTCTCGGACCGCTGGCGCTCCATCTCCGCTTGTCGAGCTATTAGCGCGTCGCGCTCCGCCACCAGCCCGCGCGCACGCGCCGCCGCCAGGGTCGTCGCCAGTTCGGCCTCATGTGCGCTGGCGTTCTTGCTTACACGCCAACGCTCCGCTAGCGCAAGCTCCGTGCGCGCGCGCTTGAGGCTCGCCTCCTCTTCGGCGGTCGGCTTCAGTTCGCGTTCAGCGGCGCTCAACCGCTCCAGCCCCAGCAGGCTCGCGATCGCGTCTTCGCGGGCCGAGCGTGGCAGCGCCTCGACGCGGTCGAGCGCGTCCTGCTCGACAAAACACGAGTTGCGCAACGCAGCCCCGTCGAGTCCGTGCAACTCCTGCCGCACCCGATCGCTCACCGCGCGCGCGCCGTAGACCTCCTCAGACGCCTTGCCTGGCCGCCGCGCCACCAGCCGCGCCTCATGGCTGATGCTGAGCTTGCCCGGCGTGAGTGTCCGGCGAATCTCCAGTTCGGTATCGTCCACCGCCAGTGTGAGCGTGACGCTGGCCGCGCGCCCATCGTAGGGCAGCAAGGTCGCCAGCGCCGCCGGGCCGCCCTCTGCGACGAGCGGAGCGCCGTAGAGCGCAAAATAGATCGCTTCGAGCAAGGTGGACTTGCCAGACTCGTTCAGCCCTTCGATCAGGACCGCGCCACGCGCCGGAAACGCCAGATCAATCCCATCCAGGCGCTTGAATGCGCGTGCCTCGAGCCGCCGCAACAGGATCATCGCGCCGCCTCACGATCTGTGCCAGTTGTTGTCTGGAGTCGTGCGCGCAGGAGACCAGCCGCCACGTCGACATCAACGCGCGCCGCGCGCTCCTTCTCGCCCAGCCGCGCGCGATACTCCTCAACGAGACGATCAATCTCGGCGTTGAGCGAGAGCGGACCAGAGGCAGCCTCTTGCTGCGCTGGCTCTACCATCAGACCGCTGGTATCGAGTTCAAGAGAAAACGCCTCGCTGCGCCCGAAGCGCGCTATCTCGGCGAGCGGCAGATGATGGAATTGTCGCCGCGTCAGCGGCCCCGTCAGGCGCACACGCGTCATCGTGTCGGGCTGGCAGGCGCCCTTGAGCGCGGCGAGCATGCTCTTCAAAATGCGCTCGCGTTCGACGTCGGGTGGTGGTGGCGTATAAGGAGCCACCGCGTCATCGCCATCCAAGTCCGTCGCCATCAACTCCTCCGGCGTCAGCACGGGTAGTAAATGCACACCAGAGCGAGCATATTTCTCTTCATCGTCGTCATCTGTCTCGGCTGTCTCGGCTGTCTCGGCTGTCTCGGCGCCATGGGGAAAGAGCCGCGCGGTCGTGATCTCCACTTCCACACGCGGCTGCTCCTCGACACGCGCATGCTCGGCGAGCGTGACGCCCTCGGCGTTCATCTCTATCCACGCGAAGCCTGCGCTATTCATGGGCATGTCGAAGCTGTGGCGCTCGCTTGCGCCAGGCGCGACCGCATCGCGTTTGCCGGCCTTCGCTTTGCCGAATTGCGGCGCTCCACCGGCGATCAACAGGCGAAACACGGCTGGCAGCATAGCGAGACTCGCGCGCTGTTCAGAAAGCGCCTCCAGCGGCGCGCGCAAGACGAGGATGGCGAGGTCGGCGCGCCCCAATACGTCGTCAGGGTCGTCAACACGTAGTTTTTCCAGTGGATCAGCGCTCGCACGAGGCGCAGTGTTCAATCCAGCGCTCAATCCAGCCAGCGCGACACGGACACCGTCGATCACGACCAGCGCTGGTTGGAGGACGTCGCTCTGCGGGAAGAAGCGCAACTCAGCGCCGCTCTCGTAGAGGTGGTAGGGCGCGTCATTGCCTGCGGCGCCGCCCGCATCGCGCGGCCCAGCGACCGCGACGCAGATCACCCCTGCTTCATGCAGCCGCGCTAGCTCCTGGGCGACGAACGCGCGATCCTGATTCTCCGGCGCAGGCGAGGCGAAGAGGTTCCCCGCGATGACAAAGAGTTGCGCGCGCCGCTCCAGCGCACACTCAACCGCGGCGCGAAACGCCGCGCGCAGCAGCTCACGCCGCTGCCGCCGCCGTTCGGGCGTGAGGTCAGGCAGCGCCGCCGAGAGCAGGTTATCGCCTGTCGTCACGATGCGTATCGCTTGCGCGCTCTTACGGGCCGCGCGGCTGGCCTGCGGAACCGTGGCGACGACCGCACGGGGAGCGGTATCCAACTCGACCGCTGTTCCTCCAGCGGACGCCTGCGCGATGCGCGTCGCGTCTTCCATGCCGCACTCTCCTCGCAGTCGATGACGCTGTTGGTACGTGAATGCCGTCCCGGTCTCGGCGGAGCGGATGTATCAGCCGTTGCGTGGCAAGGCGAACGACCGCTGGCGCGCGTTGAACATGATAGCAGGTGGGCCAGCGCATCTTCGAGCCGACCGGGACTCTCTGGCGGCGCCAGAACATCCTCGTCCGCGCCGCCCGTGAAGATTGGGACGAATCGCCGCGAGGGGCAGTCACCCGCATCCCCGTAGGTCGCGGCGATCTGTATTGAGATGCGGAACGGTGGCCCCACTAGCGCGCCACACCCTTGATGTAGCGCACCGTCACCGTGCCGGAGACGCAGAAGACGACAAAGCCCACGAAGAGGAACGTGTAGCCAAGCTGGAGACTGCCCAGCGCGATACCCAGGCCGATGAGCCAGCCGCCGAAGACCGCCGCCAGCACCTGTGGGAGCGTCAGCCCGATGTTCCAGACGCCCATGTCGCGCGCAAAGGTCTCCTCGGAGGGCAACACGTCCGCCACCAGCGCCCAGTCCACGGCAAGGTAGGCGCCGTAGCCGAGGCCAAAGATCGCCCCGGCGATCAGGATCACCGTGAGCAGACCGTTGGTGACAAGATAGGGCGCGAAGATGAACGCCGCGCCGACCGCCGCCATGAAGGCTCCAGAGATGTAGACCATGCGCTTGCGTCCCACACGGTCGGAGGCCCAGCCTGCGAGGACTGTGCTGGCCATCGCGCCAAAGGTCAGGATGATGACGAAGAGCGTCGCGGCGCTTTCCGGCGAGCCGGCGTGGACGACGTCCTTCATGTAGAAGGTGAGGAAGGTCTGCACGATTTGCACGCCCATCACCACCAGCATGCGCGTCAGCACCACCCAACTGAAGTCCGGGTTCTTGCGCGGACGGAAGCCGAACGCCCGCGCCGCGCCGATGCCCGCGACCACCACCGCCAACAACTGGATGATGCTCAGCACGTCGGCGGTCAGCCCCAAGTTTGGGACGAGTTGGACGACCAGCAGCGCAAGCCCAGTTACCGCCACCGTCGCAAGGACCGTCAGGGTGAGGTCGCGCAGGGTGTGGCGCTGCTCATTGCGCGTGGTGGCAGTCAAGGTCGTGGGGTCCCACGGTTTCTCGCGCACGAAGATGACCGTCAGGATGGCCATCAGCAAAATGACGACGCAGACGGAGATGAAGCCGTAGATAATTCCCTGCTCAAAGCGCTCAAGGCTCTGCGTCCCGTTGAGCAGGTCCGCCGAGTTTGAGCCGAAGAGCGAGGGCACCAGGACGCCGCCGATCTGCCCCAGCAGCAGCGCCAGCCCCATAATGCCGGAGGCGAAGCCACGTTGTTTCCGCGGCACGAGGTCCGGCAAGAGCGCGTGAAATGGCGCGGCGGCGGCGTTGTTGGCAAGCTGGACGAACATCAACGCGCCGGTCAGGACAAGAATGCTCGGCGCCAGCGCGTTTCCGCTATGATTCTGCGAGACGTAGATCGGCGCGAAAGCCATCAGCAGCAGTCCCACGATGTTCAGCAGCGTCCCGCCGAGGATGTACGGACGCCGCCTGCCGAAGCGGCCAGGCGTGCGGTCGCTGAGGAGGCCAAAGAGCGGGTTCGCGATCAGCGCGACGATCAGACCCGGCGCCAGCACGAGGGCGAGGGTGAGTGGCTTGTTGGCGTCCACCCAGGCGGCCTGCTGCGCCAGCGTCCCCGCTGGAGCCTCGCGGTAGAGCAAGGCGATCACCTGATCAGGGATGAGCAGGATCAGCAGCGCGCCCCAGTGGAAGTTCAGCGCGAACCAGAAGATGCTGATGGCGATCAGCGTGCCGAGCGGCTTGCGCTCCTGCTGTGTGGCGCTCGTCGAGACAGATCCCAGGGTGGCGTCGGCGCTCATCTGATCTGCGGCGCTGAGATCCTATTTGGATGAAGCGCCGCGCCTCCTCTCAAAATGCTGTCCTTGTGCCTTTACACGTTACATGATACGCTGTGAGTGTGAAAAAGCAACGCGCCTATCGCTATCGGTTCTACCCTACACCCGAGCAAGCCGCCTTGCTTGCACGGACCTTTGGTAGTGCGCGCTTTGTCTACAATTGGGCGCTGCGCTGGCGCACCGACGCGTACTTTGAACGCCAGGAGCGCGTGAGTTACGCTGATACCTCCACCGCATTGACAATGCTCAAACGCGAGCCAGAAACGGCCTGGCTCAATGAGGTCTCCAGCGTGCTCACACAACAGGCACTTCGCCACTTGGATCGCGCCTTTCGCAACTTCTTCGAAGGCCGCGCCAAGTACCCGACCTTCCACAAGAAGCACAGCGCCCAGGCAGCGGAATACACGACCTCGGCCTTTCGCTGGGACGCAGCGACACGCGCCTTGACGCTGGCCAAGATGGATGCCCCGCTCGCCATTCGCTGGTCCCGGCCACTGCCCCAGGGCGTTACGCCCAGCACTGTCACGGTGAGCCAGGATACAGCTGGGCGTTATTTTATCAGTCTCGTGGTCGAAGAAAGCATTGCCGCATTGCCGCCTGTGGCGCCTCAGATCGGGCTTGATCTGGGCCTGCATGCTACCATCACCCTGGACACAGGCGAAAAAGTGGGCAATCCAGGCTTCTTTCAGCATGATGCGCAACGTTTGGCAACGGCGCAGCGCCACCTTGCCAAGAAACAGTTGGGCTCGTGTAACCGTGAGAAGGCGCGCCAAGTGGTGGCTCGTATCCATGCGCGCATAGTGGACCGTCGCCGCGACTTTCTGCACAAGCTCTCGACCCGCTTGATCCGTGAGAACCAAACGATCTGCGTGGAGAGTTTGAGCGTGAAGGCGATGGTCAAGCATCCCACTCTGGCGCGAGCTATTCATGATGTAGGCTGGGGCGAGTTCCTGCGTCAACTCACTTATAAAGCTGAGTGGTATGGGCGCACGCTGGTCGCCATCGACAAGTGGTATCCGAGTAGCAAGCGATGTTCCAACTGTGGACATGTGCTCGGCTCACTTTCGCTGGATATCCGCCAGTGGACATGCCCTGAATGTGGCGCAGTCCATGATCGCGATGTGAACGCTGCGAAGAATGTGTTGGCCGCCGGGCTGGCGGTGTCAGCCTGTGGAGAGGCTGTAAGACCGGGGCGGGTTCGTCCTTCCCCGGCGGGCCTCGGTGAAGCAGGAATCCCACAGTTGTAACTGTGGGAAGGGTCAACGTTGAGCCTGCCTTTCTGCCGCTGACGGTAGACGATGGTTGGATCGTGTGACCGCCAGTATAGCAGACTCTTGCGGCGCATGAACACGCGCTACCAGCGGCGGCTCGTCAGCCCACCTGGGCGGTCATCTCCATCGTCATAGTCGTCATAGCGCTCTTGTCGCCCATAGCCGGTGTAGCGCGAGGAGTAGCCTGTCTCGCCGTCATCCCACCCATCAGCCGCTGGATAGGATGCGCTCGCGTCGAAGGCCCCGATGGCGCTCGTGCGCGTCGTCAGCGGCGCCACTCCCGTGCCCTTCTTGCGGATTGCGCCACTCCCCGCGACCAGGAGCAATGCGGCGAAGATCAGGCTTGCCACGATCATGACGGCTCCGGTTCCCAGCAGGACCTCGCCCAGCGACCACCACTGTGGCGGAAAGCGCAGGAAGCCCAGCAGCGGGAGTAGGGGCCTCGGTATCGCCCCTGGACCGAGATATAAGAAGAGGAACAGGCCGATTCCCACCACACCGCAGACCGCGGTGACAAAGCTCTCCCCCGCCGTTAGCGCCCGGCGCGCGCGCCCATTGAAGCCAGCGCGCAGACCACGTTGCGCCTCCGTCACCGCCAGCCCAGTCATGGCGCCCATCAGGAGACAGGCGCCGAGGGCGCCGGGCGGCGTCTGAAAGATCACCAGCGCGATCAGGCTGACGCCTGTTCCGAACATCCCCATCACCACGCCCATGCGCCAGGCGTCGCGGCGGGAAGCAAGGGCGGCGCCCACCACCATACCGCCAGCCTCGGCGGCCAGCAGGACTCCGAGGAAGAAGACCGGCGCCTGTAGGGCATAGAGCACATAAAAGACCTCGAGCACGGCGAAGCCGCCCCCCACGAGCGCCAGCGTCGCCTGCGCGAGCAGGCTGTTGCGACTGGAGCCGGCGCCGCCAGAGAGGCCCAGCCCGGCGCGCACTTCGGCGACTCCCCCGATGGGCGAGCGCGGTCCCGGCTGATACCATTCCGGCAGCGCGCGCTCCAGCGCCTCGGCCAGCTCCTCCTCGGAATCATCCTCCAGCCGGCCCTTGCCCTCTGGCTGCGAGGCCAGCAGCAATTCCTCGCGCTCCTGCTCATCTGGCACAGCTTCCTCCACAGTCGCGCGCAGAAAGGCCCGTCTGCTCGCCGGGAGGGGATCCAGGAAGCCATCCGAGTTGGCGCTGAAGAGAAACGCCAGAGCGGCGACGATTGCGACGGCGAGGATGCGCTCGCCCAGGAAAAGGAACAGCAACCCAGCGAGCAGCGGACCAAAGACCGCGACCAGCGCAGCGCCGATGTGCAGATCATTGGAGATGATCTCGAACTCTCCGGGAGCTAGACAGACACGGGTCGCCGCCACGCGTAATCTGGCGCGCAACCGCCCGGCGAACGAGACGACAAAGAGCAGCAGGAAGATGACAGGAAAGAGCGTGACATAGTGCATCGCGACGAAGCCCGCCGCGCAGGCCACCCGCACATAGCCAATCGGTCGCAACCACGCCCCAGGGTCACGCGAGTTTTCTAGCGACGTCGCGAGCGGGCCGAAGAAAATATACGGAATCCCGATCAGCGCGAGCGCGAGGCCGATCTGAGTGGGCGACGCGCCGAGATAGGCGAGCCAGATCAGCGCGCCGGTGTAAATGACGACGTCACCCAGCGATGAGGCGACCTCGCCGCGCCAGAAATGACCGGCGTTGCCATCATGAAAGAGCGCGAAAGGCGCGCGACGTCCGGGAGATATGTGGGTACGGGTATCCTGGCGTGGCTGATAGCGGCGATAGGGATTCTCCGCGTGGCCAGCGACATTGAGAGACCGTGGCGCCTGCCCGCGATCTCGCATAACCCGCCCTCCCTCGCGAACAACCACCCATCATCCAATTGCGCGCTCTGCGTCCCATGATCCCGCGCAAGTATAGGGCGCGGGTAGAGCGGTGTCAAACCACATGGCCTGAAACGCCGAACAGGCGATGATAGGCGTATCTGGATGCAAGCCCAACGTGTGATACTATCGCAGCGGCGCGCTGTCGGCGCCTGCACAGCCGTTCGCGGAGGAACGTCGTGGAGCTATCGTCGCGGGTGGAGTGTGCTACGAGCGGCGATCTGGCGGAGCTTGCGGCGTTGCGTGTCGAGCAGGGATGGTATGCCAGTGAGAAACTGCTGCGAGCGATCCACACCTGGGAGCATGGCCGCCACTTCATCCTGCGCGCGTCGACGCTAGAAATAGACGCCGCGTTGAACCCGACCACCATCGTCGCCGCGACGAGCGCCATCGCGGCGGGGCCGGTCGCGGTGATCGGCAACGTCATCACGCGACCGGGGCTGCGCGGTCGAGGACTCGGTCGCGCCGTGCTGTCTGCCACACTCGCCTGGCTGCGCGAGCAAGGCGCGCGGTCGGTCCTGCTGGACGCGACCAGCGCCGGGCAGCCGCTGTACCAGAAGTTCGGCTTCGTCGCCAGTGAGCGTTCATGGATTGCTCATGCCTCCCTCGCGAGCCTTGATCTTGACACATTGCGGGAGCGCACTGGAGCCTCCTATGTTCGCCTTCGCTCACTGGATGACCTGCCGGTGATCGGCGCGCTTGACCTCGCTGCTTTCGGGGGGGACCGGCTGGAGCTGTTGCGTCTGGTCGCCCGTGCGTCGGACTGCTGGCTCTACACCGCTGGAGACGGCGCCGGTCCGGATGGGTACCTGCTCATACGCGCGCTGGAGCCGCCGCGCATGGGCGTGCGCCTTGGCCCGTGGATCGCAAAGACGGCGGAGGTCGGCGCTGCGCTGCTGGCGACGGCTCTCCGTCCAGACGCGCCCTGGCAGGCTGGAATCTCGTCTGACGGCGCGCCGCAGGTCTCCTTCTCGACCTCGGCGGCGAGCGCTGAAGCGCTTGCGCTGTTTCAAGCAATAGGTGGGACGCTGGAACTGGACGATGTCGTGATGCGCCTGGACTTAGACAGCGACATATCTGGAGAGCCTGGTCTGATGAACGCAACTCTGCGGCCTATCGCCGAGCATCCTGAGTGGCTCTATTCCTGGCTCGCCGCGATGGTCTTCTGACGCGCCTGACATCTTGGTTAAGATCATGACCAGTGCGAAGACAACAGAGGATTGACAGCCTGCTCACTCTCCCTCATACTCGCGCAAACGGAGAGCGGTGATTGGGGAGGGCTGGCTCATGAATATGACGCCAACATCCTGCGCGACCTGTGGCTGGCGTGGCGTCCTCGCTGGCGCGTTCTGTCCCTCCTGCGGCGCGCAGTTGCAGGATACCATGGCGAACTCAGGTCCACCTCCTGCCAACGACATACCCCATACCGGCGGGCGGATCGCGCTGCTTGCGCTCGCGGGCGCGCTGCTCATCATTTTTCTGACACTTTTCGTCGTCGGGCTGGCTTTAGGGAATCGTGACGCCTCCGCAGACGCCCTCTCCCGCGGCTACGCCGACATCCAAAAGTGGCGGAGGTGGCGGCAAGGGCAGGCCTACCGCGACGCCGATTCCCACGTCGACTCCAGTTCCACCGACTCCTACTCTACCAGCCAATACGCCGACCATATGCGGGTTCTGCGGATAAGATGGCGTCAGGTATGGCCTTGATGATGTTCCACCTGTACCCTCTCATGTGGCCCTGGAGACATTTCTCACGTTCTCTCAATAGAAGCGTGTCTATCCTGAGATGGCGCATTGGTGGACTAGGAACGGCGCCGGATGGAAGACCGCACTGGAGGGAGCGTCGAGGCCATGGCTGACATCTTGCGGGGGCGCGATCCCAACGCGCCGACTCGCCCCGTCGCCGCAGCCGCGCCGCGCACCGAGGCCGACGTGCGCGAGTTCCTACGCCTGTTGCCGCGTTACCGAGTTGTTCTCTACAACGACAGCCACAACACGATGGATCATGTCGTCTCGTCACTACTGCGCTGCGTTCCCAGCTTGATCCCCACCGTCGCCGAGCGCATCATGATGGAGGCGCACACCACCGGACGCGCGACGGTCATCTCCTGCCTGAAGGAACAGGCCGAGTATTACTGCGAGCGCCTGCAGACTTGCGGCCTCACGGCGACGGTCGAGCCAGCCTGAGTCAGATTGTGATGCGCCGCGCTTATGGCCGGCCTGCGCCCGCCGCCTGCTGATCGCCACGACGCAGCCGCAACGCCTCGGCGCGCGCCACCGCATCGCCCGGTCCGGCGAACTCCTGCTCCAACAGCCGCCGCGCGATGGCGACGGTCGCGGCGTAGGTGGAGTCCATGCCGTAGTACGAGAGGCCGCCCGCGCCCAGGTTCTTGCCGCGCGTGTAGGGCGTGTCCGAGGCGTAGTGGATGATGCCCAGGTCGAAGGGCAGCCGCGCGAAGTTGATGTTCTCGCCGGTCGGATAGCGCGTCATATAGAGGCTCTCGTAGACGGCGTCCAGATACGGCCCGGCCTCCATCTCGACGACGCTGTAGTTGGCGCGATAATAGAAGTCGAGGTAGGCGCGGTTCTGCAGGAAGGTGCCCTTGGTCGAGACCGCCTTCTGGTTATCCAGCACGGCGCCGAAGACGAGATGGCGGCTGACGTCGCCAGCGGTGAAACAGTTGTCGAGCCAGTAGGTGTTCTCGCTGTGCTCGTCTAGCACGACGTTGGACATCATCACGTCGCCGATGCTGCCGTTGAGCGTCGCGGCCTTGCCCAGGATGTAGACGCCGCGTACCTGCACGATGTTCTCCATCACCTCACGCAGCACGCGGTACGCCGCCATGCCCAAGGGATAGTCGATATTGATGATGACGCCCCGGCTCTCGGCCAGCCGCTCCGATGCCCGGCACGCGGATGCGCGTGTCGAGGTCATCCGGACGCGCTTTGGCCAGATCGAAGACCTGCACGTCAAGCTCCATGCCGTGACGCGAGCCGAGGTAGTACACGCCGCGATCCTGTTCCTCGACGGCGCGGCTGCGCGCAAAGCCCTGTCCCGCAGGCATACGCTGGTACTCGCGCGCCACATAGTAGAGGAAGTTCTGCCAGTTGCCCTGCGAGCGCCCCTCCTTGATCTTGCGCGCCTCATCCGCCATGAAAGGGTCGGCGCCGCTGAGGGCGAAGCGTGTCAACTCATCCTCGCGCCGCCGCGTGACGCCGGTAAAGAGGTTCGCCAGGCTATGGGTGTTGCTGGAGACGAAGTAGACCGGGCGCTGCGTCAGGCGCTTCTCTTCCAGCAGTTGGTTGACCGGCGCCCACCACTTGTCCGTCGCGCGGACGAAGCCAACGTGCGAGCCGCCGAGCATGCGCACCGTGAAGTTCTTGCGCTCGCGCCCGATGGCGAGCAGATTCTGCCACAGATTATCGCCCCAGATGACCTCCAGCCGCCGCCAGTCCTCCATGCTGACATGCAGTCGCTCGCGCACGACCTTGGTGATCTCCTGATAGACCGGTGAGTTGCGATCTACGCGGCTCTCCAGCAATTGCAGGGTGGTCGAATCGGCGTTGAGCAGCCAGTTGACCTTGTTCCACTCGATCTGCAGCGCGACCAGGATCGGCACGATGTCGTCGGTGTCGCTGACGCTGGCGATGAAGACGGCAAGGGTGTTCTTGCCGTCGTAGAACCACTTGCGCCGCCGCGCCGAGGCGCTGACGGCCTGCCACTGGTCCACCTTGAAGCCGTGCTGCGCGAAGACATCGTCCGACTGGCCGAGCAGGATGCGCGAGCAACGCAGGATCGCGGTGGGCAGGCGCAGGACGGTGTAGATGAAGGCGGACATATCGGGGTCGCCGTCGCGTGCGTTGGGATGGAGCACTGAGTCGATGTTGTAGTGCGCCTGTACGAGTGTCTTGAGGCCGACATCACCGGAGCTACGCAGCATCGTCTGATACGTGCGGATGTACATCTCGACTTCACGTCGCCCCGCCTCGTGCTCCTCCTCGGCGATAGAATCCACGCCGCGATCAGTCCCATTGCTCCCCGCGATATTCATCTCCGCCACACGTTCATCCTCTCCAGCCACTCCTGGCTGCTGTGCGCTATTTCTTGCTGTTATTCTGGGCTATTATAGCCCATGCCGGACGCGCGGCGCGAATACAAGATGTAGAGAATTAGCGCACAGCCGGAAATTTCAGGAGTGGTTGTGAGGAGTAGTGCAGCGATTATCGCGTTGCGCCGTCGTTCGCAACAAGCGTTCCACCCCACTCCGCAGGATCAACGTCAGCGATCGATTGCGAGAAGGTCCAGACGTGGCCGCCGGGGTCTTCGACGCGGCACTGTCGCTCGCCATACGGGAAGTCGGTCGGCGGCTCGAGGATACGCGCGCCAAAACCCACAGCGCGCTCGTAATGCGCGTCTACATCGGCGACGCGCATTATAATATAGTGACCGGACACGGCTGATACGGAGCCATCTGGCTGAGCGCGGCGCTCATTCACGATCACCGCGCCATCGCCGGCGATGAGCTGGACGCGATGATCGCCGATGCGCAGCCGCTCGGCGAATCCGAAGGCGGCGCAGAGCCATTCGGTCGCCTCACGTACATCATCGTACGCCAGCACAGGAATGATGGTCGGGGCTGGAATCGAGCGATTTCCCTTTATCGTCTTCGCTGGCAAGGTCACTTTCCTCTCTCACATCAAGTCAACTCACGCCGTTCACAAAAAGAAGCGTCGTCGAGCCCATCTCCCGGCGACCTCTGCACTATGGCGCGCGAGACGCTTCAATGCCAGCCAGGTAGGACAGATGATCTATTAGCGTCAAGACGCAAGCGCAGTCAAACCTGATCAGCGGCGCGCCACCAGCCTATGACGCCAGCGATTCCAGCGGCTACAATCGCGACAACCAGCAGATAGGTCCCTACACCGAGGTTCTGCGCCTCGGGACCGGCCGCGCCACTGAGCAACGCTGGCGCCGCCCAGGGAAACCAGGGACCAAGGCCCAGCACAGACAATACCTGAGAAAAGAAGAACAGCAGAATCGTCACGCCAATTGCTGGGAGGTAGCCACGCCCGGCGCTGGCCACCAGAGCAAGCGGCAGCGCGAGCGCGATGGTCAAGATCGCCGTCACCGCGTACACAGCGGTCGCGTGAAGCCATCCATCCGTCGTCCAGCCAGGCAGGCCGATCAGTGCGCCCAGGGCGATGCCGAGCAGATAGATCCAGAGCGCCAGGATAGCGCACCAGAACGCGGCGAGGAGCAGCTTCGCTGTCACTATCGTCGCCCGTGGCGTGGGCAGCGCCAGCAGGTCCTTCGCGGTGTGGTCGCTATACTCGCGCCCGAAGAGCCAGATCACCACCAGGCTGAAGATGATGGCGCCGCCAACGGCCAGCGCCTGTGTCAGCAGCCCGAAATAGGTCGGCCAGTCACCATGCGCCGCCGAAAACTGCGCCTTGGTCGTCAGCGCGCCGAAACGCGCCGCCCACGCAGGATCAAGCAGAATCTTCATGAAGAGCGCGCCCATCAGCGGGGCGAGCGCGAGTCCGGCCAGTGTCAGCAGCGGCATGTGCGCGCGACGGGCCTTCAGTTGTTCGGCCCACAGCGCCGCATTCAGGTTAGCGAGCATGCTCATCTCCTCCCGGCGTCGCGCCGACCAGCCGCAGGAACTGCGACTCCAGGTCCTCTTCTTCGACACTCAGCCGCGTGAGATCAACCCCCTGCTCGACCAGCCGCCGCGCGACCTCTTCGGGATGCGCAATCGCGTTTAGGTCGGAGAGGTGGAGCGCGCCAGCCGTCCCATTCGTCGCGTTCACATCTCCGCCGCAGCCATCAACCGCAATGCCAGCCTCGGCCAATGTCGCGCGAGCGCCCTCGCGGTCACGCGCGTCCACCTCCAGCCAGCGCACACGCCGCTGCTCCATCTCGCCCGCGCTCAGTTCCTCAAGCAGACGCCCCTGGTGAATCACGCCGAAGCGGGTGGCGATGCGAGCGACCTCACTGAGGAGGTGACTCGAGAGAAAGATGGTAACGCCGCGCTCATGCGCCAGCTCGCGCAGCAACTCGCGGATCTCGACGACACCCGCCGGGTCCAGCCCGTTGGCCGGCTCATCGAGGAGCAGGAGAGCCGGATCATGCAGCAGCGCCTTCGCCAGCCCCAGCCGTTGCGCGTTGCCCAGCGAGAGCGTCCCAGCGCGCCGGTCGGCATAGGCGCCAAGCTCTAGCCGCTCGATGGTCCGCTCGACGGCCTTCACATCACGTAGCCCACGCAGGCGGCGAAACACCTCCAGGTTCTCGCGCACGGTCAACTCAGGATAGGCGTGCGGCGTCTCGACGAGATAGCCCACCTGCGCCCAGAGGTCACGCGCGTCGGCATGGACTGGTTTGCCGAGCAGCGACGCAGCGCCAGCGCTCGGCCGGATCATGCCGAGCAGCATGCGGATGGTCGTCGTCTTTCCTGCGCCATTGAGGCCAAGGAAGGCGTAGATCTCGCCACGTCCAACGCGTAGCGAGACACCGTCTACCGCGCAGATTGCGCCATAGCGCTTCGTCAGGCCGTCGGCGCTGATCGCATAACCACTATTCGTCATTTCATTTCTCGCTTCCTCACCCCACGGCGATGGCGCCAGGCACATACCCCATCGTCAGTGCGTATCTTCATCCTTTAGCCCTTCAGGCAGGAGGCCAGGAAGCAGCAGATCGGCGAGCGCGTCGGGAATGTCGCGCCAGCGCGCCGCCAGCGTCTCGTCGCCGAGCAGTTGCAGGACCATCAGGCCCAGGACTGAGCCTGCCACGACGCGCATGCTCAACGGCAGGTTCAGGTCGCGCATCATCCCGCTGGCGGCCAGCCCTTCAAAAGCAGCCTCACCCAGCGCCATCGTCGGCGCGATCACCTCATCGTAGTAGCGCGCGCGCAACTCAGGATTCGCCAGCAGTTCCGGCAGCACGGCGCGGAACAGGTCGGCGTTTGACCACAGCGCCTCGACCCGTTCGCGCGCATAGGCGCGAAAGTAGTCCGCAAATGACGCCTCAGCTGCCAGCGCAAGGCTCGCCGGCCGCCGCTCGGTGTCGTTGAGGCGGTCGAGCAGGCCAAAGAGCAGATCGGTCTTGTTGGCGAAGTAATTGTAGATCGTGCCGTCGGCGACGCCCGCATCTTGCGCGACATCGCGAATGGTCGCGCGGTTGAAGCCCTTGCTGGCGAAGACACGCGTCGCCGCGTCGAGGATCTGCGTCCGCCGGGCGGCGACCAGTTGCGCCTGGATGGCCTCAATGGGATTGGCTACCTCTGTCATGTCGCACCTCGCTCTGAATGTAAATTCACCACAGTGAATGAATATTCATTCATCATGATAGCAAGTGATGGCAAGGCTGTCAAGAAGCTCATTCTCGCGGGATCAATTCGACAATACGGCAGGGCTACACAAGGGTCGAAAGAAGCCATACAGCATGGATTCTCACAATTGAAGAGGATCTAAGTTGATCTACTAATGGCGTCAAGAGTATACTCACCAGCGGCCTCAGAGCAACCGAGGCTATCGTCCACCAACAGTTTTTGCGGAGCAGTCTGGAGTAGCTTCTGCGGGCATGTCAAAGGAGCCAAGACCAACAGCATCTCGGTGGCATGACAAACTTAAGGAGGCGTATATGAGTGAACAGTACCCACGGGCAGCCTTGTTCGGCACGGAGGAGCGAACGCTCTTCTCTACTATCCGTGGTCGGGAATATCACCTGTCCGTCGCTCTTCCGGACAGCTACAAGACATCTACACAGGCGTATCCCGTGATTTATGTGTTAGACGGTGATTTCAACTTCGGTGTGGCGGCTGGGTTGACGCGCTTTAGCAATTGGTTCAGGAAAGTACCTGAGCTTATCATTGTCGGCATTGGCTATGACATGGAAACCACTGAGGAATTCGCTGCGTTACGCGACCTTGATTTTGACATTCCCGGGGTGCCCGGCGCGTCTCCCGATAGTGTGTCAAACCTCTTTTTAGATGCCCTTACGCAGGAGATGATCCCTTTTATTAATGCGAACTATCGCACCATTCCCTCGGATCGCTGCCTGCAAGGCTATTCGTCGGGTGGCTTCTTTGTGCTCTATGCGTTGTTCCAGCAGCCGGATGCCTTTCAGCGCTATATCTCCGGCAGCGCTATTCTGAACGCCACGTATGATTACTGGATTCAGCACGATGCGCAGTTGGCCGCGCGCAGATGCCAGCAATCCGATTCAGCTTTACCTTTCAGTCGGCGAGTTGGAGGAGGATGACATTCCGAACTTTCAGCAATTTGTTGCCTTCTTAGAGCAGGGCAACTACCCTGGTTTGACGGTGAGCAGCGAAATCTATGCCGGTGAAGGTCACGGTTCCGAGGGGATTGCGCTTACCTACCTGCATGGAATCGCCATGGTGTACCCACAAGTTGAACGCTAGCAACTTGATGGAGAATTCGTGTGTGAAGCGAAGGGGGCTGTCGTCCAAAGGCAGCCCCCTTGTATAACCAAAGAAGATACTGCTTCACCTCGTTATAGATACCTATTCCCTGGCCCCTCATGACTCCGATAGAGCCTCGGTAAGGAGAGATGTTGAGCAGGCCCACGTAGAGCGCCAATCTGAACGCTCACCGCTCTATCCAACTTCATCCAACTTCTGCCCTGATGTGCCGGGCTAGTCAGAGTAATCGAGGCGTTGTGTCCTTGCGTCCACCTTCCTGCTCGCTCTTATCCCTCCTTATCAGAAAGTGCGGCGCGAAGACCCCTTGGTTCACCGATGGGGATGAAGCGCCGCGCGCCGCCTGGCGGCGCCAATCGTTCAGGACGTACCGTCTGACTTGCTCGCTTCTCCCTGGTGTGGTCACCTGCTTGCATACCGCAGGGCCTGCGGGAATCGACGCTTGTGGAGGTGGCTTCGGGCCACGACATGATGGTGTCAGACTGGCGAGGCGCGCCTCCTCAGCGGTCGTCAGCCCAAGAATCCCCCGGCTTCAGCCGTGGGGAGCGGTCAACAGCAAAGCACCAGCTACTTCGAGCCGACTGGGAACGAGCCGAGCTACTGCCTTTTCCTGACGATGGGGGTAGATTACTGGGGCCTCTATTTCACTTGCACGAACTTCCGCGGCTTTGGTGGCGCCACCTTTGTGGGTAACACGATGTACGCCGTCAATAAGGGACCGATGATGACCGGCGCCACGACGAATAGCTGGTATGTCAACGATGCGTTCCAAGTCAACGGCGGTCCAGCGTACCGGCTCAGCGCCTCGATCGAGGAGGGCGTGCAGGACGCCGAGTTCTTCGTCTCGACTGACGCTGGTTTTGGTGGCCCTAGCTCGAATATGGCTATCTGCGCCTGGACCAACTTAAACAACATCGCCACGACCATGCCAACCGTTACCTGCCAGAACGTCAACCTGGGCCCCAGCTACACAGATCCGTTACCTGTGCGGCAGCTCGGGAGTCCAGGCAACCTCAATCCAGGACACGGCGAGAACCAAGTGTACTACAAAGCAGGGCGACTCTACCTGGCGCAGACGACAGCGCTCGGCGGCGATCACGACGGCGTCTACTGGGCGGAAGTACAGCCACAGCTCACCACGAAAGCGGCGCACAATCCGCAGTGGATCAACGGCGCCATCGTGACACAGGCGGGCTATCTGGACTATGGCTCCTCGTACGACGTATTTATACCAACGATCATCAGCACGGATGAGAACGATATCGCGCTCGTCTACAACTTGTCCGGTCCTGGTATCTATCCCAAAATTGAGCTGACCGGACGCAAGGCGACCGATGCGCCAGGAACGCTAGGTCAGGGCGGTGGCCATGTGACGGTCGTCTCCGGCACGCACTCTGCCCTGGATTGGAGCGGGTACTCTGCTTGCGCCATCTCGCTGAACTCGGTGACGCGCGGCACAATCTGGTGTGGCGGTCAGTATACAGGCTCTATGACCGGTCTCGGCTGGAACACGCGCCTCTACAACTTCCGCACTGAGTAGCCATTCGCCTGATCTGAATCTGCGACGGCGTGGGGCGCCATATGCGTTCCCACGTTCCGCAGTTCAATCGGAATCCTCCTTGCGCCTGGATGATAGATGATTAGCGCAGCCGTCTATAGCCTGTTTTCCTGCTCATTCCCTATCCGCGCTACAATGCAGGAGCGAGAATAATGAGGCCGGTCAGCGGCTGGAGCTTTCGTGTCTGATCTGAAAGGAGTGGGGTCGCGCATGGACGAGCGACTCAACACAGAAGAGCAGTCCACGGACGGAAGCACGAACGGAAGCCTGAGCAGTCCGCAGCGTGACTACCAGATGGATCGCATCATCAGCGTCGTGCTGCGTGGCGGTGTCCTCCTGAGCGCGGGACTCCTGATTCTCGGCGCGCTGCTCTACTTTGTCCGCGTGCTGTGGGGCGGCGCGCCCGCTAATCCACTCTCATTCCCACACACACTAGGCGATGTCTTCCACGGCCTTGGGCATGGCGACCCATTGGCGATCCTCGCGCTGGGGCTGATCGTGCTGCTCCTGACGCCGGTGGCGCGCGTAGCCATCTCGATTTTTGCTTTTGCGCGCGAGCGCGATTGGCTCTATGTCGGCATCACGACGCTGGTGCTACTGATCCTGCTGGTGAGCTTTCTGCTCGGCAGGGGAGGCGCGTAGCGTATGCTCACCCAGTCACCATTGCTCTTCTTCGTCCTGGTCTTGCTGGCCTCGCTGGTGGCGGGGTTCGGCGGCTCGCTGATCGGCCTGGGCGGCGCCATCCTCATGACGCCAATCCTGACGATCTTCTTCGGCATCCCAATCCGTCTGGCCATCGGCGCCTCGGTTGTCTCAATCATCGCGACCTCCAGCGGCGCGGCGGCGGCCTACGTGCGCGACCACATCACCAATTTGCGTGTGGGGATGTCGATGGAGGTGGCGACGACGCTCGGTGCCATTGGCGGCGCGCTGCTGGCGGCGGTGACGCCGACCGCCGCGCTCTACGTCATCTTCGGCCTCGCGCTCGCTGTCTCGGCGCTGCCGTTGATCCGCAAGTTTAGTGAGGAACTGCCGCAGGGCGTTGTCAACGACCGCTGGGCAGAGCGGCTGCGGCTGGCGAGCAGCTATCCTGACCAGCGGCTGAAGCGTATCGTGCCGTATCAGGTGACGCGCGTCCCACTGGGATTCACCATCATGGGGATCGCCGGGCTGCTCTCCGGACTACTCGGCATCGGCAGCGGCGTCTTCAAGGTACTGGCGATGGATACGGCGATGCGCCTGCCGCTGAAAGTCTCGACGACGACGAGCAACTTCATGATTGGCGTGACGGCGGCGGCCAGCGCAGGCATTTACTTCCAGCGCGGCGACATCGACCCGCTGATCGCGACGCCAGTGGCGCTTGGCGTTCTGGCCGGGGCGACGCTCGGCGCGCGCGTGCTGCCGCGCCTCTCGAACACGGCGCTGCGCGCGATCTTCCTGCCAGTCGTCGCGCTCATCGCGCTGCAGATGCTCTACACCGGCGTGAGCCAGTTCCTCGGCCACTGATTGGTAATCACCTTCATAGACGCCTACGCGCCACGCGGGACCTCCTACGCCACGAGAATGGGTGCAAGCAAGAGTTGTCAGACAATTGACCGCTCCCCACGGCTGAAGCCGGGGGATTCTTGGGCTGACGACCGCTGAGGAGGCGCGCCTCGCCAGTCTGACACCATCATGTCGTGGCCCGAAGCCACCTCCACAAGCGTCGATTCCCGCAGGCCCTGCGGTATGCAAGCAGGTGACCCCACCAGGGAGAAGCGAGCAAGTCAGACGGTACGTCCTGAACGATTGGCGCCGCCAGGCGGCGCGCGGCGCTTCATCCCCATCGGTGAACCAAGGGGTCTTCGCGCCGCACTTTCTGATAAATGTAGTACTGGCCGCCGGGACTAGGCTGTGTTGGCGAGTTGGAGACGCTCACCGCGATGTCAATATACGAAAACGTTTCGCTGGCGTCATACTCCAGATAGGCGATGATCCAGCGATCGCGCATCACATCATAATACATCTGCGGAGTGGTGAAGGTATCGCCTGCGTGGTAGACGGGCGCAAAGAAGCTCTGCGCCGAATACGGACCGTATTGCAGCGCCCCCGTTGATGCGCGATAGATGGCGATGGCGCTATTGACGCCCTCCATCACATAGCTGAGATCGGTCGCGATTGCGTGGTCTGGGCGCGTCCAATCTTCGCTAGACTGCGCGCTGGTAAGCCCATCGACGCTGCGTACCAGCAATGGAGAGACGCCACCTCCAACGAAGCTGGGACTCTTGTCGTTGGCGCTGCGCGTGGTCGAGGTAGGGTTAGTAACACGCGGGTTGGTTTTCAGACTATTCCAGTAGGTTTGCCGTTCGGCCGACGTCATCCGATCAGGCGGGGCATCGGATTGCTTGTTCGTCTGCGCCTGTGACACGACCTTGGGCGCCTTTGCGAGGTCAACCACACCGCCCAGCTTGAGAGATCCACCAGCAGCCGGTGTGTAGGCTCGAGGCGCGCCACTAGCTCGGTTGCCACGAACGTTGCGCTGTGCGTCGGTGAGACTGAAGGGAATCATCAGGAGGAGAACGCCGAGGAGGCTCAAGGTGATTGTTCGCCAGGATGGTGGAAGGCGCATTCATCTCTTCGCTTTCTGTGGGCGTTTCAGCGCATGCCGTGCATGCCGTTAGAAACCGGTCTGCCAGTCAACACCAGAGACGCAACAACAAATCTGCCTCGCTCGCTATAGGACGCCGCAGGGAGCCGATAATTTCATACTCTCTACATTAGCGAAGAGTAACACTCAGGTGAACTTGGTAGAACACGCCACCAAGTGACGCGGCGCCCAATTCACCAGTGTAGAAGAATCTGCGCAAACGGACTTCGTGGCTGTATGCCCAAAGAGCGCTTTCAAGCCTGGGCGCTAGTCAGCGCTCCCGCCGCTTGCGCCAGCCGCGCGCCAGCGCCTTGCATGATCGGCGCGCCGTGGCCGGGCAGACTCGCCTCGATCTCCAGCCGCGTCAGGTCGGCGAAGCTGCGCAGCGCCTGCGCCTGATCGCGGTTGAACATTGCTGGCGAGGGGACAATTTTTTCGCCAGAGTGACGCAATACATCACCGGCGAAGAGCAGCTTCCGCGCGGCTAGATACAGTGAGATGTGGCCGAATGTGTGTCCCGGCGTCGCAACCACGCGCAGCCCGCCCTCGCTCGCCAGGATCGGCAGCGTCTCGCCATCGCTCAGCGGGTGCGTGACCTTCACCGAACGCAGGCGTGGGATGATGAACATGTTGAAGACAAGCCCAAGCGGTCCCTTTGGCGTATCGCGCTTACCTGTTCCCTCGATGGCGGGCGTATCCAGCGGATGCGCCCAGACCTCCGCGCCAGAGGCTACCACTAGGTCCGCCGCGCCGCCAATATGGTCGGGATGTTGATGGGTGAGGATGATGCGCGTGATCTCCTCGGGTCGCCGCCCCAACGTGCCGATTAGCGACAGAATCTTCTTGCCACCGCTGGGCAGCCCGGTGTCCACCAGCGCCAGGCCGGCGTCATCCACGACGAGGTAGGCGTTGGATGCGCCCAAATCGATGCGATGAATACCTGGCGCAAGCTCTGGCGTCTGATCGGAGCTCGTATTCATGCGCAAGACATCCTTATCCTGTTCAGGATTCTGTTCAGGCGGCTATTCACCGTCCGGGCGCAGCCAGAAGGGCAGTTCGCCGCTCTCATCGGCGCGGCTCGGTTCCGGATGCTGACTATTCATTTCACCCGCTGCGCCGCCCTGATGATCGTAGCCGGAACTGGGCTGGTAGTTGAAGCTGGAGGGCGCGGACCCCTGGCTGAAACCGCCTTGACTGCCGTCTTGACTGCCACCCTGGCCCGATCCCCGACCATAGACCGATGCGGTGCTGGAAGGCGCAGAACCGATCTGTGGCGCGACTCCAGCGGCGTCAAGCGCGTGACGCATGGCCGCCAGCTCCACGAGCGCCTGATCCAGCGGTGTGCCGGTGTAATCGGGAGGCGTGAATGGTCCACCCGCCCGCGCCCGGCGCAACGCGGCGGCGAGTTGGTTCGAACCCATCGCCATGCGCGCATGTTGCTCCTGGTCACGTGAGAGGCGCTGGAGACGGTCGAAGAGCGCGTTCAAGCTCATAGCCAGTGGCAGCAGTTCGCCATCATCCACGCGCACACGGGCGTCGAAGTTCCCACGCGCGAAAGCGGCGTTCACCTGCTGGATGTGGCTGACGCCATCGGCCAGGCGCCGGCGCTGGAACTCGATCTCGCGCGTCTGCGAGATGATGCGGTCATTGAGCTGCGCCAGCTCGTCTGCACGCGCCGCCCCCATCAAGGCGCGCCGCACGCTATTGATGCCCAGCCACGCCATCACGGCGGTGAGAATCTGGAGCGCGACTGGCACAATGATGACATCGTAGGCTGAGCCGACCTCGATTTTGTACGTTCCATCCCAGTAGCTCTGGAGCGAGTCCTGATGGGGAAGTAGGATCAGCGAGACAATGGTAAAGGTACAGGTGCAGACGGCGATGACGATTGGCGCGCGCCGGCTCGCGAGCACCGCCGAGAGCAGGATCGGTATGACGAAGAAGTCGTACTGGCGCAGATCAATGCTATCCAGCCCGTTTTGCGCATAGGCGCGCCCGACGATGTTGATGGCCGCCGCGATGGTCACGCCGCCGAGGAGAAAGTAGGAAGACGTGTCGGTCAGGCGCAGGCGGCAGAAGAGATATGCCAGCCCGCTGCCGATCAGTGCGACGGTCACCGCCGAAAGCCCACCCATATCAGGGGTGGGAAAGACCACAGCGGGGACGAGCAGGACCGAGAGGATGAAGATTCCCAGCGAAATGGGGCGCAGCAGGCGCTGGCGGCGATCCAGATCGAGCCGCTCCACGATCTGCCGTGGGCTTAGTGGCGTCTGATTCCATGGGTTCGCATTCGGGTTAACATATGGGTTGGCCATCATTGGGGATCTACCCATCGGGGCGCCGCTATACCCGCGCATTGGTCGGTTCATCATGTCACAGTCCTCCACACCCACCGAATCTCACCGCGCCTCGGAGATGCTCCATCGGAGATGCTCCAGTAGCGCCTGCCAGTCCGCATGCCTCGGCGCGCCGATGCTCATCATCGTAACATACGTCGCCGCCCCACGCGAGAGTTCCGTTTCGCGCGACTTTGGGGAATACATGGCCGGAACATGGCCGGAACATGGCCGGAACATGGCGGAGGAGACGGCGAGATGTGATACGATACACAAACGGCAAGGAACTGCCGCCACGGCGCGATGGGGCGCCAGAGAGCGAACGCCGTCGTTCGGCAATGAGCCGGCGACGGGTCCGGAACGCTCTCTCATCAGTATTTGCTACAATCAGAGCAGGGGGAGAGCGCGTCGAGTCGGCGGATCAACGAATTGGATCATGCGCTTGCAACCCGCGATTATTCTCCAGCGTACACCGTACACGAGGGCGACGCCTACGGTCCCTTGGCCGTACGCTCTCAACACCTTCTCTCCCAGCGAGGCGCTCGCGGATAAGAGTCCGCGGAAGCCCTGGGAAAAGCGCTCGGCGAAGAGCTCAGCCGGGACGCAGGCGTTGTGCGGACGTACATGGGGACAATGGAAGGAGGCCCAGGGTGAACAGTCAATCTGCCGCCCTTGGCGCTGGACAACCTCTTGATGGATCCCTGGGAGCCACAGCTGGCGCCGAGTCAGTCGCTCCCGCAGTCGCGCAGCCACTTCACGAAGATGTCATCCTCGTCCACCGAACGTTGAGTGGCGATCATGACGCCTTCGCCGAACTGGTCGAGAAGTATAAAGACCCCGTCTTCAACGTCGCCTACCGCATGCTCGGCAATCCTACCGAGGCGGAGGACGTGGCGCAGGAGGCGTTCGTCCGCGCCTACACGCAGTTGCATACCTATAAAGACACCCATCGCTTCAGCACCTGGCTGCTCTCCATCGCCTCCCATCTGGCCATCGACCAGATCCGTCGCCGCCGCTTTATCGCGCTGCCGCTGGACAATGTCCCGTTCCTGGAATGGATCGCCGATGTCGGCGCGGGGCCGGAGCAATCCGCGATTCAGGGCGAAGTGGCCGACGAGATGCAGAAGGTGCTCGACGCTCTGCCCGCGAAGTATCGCGCTGTGCTCGTCCTGCGCTACTGGTATGACTTTTCGTATGAGGAAATCGCCAACGCGCTGAGCCTGACGCCGGCGCTAGTCAAGGCGCGCCTGCATCGCGCGCGTGAATTGGTCGCGCGCACCATGAAAGCCCAGGGGATGTCCATGCCGCTGGGCAATGAAGACGAGGATGAAGATGAGCCAGCGTCGTCTCAGCAACCTCGTTCCGCGAAGGCCGCGAAGAGTTCTCGTGGCGGTCACGCGCTGGCGTAGCTTGGTGTAATCTGGCGTCACAGCGAGAAGGATCAGCCCGGTATGTTTCCCCCCAAGTCGCCCGACGACCTGTGGTCGTCTTCCCGGTTTACCACGCGCAGGCCTGATTTTTCGCCGGAGCGCGAGGACGAGATCGCCGCGCTTTTCACCCGCAGTCATATGAGCAGCGCCGCTCGTTCGTCAATCGGCCCTTCTCTCAACTTCACTGAACTTGTGATGGCGCGTGTCCACGCGGAAGCTCAGGCGCAACATGATCTGGCCAGCGTCTCGCCACTGGTCACGCCGATCTCGTTCGACTTGACGTTCGAGCGTGTGCGCGAGATGGCGCGTGGGGTGGCGGGCAGCACGTGGCTCCTGGCCAGCAGTCTGTTCATCGCAACCTGGCTCGCCCTCCTGACCTCTCCTCTCTTTGGCTTCGGCCTGATGACGACTGGCGCGGCGGCGATGATCCTGCATATGGGCGCGCTACGCTATGCGCTCTTCACGATCGCGCGCGTCTTGAGCAACCCAGACACCATCCTGGCGCTGATGACTGTTCCCATTTTGCTCTTTGTCGCCCTGATTGTCCTGATCCAGCGCTCCTTTCCGCGCCTGGCGCTCGACCTGTTCTAATCCCTATGCTCGCCACTCCGCCAACCGCGCCTTCCAGTGAAGGCGACATACAGGCGCGGTCTCCGCGCACACCTCGTCGTCGCTGGCTGGTAGCATTCCTCTGCCTGGCGACCCTCGCGGCGGCGATTCCTGCGCTGGCCGGGCCGGCGCTTGCTATGGCGCGTTTGGGCGCCGAGACGGGTCTCTGGCTCCCACGCCTGATCGGCGTCGCGCGCTATCTTCCCTTCGAGGAGCGCCTGGTCGAGGTCGGCGATGGCAGCGCGGCGCAGTGCGCGCATCAGGATAAGGTCACATTCGGCGAGAGCGTCGCCATTGACGAGAACGCCTGGATCTGTGGCGACGTGACGGCGTATGGCGGCAATGTTATGGTGCGTGGGCATATCGACGGTGAGGTGCGCGCGATCGACGGCAGCGTCACGGTGCTGGGCGATGTCACCGGCGGTGTGGCGGCGCTCGGCGGACAGATAGCGCTGGGGCCACATGCGCACGTGACCGGCGATGTGCAGGCGATCGGCGGGTCGGTACGCCGCGAGCCGGGCGCGCAGGTGGGCGGGCAGGTTCGACGCGAGGCCGATCTGGCTCCGCTGGCGGGCGCGGTGGGACGCGATCTGCTGGCGCAATCGCGCTTCTCAGCCTGGATGCTGCTCTTCTGGGCGCTCGCGGGCGCACTCTTTGGGCTGGTTCTACCTGGTCGCCTCGCGCGCATCCGCGCGATCCTCTTCACCCAGGCGGCGCCCAATCTGCTAGCTGGCCTTGCCGCACTCATCATCGCCATCCCGCTGATCGTGTTGCTGGCGCTCACGCTGATTGGCGTCGTCTTTGCCGCGCCGCTCGCTCTCGCGCTCTGGATTGCGTGGGTCTTTGGAACCGTCGCCGTCGGCTCATGGCTCGGCTTCGGGCTGAGCAACGCGCTTGGACGCATCGGCGGAAACAAGACGGTATCGCCAGCACTCGCCACCGCGCTGGGGACGGCGCTGCTGGGCGCGCTTGAGCAACTCGCCTGGCTGGGCCTGCCGCTGGCGTTGCTGGCTGGCGCGCTCGGTCTTGGCGCGGTCCTCCGCCTCACGCTCTTTTCACGCCATCCACGTCTCACCGCCGCGCGTACAAGCGCCTGATTCATGCTAGGCCGCGTCAGCGGGCGTATGCTACAATGCCTGCGCTTCTTCTGGCCATTCGTAAGCGAGGGACGACGCAGGCATGTTGACTCCGGACGATGATCCTGACGTGGTCCGCGCTTATCCACTTCAGGCGCCATCCGACCTTTTCTTCCAGCCAGACGATGGACGTCTCATCACGCTCGAATTGACGCACCTCGCCGCCGGTGGCGACGCTTTTGGACGCGATGAGGGGCGCGCTATCTTCGTCACAGGCGGGCTGCCCGACGAACTGGTGCGGGCGCGTGTCACGCAGGAACACAAGAGTTTTGCGCGCGCCGAGGTTGTCGAGATCCTGCGCGCCTCGCCCGACCGCGTCGCGCCGCCGTATCCCGAGCTTGGCGTGTCCGGCGGTTTCCAGTTGCAATTCCTTGCCTACCCTGCGCAACTTAGGTGGAAGACGCATATTGTGCGCGAGCAGCTCTCGCGCATCGGCCATTTCGCCGATGCGGATGTGCGTCCGATGATCGGCATGCCAGACGGCGCGGACCTCTGGGCTTATCGCACGGTCACGCAGTTCGCGGTTGGAGCGGATGGCGCGATCGGCTTCCGGCGCGTTGGCAGCCATGATGTGATCGATATGCCCGACTGCCCGCTGGCGCATCCCGCGCTGGCGGCGATCTACCGCGACGTTCGCGCGTGGCTGCATGCGACCTGGGGAGCGCAGGCTGCCGAGATAATTGGGCGCTTCAGCCTGCGCATCGGCCTGGGCGGCGGCGCCGAGACTGGCGCCGCGCCAGAAGTCGCTTCAGGCATCCTGACGCTGGAGGCCGGACCTGGTCTCGATATGGACGAGCGCCAGGCCATCTGCGACCATGCGCTTGCGATATCTTCTGAGCTGGTCAGCGCGCTGCTGCTCGACTCTACCGGCAGGCGCCGCCTTGCTCTCGCCGGGCGCGACGCTATCTATGAGCGCGTGCAGGATCGGACGTTTCGCGTCTCGGCAGGCTCGTTCTTTCAGGTCAACGCCGCGCAGACGGCGACCTTGCTTCAGCAGGCGCTTGCCGCTGCGGCGATACGGCCCGGAGAGCGCGCGCTGGATGGTTACAGCGGCGTCGGCCTATTCTCGCTCTTTCTCGCGGAGCGCGCTCAACACGTCTGGGCTATTGAATCCGCGCCGAGCGCCGTGGCCGACGCCCGCGCCAATGCCGAGATGAGCGGCGCCGAGAACATCACCATTCTCGAAGGCCAGGTCGAGCGCGTGATTGACCGGCTCGTACACGCGGGCGAGCGCATCGACGTTGCGCTCATCGATCCGCCACGCGCAGGCTGCGATTCCCGTGTCCTGCGCGCCATTCAGGAGCTTGCGCCACGAGCGTTCGTCTACGTCTCCTGCGATCCCGCGACGCTCGCGCGCGATCTGCGTCTCTTCTGCGCAACGGGGGACTACCAGCTCGCCTGGGTCCAGCCCGTGGACATGTTTCCCGGAGCGGCGCATATCGAATGTGTCGCCCTCTGCGAACGCATCTCCCGCCAGGGTGGCGATCATGTCTGAAGAGCTGACAGCGCCGCTGCCTGTCGTGGGTAGGCGTCTGAGCTGGGGTATCGCCGCAGGAAGCTCGCACAACGCAGCCGCGCCGGTACGTCAAGCGGTGATCTCCGCCCTGCGCCAGTCCACCAGCGCGCGGTTGGTGGCTCTGGTAGACGAGTCTAGCGAGGACTCTACTGAGCGTATCTACTCTTCACTCCAGGCTGTGCTCGACGATACAGGCGTCGAGTGTGTGTATCTCGCGTCGCCGGTTGGCCTGGCGCGGGATTGGGTACTGCGCGCAGCTGAGGCAGGCAAACATATCCTTTGCGCTCCACCGATTGCGCTAGACATGACCGAACTGGACGAGATGGAAGCGGCCTGCGACGCGGCGGGCGTAACGCTAATGGAAGCGATGACGCCGCTCTTCCACCCGCGTCTCGACCGGCTACGCGACCTTCTGCAACAGAAAATCGCCGGGAATCTGACGCATCTAAACGTGGAGTTCATGCTTCCGGCGCCACTCGACTCGTACGGACGCGCCCTGGTCGCGCCAGACGCCAATGCGCTGCTGGATTTAGGCGTGATCTGCGTCGCCATCCTGCGCGCGCTGCTTGGGGGTGAGCCTGAGATGGTCGCCGCCAGCGCCCAGTACGGCTCGACCGGCGCGGAGATTGACCTGGAGGCGTTCCTCGAGTTTTCCGCTGGCGTGAGCGCCCAGATGATCTGTAGCCTGATCTCAGCTGGCGCGAGCGAGTGGCTGGCAATTGGGGGCGAGGCTGGCGCGATCAGCCTGCCCCATCCCGCTTTCACTGCCGGGCCAGGCGACCAGGCGCCCATCTGCGTTCACCCCACCGGCGCGCCAGAGCTTGAGGTGCTGCCTGGCCTGCCCGCCGACCCTTGCCAGGTGATGATCGAGGCGTTCAGTGAAGCTATCTTGCGTGGCGAACCGGCGCCGTACCCGCTCTCCGCGAGTCGCACGACCCTGCGCACCCTGGAGGCGCTTTCCATTTCAGCGCGCGCCGGGTCGTCCATTCAACTCTCGGCAATCTAAGCATATCAGGCCAGGAGACTCGCCAGCGCATCACAGAAGCGCACAATCTCTTCCTCGGTGTTGTAGTAGTGGACCGAGGCGCGTACCACAGCGGGCAGGCCGCGCGCCTGCATGTCGATGAGCGTGTACTCGCTCGGCGAGACCGAGACATTGATGTTCTGCGCGCGCAGGGCGTCGCGTAGCGCCGTCGGATCCGCGCCATCCACGGTGAAGCTGACGATGCCGCAGCGCACGACCCCTTGATCGCGTACGACCACGCCCGGCAGCGCGCCCAGCGCCTCGCGCAACCGCTCCACCAGCGACGAAACCCTCTCCCAGATCGGCTCCAGCTCCCAGTCCAGCGCATAGTCTATAGCCGCGCCAAGACCGAGTTTTCCTGCGACGTTTGTCTCCCAGTTCTCGAAGCGCCGCGCGTCGTCGCGCATCACATAGCGGTTTGGCGCGACCCACTCGGCGGCGTGCAGGTCCAGCAGCGGTGGCTCGAGCTGATCCAGGATGGAGTGGCGCACATAGAGCAGACCAGTCCCGCGCGGGCCGCGCAGGAACTTGCGCCCGGTGACGGAGAGCAGGTCGCAGCCGATCTCGTTCACGTCAATGGGCATCTGGCCGACCGACTGGCAGGCGTCCAGCAGGTAGAGCGCGCCGATCTCACGCGCAACGGCGCCGATCTCGGCGGCGGGATTGACCAGGCCACCGTTCGTCGGCACATGCGTGATGGCGATTAGGCGCACGCGCTCGTCCGCCATCTGGCGCAGCGCCTCAACCGAGAGCTGGCCCGTCTCGTCGTCGGGAACCACCTCGACCACCGCGCCGGTCTTGCGCGCGATCTGGAGGTAGGCGATGTAGTTGCTCTCATGCTACGTCTTTGAGCACGTTCGCTGCGTGTCGCATAAGGCCATATTTCAGGGTTCTGATGCAGCTAAGATGTCGCTGGTTGTCAGTGAATGTCGGGGGTGTTCGCCGGTATTGGTGTCAGAAATGGTGTCAAATCATGGGTTTATGCGTCCCTTTTCCGAGGCTGTCATAGGTGCCTGTCATAGGTGCCTGTCTGGTGTCGGCAATGGCCGCTGTTCAGAATGATTCTATCCCCATCTGTGCGCCCTATGCCGCCGCCGTCCCCTGTGCGCCGTCGGTCTAGGGCGCAGATTGGGGGCAAACGAGACGTCGGCCCAATAGCTCAAAGGTGCGGTTTTGGAGCGCGCCGCGCTGTCCAGACTCGTCCAAGGATGCCCAGAGCGCCCTAGAATCCGCCGTTCGTGGCGACGCATCGTCCAGTGGCGTCTAAACACATCTAACCGCACTGTAGTCAGTTTTGTAGTCAGCGTGTCCTTCAACCGAGCGCAGGGAGAAGGTGGTTCCACGAACTGAATATGCTCTGTTTCACTTGGGCGCCCCTATGAGCCACACCTACAGGGCAGCCTATGCGCGTAAGGTCGTGAAGCCACGTTCCAGATCGGCGAGCAGGTCGTCAACGGCTTCGAGACCAATATTGAACCGCACGAGGCGACTCCCATATGGGCGATAGCGTCGCGCTAGATCAAAGTACGGGATCGCCAAACTCGTCACTCCACCCCAACTGTAGCCAATCTTGAAGAGCGTGAGACTATCGACCAGGCGAACAATTGCTTCAGAGCCGATCTGCGTAGTGAAGACCACGGAAAAGACACTGGCTGATCCCGTAAAATCACGCTCCCATAGGTCGTGTCCCGGACAATCGGGCAGCGCCGGATGGAGAACCATCTCGACCTCTGGCTGCTCAGCGCACCAACGCGCCACTGTCAGCGCGCTCTCTTCCAGTTGCTGCAATCGTACCCCTAAGGTCTGCAGGCCACGCAGCGCCAGGCTGCAGTCGTCGGGTGACACTGCCATCCCGAGCAATTGATGCGTGTCACCGAGCGCGGCATAGTGCGTGTCGTCCCGTATAGTCACCGAACCCAGAAGCAGGTCGCTATGGCCACCAACATACTTTGTCAACGCTTGCATGGTGATGTCGACGCCATGGGCAAAGGCGTCGAAGAGGACACCTGCCGCATACGTGTTGTCGAGTGCGAGGGGCACGCCAGCGCGATGGGCGGCCGCAGCGATCGCGGGGACATCCTGCACTTCCATCGTCACCGAGCCGGGACTCTCGCACCAGATTAACTGCGTATTGTCACGGATCATGGATCCAATCTCGCCGCCGATCAATGGCTCGTAGTACTCACTCTCCACGCCAAGCCGCGTGAGCAGTCTGTCCGCAATGTCGCGGTTCGGACCATACACGCTCTCCGGTAGGAGCACATGTCCTCCAGCGCGCACAAAAGTAAGGTCAATGAGCGCAATCGCCGCCTGCCCACCTGGCGTGATGAAGCAGTGCGCGCCATCTTCCAGTTCGGTAATACGGACGGCGAGCTCGAACGATGTTGGGGTACCGTAGAGTCCATAGCTGTAGCGCACATGCCGCTGGTCCCAGTGGTCGGTGACGTTAGTCGCGCTCTCAAAGAGTGTCGTCGACCCACGGTAGACAGGGGTCACCAACGATTTGAAGCCCTCAGGCACGCTGACGTGTGGATGGACGAGTTTCGTCCGCCAATCGAGGGGCATATCTGTCCTCCTGAGTGATGCCTGTGTCGTCCTGGCGACCCTGTTTGTGCCCAGTGGTAGCGATAAGTACCGCTAGGTTGCTATTGTCTGGACGAAGATTGCTGGGGCTTGTGCTGTATGAGTAAGTGACAACTCCCCCAGATTTATCCAGGGGCTTCTAGGCCGAAGCCAGAGACTGTTGCCCCAGTCTCAAAATGTTCAGACTCGCATTGAGGTCGCGGTCTAAGCCCATGCCACAACAGGCGCACGTGTACGTCCGATCAGCCAGGGTGAGGTCGGTCTTGCGGTGCCCACACGAAGAGCAGTCCTGACTCGTGTACGCAGGGTTCACCGCCACATATCTCCGACCGGCCCATGTTGCCTTGTAGGAAAGGAGGCTGGCGAACTGACTCCACGCGGCGTCATGAACGCTCTTAGCAAGACAATGGTCATGCGTCATCCGATTGACCGACAAGTCCTCAACGGTGATCAGATCAAACGAATTGACAATGCGACGGCTATGCTGGTGGGTGAAATCGCCCCGTCGCCAGCGGGTGCGCTCATGGACGCGCGCCACGATCTTGCGCCGTCTGACGCGCTCAGGCGTTCCCCTTTCTTCCTTGCTAAGGCGCCGTTGCGCCATGGCAAGTGCGTGTTCCTCACGATAGAAGAAACGTGGGGAGGCGATCTTCTGCCCGTCACTGAGAGTGGCGAAGGTCTTCAGCCCCACGTCAATGCCCACCTGCCGCCCGGTAGTATGCAACGGCGCAGGCTCAACGCATTCACACGAGAAGCAGGCATACCATTTGCCTGTACTGCTGCGGCTGATGGTGGCCGTCTTGGGTGCCCCCTCGATAGTGCGATGCAGGAGAATCTTCACTTGCCCCACATTGGCGACACGGATGCGCTTCTCCTTCGCGTCCAGCCGACAGCCGACCGGAACTTGTGGAAAGGTGATACTGTCGTAGCGCCCGCGCCCGCGAAAGCGCGGATACCCGGGCGTTACACCTGTTCGCACCCGGCGAAAGAACGCTTGAAACGCCAGATCAAGCCGTACCGCGACGTTCTGCAACGCTTGCGAATGTACCGCAGCCAACGCTGGACGTGTGGCTTTGAGTGCAGGCAAGGTGGCTTGCTGATCATACAGCCGTATCGACTCCTGCCGCTGCTCCCAGGCATCGCGCCGTTGGGAGAGCAAGTGGTTGTACAGCCAGCGACACTCCTCCAATTGGGCATCAAGGAGGCGCTGCTGCTGCTTCGTGGGATACAGGCGGTATATGAACGTCTTACGCATAAATTTATAATCTATGCAAGGCATTCGAGCTGTCAAGCCAGCTTGGTTATGTATCCCCGCTTGAAAGCAGGGGCTTTCTGGCCCCTTTTCTGTAAATCACGAGCCGGGCATAGGTCGTCGGGCAGTGGTTTTGCCGGGTTGGGGTCAAGTGGGGTCAGAACATGCAAAATGGACCGCAGAGGATGCCGCTGCAGCCAGCATGAGTTCCGGTTTTAAGGGCAGGTGGGACAGGAATCGAGCCTGCACCCTGCGGTTTTGGAGCCCAGGGTTCGTGAATGTATGGGCGTTCATGCGATGTCGCTGAATGTCGCCACTCGGCATCGTTAGGGGGCGCATTGGCCGTCAAGAGTCGTGTCTGTCGGCCTAGTTCGTTCCTGTAGGGGCAGCTCTAGGGGGCAACTCATACTGCCAGATCCCCAGGAAACTGCTCCAGATAGGAGATTACCCGTTTCTCTGCCTGCTTGCCATTTAAGGCAAGACGCGACGAAAGCACCAACCAACGGTTTACAAAACGGAAGACGCTGGTTCAGGGCGTGTCGGAGTGTGTCGTTGAGCAGAGTACTTCTCAGGCCGCAATGTCGTCACGTGTCGCTCTGTGTCGAGGTTGTTCGCGTGTTTGGTCGTCAGAATGGTCGTCAAGACGATGGGCTATGAGTCCCTTTCCGCAGCTGTCATAGGTGTTCGGTCGAGGCGGCCTCCGATGATGACGACGGCGAAGCAGATGCCGTAACACGGCGTTGCATCATACTGCTGTAGTACGGCACCACCTGCGTCTCCTCCAAAGAGGCGATCCAAGGCGTTCATCGAACTACATATCTACTTTTGAGGTTTACATTCAACCGCCAGGACTTGCTTCGGCTGTGGACGATCTCGCAATGCCGCTGCGACGCTTCCTCGTGCCCCAACGGACTGGGGTCTCACGGTGAACACCGAGCGGATGATGCCGGCAGTCCTCGCCAGTGTTGAGTGGTGCAACGCGATCGGTTATAAGGTCAACGGCCGGTAGACGATCGCTAGCCGGGCGTCCCGTCGCGCTCGCTTCTTCGGGCGAGGTGCTGTAGTTGCCATCCATGCACGCCGGGCAGCCAATCCTTGTTTAGCGGCGCCGAGAGGCGCGGGTCGTCAGAACCACCACCGTCACGCAGGGCCTGCACGTACGCGCGATCTTGTTCGATCCGTGCGCGCACCTGATCAGCGTCGCCGACGGATCCGTGACCGGGGATAAAGCCCTTGACGTCGTTCGCCACGCCCTCGAGCAGCTGCAGCGCAGCGAGGTAGTCCTCGATCGGGTCTGCGGCGTCCAAGTCGAGAAAAGGAATCAGGACATCAGAAAGCAGGTCGCCTGCGACGAGAACGCCGCGCTCCTTGATGAACAGCGCCGCATGGCCAGCGGCATGCCCCTGGTGCTCGAGAATCCGAACCTCTGGGCCATCCCAGGGCATCTGCGCAGTTTCGGCGGCCAGATCGGTAATCTGACCGAACAGGTCGTCCAGTGGTATCTGGTCGCCGATGTCTGGCGGTAACATCTCGGAGACTTGGGCCTTCCAATCCGCTTGCGACAGTAGATCCTTGATATCAGCCGCACAGTGGGCCGTACCGTAACGGGGTGCTTCGCCGAACTTGGCGTGCCAGAGCAGGTGGTCCCAATGCGGATGCGTCGAGAAGCCTGCCACAACGGTCTGGCCCGAATCGGACAGGTCGTTCGCGAGGCAGGCCATTTCGTCGCTCGTTATGCCGGGGTCGATGAGCAACGCGCCGGCCTGGCCTTGTACGACAACGGCATTGCTCTGCAAGAACTCGCTCTGGTGGATCAGCACACCTTCCGCGATCTGCTTCAACATAGGGCTCCTCCCGCTTGTGGTTTGCATTCGCTTTCCTCGAGCAGTGTGCCTACAGAGCGCTCTTCTTGGTCACTCATCTTCACCTCCTTTCTGGTGTCATTGCGCTGCCGAATTCAGCTCTTGCGCCACTGCGGAACCCGCCCAAGGAACTTTTCATCGCCCAGCCGGTGACAGACATCTTTCAGCCGCTCGTAGGCTCCCTGCCATTCCAGATCGGCCAGCGTTTCCTGCAAGGGCACATCCTCGCGCAGCGTCGCCAGCGTGCGGAACAGCAGCGCCTCAGCCCTGTGCTGCGCTCAGGCTCTCGGCCAGCCGCGCAGCGCGGCTCGGCCGAGAGCCCCCAGGTGTGCGGATCTGCGGGGATCGCCTCAAGGTGCCCGTATTGTGCCAGCACGGCCGCCGCGGATTTTGCACCCCAGCCCGGGATGCCGGGGAAGCCGTCGGCCGCATCGCCCACCAGCCCCAGCCAGTCGGGGATCGACTGCGGGCGCACGCCAAATTTCTCCACCACTCCCGCTTCATCGATGAGCATATTGCGGCGGCGATCCCAGCCAACGATGCGGTTTCCAGAGACCAGCTGGGCCAGATCCTTATCCGGCGAGCAGATCACGATCTGTTCGACCTCCGCTTCGTTCTTGAAACGGGCGGTCGCACTGGACAGGGCATCGTCGGCCTCGAACTCCACCATCGGCCAGACCACCAGCCCAAGCGCGGAAACGGCCTCTTCGGCCAGCGAGAACTGGGCTATCAGGTTCGCGTCAACGCCCGCGCCGGTCTTGTAGCCGGGGTACAGGCCGTTACGGAAGGACTCGATCACGTGATCGAACGCGCAGGCCACATGGGTGATGCCCGGCGTGGTCACCAGCAGCAGCAGGCTGCGTAAGAGGCCCAGCGTTGCGCCGACCTCGCGCCCATCCGGCGCCGTGCGCGGCGGCGCGCCGAAGTGGCTGCGAAACAGCTCGTAGGTCCCATCCACCAGGTAGATCTTCATCTTGTCTCCTTCCTTTTGGGAAGCATACTCCAAGGATATTCTCCCATAGGAAAAGGAAGGCGGAACTGCAGAGGAGACTGACCTGCTCCCCTGGTTTGGTCCAAGGATGATGAGAGACGACGCTAGGTGCGAGGTCCCCAGAAAACTGCTCCAAGCATTAAGTTAGCCGAGTTCACTGCTTGCTTGCCAGTTATGCCACGAGACGACGAAAGTATCAACCAGCGGTTTACAAATCTGCTGCCGTCTGTTCTTCAGCGTTCGTGGTCAATCGAATCTACCATATTTTCTGGGCTGAGAGGGAGATTCCGTTCGTCCTTGTCCGTCAATGGTTGTCGGCGCTGGGGTGAAAAGTGGGGTCAAAGCAACCTGGCACTCCCATCTCTTACCGACACCATGAGGTGGATCACGTCACTCCCCAGAGGTGTCACGTTCGTACGCACGATATACTCACGATATACTGAGGCACAGGACGGTGTTCCTGCTGGCACGATGACGCGACTTGGCTCCAGCGGCGTTAATGGCC
Source organism: uncultured bacterium (assembly GCA_963733745.1). Lineage (GTDB taxonomy): Bacteria > Chloroflexota > Ktedonobacteria > Ktedonobacterales > JADMIN01 > DASWAC01. Next base: position 104,200 of record CAVTFE010000065.1, read on the forward strand.
GCACCGGATTCACCAAGCGACTCGGTACCGTCATTTTGTAGAATGTTCCCACTCGCTCGCGCCAAGACAGGAACAGAAAGCCCATGGGGATAGGGGTTGACCCGACGGGACTTGTGCTCCTGTTTGACAGCTACGGGTACGTGGCGCTCGCGGCGCTGCTGCTCCTCGCCGCCGCAGGTGTGCCTCTGCCCGTGCCCGTCGCCGCTACTTTTGTCGTGCTGGGCACGCTCACCGCCCACTCGTCTGGGCCGAGCTTCCTGGCGCTGGCGCTCGTGGCGACGCTGGCCGCGACCGCTGGCCACAGCCTCGACTACTGGTTGGGACGGAGCAGCAGTCCCCTGCTGGAACGCTGGCGGCGGCGACTAGAAGCTCGGCGCCGTCGTAGCGCCCTGCTGGTGCGCGCGGAGAAGAGATTGCTTCAGAATGCCAGCCTGGTGATCCTCGTCACCCGCTGCCTTCTCACCCCACTCGCCAGCCCGGTCAGTCTGCTGGCGGGAGCTGCCCGCATCGCCTTCCCAATCTACCTCGTGCTTGAGCTGGCGGGCACGGCGCTCTACTTCGGTGGCTACCTCGCGCTGGGGCGATTGGTGGGCCCAGCACTGACGCGCGAGCCACTTACCCTCGTTCTCTTCTACGGTCTCCTCATCTTGGTGATCGCCCTCCCGTCCCTGTTCCTCTGGCTGCGTCCTGGCCAAGTGCGCGTAGGCGAGCGCAGCAGTGCCAGCGGATTTTGAGGTGATAGGATCTGACCGCAGACGATGCGGGAGCGCTCGTCACCTCCAGGGAGGGCCTCTCTACCTGGTCTGCCAGATGGACCAGCTACGCTTCGACTGTCTGTGGCTCAACAGATGCGCCCCATTCAGCGCGCCCATGATGCGCAAGGATGACATGCAGCAGCGCATTGACCCGCTCTGTACTCATCGGAATAGAGAGACCTTCAACTGCGCTCTTCACCACCAGTATGCCCAGCGTCACATGGTCGAAGTAGGCGGCGTCCGTCGGGAGTGGCGCTCCCGCAACTGCTGGCAGCGTGTGTATCTTGCCCACATCATGGAGTAGCGCCCCCGCGATAACGAGCGCCCGATCATAGCGAAAGCGCTCCGCATCGTAGATCTCAGCCAGACTCACAGCCAGGCGCGCCACACGAAGACTATGGGATAACAAGCCATGCCGCGCGGCTCCATGATGCCGTTGCGCGGCGGGCCATGCGCAAAAACGTGCATGTGTCTCACCTGACAACACAGAGCGAATGAGTGAGGCCAACGGCTCGTCGAGTTGCGCAATCGTATGCTCCAACTCTGCAATCAATTCATGGAAGGGGCGACTGATGGCGACCTCAAATGCACTCATATCGGCTTCTGGCATGAGTTGCGCATCGAGCACACGCAATTGCATGCAACCGTTGAAGTGGTCTGCACAGCCCGTAAAGTGGTAGACACTGCCTTCAGTTGGACACTGACTCTTCTCATAGGGAAATTGCCACCAACGCGCCTCGATGAGCGCCATATCGGCCAGGCGCAGCGTGATCGCGACATAAGGACGTCCCGTTCGGTCACTGCGCAACTCAGAGCGCATGACCAACGCTTGACCGGAGACCGGTGCTTTTAATGTCGCTTGTTCAATCCCGGCGCATGTAAGAAATGGAGGGCCAGCTTGCGCATCGGATGCAGACTCCTTCCCCGACAAGGTATCTCCGAAGACCATTTCGGCGAACTCGACGCCGATGTCAAGATCATTCATGACGTATGCTCCTTGTGATCATCGTGTATCTGATGTCTGGGAGCAAGTGTAGCGCGCGGTCTCCGCAGGGAATACGGAAACTGAAACCAATTTTGCGAATGTCGTCGATATTGAGCAGGACTGTCCTATCCATATCCCACATTGGCTAACCAGTCCCCCAAATGTCCTCCCCGCTCCAGACAAATACGGACAAATACGGACAAATACGGACACGACTTTCACGCCATCCCTGTGCAACGGGGGTGATGGGCTTGACGTTCATGCTCGACTCAGGACACGATGTAGAACCGATGTTCTTGTGTCCTCGATGTGGCGACGAAGGCGTTGCCAACTTTGGAGCGTGTGTCACAATGTCTGCCCCTGCGTTGCCCTCGCCAATGCGTTCGCTCAGCTCCGACGAGCCGCGCATCGCTGTACTCGCCCTCATGGGACAGCCGCCAGACGACGGGACCACCTGGCTCGCAGCGTGTTATCGGGTGACGTCACGTGTCATCCGCCTCTCCACTACCAGCATCGCACTCGATCTGGGTTCTTGTACGGACCAGGAGGCGCTCGCTGTCGCTCAAGGACTCGCTGACCGCCTGCGCTTGTTGAACCTCCACGCGCGCATCGGGATTGGCCCGACGCTGCCCGTCGCGCACCTCGCCACCCTCACCTACTCCGCATCACAACGCATCGCTCTCGTCTCCACGGCAGCAGTCTCCGCCTTCCTCAAGCCCTTGCCTGTCGCCTCCCTCTGCGCGCTGTCCCTGCCGATTTTCATTGCCGAGGAGGCTGTGCTGCGCCTGCGCCGCTATGGCGTCCGCAGGCTTGGCCAGCTCGCTCGCCTAGATGAACCAACGCTGCGCCGCCAGTTCGGCGCGGTTGGCGCGCACTTTGCCGCTCTCGCTCGTGGCGAGGATCTCATCGCCTTCCATCCCACGCCGCCTGCACCAGCCCTGCACTTCCGCACGCGCTTCACCGCCTCTCTTCGTGTCGAGGAGGCGCTCCGTCGCCTGCCCCATCTTGCCCAGGAGATCGCCTCGCGCCTACGGGCGCTCGGCCAGACCACGGGAGCGCTCACCCTCACAGTCTGGTGGGACTCTGGCGGTGTCGAGCGCGTGCAAGAGACCCTCCGTGAGCCGACGCAGGAGACGTATCCACTCACCCAGCGTCTTGCCTACCTGCTCACATCGCTCCTGCGTGACCACTGCGTGAGCAGTGAGATCGCGCGCCTCGATGTGCGTCTCAGCGCACTCGCGCCTCTACGGCCCCGACAGGACACCCTTTGGTCCCTGCCACGTCCGCTGCGAGAGGAGCGGCTGCGCAAAGCGCTAACCCTGGCCGAGACTCTAGCCCAACGCCATCGCCGCCCAGTGCTGCTCGCCGTGCGCTCACGCTATGAGGCCGCCACCTTCTCGGAGGATCGCTATCGGCTGGCGCCGCTCAGCGCGGACACCCTGCTGGGCGCCCAGGCAGATACCCTCTCCCCACCCTCCAGGCGGCGCCACAGCGACCGCTGGCAGGAGACGCCGATCCAGCCACATTGGTGGTGATCAGTGGTGAGGATGTGAGGCGGATGGGAAGAGCGGGGAGACGAGTGAGAACGATGGCGCATCAATATCTTCAGCCAATTCAGACAATCCATCAGTCTGGGCAGCCGTTGCGCTTCACTTGGCAGCAGCGCGAGTACACCGTCGCGGAGATCCTGCTGTGCTGGCAGCTGCGTGACCGCTGGTGGGAAGCGCCGGGACCTGGTGGCGCGAGTGACCGCCACTACTATCGCCTGCGCTGCACCGATGGGCTACTCTGCGATGTCTACTACGACGCCGCCACCGAGGAATGGGTGCTCGACCGCGTCCACGATTGACTACAGGATTGACCAGTTGAGCCAGGAAGGATGGAGAGAAGACCAAATACATTGTGGGGTGATGGGTCATGGATCAACGTCGCACGCCTGCGCAGGGAGGCACCTACGTGGAGCTCCATGCGAACAGCGCCTACAGTTTCCTGCGCTCGGGGAGTTCCGTCGAGGCGCTGGTGGCGCGCGCCACAGAGATCGGCATGAGCGCCCTCGCGCTTACCGACTACATGACCCTCGCTGGTGTGGTCCGTTTCCAGGCCGCCTGCGCTGAGCAAGGAATCCGTCCTATCGTCGGCTGTGAACTCGCTGTGACTGATCCAACCTTTGGTGACTTCCCTCTTCCAGCCCACCTGGTGGTGCTCGTCCGCAACCACGCCGGCTACGCACAACTCGTGCGGTTGCTCACCGACGCTAACTTCGAGAACCCCGATCAGCCGATTATCCCCTTTCGCATGTTGGCGGACGCCGTGACCTCCGGCGATGAGGGACTATTTGTGCTCACCGGCGGACGCGAGGGGGCGCTGGCGCGCATGCTGCTGCGCAAAGACCAGACAGCGCAGACGCTGGAATTGGCCCAGCGCTACGCCGCGCTGTTTGGCCCAAAGCGGGTCTTCGTCGAACTGCAACACCACGAATTGCTCGATAGCCTGAGCCTCATGCAGCGTCTGGTCTGGCTCGCTGAAGGCGCTGGACTGCGCTGCGTCGCCACCAATAGTGTCCACTGCGCCACGCAAGCAGACGATCCTATCTACGACCTGCTCACCTGTGTTCGGTTGGGCATCACCGTCGATCAGCCTCATGTGGAACGGCCGCAGAACGACCAGGCCAACCTCAAGAGCGCAACCGAGATGCAGGCGCTCTTCGGTGATCTCCCCTGGGGACCTGAAGCGTTCGCGACGACTGCCGAGATTGCTAGCCAGTGCGAGATTTCCCTCCTTAAAGGCCATTGCGTCGCTCCCCAGGTTTCCCTACCTGAAGGCATAACTCCCGCCATTCAACTGCGCATGCTCTGTGAGCGGAGCATGGCAAAGAGATACGCCGATCAGCCAGAAGCGCTGCACGCAGACGCTCCCCAGCGTCGGCAGCTCGAGCATGAACTGGGCGTTATCTCGACCCTAGAGTTGGAGGAGTTCTTCCTCTGCGTCCACGACATCGTCTCCGCTGCGCGCTCCATGGGCATCCGCTGTTCGGGCAGGGGTAGCGCCGCAAACAGCCTCGTCGCCTACCTCCTGGGGATCACTGGCGTAGACCCGATTGCGCATGGGCTCCTCTTCGAGCGCTTTCTCAATCCCGAACGCAAGGGCATGCCCGATATCGACATTGACATTCAGTCCGACCGCCGTGAGGAGTTGATCCGCTATGTCGAGCAGACCTACACCTACGAGCATGCCGCCATGGTCGCCAACGTCAATACCTACCGCCTGCGTGGGGCGCTGCGTGACGCCGCCAAGGCGCTGGGCTATCCCCTGCCTCTGGTCAACCAACTCACCAAGGTCATCTCTCACCACAGCGGCGTACGCGAGTTGCTCGCAGCGCACGACGAACTGCAGGCGCTCATCGCGACCTTGCCAATGGGAACACCAGCCGAGCGAGCAGTGCGTGACCGCTGCCAGCGCCGCTTGGAATGTCTGCTGGAGATCGCGCCACGGCTGGTGGGCTTGCCCCGCCACCTTAGCCTCCACAACGGCGGCATGGTGCTCACTCGCGAGCCACTATCCTCCATCCTGCCGGTGCGTATCTCCGCCAATGGCGTGCGGGCGTTGGAGATCGACAAGGATGATGTGGAGCGGCTGGGACTGATCAAGTTTGACCTGCTGGGGCTGCGTACCCTTGGTGCCGTCGAGGAATGCCTGACCTTGATCGAGGAGACCACTGGAACACGCCCCGATGTGGACCGCCTCGTCCTCGACCCGCCTGATGAGACGACGATGCGTCTCATCCGTGCTGGCGAAACGCTGGCGGTCTTCCAGATTGAGAGTCCAGGCCAGTGGCATCTCTTGGCGCAGACCCAGCCACAGACCTTCAACGATCTCATCATCCAAACAGCGTTATTTCGTCCTGGCCCCATTCAAGGCGGCTTCGTCCACCCCTACATTGAACGCCGCAAGGCCAAACAGCGCGATGGTCACCAGCCGCAGGGGATCAGACAGCATGACGCTGTGCAGACGCCCTGGAAGGGAACGCCTGCTGACGACTTCTGGACTGCCCATCCGGTGCTAGCGCCGATCCTAGCCGACTCCGAGGGCATTTTGCTCTTCCAGGAGCAGATCCTCGAGATCGCCCATGCCTTCGCTGGCCTCTCCTACGCCGAGGCGGATGGCTTCCGTCGCGCTATGAGTCATGTGCGCAGCATGGACGAGATGGAGCGCATGCGCGGGCGCTTCGTCGACTGGCGCCGTCCAGCAGGGAGAGTCACTGGCAGACGCGACACGGGTCTTCGACGCCATCTCGCACTTCGTCGGCTATGGCTTCTGCAAGTCCCATGCCGCCGAGTTCGCCCGCACCATCTACCAGACGGCCTGGCTCAAGGCGCATTATCCCGCCCACTATCTCGCCGCGTTCCTCTCGGCTCAGCCTGCTGGCTTCTTCCCGCCGCATGTCGTGCTCGAGGAGGCGAAGCGCCTGAAGATCCCAGTGCTCGGCGTGGACATCAATCGCAGCGAGGACCGCTTCTCCGTCGAGCGCGTCGGTTCAGCGCGCTACGAACGCTGGGCCATCCGCATTGGGCTGGCGCAGGTGAGTCACGTCGGCGAGGAACTGGCGCAGGCGATCCTCTGGGAGCGTCGACAGGGCAGTGGTGAGGAACGAGATGAAGGACAGCAGGAGCGGTTCTTCATCTCACTCTCTGATGTCTGCCAGCGGTTGCGCCCAGTGGGCCTGACTTGGGCAGCAGCAGAGGCGCTGACTATGGCAGGAGCCTTCGACAGCCAGCGTCCGGCCATGACGCGCCGCCAGCGTCTCTGGCAGTTGCGCGAGGTGCGGGATCTCGTCAGCCTGCCTAAGCAACGCAGAAATCAGGTGGGTAGGCGTCGTGCGCGACAGGGTCATGCTGACGAGCTACGTCCAGTGCAACCACAGCAACTGGCCTTCTCCTGGGAGCTGACGCTTGACCCACCGCCTGATCTGCCTACCCTCGATCAGGAGGAGCGCGCCGCCTGGGAATACCGCACGATGGGCTTATCTGCGCGACCACACCCCATGCGTCTGCTGCGGCGCAGCCTGCGCCGTCGCGGGGTCCGCTCTATTGCAGAGTTCAAGGAGATCCCGGCAGGACGCGTCGTGCGGGTGGCTGGCTGGCCAATCTCAGCCCAGCGCCCGCCGACCGCCAAGGGCATGGGCTTTCTCGTGCTCGAAGATGAGACGGGACGCCTCCCCGTCGCGGTCCCGCCGCAGCTCGCCGAGCAGATGTACCAGCGCATCCGCCAGACGCGCGTCGCCGTTGTCCTTGGGCGGGTCGAGCGCATCCACTGGTATCGTTCCATGCTAGCGATGGATCTGCGGGAGTTCTCATCAGATCGCATGCCAGAGCGATTGCACGGCGCGAGACGATGAGATGAAAGGGGGAGAAGTCCATTACACCTAACCACAAAGCTCAAACCGCATGAGCAGTTGCCTTCATGTAAGCCGAGGGGTTGGGCAAGCAGGCGTTAACATTCACTCGCCACATCTTGTCAATATGCCATGTGCCTGCTGGCATACTCGGCGCGCGCCGTCAGGATGCGGTCGCCGGGGCGGAAGGGAATCGCGTAGAAGGCCATATCCCAGGCGCGTGTCGCGTTCTCGATCACGGCGATCTCGTCGCGCGCGCAGCCCAGCAGCCGCGCCGCCGAATCGTAGACACGCTCGATGGCGGCGTGCGCCTCGTCTGCCGCCTCGTAGCCGCCGGTCTGCGCCTCGCGCTCCAGGTGTCTTGTTATCGCATCAAGCACCGGCGTGGGCATGAGCCCTGCGCCCGCATTGTTGAAGTGCAGGACACGCTCGCAGCCGGGCGTCTCTCGCCGCGCTCGCGCGATATCTATTGAGGCGGACATCGTTTCTCCTGCTAAGATTGGCGCTGGAAGACTATACCGCGCCCCATATTTGACGATGATACACTGAACGAATCATAGCCGCTCATGAGGTGTGGCCTCACTTGACCGCTCCCCACGGCTGAAGCCGGGGGATTCTTGGGCTGACGACCGCTGAGGAGGCGCGCCTCGCCAGTCTGACACCATCATGTCGTGGCCCGAAGCCACCTCCACACGCGTAGACTCCCGCAGGCCCTGCGGTATGCAAGCAGGTGACCACACCAGGGAGAAGCGAGCAAGTCAGACGGTACGTCCTGAACGATTGGCGCCGCCAGGCGGCGCGCGGCGCTTCATCCCCATCGGTGAACCAAGGGGTCTTCGCGCCGCACTTTCTGATAACGAGGAAATGAGGATTCGTTGCATATTTCCGCCGTAGCGGCGCAGTTTCCTGTCAGCCTGACAATCGCGGAGAACATACGCCACATATGCGCCATCCTCGAACAGATTCAGCCAGATGAATTGCTGGTCCTGCCAGAAGGCGCAATCTCCGGCTACTCCGACGATCCACGCTTTTTGGAAGCCATTGACCACCACGAGTTGGATCGCGCGTTGCGTGACATCCAGCAGGCGACCCGACAAAGCGGCGTGCATCTCGTCGTCGGATCGTGCCTACGTGAGGGTGGCGTGTGGCGCAATGCCGCTCTGTACTTCGCGCCGGATGGCAGCCAGTCTACGTACTACAAAGTGAATCTCGCGACTCACGAGCGCGGAGTCTTCATAGCAGGCGACACATTGCCTGTCTTCCCCATGCGCTTTGCTGATGGAACAGTCACGGTGGGCATCCAGCTCTGCCGCGAGATCCGCTTTCCTGAGCAGTGGCGTGCGCTCGCACGACAGGGAGCGCAGGTCTTCGCCTACCTCACCTATGCCGCCAGTTCTGACGCGCCGCCGGGCGTCTGGCGCAGTCACCTCATCAGCCGGGCGGCGGAGAACCAGCGATTTATCGTCAGCGCGAACACGGCGCATGCCCATCAGCACTGCCCTACCACCATCATCTCGCCGCGCGGAGAAGTTCTGTGCGAGACGAAAACGCATGAGAATACCGCGATAATTCGCGGCGCCCTCGATCTCGCCGAAGTCGCTGACTGGTATCTCGACCAATGTCGTACCGACGTTGTCTTGCTCGCAGGAACGGAATACGACGTATGAAGGATTCGTCATCCAAAACGCCTGCGAAGCGGTCGGCGGAGGAGATCTCCGCGATCATGCGCAAGGTGCATGGCAAGAACACCACGCCGGAGCTGGCGCTGCGCCGGGCGCTGTGGGCGCGCGGGCTGCGCTACCGTGTCAACGCCACCGATCTGCCGGGCAAGCCCGATATTGTCATCCCTTCCGCGCGCCTCGCCGTCTTCGTGGATGGCGATTTCTGGCACGGCAACCAGTTTCGCAAGCGCAAACTCGCCGCGCTCGAAGAGCAGTTCCCTGAAACGGCGACGAAGACCTACTGGCTGACCAAGATTCGCCGCAATATGAGCCGCGACGCCGCAAACACAAGCATGCTATTATCTAATAGGTGGAGTGTGCTGCGTTTCTGGGAGAGCCAGTTGCGCGCCGATCTGGAAGGATGCGTGAGCACGGTCGCGCGCGTCGTCGAGCAAGGTGTTGAGGGCGCGCAGGCCACGCTCGCGTCACGACTGCCACAGCGTACCGTCGCCGAGTTCTTCGCCGGCATCGGGCTGATGCGCCTGGGGCTGGAGCGGCAGGGCTGGCGCGTCGCCTTCGCCAACGACATTGACGCGCGCAAAGAGGCCATGTACGCCGCGCACTTCCGCGATGCCGAGCCGCATTTTGTCCTGGGCGATGTGCATGAACTCTCTGCCGAGACAATACCGGACGTGACGCTGGCGACGGCGTCGTTTCCCTGCACGGATCTCTCGCTGGCCGGCGCTCGCGGCGGCATCCACGTGCGTGAGTCCTCAGCCTTCTGGGGCTTCACCTGCGCGCTGGAGGAGCTAGGTCCGCGCCGCCCGCCGCTGGTTCTGCTAGAGAACGTCACCGGCTTCCTGACCTCGCATCGCGGCGCGGACTTCCGCGTGGCGATGCAGGAGATCAACCGGCTCGGCTACAGCGTGGACGCCTTCATCCTCGACGCGGCGCGTTTCGTCCCGCAGAGCCGCCAGCGCCTTTTCGTGATCGGCGTGCAAGATGCGCTCTACGAGGATGATACTACTCCCCCGCTGCTGCCTGTTCCGCTGATAAGCGATACACGCCCGCGCGCGCTGGCTGAGTATATGTTGGCGCACCAGGATCTGATTCGCTGGCGCGTGCGCCCGCTGCCACCCATGCCAGCCTCCGGTGGGACACTCGCTGATGTCCTCGAAGACTTGCCGCCTGACCACCCGATGTGGTGGAGCGCCGAGCGCGCAACGTATCTGCTAAACCAGATGAGTCCGTCACACCGCACAGTGGCTGACCAGATGATCGCGGGCGAGGGGTGGTCGTACGGCACGGTCTTCCGCCGTATGCGCGCCGGGCGCTCGATGGCCGAACTGCGCACCGACGGGATCGCGGGCTGCCTGCGTACGCCAAAGGGTGGTAGCGCCAAGCAAATCCTCTTCAAGGCCGGTCGCGGCGAGTATCACGCGCGGCTGCTGACGCCAAGCGAGGCGGCACGGCTCATGGGCGCGGATAACTACACACTGCCAGGCTCACTCGATGCCGCCTACTTCGGCTTTGGAGACGCGGTCTGTGTGCCCGTAATCGAGTGGATTGCCCAGCATTACCTCAATCCCCTTGTGAATGAACTAATTCGTGGTAAGCCGCTGCGGTCAAACAGCGAGGGCAGATAATGCCAAAGCACGGCAAAACACCACGAGGAAGCGATTTACCCAGTGAAGTTGCGACAATTCAGTCAGCCATTCGCCAATGTCTAGACCAAAAGGATGCTCAAGGACGAGTCGTTGGCAGCGCAAAATACGGTGTCTGTTGCTTTTTGGATTACGATGGCGAACCAATCTACGTAGGTCAAACGAAGGAGAGTCTACGTCAGCGTATTGGCCGTCATCTCACTAATCAACGAACTGATGCTGTAGCAATGAATGTCTTGGACCCCTTCGAGGTTTTGACCATTGAGTTATACCCCCTATGGGACCTCAATGATCCTAAATATACTGACCAGCAACGTACCACAATGTTGAATCAGGCTGAATACTCGGTCTACTTGAAAGCGCTGACCAATTCCCACTTCCACGCGGTCCTCAATGAGGCTGACATACCCGAATGCGATCTCATCGAGTTGCCAGAAGTTTACAAGGGCCAGATAGTGCCTGAGGTGGTTTACCAACTGAGGAAACATCCCGACATCCGGATAGCGCGGCGTGCGATGACAGTAGCAAACTTGGCGCGAGTTATCAGCGAGCGTGATGTATCCGTTGGCTTGCGACGTACTTTGCTAACGCAAGCGCGCCGGTTAGTTGATCTGGCTCAGAAAAGGCTGGAAGAGTTTGAAGAGCAGTTTCCCGTTGAAAGCGGAGACAGCGAAACAGGTGATTCGCCTGATATTGATGATGAATGGATCACTTCTGCTTAGTTCCTCCAGTGTTTGGGAGAATGACTATGACCCAGGTATTGTCCTTTAATCAAGCGCGCAAGCGTCTCGTGCAGCTGCCTGAAGAACTGGCCCGGAACACTCATCCAGAAGTGGCGATCATCACAGACAACGACGAGCCAGTGCTGGCGATCCTTCCCTGGGAACTCTACGATGCCTTGCTAGAGACGATGGAGGTTCTTGGCGACTCCCAGCAGATGGCGGCACTACGTAGGGGTGTGCAGGATATAACTGAGGGCCGTACAGAGTCATGGGAAACGGTGAAGGCGCGGCTACGGATTGCCATAGTACCTGAACAGCAGGCGTGATACACTGAGGGGCTGATCTCACGAGTTGATCACCTATGGCGGCGCGATGCCGTCACCTTCAGTGGGGAGGCGCCAGATGGACCAGGACGCGATCATCCAGTACATCACCGACACGTTCGCTGGAGTCGAGGTCCAACGGCCGGGCGACGGCCCCGGCGCGGGCGACACCTTCTTCTTCACCGCCGCCCAGCGCGACGTTGACCCAGCACACCGTATGCCCTTCGCCACCATCGTCATCAAAGACTACGGCGAATTCGACAACCTATCCCAGCTTGACCGTCCAGGCGTGTTTCGGCTTAACATCGGCGTGAGTCGAGAGACCTTCCAAATGCTCTTTGGCTATCTCCCCGGCAAGAAGAGCGCAGAGAGCACTCGAGTACGACTATGCTGCCCTAGATACGCTGATGCCCCATCCCCTTTACGCGCCGCAATCGTTTGTGTGTGTCCTCAACCCCAGCCCGGAAACCTTTGAAACCGTCAAGCCCTTGCTGGCTGAAGCCTGGTCCATCGTCGAAACCCGGTACAGCAAGCAGCGATCAGATCAGGAATGAGCAGGCGCGGCGCCACAGCAGCAGACACTATGGCGCCAGATCGAAACCGCTGCTTATACAGAGCGCTGGTAGGCGCGGAAGGCGCGGATCGAGAGCCAGGCGCAGACCAACGTCAGCGCAAGCAGTCCAGCCAGCCGCACGCCACGAACTGCCAGTCCACGCTCTCGGCTAACGTCTGCCGTCCCACCTCGACAGCCCAGTTGACCGGGTTGAAGCGCGCCACCGTCTGCATCCACTCCGGCATCAGGTTCACCGGCAGGAACGCGGACGAGAGGAACGTCAGCGGCAGTGTCAGGCTGACGTTGAGCGCGATCAGCGACTCCTGCTTGCGCAGAATCAGCGCCAGCGCGTTGGAGAGCGCGGCGAAGGCCGAGCCAAGCAGCACTGTGGCCGACGAGTAGGAGAACGACACTGACCGGCCCGCCGGGGAAGCGCGCGCCCACGAGGTAGCCCAGCCCCAGGATGATGAGCGATTGCAGCAGACCATCCCGGCCTGGTAGACCAGTTCGCCGCCGATCAGCGCGCTGCGACGCACGGGCGTGACGAGGAAGCGATCCATCACGCCGCGCTCCATGTCCACGACGTAGCTCGTGCCGCTCCAGCCCGCCGAGAGCATCGCCGACATGACGACGACGCCCGGCGTCAGGAAGGTAATGTACGATGCGGCGGTGAAGCCAGGAATATCGGCGACGCTCTTGAAGAGCTGGCCGAAGAGCAGCAGCCAGATGACCGGCTGGATCAGCGTGCCGATGATGTAGTACGGCTGGCGCAGGAACGCGCGCAGGTAGCGGTTGGTGATCTGGGCGGAGTTGGCAAGCGCGGCGCTCATCGGATCTGCTCCTTGTCCTCTGTCTCGGCGTAGGCGCGCCCGGTGTGGCGCAGATAGACATCGTCCAGCGACGGCCGGGCGACGGTCGCGGTGGAGACGCGGATACTGGCGGCGTCGAGCGCGGCAAGGACGGCGGGCAGCGCGCTGGCCCCGCTATCCACACGCGCGCGCAGGCTGCGCCCCTCGATCACGACTTCGCGCAGCGCGCCATCAAGATTACCGAGCGCGGCGCGGATATTAGCCTCAGGCGTGACCTCGGCCAGCTCCACCTGGATGGCGTCGCCGCGCAGCTCCGCCTTCAGTTCGTCGGGCGCGCCCTCGACGACGATCTGCCCGTGGTCGATGATGGCGACGCGCTGCGCCAGGTGGTCGGCCTCTTCGAGGTAGTGCGTCGTCAGCAGGACGGTCAGCCCGTCCTCGCGCGAAAGCTTCGCGATCTCGCGCCACATGTCCGCGCGCGCCTCCGGATCAAGCCCGGTTGTCGGCTCGTCGAGGAAGAGAACCTGCGGCTGATGGATCAGGCCCATCGCCACGTCGAGCTTGCGCTGCATGCCGCCAGAGAGCGTGCGTGCGATGCGCTTGTGCGCTTCGGCGAGATTGAAGCGCTCCAGCAGCCCGGAGACGCGCCGCCGCAGCTCGCCGCCGGAGAGGCCATACAGTTGCCCTTGCAGCCTCAGGTTCTCGGCCGTCGTCGCCTCGAGGTCCACCGCCGACTTCTGCCCGACGACGCCGATCAGGCGGCGCACACGGTCTGGCTCGCGCACGACATCATGCCCCATGATGCTGGCGTGTCCGGCGTTGGGCCGCGAAAGCGTGGTCAGAATCTTGACGATGGTGGACTTGCCTGCGCCGTTCGGCCCCAGCAGCGCGAAGACCGCGCCGGGTTCGACACTGAAGCTGACGCCCTTGAGCGCCTGCACATTCCCGGGATAGGTCTTGACGAGTCCCACAGCCTCGACAGCTGGCCGCGCGATGGTGGCAATGCTTGCGCCGGGCGCTCCGGCTGGCTGGATAGTCACGGACATAGTCTCTTTCTATTGATAAACTGAGGCTGCTATGCTATGGGCGGCGGACAGCCAGTTGCGAGCGTTGCTGCATTCGCTGAACGAACGGACCCAGGAGTGCGCCCAGAAGAAGGCCCAGGAGGAACGAACTGACGAGGGCGATGACTGAGGAGAGCAGATCCGGTTTCACCGCCATCAGATACACGATGCCGACTAGCAGCATCGCGCGTGATCCCTCCGCGAGCCAGAGCGGAGACGCCATGAGCCCGGCGCGCAACCCAGCGAAATCTGACCCAGCCGCCAGCGCCGCCAACCGCTCAAGCATCCTGCCGTTCACCGTTGCGCCCTAGACGGCGAGCAAGATGTAGGCGATGAGGGAAGCCAGTACCCAGGGCGTGGTGAATCCCCATGTGACGGCGACCATGTACAGCGCCGGAGCCAGAATGACGAGCGCGATCAACACGATGCTTTTCCCTGCGAACTGGGCGACCGTCATCCAGTCTCGCAACTGTTCCGGCGACGAGGCGCGTCGCATCCGCACCAGCGCCACCACGATCAGACTGACAGCGCAAAAGAGTCCAATCGCGCCGAGGACATGGACATAGAGCGCGATGGAATACCACATGTGTGCTTTCTCCTCATTCGAAGTAGGCGCTAGGCGAAGAAGCGCAGCAACTCCTGCGCCACTCACTGCGGATCGCCGCTCCTGTTGGTGGGGCCGAGGTCGCTCGATCCGCCATGATCGAGGCCGGGGAACTCGACGCGACTCGCCTGCGGATGAGTCCGTTCCAGCGCATCCAGCGCCTGTTTCAGGTAGGCCGGGCTTTTGCTCCCGCCGAGCAACAGCGTCTCCACACGCAGCGCGCGGAAGCGCTCCACCTGCTCGGCCATCTCGATGACAAGCTGGAAGTCGTAGTGCAAGTGTGGGCGCGAGCGATCGCATCGTCACATCGCCAGGTATGGCCGTCTTGTCTTCCTGCTTCATTCCCTGGCTTTGTGAACGCCTCCAGCAGCCAGCGCGGCATCGCGCGCATGAAGGTGGCCCCATCTGCGCGCCGAGCATGCCGCTGACGAGCGCCGCCGGGATATTCCCCTCGGCGATCTCACGGTCGTAGCGCGGCAGGAACGCGGTCGAGATGGAGCCGTTGACGATCAGCGCCGGTTCGTAGACGGCGACCTTCTGAATCGCGGGCAGTGTAAGCGCCGCCTGGAGGCGATCAGACCACCTGCGCTGACGCCGAAGACGCGCTGCGCGCCCGTTTGGTCAGCAGCGCGTCCAGGTCCTCGACCTCACGTTGCATACTGTAGCCGGCGCCATAGGGTCCGCTAAGTCCACGGCCACGCCGATCTGGCAGGTAGACTGTGAAACTCCCGGCCATCGCCTCGGCGAGCTGCATGTGGCTCTGAGCCGATTCCATCGCGCCATGCAGCGCTCACGATGCCGGGGCCATGGCCAAGCTGGCGGTAGCCTATGGTGGTTCCGTCTTTCGATAGAACAGAGTCGGTAGTGTAGCGCTCCGGTGTGGTTGATTGCGCAATATCGCTGGTGGTGGCCATGCTCTGCAATCCTTTCCTGTCTTGTTGCTCGATTGATGCCGATGACAACTGCCGTGGATACGGCTATCGGCTCTCCTCCTCGTCTTCGGCCTCTACGACCTCCAGAGACGCCCTATTCCGTTCCTCCAAGGCGCGATGCATCGCCCGCCACTCGTCGACATCTCCCAGCTTCCCTGATCTGATCTCCTCGACGAGGTTGCGCGTCCAGGCCAACTCCGCCTCGCGCATCGCCAGCGCATACTCGCCCTCGATGACATGGATCCGCTGCAAGCCACGTTCTTGGACGAGCCGCAGAAGCGCCTGGCCCTGCGCGATCTCCAGTTCCAGATTGACGCAGCGCTGTGTGAGGAGCGCGGTAACATCTTCGGGCGGTAAGACGGCGGCGAGCGAGAGGCCCGCTTCGAAGCGCGTGTACTCTTTCATCGGCCGGCTGAGCAGCTCGCTGACCCAATCAATCAGCTCCATGCGACCCGCGTCGGTCAGGCGGTAGACCGTGCGCTCCGGACGTCGGCCCTCGCGCTCGGTCTCCTGCGCGACGATCAGCCCGTGTTGCTGCAGCGCCTCGACGACCGTGTAGAGCGAGCCGTAGTTGAGCTTGATGCTCTGGTCCTTGCCGCGCTCGCGCATCGTCGTCGCCATCTCGTAGGGGTGCATCGGCCGCTCGAATAGGCACGCCAGCGCCGCCAGCGCCAGCGGATTGCTCACCTGGCGTTTGGTCATATCCCGCTCCTCCTGCTGATATTCAAATCCGTATTACTTGACCACGTTCACTCGGTTACAAATACTCTATTACGAGTATATGGAACAGGATATTCGTTTGTCAAGGGTGAGTTCGGAGACGCATGAGAAGCGTGGTGAAATAGCTCAGATTGCCCTGCTTGTGAGCGATTGGGGGGAATATCCTACTTGCGCCCGTCGCTTCGCATGGCGCACAATACACCGGATGTGCGGTAGGGGAATTATGTGGCGAGCCAGCGCTTGGAACACTATTGCGAGGTCCGCGAGCATACATTCGCCTGAGTTCGGCTACTTCCACCGCCTGGTGTGCGGTATGAGCGCCATACTGATTTCCACCATGCTATTCTTTCCGTAATTTGCTCTCTCATCTGCTTACAGGTGGTGGGCGAGTACTCGCCTAAGATTCGTTTACATGCAGTGGCGGGCAACAAGAAGCCTGCGGTGGCAAGGGGAACTGCCGTCTGCATGCTGCTGACGAACCTGCGACTCTCGAAAGAGGCCAATTCGCTCGATCTCGACGAGGGCGCTGGCTATATCCATCTTCTGTATGTCGAGCCTGCTTATCAGCGCGTGGGATATCAATTTGCCCGTGAGACACTGCGCGAAGGGCTTTCAGCCCTGTGGATGCGCAAGTCCCTAGCGGTGCTGCCTAAATGCGCCAGAGCCCAACTAGGATGGGAGGCAAGATGATCATCGCTCGGTAGTTAGAAGCGCTCTTCTCGTAGCGGGTAACAGTGGCGCAATGATCGCCCACGCGGTCTCCGTCAGTTCCCCGCGTCCAGCCGTAGTTTGCTCTTTGTGCGTTTTGTGCCTCTTGGCCTACGACCGGCAAGACACCAACAACACGTGCAGGTGAGCAGCCTTGTTGGCCTCTGGCTAGTCGGCCTCTGGCCACTCCTGCCCGTTGAGGCGGGCGATGTAGTCGAAATGGCTCTCGGTCCCAAACGGCTGGTAGGGCAATTCTACACCGTCCCGACTCAGCCGATAGCCGCCGTCGTCGAGCAGAGCCACCACAGCATCGTGAATACCCCCAACTTCCGCCTCCTGCATCATCCGGGCGACGATGTCGCGCTGCGCAACCGTGAGCGACGCCAAGAGGGCGTTGATATCTTGGTTGTCAGGGATATCGGGGTACGAACCGTTCCTGACCCATGTCGCGTCGGGAGCCGGACTTGTCGCCACCAGCGCATCAAGGAGCGCTTTGTACTGGTCAGGACCCATCATGCGGCCTCCCACTAGGAGCAGGACTCTTCAAAGTATCATCTGTCATCTGCTGAATCCGCTTCTAGACCAAACGTAGCACGTTTCCTCTGATTTGTCAGACAGCCCCAATCTCAATTGGATGTCAAGAGGGCGCGAGGTTGACCAAAGTGATACTGCTTGATAAGCAAAGCTCGTGGATTACCCCCTTTTCATGCGCAGCAAAAAGCATCCTACTTGCGCCGTCGTTTCTGATAGCGCACAATAAGTTGAGCGCTTAGGGACAGTAATTACAAGGCTAAAGCGCTGGACTGCGGCGAAGAAGGACGTGCGTGCGGCATTCATACTCCGACAGTCAAAGCGCCAAAAGCGCGTGTACGAGGTGAGGATGGGAGACTATTTGGCACTCCACTCGGGACAAAGCCCGGCGGATTCTCAGGATACGCTCATGGTAACCCATCACGTTTGCTCCTGAAGGTTCTGCCCGAACCCACTGGACTGTTGACTCCATCGCGGCGTGGCATGGTTAGCTCAAAGACCGCCGCTCAAGCGGAGCGCGCCTCATCCAAGATGCGTTACTGCTTTTACCCACGGGAACGGCCTACCGTGGAACCCACCAAAACAGTATTGGGATTGGCAAGGTGCAATGCGTCCTCTAAGCAATTCTGTCACGAGCAAGGGGAAACGGCAATGGAGACACGCGATGTGATCGCCACGCTACAGGCGCGTGGCCTGGTGAGCCAGATTACCGAGAGCGGGCTGGATGAGGCCCTCGCGACCGGATCGCTCACCGTCTATTGCGGTTTCGACGCCAGCTACCCCAGCCTGCAGATCGGCAACCTCGTCCCCATGATGGCGCTGGCGCATTTCCAACGCGCTGGTCACCGGCCCATCGTCGTCGTCGGCGCGGGTACCGGCATGATCGGCGATCCCAGCGGCAAGTCGTCCGAGCGCAACCTGCAATCCATGGAGCAGATCGCCAGCAACGCCGCCGTCGCGCGCCGCCAGCTCGAACGCTACCTCGACTTCACCGGCCCGCACGCCGCGATCATGGTCAACAACCTCGACTGGCTCGCAAAGGTCAACCTGATCGAGTACCTGCGCGACATCGGCAAGCACTTCAGCGTCAACGCGATGATGGCCAAGGAGTCTGTGCGCGCGCGGCTGGAGAGCGAGTCGGGCATCTCCTACACCGAGTTCAGCTACATGATCGTCCAGGCGATCGACTTCCTGCGCCTGTACGAGGATCACGGCTGCACGAGTCCAGATCGGCGGGCACGACCAGTGGGGCAACCTCACCGCCGGGGTGGACCTGATTCGCCGTGTCCACAGCGTCCATGTCCACGCGATGACGGTCCCGCTGATCACCTCGGCGAGCGGCGCGAAGTTCGGCAAGAGCGAGGGCAACGCGCTCTACCTCGACCCCGATCTGACGACGCCGTACGAGCTGTACCAATACTGGATCAATATCGACGACCGCGACGTGGGGCGCTACCTGCGCATCTTCACCTTCCTGCCGCTCGACGAGATCGCCGCGGTCGAGCGAGCGCAGGCGGAGAACCCCGCCAGCCGCAGCGGGCAGAAGCTGCTCGCCTTCGAGGTCACCCAATTGATCCATGGTGAACAGGTTGCGCGCGAGGTCGCGTCTGCGTCTGGCGCGCTCTTCGGCGAGGGCGTCGGACAGCTCACGGCTGAGGCGCTGCCACACCTGGAGAAGGCGATCCCGACGGCGCAACTGCCAGACGAGGCATTTAGCCAGCCGCTGGTGGAGACGCTGGTGGCAGTGGAGGCGCAACCCTCGAAGGGCGCGGCGCGCCGGCTGATGCAGCAGGGCGGGGTCTATGTCAACGACCAGCGCTGGAGCGATCCCGAGCGCGCGCTGTAGCCGCGATGACCTGCTCTTTCGGGCGCGCGGTGCTCGTGCGCATCGGCAAGAACAAGTATCACCTGTTGCTGGCTGGGAAGTGAGCGGTATGCGCGCTTTTCGCCATGTGGACGTCTTCACGCGCACGCCGTTCTCCGGCAACGGACTGGCCGTCTTTCCGGAGAGCGCGGGCTTGAGCACGACGCAAATGCAACTCATCACGCAGGAGATGCGCCAGTTCGAGTCCATCTTCCTCTTCGCAACCGAGGATGCGCATGAGGTCGTCGCGCGCGTCTTCACCGTCGAAGAGGAGCTAGATTTCGCTGGGCATCCGGTGCTGGGCGCCGCGTGCGTCCTGCATGAACGGCTGGTGGGAGCGGGCGAGCGCGAGGTGTGGCGCATCCGGCTGAATCGCAGCGTTGCGCCAGTTACGACCGTGCGCCATGCAGGCAGGTACAGCGCGACGATGGAGCAGGGCGCGCCGGTCTTTGGCGAGATCGCCTCGCAGGAGTTACGCGCCGAGTACGCCATCTCGTTGAGCCTGACAACTGACAATCTGGATGAGACGCTGCCGTTGCAGATGGTCTCTACCGGCCTGCCATATCTGCTCGTGCCTGTGCGGCGTGGCCTAGAGCGCGTCCGTATTGCGCATCCCGCTTTCGAGGCATTGCTGGGCCAGATGGGAGCCAAGTTCGTCTACGTCTTCGACCCGCAGGCGCGCGAGGGGCGCACCTGGGATAACGCTGGACTTGTCGAGGATGTGGCGACGGGCAGCGCGGCTGGCCCCACCGCCGCCTATCTCGTCCGCTATGGCCTCGCGCAACCGGGGACGGAAATGTCTGCTGGCGCAGGGGCGCTTCGTTGGGCGGCCCAGCCAGATTCAGGCGCGAGTCGCGGGAACAGCCGAGGCGATCACCGGTGTGTCCGTCGGCGGCGATGTCTGCATGGTCGGCGGTGGGAAGATCATCGAACCTGTGGCGGTTCCAGATGGTATGCTGTAAACCAGACATTGTGTGTTGCGCTAGTGGAGAACGAAGCGCCAGATATGCCAGCGCGGATCAGCGATACCTCAGCCGAGGCCGAGCGCGCGCAGATCGCTCTGCTCCGTGCGGCGAGCCGGTCCAGGCGATTTCGGCTCGTACGTGATCTCTCACGTACGACACTACTGTTTTCATGGCATGGCCAGAGGCGGGCGCATCCAGACGCCGATGAGCGTCAGATCCAGTTGCTCTCCATTGCCCATCGCTATGGGCAGACTGCGGCTGCGACGGTGGGCGCATTGATTGAGGAGCGTCACATCATGTCTATGCAGCCAGACCTCCTGACCGCGCTCACGCCGGTCATCGCGGCGCTGAGTGATCTTGGCGTTCCCTATTTTGTGGGTGGCTCGGTTGCCAGTTCGATATATGGCATGCCGCGATCAACGCTCGATGTCGATCTTGTCGCTGAACTGCGTGAGGAGCATGTCGCGGGCCTCGTTGAGCGGTTGGGCACGGATTATTATCTTTCTGAGGATGCGATACGCGAGGCGGTTCACGCGCACTCGTCGTTCAACCTGATTCATCTGGCGACGATGCTGAAGATTGATATTTTTGTCTGGAAGGCGCGTCCCTTCGATCAGGAGGCGTTCCGTCGTCGGCGCGACGAGTCGGTTGACCTCGCGAATGCGGGTGTGACGCTGACGTTCCGGCGCCAGAGGATATCATCCTCGCCAAACTGGAGTGGTTTCGCCTGGGCAATGAGGTATCCGAACGTCAGTGGAGCGACATTTTGGGCGTCGTAAAGGTGCAGGCGACCGCGCTTGATCTCCCCTACCTGCGCCATTGGGCGGACGAACTGGGCGTCCGCGATCTGCTGGAGCGCGCATTGAGCGAAGGTAGCCTTGGCGCGCCACCTGATGCGCCTGAGTCATAGGGGGCGGCCTCGTTCGCAGGATAGCGCGCTAGCAATGACCGATCACTCACCGCTGGCTGGTTCCACGCCGTCAGCTTCAGCGCGGCCTTCGGAATACTCGGCGGCGTCGAATTCTACCGGCCCCCATTCCTCGTCCATGATCTCGATGCCCTGCTTGCCGTTGAAAATGTGACGCGCATGTTCGTTGAGGCGTGGCGCGTAGCGCTTGTCGTCGAAGAGATCTTCATACGTGCCCATGTCGTGTAGCGCGAAGCCCGCCTCGTCGGCCATAAAGACGTCGAAGCCAGGGTACATCACCGCAGCATAGGGCAGGTCGTCGGTGTCGATCACCAGCACGGGATACTCGCCCAGGGAATCAGGCGCATCGGTGACAGCGTAGATGCGCCGCGAGTCGGATCCGCCAGGCAGCAGGAAACACTCATCTAGCCGCGCGCCAAGCGGCTCATACATCCCGCCCCACAACTCGTCGAACTCGTCGAACTCGTCGGTGACGATCTCATTGATCCGCCGTGGCGTGAACGTTGGCTGCTCCTGTGATGAGGCAGGCAGCGGGAACCAGCCGAGATCGGACAGCCAGCTCGCGTCGAACGCTAGCCAGCGCTTCAGGCTCGGTGGCAGCGGCCTCCCGCTGGGGAACGTCATCTGCGCGATCACCTCTTGCGCGAGCGGCTTGGGATTGGGCAGCGGGCGGTCGCCGCAGAAGCCGGAGATACACGTGGGATCAGCCTTCACCCGCTCGATCACAAGGTCGATCAACTCCACACCCTGCGCCTGCACATCCGACTTCTTTTTCACCATGCCTGTTGCTCCTCTTGGCTCTTGTATGCGCTCTCATCATTTACCCATCGGTTCTTTGCGCGCAAGCATATCATGGAATACCTCGCCATCCCTCACGGTGAGGTCCTCGTTGGAGTTTGACATCACCGGTAGTCTCGTCGTATGCTGCGGGCATACGAACACTGTGAGGCGCGGATCCACTATTCACCCTCTCGCTTGCCCAATCCGCAGCGGCAATCTCGATCCGCGCCAGACGCCTCCACGCCGCCCGCGCATGACGTGCGGGCCACACAATAGATCTTGCCTCTCGACCCATCGTTCCCTGTAGCGCGCCGGCCAGGACGCGCCGGCTCATCTCCTTTTCGCCCTCCACGTTCATAGAGGACTATCAGCGAGGGCTATCGCCGCGCGATCACTGTCACATCGCGCGATTGATCTGATAAAGCGGCCCGCACGATATATGGCGCGCCGCCACATTCGCGGACACACCGCACTGGAGTAGTTCCCTATGCCTGGCACGAGAGACACGACACCGCAGATCACCCAGACCGCCGGCCTGACCGACACGACCGAGATGCCCACCATCATTGTCGCGACTGAGACAGCGACCGAGAGCGGCGGCGCACAGTCTCCTGCTGAAACGACCACACCTAGCCCCACCTCTGGTGAGCGCCGGACCGCTGGCCAGGTGATCCTCGACCAGCTCGCCAGCCAGCGCGTGGGCGTCGGCGCCACACATGCGGGGATGACGGTCTTCCCCGTCTTCGCCCCTAGCGCAGCCGCTCCGGCCTTGCGCTATCGCACGCTCGAACAGGCGATTGCCGAAGGCGCGGTTGAGGTCGTCGAGCAGGCAAGCGCGACCGTCCCCGAACTGACGCTCCGCAACAAGGGCGCCGTGATGATCTTCGTCCTCGACGGCGAGGAGGTCATCGGCGGACGGCAGAACCGCATCGTCAACGCGAGCTTCCTGATCGCGGAGAACTCTACCGTGACGCTACCTGTCACCTGTGTGGAGCATGGCCGTTGGCATGATGTCGCGCCGCGCTTCTCCTCTGGAGAGTCTATGCCGCACGCCATGCGCCTCGCCAAGCACCAGCAGGTGAGCGCTAACCTGCGAGCTACTTCGCGTCCCATCGCCGATCAGGGCGCGACCTGGGATGCCATCGCCGAGAAGCAGGCCACAACTGGCACACGCTCGGCCACTGGCGCGCTGCACGATATCTACCAGTCGCAACAGGAAAAGCTCACCGCCTGGGAGCACGCCTTTCCCTATGTCGCAGGCGCGGTAGGTTTCGTGATCGGGCTGGGCGGTCAGATCATCGGCGCTGATCTCTTCGATCAGCCGGAAACCGCCGAGGCGCTCTGGCCGAAGCTCCGCCGCAGCTATGCGCTCGACGCGCTGGAAGCCTCTGCTGAGAACACGATTCCACAAGAGCAGGCTGAGAATCTACTCGTGCGGACGCATGGCGCGCGGTTCGAGATCTATCCATCTTTGGCGCTGGGAGAGGATGCGCGCTTCGAGGCCGATGGTGTGGTCGGCGGCGGGCTTGTCTATGAGGAGACGCCGATCCACATCAGCCTCTTCCGTTCCGACAAGCAGACGCGCCAGACGACACGCGCCGGGATGCTTGCCCGCGCCTCGCAGCGGCGCACTCACTACACCAGCGGCTCAATCATCAGCCAGCAAGTGACTCCGCAACCGAACATCGCTCCGGAGCCGAACGCCGGTGAGGGCGGCTCATTGGAATAGCAAACCCAACCTACCGACCCTTCCCTGCCAGGGAAGGGGTACCATACGTAGGAATAGTTTGCTGCACCTCTGGCCCCTCCTCCCCTCCAAGAGGAGGGGCTAGTGGAGAGGTCATTCTCCAGCCTATCCGCGCATGCGCAGGCGGTTGTTGAGTTGAAAGGCCGATAGCGCGACAAAGATCAACTGGAGCGGCACGACGCAGCACAGGCCGAGGACAGTGAACGCCGCCGCCACGAAGATCGCGTCCCAGACAAATCCTGCAATGAGCAGGGCCACGCCAATGGTCGTCTCGCCGGAGATCAGCCAGCCGACACCATAAATGCCAAAGAACGCCAGGATTGCCTCGACGATCACGGGGGTGGTGTTCTGCGGCAGCGCCTGAGGCGCGACATAGGCGCCAGCCACTGGTTGTGGCGGCGCGACATACCCTACCGCTGGCTGCGGTGGCGCGGTGTACACTGGCGGCGGAGGCGGCGTATACGCTGGCGGCTCTTCGGGTGGCGGCGGAGGCGCGTCAACCTGCGGCGTCTCGGCCTGTGGAGCGTTGATCGCGGTCGGGAGGTCACTCACGTCTGGGGTCGCGCTGGCGTCTGGCGCTGAGATCTCATCTGGCGTCGCAACTGGAGGCGTGTCAAATGCGCCGACCGCCGCGCCCACGGCTGCGATTGCGCCGGTGTCTACCCAGGGCGTTGGCGGCTCGGGCCATGCGCCCGAAGAGGCAGCGAAAGCGTCAGCCTCGGAGGCGTCGGCCTCGGCAGGAACAGAGGCTTCGGCGGCGTCAATCGCGGAAACCGCCGCTACTGGCGCCTCTCCTTCGGGCGACTGATCTGCAGTGGTCTCAGCGGGATTGATAGCCTCAACGTCTGCGCTTGCTGGCGCTGGCGTTCCGGTGGGCCAGACCGGCCCCTCGGCGGCGCTGACCGGCGGCTCTGGTGAAGGCGACGAGATGGATGCCGCTTCGGGCGAATCACTGGATGAGACAGGAGTCTCTGATCCGGGAACAGGCGCGACGGCGCTCGTTACCGGACTAGTCGCGCCAACAACTGGATACCATGGGTCGGAAGCGCCAGAAGCCTGCGCAGTCTCTGTGCCGCTGGCGCCTTCCGTGGGCGCTGGGGAATCATCGGACGCGCCCTGGCTATCCGTGGACGCCGCCTGCTCGGGTTGCGCGTCATCTGGCCCTTCCGCTGAGTTCGTGGCGTCTGGCGCCGTTTCCTGATGCTCGCTGGACTCCATTGTGTTCCCAATCCTCTCTGGCGCCGATCCTCTCTTCTGGCGCGCTACATGCCCTCACAACATCCCAAATGCCAGCGTATCACGGCTCCAGTCCAGCGCCAATCCAGCGTCTACAGCCATCTGGGCGTCACGGCGAGTCTATCACAACCAGGCGGCGGCTCACAAGGCAAGGCGTACGAAGGGAGGACACGAGCAGGACAAGTGGCGGACAGAACAATCAACGAGCCGCACGCTACACCGTGCGGCCTTCAGAATGATAGAATCTCTACAGATCGTTCCACAGCGCGCCTGAGGGACCGCGTTCGATAAGGAGTTCTGGCATGTCGTGGTTTGGGAAGTCTCAGCAGGATAAACGCGCGACCAGCGGGCCAACCCCCGCCGACACCGAAGCTCTCGACGCCTACTCCCGCGCGGTGATCGCCGTCGTGAATCGCACCGGCCCAGCGGTGGTGCAGATCGGCGTCCAGAAGGCGGTGATGGGGCAGTCGATGTACGGCGTCATGCCACGCATCGCCGAGGGAGCAGGCTCTGGGGTCATCTTCACCCCCGACGGCTATATCCTGACGAACAGCCACGTCGTAGATGGCGCGCAACGCATCACCGTGACGTTGGCGGATGGCCATGACGTGCCCGGCGAGGTCGTCGGCGAAGATCCCGACACGGATGTCGCCGTCGTGCGTGTGCCGACGCAGGCAGGACAGAAGCTTCCCGCCGCCGCGCTCGGCGACTCGGACCACCTGCAGGTTGGCCAGCTCGTCGTCGCCATCGGCAGCCCCATTGGCTTGCAGAGCACCGTCACCGCCGGCATCATCAGCGCGCTGCACCGGACGCTGCCTGGCTATGGCGGGCGGCTCATCGAAGATATCATCCAGACCGACGCGGCGGTGAACCCCGGCAACTCTGGTGGGCCACTGGTGAACGCGCGTGGCGAGGTCGTGGGCATCAACGTCGCCATCGTGCAGCAGGCGCAGGGCCTCTCGTTCGCCATCCCGATCAACACGGTGCGCTGGGTCGCCTCGATGCTGATGAAGGATGGTGTTGTGCGCCGCGCGATGATCGGCATCGCAGGACAGGCAGGGATGCTGCCGCAGTCGCTACGCCGCCAACTCAACATTGAGAAGGAGATGGCGGTGCAGGTTGTCGAGGTCGTCCAGGGCGGTCCCGCCGAGCGCGCGGGTATCCGTCCCGGCGACGTCATCTACAAGCTCAACGACCAGCCGGTGGCCAACGTAGACGATTTGCGACGCTATCTGGAGAAGCTGAGCGAGGGTACGCAGGTCAAGGTTGGGCTGATCCGCCCCGGACCGAGCGGAAGCGCGCAGGCCGCCGAGGCGACGCTCACCGTCCAGGTGGCCGCCAGCGCGCGCCGCCGGTAGCCAGTAGCCGCCAAGGAATTAGTCCTCAGCCTGCATGTGTATCGTCGAGCCTGCTATATTCAAGGCCACCCAGCCCCGCCTCTTCGCCTGAGGGCCTGGCATTGGCTGGCGACTGCTGGCTGCCTTGCACGCGCAGGCTATAGATGAGCGTCGTTAGCGGAGCGAACAGTGGCGCGATGACGAAATTCACTATCTCCAGGCGGAGAAGTGGATCGTTTGCGTCGCCAGAGGGGTCTTGAACCGACCCAACGGTGAAGACGAACTGGGCGAGAGCGGGAATCATGATGATGGCGACGCTAGCATAGGTTTCGACCACGACGGCGGCGAGCAGGATAGCAAACCAGATACTCTGCCGGCGCTGTCCTGCCAGCGCTAAACCCAGGACTCCACTCGCAAAGCTCAGCGATGAAGCGGTCGTCGCCAGGATCTCGAAAAGCGGACTAAAAAGCAGAAAAACGCGTTGCGTCTCCCCAGACACATCGACGGTGTTATTCATGAGATAGTTATAGTTCTAGGCAACATGGACATTGCTGCCATGCGGCCCATTCGCCAGGGTAATCCTGACAGGGTGAACTACAACACCCCCTATCCCATTGCCGAAGGCGTTTGGGACTACTTTTCGCATGATGTTGAAGGCAGCGTTGATGTCCGCATTCAGGCAGCGCCCAGTGCTCGCGCGAAACAGCCCGCGTTTGACCCGGTTGCCAGCGTAGACCTCGTGCTTGCCGATGGGTTCCAGATCGAGGAAGCTGCATTTGGAGGTATAGCTCTCCTCGCTCACAATGACGCGAATGCCGACGAGGGTCGCTTTGTACTCAAGCATCTGCACGAAGCGGGCATGTGGCACAAACACAAAGTTCTGGTTGGTTCGCTTGCCCAATCCAATCGCTTGCTTCCAGCCGTCATTCTTGCCTATGACCAGCGTGCCGATGCGCTGCGCCACCAGCCACTGCACGATACGGCGACTGGCGACGTGCAGATAGGAGGTGATCTGTCGCTGGCGTTTGTCGGTCAGGATGTCGAGTTGGCGCGAGGCATAGACGCCTTCAGGAAGTTTAGCTTGCAACTGGGCGCGGCGTTTGTTGTACCATTGGTTGATCGCTTTCACCGGACGGCCCTGAACCAGAAACGGCATGACGCCGGGCTGATTGGAAGTTACCGCTGCAAGAGTGTTCAATCCAATGTCAATGCCCACTGTGCGCGCAGGGTCCACGTCAGCGGGGATTACGAGGCGCTCATAGATCACCTCCACAGTGTAGTGCGAGGCGTGCGGCACGATCCGCACCTGGTCGATAGCCGCCTGGCGGGTTTCAACACGAATGGCCAACCCTGAGGGCACGACATAGCCGCGATTCCGGGGTGCGCGACTGATCGCCTGTTCGGTGTAGGTCAGCAGATTGCGCCCCTGTTTGTCGAGGTACTTTGGCAGCTTGGGATGACCCACAAAGCGCGAAGGATCGGCCTCCCACGCCGCACATGCCGCGAAATAGCTCTTCCAGGCGAGCGCGACTTGCCGCACCACCCATTGCGCCACCTTGGCGGGTAACGCCCGATACGCCTCTGCCGTCTTCATCTCGCGCGCCAACTCCTCGTAGGAGATGACGCGGGACTGGTGGATGAACGCCTGCCGGGTGAGGTAGAGCGCCGCGTTGTAGAGGTTTTTGGAGGCGAAGGCGGCGGCGTCGATGGCCGCGAAGCGCGGGTCGTGGCCGTCGATGCGATGCTGCTCAACCAGTTGCACCTTCCCCCTCCTCCGCCAGCAGCTCTTGGCGGTTCAATGCCTTCACAATCGTTTCTGTCTTGCGCTTCGCTCGCCGCTGCCCATAGAGGCGCGCACAGAAGGAATAGACGATGGCGACCAGATCAGCCAATAAATCCTCGCGCCCGTTCTCGGCCACATTGACGACCTCGATGCGTCGCCCTTGCTGTTCTAGCAACGTCTCAATATAGCGGAACCCGAAGCGCGTCGCGCGATCTTTGTGCTCCACCACAACGACCTTGATAGTCGGATCGGCGAGCACTTTCAGGAATTTGGGGCGGCTATCGTTGACGCCGGAGCCGATCTCTTTGACCACCTGATGCACCTGATGCACCTGATGCACCTGATGCACCTGATAGCCCTTGGCGGCGCAATATGTGATGAGTCGCTCCGCCTGGCTCTCAAGGTTTGGGCGATTCTCCGCCGCTGAGACACGCACATAGATGGCCACGTGATGATTCGCCGCTGAAGGTGTGGCCGTTTCCGCTGGTTCGCGCACAATCACCGTGCCACTGGCAGCTTGGTAGGCGTCTAGTTTTCCCGCTCGCCACCAACGCCATGCGGTCTTGTAGTTCACGCCCACTCGACGGGCATACTCGCTGAGTTTCATTACTGCATGATAGCCTATTTGCCCACGTTTGTCACTATTTGGCCATGCTTCTTGGAAAGGTTTTTCAATACTGTTGGGTCAACGCGAACGTCGCCAGTATGCCGATCAGCGCGGCGATGGCGGCGCCGCAATCATGACGTCTCTCTGTGACGACTGCGCCACTGTAACAGGTAGATGCGTTCAGGGCAATGCTTTGCCATCTGGCAACTGCACGTCGAAGATGTAGTGACGGCGCTGGATGCGCACGTTTGCTG
This sequence comes from uncultured bacterium, assembly GCA_963733745.1. GTDB lineage: Bacteria > Chloroflexota > Ktedonobacteria > Ktedonobacterales > JADMIN01 > DASWAC01. The sequence continues at coordinate 133,124 of CAVTFE010000065.1, forward strand.
ATGAAGCGATAGTTGATGGCTCGCTTCCTTGGGGATACGCCGTCACCTGCCAGGTCTCCAGCGAGGGGAAGTCGAGCGTGCGCCAGCGCGCCACCTCCGCTTCCAGCGTGCGTTCGGCGGCCGATTCGCCGAAGGTCAGGAGCATGGGTAATACGTTCGCCAGCAGCGCGAGCGACGGCCCATCCGGTCCCTCGGCGTAGAGGCCGAAGCGCCCATGCGGACGCCTGCGCTCGCGCCCCGTTTCCTTCCACAGGTACACAAAACCCGTGTTATCTAGCCCAAGGTAGAGTGGCAGAAATGGAGATGGGCGCGCCCAGAAGCGCCGTCGCGGCCACATCTCCAGCAGGCGCGCCACCTCTGGGCCAATCTCGCCTGCGCGCTCTCCGGCGAGCCGCCAGCCGTTCGCCAACGTGACAACGTGCTCCGGCGCGCTCTCCGCGCCACGCAAGCGCATGAAACCACAAGGTGTCAGCGAGACGCTGCGCAGGACGCCATCTTCCTCCTTGCGCAGGGCGACACTGGCCTCGGCGCCGCCCAGCCGCAGTGGCGCTACCAACAGACCGCCCTCGACCAGTTGCGCTATCCACGCTGGGCTGATGTCCGCCGCGCCAGCCGTCAGGACGATACGATCATATGGCGCGAAATCAGGAGCGCCCTGCGCGCCATCCGCCGCGAGTATACGCACCCGCTCGTAGCCCGCCGACCACAGACGCGCGCGCGCCTCCTCGGCGATCGTCGGATCAATATCGAGCGTGGTCACGGAACCGTCCGCGCCAACCAGTTCCGCGAGCAGCGCCGCGTTGTAGCCCGTTCCCGCGCCGATTTCCAGCGCGCGCATCCCCGGCTGGAGGTCCAACTGCTCCAGCATGATGGCGACCATGGTCGGCTGCGAGGCTGAACTGACCGCGATGCCACGCTCCCAGTGCGTCGCGATCGCCACGTCGGCGTAGGCCTGTGCGAGCGAGACGCCAGGCAGAAAGAGATGACGCGGAACGGTCAGCATCGCGCGCTCGACCGCCGCGCTACGGATAGCGCCATGCGCCGAGAGCCGCTCAACCAGGGAAGCGCGCAGTCCGTCGGCCTCTGGCCTCGGCTCCGCTCCCTCAATGCCCTCTGCGCTCTGCTCTGCATCCTGTGCGGGCGGTTCCATCGCTCCGCTCGATTCCCATCAGGATCGCTCAATGGACAAACGGACAGACGCAGCCGTAACAGGGGCATCCTCAGCGCTGCGCCGGATTGGGAACCGCTGGCGTATCCAGCGATCCCCTTTCACCGCCATTATATGGCGCCCTATCCCTGTGGCGCCTCGTAGCGCGCGACACGGTTGTCGGCGCTGGTGATCGCCACCGCACTCGCGCTGGGATGGGTCAGCGCCTCAGGATGGACGATGTTCGGCACATAGTACCTGAGGCTGATCGTCGCCGTGCAGAAGGCGGGAATGATGATATAGCCACCGTACATGGCGCGATTTGGAAGGTCGCTGGTGGTGTTGGTCGGCGGGCCAACACTATCGAGCACCCAGGGGATACCGCCTGTCGTCGCCATGGCGCCGGGGCTATAGCCACCGGCTGGACAGACCAACTCGTTGGACGAGTACGGAACCGGCGGGCAATCTGGCACCGTTGCGAATTGGGCTGGCTTCGTCATGGTCGGCGCGTTCGACGGCGGTGTCCAGCAATACGGCTGGCCAGAATCGAAGCCGTCCGCGCGCTGCAGACGCGCCTGTGGCGGCATGTAGATGCGCACGTAGTCCTTATAGGTGGTGAATCCGTAGGTCGGGCCGGTCGGGCGGTTGTTAAAGGTGATCGTCAGCCGGTGGGTTGCGCCCCCACTGTTGTCGAGGGTCACATCGTCGGTCTGGGATACCTTCACGTACTGGGTGGACTTGGCGACGCTCACGTTCGCCTGGTTGAGTGTATAGCCGTCCACACCGGGCGTGACATCCATGGCCCCGCTCGCATGCGCCTTCACGAGCAGGTCTTCGATGTCCTTGTTGGTCACATAGATCTGTACGTCACGCGCGCGCATGTCCGCAAGGACTTGCTTGGCCAGCGGGATGAGCTTGCTGGTGGGGAGCTTCTTGATCTGCTCCTGGATCAGCCGCACCACCAACTGGGTGAACCGCTTGCGAATGTCGTAGATATGTGGGTCGTCGGGGTTCAACTCTTTCTGCTTGGCGATGCCCGCGGGATCCTGCTGATAGTAGTGGATGCGCGCTTCGAGGTTATCGGCGGTGATTGTCTCGTTGTAGCCGGGAACGAAGATCGGACCAGTGACGAGCAGGGCATGGCTGATCGTGACGGGCGTAATCTGAATTACGCCATCCACATCGGTGACGCCGCCATCCCCGCCTTCATTGTGGAAGACCTGCATGTTGAGCTTGGCGGTCGTTGGATAGTCGGGGCTGAGGTTCGAGTCACGCAGACCCCAGTTGCCGAACGGCCACCAGGTATAGGGCGCGGGCGCCCTCTGGGTAAATATCCAGCCGTTGCCGTTATAGTCGAGCTGGTTGATGTTCTTCAGTTCGAAAGGTTCGAGACTGCCATTGGTAATGGTCAGCACACCATAGTCGCCGGTGAAGCCACCGCTGGGCCGTAGCTCATCGCGGTCGAGCGTCTGCACGAGGAAGTGGCGCGACTGGCCGACGCCGAGCATCCATCCAAGCATCGTCAGGTACTGCGGCGCCTGCTTGAGCGTGTTCTGCAGCTTGGGCAACTGGTCGAGCGCGGAGGTGAACGTCTGCTTCTGATCGGCAGTGATTGGCAGATCCTTGATATTGACTCCCGCCAGCCGGTTCTGGATATCCGTCAGCTCTTGCTGGGCGTGCTTGACGGCATTCTGCAGATTGTCGAGATCCGTCTTGGTCAGGATGCCCTTGTCGCTGGCGAGCAACCCGCCCTCAAGGCGACCCAGGATCGGCGAGATGGCGTTCATGAACTCGATGCCAAGGCCGCACGCCTCATAGCCGACATCGGCAAGAATGCGCACCGTCACGAGTTGGGTGGTGGCGCCAGGGAATATGCCCGCGAGCGAGAGGATCCAGTCTGGATTGTTCAGGCGCGAACGAAGCTCGCCGAAGTCACGCTGCGCGGCTTTCAGTTCCCCGAGCGCCGCCGCGAGTGTCTTCGCATCCGGGATCAGGCTTTTCTTCGCCCCATTCGGCGTGGCGGTTGGCGAGGGAGTGGGCGTTGGTGTCGCCTTTGCTGGCGGCGTCATCGTGAACGTTGTGTCGACGCCGACAGTGGCGGTATAAGTTGTATCCCCTATGCCTGCGGCCCTTAACTGTGACGAGGGATGCACCGTCACCTTGGTATCGTAGAACGTCCCAGCCTGCCGGCCGACGAGATACGAGTAAGGCGCGTTGGGCGCCGCCACGGGGTTGGCGATTCAGCAGCGATGAGAATCCATCGAGTTGCGAGGTGTCGACGCCGGCGAGATCATCTTTGGCCGCGAGCAGGTGATGTATTCCTGACTCACCCAGCGCCTTCAATTGCTGGTAATCTTGCGCCGCGCGCACGACCGTCACAATCGGCGGCAGCAGCGCGACGAGCAGGACGACGATCAGCAGCCCAGCCAGCCAGACACGCTTGCGCACACCGCCGGGGCGCTTCTCGAGGATGCGAAGGAGGCCGCGCGCGCTGTGCTGCGCCTGCTCCCATCCCGCGCCAAACAAACGCTGGCCTTGCTCGCCAAACGGCCCGAATCGTGAGCCAGAAGCGCCAGGATCGTTCGAGGAGTAGACATCATTGCTCAGGACCGGCACGCCGGGAATCGTCGGCAGGTCCTCAATTGGCTGCAAGGAGCGGTCGCCAAGCCTGGGGTCCATCCCCGCGGGCGCGCCGCTGGTCCGCCGCGACGGACGCTCCATGAGATGCACGCCGCTGATCGAAGCGGGATGCTCGCGGTCCTCCTCTGGTGGGTAATACTCATCCATGTCGTTTCATCCACCCATTCGCTGTACGGCGACTCAGCATCGCTCCCACCCAACCACATCCATTTTGGCGCAAACCCCATCCTACCATACCAGGCAAACCGCCACGTGTGAGTTTACTCACAATTTCACTACTGGATGCTTCACGCCGCCCCTGTTTTACAGGGAGATGACATTCAATCCCGCCTCAGCTTCCTTGATTAGGCGGGCGCGTCAGAACGTGACAGGCAAACACCCGTCCATCATAAGACGTACCACACGCCAGATCGTTCCCGCAACCAGCCAAAGGGTTTGTTTTCTCCTCTACCCATATATAGGCGCCACCATACGGCCAAAGGTTCAACCCACAACCAGTCAAAGAGCTTATCATCTTTTCCCATCTCAGGGCGATCCGGCGGTGACAGGAGCGGTCCGCCAGGATCACACACGCTCCAATTACGCATGCTATCCGCATGCTATGATGCAAAAGCGTTCATCGAGCGTCAGGATTCCGCTCACGCGTACCTCCGACGTCACATTGGGCGCCTTACAAGAGAACACACATTACATGGTAGAAACGTAACATGAGCGATGAAAAACAGGCGCCAATTGTCCCTCTCTCCACTGCGCGCTACGCCGGTCGAGCCGATGGAAAGAAGTGTTGTCCATGCGCTATTTCGTAACGGGCGCGACGGGATTCGTCGGCGGGCGGGTTGCACGGCAGTTGATCGCGGCGGGGCATGGCGTCGTCGCGCCGGTACGCACGCCCGCGAAGGCGCAGGATCTGGCGGCGCTGGGCGCTGACGTGCGGCAGGGGGATGTGACCGAGAAGGAGAGTATGCGCGAGGCGATGCGCGGCGTGGACGGCGTCTTCCATATCGCCGGCTGGTATAAGCTCGGTGTGAAGGATACATCTTCGGGCGAGCGCATCAATATCCAGGGGACGCGCAACGTGCTGGAGCTGATGCGCGAGCTGGAGATTCCAAAAGGGGTCTATACGAGCACGCTCGCCGTCTTCTCTGATACACACGGGCGTGTGGTGGACGAGACCTATCGCTATGATGGCCCGCACCTGAGTGAGTATGACCGCACGAAGTGGGTGGCGCACTACGAGGTCGCCGACCCGATGATCGAGCAAGGCCTGCCCCTGGTGATCGTCCAGCCGGGGCTGATCTATGGTCCCGGCGACACCAGTAGCGTCCGCACGACCTTGATCTCCTACCTCAAGCGCAAACTGCCGATGGTCCCACTGGGCACGGCGTTCTGCTGGGGGCATGTCGAGGACACGGCGCGCGGACATATCCAGGCGATGGAGCGTGGCCGCGCGGGCGAAGCGTACATCATCGCGGGGGAGCGCTGCGACCTGCTTGGCGCGTTGCGACTGGCCGAGCATATCACCGGTGTGTCAGGGCCGCGCATCAAGATCGCGCCGGGATTGATGAAGGCGACGGCGGGACTGATGAGCGTTGTCGAGCGCGTCCTTCCCGTTCCCGACGACTACACCGCCGAATACCTGCGCGAGAACGCCGGAACGACCTACCTGGGCGATAGCTCGAAAGCGAAACGCGAGCTGGGCTTCGCTGTGCGCCCGCTGGAGGTCGGGCTGGCCGAGACGCTGCATCACGAGATGCGCCTGCTCGGCATGCCAGTTCCTGGGGCGACGGCCTGACGTGCGGCGCTAGCGCTTGATATACGCCGATTGCCAGATGGAAAGCGGCGTCCAGAGTGTGGGCGCGACCCGCCACACTGCCACGCGCGACCGCACGACGTATGTGTTTAGGGGTTGATAGAGCGGTATCGCTGCCGCCTGGTTGACCAGGAGTTGCTCCGCTTGTTGGTAGAGCGGGATGCGGGCGCTCTGATCGCTCATTCCATCCGCCCGCGCCAGCAGCGCATCCGCTTGTGGCACACTCGCATGGCCCTGATTGTGGGCCGCCTTCGTTGTCCAGAGCATGCTGAGGAAATCCTGTGGATCGGGATAGTCAGCGCCCCAGATGTCAAGTGCCAGGTGGTACGTTGGAAAGGTCTTTAACTCCACACCACCAATCCATACAAACTGCATATCCCAACCTGGAAACGCCTGCCGCGACTGATTCATCATTGCCTGGATCAGCGTCTTCAGGCTGTCCGAGCCGTGCTCGAACATCAGAAAAGAGGCTGGCGGACACTTGGCGTAGTCGCCGCTACAGTGCTCGGCGGCATAGGCGCTCGCCAGCGCACGCGCCGCAGACAGGTCAGCGGTGAATGCGTCCTTGCCCTTGCGTCCTGCAGCGTCGGTGAGGTCAGGATTGTAGCCCGGCATGCCCTCCGGTACGAGATGAATCGTCGGCTGGCGAAACGGGCGTGAGGCTTCGGGAATCAGCGCATTCCAGTCGAACGCGAGCGAGAATGCCTGGCGCACACGCACATCGTCGAAGGGGGCAAGCTGCCAGTTGGGCGCTACGTACCAATAGCTGAGCATCGGCGTTTGCTGTACAGCGACATCTTTCATTGCCCGCGCCGTTGCAATCTGTGTTGTTGGGAAGTTGGCGACATCGCCCTTACCCTGCGTGAAGTCACCCCACTCTACCGCCACATCCTTGTACAGCGTGTACTCGATGCTCCGCAGCAACGGCCTCTTGCCCCAGAAGCGCTCGTTGCGCTCGAAGGCAAGGCTTCCTAATCCAGGTGAAGCGCTGGTCGTGTGCTGCCACTTCGCGAGCAGGTAGAGATTGCCACCGAAGGGTCCATTGTCGGTCAGGTGATTGGTCCATTTGGCGCCGTAGCGCTCAACCAACACCTGCGGCACGGCCCAAGAGGTGGGAAAGGTGAGGGCCGACAGGAAATAGCCCGCAGGGTGGGCAAGTGTGAGGCGCAGCGTCAACGGGTCAGGCGTCTGAATGCTCGAACCGATCAGCGTCGCCGTGCTCTTGATGGCGCCAGATGGGCATTTGCCGCTGTTGAACGCTTGCGCGCCCGCGAGATCGTACAGGTAATAGGCGACCGGAGACGCCAGACAGGGATCAAGCGCACGGTTGATGGAATAGGCGAAGGTCGCCGCGTCAATCGGCGTTCCATCGGCCCAGGTCATGCCTTTGTGGAGATCGAAGGTGTAAGTCAGCCCATCCGCGCTGATCTCATGCGACTCCGCTGCCCAGTCGATAGGGTGTTGCTGCTCATCCAGCGTGACCAGTTGGGGGAAGATCAGTTGTGCCATGCCGTAGTCGAAGCCAAACTGGATTTGCCCCGGATCCAGTGTATCGATGTCTCCGGCGTTCGCTCCTGAGACCAAGGGACGCAAGACCTGCTGCGCATCGGGCAGCTTGGGATCAGGCGTCGGCTGGGGGAAGGGAAAGGGCAGACTGCAGCCAGCCAGCAACAGCAAACAGAGCGCGGCGAGAGCTGGCGCTTGTCATAGCGAAGACAAATTCCATCGCGCCGCACGCATGTCATCCTCCTGCCATCGCAAGCACGAGCAAGATCGGCTTGCGTCTGGCAATGAAGACGGCGACAATGCGCTGGCTTTTACGGACTGCTAGCGTCCCGGCGCATAGTTGGGCGCCTCCTTGGTGATGATGACATCGTGCGGGTGGCTCTCACGCAGTCCCGCGCCGGTCATGCGGATGAAGCGCGTGTTGCGCTGCATCTCTTCGATAGTAGCGGCGCCGACATAGCCCATCGACTGGCGCAACCCGCCGACGAGCTGATAGATCACGTTCGCCAGCGGCCCCTTGTACGGCACGCGCCCCTCGATGCCCTCGGCGATCAGGCGCGCCTCCTCGCTGACGCCGCCCTGGAAGTAACGGTCTTTGCTGTAGCTGCGGCGCTTCATGGCGCCGATGGACCCCATGCCGCGATAGTCCTTGTAGCGCTCGCCCTGCAGGATCACCAGATCGCCGGGACTCTCATCCACTCCGACCAGCAGCCCACCCAGCATCACGGTGTCCGCGCCCGCCGCGATAGCCTTGGCGATGTCGCCAGAATACTGGACGCCGCCGTCGGCGATGATTGGGACGCCGCTGGAGCCTGCCGCGCGCGCGCAGTCGTAGATAGCGGTGATCTGTGGCACGCCGACCCCCGCCACGACACGCGTTGTGCAGATCGAGTTATGCACGATCGCATTGTCCGCGATGAAACTATGTGTAGGGCAATCCACTTCAATGTCGTAGACCGGAACAGCAATGTTATGTGACTGCGCCTCAAGCCTCTTCACAACCTGGTAGTCGCCCAGATGACGCTTGAGATGCGAGACATTGAGACGCGATTGGTAGCTTTCGCGGCAACGCTCAACAGACGTACCCACGAGTCCACCCGCACTCCGTCGCAAGGTTGTGGAGTTAGGGAAGCTGCCCTCCATCAGAAAACACAGCACGTTGAATAGTTCGACAAGTTGCTGCGAGGTGTTGTGGAAGCCAAGGCGACCATCGAGACCCCTGTGGCCGTCGCTGTCAAGGAGACCATCAAGCAACCCCTTAAGATAAAGAGGACTTCCGCACATATATTGTGCGGGTAAATGCTTCTCGTGTCGCTTGCCGAACTGGGCCATCATCCGTGCCCATTGAAGCGAGTAAAGATGAATAGTTACACGATTGTTGCGAGGTGCGAGCTTCGCATCGACACCACTTACACTCTGCAAGCATCGCACGAGCTTATCTACGATCTCCTGTTCATTCGCTCCAAAATCCCAGGAAACGCGCCCCAACATAGAATTGCGAGAACGTGCAATGAAGGCATGCCCGTCGCCGAGGAACGTTCCAAAGACATAGCCAAGTTCATAGGAATCCGGAATAGTCGTCACGTAACGTGCAAGTTGCTTGTCTTTGCGCACGGCGAACTGGCGAAGATCAATCTCGAAGCTATCGGCCAGATCGAAACCAATGCGCCTTGGCAGTAGATAGGTATCCTGAGTGGTTTCTCCAATAGCTCTCCACCGTAGTTTTGAGCCGCCTGTGCGGGTGTGCTTCTCCAAAAGCGCGACATAGCCGCTAGTGGCGACTGCTGTAGTACCAACTGTACTGAGATCGCCAACGTAATAGCGATGATCAGGAGTGACCAACGTTTCGCGATATGAGCCAGTATGCCGCACAGCCATGACTTCGCGTACGCCGGTACACCATGCGTTGACGACATTGACTGGCTCGCCATGCATGTTGATGATGCGGTCGCCTGGCCGCACATCTTCGATACTCTTATAGGTCGCATCGGCCATCAGAATGCGCGTTCCAGCAGCGAAACAGCCTGGACCCACACCACACTTCACCGCATGCACGCCTGCCGCGATCAGCGCCTCAGTTCCCTCGGCTGTGGCGACGTTGCCCGCCGCGATCTGGACGCGTTTGCCAAAGGCTTTCGCCAGCTTGCCCACGGTCTCGACCACCATGCGCGAGTGACCATGCGAGGTATCAATCACCAGCAGATCGACCTCCTCGGCGATCAGCGCCTCGCAGCGTTCGAAGGCGTCTGGCCCGACGCCAACCGCCGCGCCGACGCGCAAGCGGCCCTGGCTGTCTTTGGCGGCGTGGGGGAACTGGATGCGCTTCTGGATGTCCTTGACGGTGATCAGACCACGCAGCATGCCCTGCTCGTCCACAAGCGGCAGCTTCTCAATCTTATAGCGCGCCAGGATCTCGCGCGCCTCCTCCAACGTGACGCCGACCGGCGCGGTGATCAGGCGTTCGCTGGTCATGACCTCGGCGATGGGACGCTCATAGTCAGTCTCGAAGCGCATATCGCGGTTGGTCAGGATGCCGACGAGTACGCCGTTCTCGGTGATCGGGATGCCGGAGATGTGATACTTGTTGAGCGCTTCTTCAGCGGCGCGCAAGGGATCATCGGGACTGAGGGTAATTGGATCGGTAATCATGCCTGACTCCGAGCGCTTCACCTTGTCTACCTCGCCCGCCTGGTCCTCGACGGAGAGGTTGCGGTGGATCACGCCAAGACCGCCCTCCCGGGCCAGCGCGATGGCCAGCCGCGCCTCGGTGACGGTATCCATCGCGGCGGAGAGGATGGGCGCGCTGAGCGTAATCTCGGCGGTCAGGTGGGTCGCGGTCGAGACGTCACCCGGCAATACGCTGGACTCCGCAGGCTGGAGCAGCACGTCGTCAAAAGTCAGCCCCTCCTTGCCGAACTTCTCCTGCCACTCGCTCTCAGCCGTCATGGCGTCCGCTCCTTTCTCGCGTCTGTGTCGAACATGTCAAAGGCGCAAGGGCGTCTCGCGCATACAAAAAACGCCCAGGCTGCGACGTTCTGGGTCGCGCCGGGCGGGCCGGTCATGGCCGTAGTTCATGCCGGTGATCTCATCCCTTCCACGTGGAGATATTTGTCTATATGTACCATGCGCGGCGCCGCTCCGTCAACGATGACCCATAAACAAATGGTCATGGCGACGAACAATGGCTGCGCGATGTCTATTGTGGCGTCTGCCAAGCGCCGGCGGCGTAGATCGTGCGCCAGCCTCCTCCTGACCACGTGACATCCAGTTCGTAGCAACCGGCGGAGAGGACCAGCACGCCAATGCCCCAGATATTCCAGTGGCCGCTACGTGGCTCTGTACTGCCACGATTGGGCGCGCCAGGATCGAGCGTTGCGTGGGTCGTGAAGATCGAGGTTGGCGCTGCGCCGGGATAGACCTCAAACCACAGCGGCGCGTTCGAGCGCAGCTCGCGCCCACTGAGGGTAACAGGTTGGAAGTAATTCGGGCCGACGATCCACATCACCTTCGCGGAGGGATACGGCTGGTCTGCGCTCGGTTGCTGAACGCGAAGCGGACTCCCTAGCCCCAGCTCCCAGGCAGGACTGCTCCCGGCGAAGGTGGTGTCGTCGCCAAAGAAGCCGCCGCCAAAGTCAGGTGGCAGCGTGAAAGTTTGTGGCGCAGCCTGGGAGAGGCAGTCGGTAGGCGCAGGAGCGAGCAGACCAGTTACCGCTGGGGGAAGCGCGCCAGGTGTAGAACTGGGCAGCGCAGTTGAGTGTGGGTAGGGAGTCGCCGTCGGACTGCTCTGCGCTGTGGCGCGGTCGAACGCGCAGCCACTGGCGCTCAGCAGCAAGACAAGCAGACAGACGAGCGAGATGACGCGGAGAGCGCGTATCAGCATGGTGATAAACGCTTGCTAGCGTGCGCCTGCCATCGCGCGCGATAAGAGAGACGAAGAAGTAAAAGATGTATCAGAGTAATGTCGTAGGCCACACCGATTCGTAACACATTATCTGGCGCAGTTCAATGTGTCTGGAAAGAAGTAACCGGGGGCGCACACAACAGCTCGCCTCCCCCTGGGGCGAGACCTGGCTCGGATTCCCCTATTTTGTGTCGCGGCGAAAACTGGCGCTCTGGGCGGAGAGGCGGCCCGTCTCGAAGAACGTGGGGCTCTCAGCCATGTGCGAGCGGTCAGCGAGTGTCGAGAAGAAGGCGCTGACCGAGACGACAAGGCGTTCACCAAGCGACAGGCGCTCGGTCTCGAGGCTATCATCCGCAAGCGTGGAATCCAGGGGGGGCGGCAGGTCAAGGGGAGAAAAGCTGTCAGGGTTGGGCGTCATGGGGAGCCTCGGCTGTTGCGGCCAGCCAGCGAGAGAACGAGCGCCAACCGCAGAGCCGCGCGGCATGCGTCCAGAAGAACTGGTAGAGAGACGTTGACCACACGCGAAAAGTTCCAGCGATCCATCGCATCTCTATTCCTACTATACGGCGCAGTTATACATAAAGCCAGTGAAATGCGTCACATCTCAAGTGTGATCCAGTGGCGTTTTGCGCCGCGCGGTTTCCTGCGGGCGGGCATGCGCGCTCCACGAGCGGTATAATGCTTGGGCGAACGCTCTCGACGACAAAGAATATGCAAGGATAGTACTGATGAAAGTGCTGGTGACTGGCGCCGCTGGCTATATTGGCAGCATCACGACTGAGACGCTGCTTGGCGTGGGTTATGAGGTCGTCGCGCTCGACAATCTGGAGGGCGGCAAGCGCGCCGCCGTCCACGAGGACGCGGCCTTCGTTCAGGTCGACCTGCGCGACCGCGCCGCGCTGATGGAGGTCTTCGCGGCCCATCGCCCCGACGCCGTGCTACACTTTGCCGCTTATGGACTCGTCGGCGAGAGCATGGAGCGCCCTAACGAGTATTTCCACAACAACGTCGGCGGAACGTGCAACCTCTTCGACGCGATGTTCGCGCACGACTGCCTGCGCTTTGTCTTCTCCTCCTCCTGCACCGTGTATGGCCAGCCAGAGACGATGCCCGTCACCGAGGACCTGCCGCGTCAAGCGCTCAACCCCTATGGCGCGACCAAGATCATGATCGAGGAGATGATCGAGTGGCATACACGGCTCAAGGGGTTGCGCGCCGCCATCCTGCGCTACTTCAATCCCGCTGGGGCGAGCGTGCGCTTCGCCGAAGATCGCGCACACGAGACACATCTCATTCCTCTCGCGTTGGCCGTGGCCGCTGGCGAGCGCCCCTCGGTCACTATCAACGGCGACGACTATCCCACGCCGACGGTACCTGTATCCGCGACTATATTCATGTCGTGGATGTGGCGGAGGCGCACGTGCGTGCGCTGGAGGCGCTGGAGGCGCTAGGACGAGCAGGACGAGCAGGACGAGCAGGACGAGCAGGACGAGCATCACCTGCTGGAGTTGAACATTGGCAGGGGCGTCGGCTCCTCTGTGCTTGAGGTGATCGAGGCGGCGCACCGCGTGACGGGGCGCCCATTCCGGCGGTTGTCGGACCACGCCGCCCTGGCGGCGCCGATAGCGCAATCACCTACGCCGATCCCACGCGCGCCGAGCAGGTCCTGCGTTGGAAGGCGACGCGCACGCTCGACGAGATGATTGCGAGCGCGTGGGACTGGAAGCGGCGTCACCCACAGGGGTATTCCACTATGGCGAGTGTCTCTTGAAGATTCCTGAGCGTCGCCGTCAGAAAAAGAAGCAAAGAGAACCTCAGCATGCGAAACCGCCGCTCGCAAGCGCCACCGCCCTGGCCCTCGTCCTCGACTTACGTGCCTCCGCCGCCGATCCCAGCGCGCTACGGCTCGCAGCCACGCAGGCGCTCGCGGCTGCTGATCGGCCTGATCTTCGTGGCGGTGCTGGCGATGATCACGTGCGGTGTCTTGGGATCGTCGTTACGCCCAGGCTGGCTGACGCTGCCGTGGTTTGGACCAACACGCGCCTCGCTCGACGCGCTCTCCTCCGACCTTGCGGCCTATGCGAAGAGTCAGGGTGACGACATGGGTGTGGTCGTCTACGACATCACGCACAACCGTTATTATTCCTACAATGACAGCACGCCATTCTTGCTCGCCAGCTCGGCCAAAGTCCCCATCATGCTCTCGTACCTCGATCTGGTCGAGTCGCAGAACCGGCAGCCCACCAGCAGTGAGACGCAGCTCCTCACACGCATGATTACCGTCTCCGATAACGACGCGGCGCAGGCGCTCTTCCAGGCGCGCGGCTGGAACGCTGGGCAGGCGCAATACCTGCAGAAGATCGGCGTGTCAGGCTACCAGCCCAACGCGAACGGCTGGGGCTGGGCGACTTTGCCGCCGTCGAGCATGACGCAGCTCTTCACGATGCTCTACCAGGGCAAGGTCCTGAACGAGTCAGACCGCGCGCTGGCGATGAAGCTGCTGGGCGAAGTAGATGCCGGGCAGCGCTGGGGCGTGGGCCAGGCGGCTCCCGATGGCGCGAGGGTCTACATGAAGGATGGCTGGGTGGCGGGTCCGGACGGAGATTGGGCGATGAACTCGTCGGGAATCGTCGAGAGCGGCGGCGAGACATACATCCTCAGCGTCTACACACAGCATCAGCCGGGATATAGCTGGACAAAGGTCCAACGCGCCGCCGACCTCGCCACCCAGGCGCTGACCTAAGTTTCGCTGCGTTCACTTCTGTGTCAGGAGTGATCCACTACTTCGCAGATCTCCACGCGCTCAGGCGAAGGGATCAAGTCGCCGTTCTGACCGGGGAGGAGCGGGACGGCGTTCGCTCGCGTGCCGCCCTCACGCAGCTTGTCTTCGCTCTCCCAGATCGAGAACGAAATTACCCGTCCATCCGCGCCGCGTAGCCAGTAGGCCGCGACGAAGCCATCCTGTGAGGTGATGGCGGGCTTGAACCGCTCACGGAGATTGGTCAGGCTCGCCGCTTCCTGTTTGGGGGTAAGGTTGCCAAAGTAGCCAATACGTGCGATCATAGCGGGTCCTCCTCGTGGCGCGCTGTGTCTCGCGCCGATTCTTGCGTGCGATTGGTTTGCCGCTGTTTCATTGATCTCAGGCTGGCTCTCCCCGCTGCTGGGAGCGCGATGCTCCGGACAATCCGCCGCAGCGACGCCAGCATGTGGGCGTACTCCTCCTCTCCAACCAGCGCGGCCCATGCTTGCTGCGCCTCCTGTACGACCTCTCGCGCGACCTCATTCACCCGCCAGCCACGCGCCGTACGACGGATCAGTACCGCGCGCCGGTCGGTGGGATCAGGCGTGCGCTCGACATAGCCGCGCCGCTCCAGCTCGATGATCATTTCGCTCATTGACTGGCGCGTCACCTGCGCTAGTTCCGCCAGCTCGGTCACCCAGCTGCCTTCCGCGCGCAGAAAGCGGAAGACGTCATCGTAGCTCGCGCGGTAATCATCGAACCCTTGCGCATGCATAGCCGCAGTGACTCGACGGCGCCCCTCCCAACTGATGATGCTCGTGAGCGCGCCGATCATCATATGGGCCGTGATATCTTCATCATCCATGGCGCAATTATATGCAGGTTTCCTGACAATGTCAAGGTGCGCAGGTCTCCTGACAAAATGTAGGGCATTAGCTTTTTCCGTCCCATCGCCTACAATCCGCATGTCAGCGCGTGGATCTATCTGAACTATGGAGGTGGGTATGCATCTACGGGTCGCACGTCCGACCGACGCCTGGGACGAGATCCTGCGCTTCTACCGCGATGGCCTCGGCCTCGATGTCATTGACTCCTTCGCCGACCACGATGGCTTCGACGGTGTGATGCTTGGCCATCCTGGACAGCAATATCACTTCGAGTTCACGCGCAAGCGTGGGCATGCGGCGGGTCGCGCGCCGACGCAGGACAATCTGCTGGTCTTCTATTATCCCGACGCCGAGGAATGGGAGCGCGCTGTGGCGCGAATGATCGAACACGGCTACGCGCCGGTTCCCTCATTCAACCCCTACTGGGATACGCGTGGCAGGACGTTCGAGGACGCCGACGGCTACCGCGTGGTCCTCCAGCAAGCAGCATGGGAATAGGCGCCGCACGTCTGAGGACTTGCCGCGTACGTCTCCATCTGCCCTGGCTCACGGAACGAGGACGATCCGCTTGCCGTGCAGATCGGCGCGACCCCAGGCGCGTTCCACGTCATTGAGTGGGACTGTTTCAATCTCAGCCTTGAGTTTGCCCGCCTTGATCCAGTCCAAGACCTGAGTAGTCCCCTCGCCGATGGCTTTGGGCGTGAGTCCAGCTCCGGCTCCAGTGATTTCGAGTCCTGATGTCCGTAGCGCGTCGGCGGAGAGCATGATTGTAGATTCTGCCATCTCGCCGATCTGGATCAGGCGTGTGCGCCCCCACGCGAACGCGAGTTTATCTGGAACCAGCGTCTTGATCAGTATCTCCGTAGGACGGCCCCAGAGAAAATCGAGGATGATGTTGTAGCCAGCCTCTTCAGCAGCATCCTTGAAAGCCTTTACGAGCCTGTCAGGGGATTGCTTCAGATCAATAACGCTATCTGCCCCCAGCGCATGCAATGATTGCAGAGCCTCGGCGTCGCGCCCGGTCCCCACGATTCGCCCCGCGCCCAGCAACTTCGCCACCTGAATGGCGAGTCTGCCGGCGAATCCCGTCGCGCCATTCACCAGCACCGTCTCACCTGGCTGGAGCTTCGCGCCCCACTTGAGCGGAAAGAGCGCGGTCAGCGTGGAGCTTGGCACGGATGCCGCCGTCACCGCATCCACGCCTTCGGGAACGGGAACCTGATAGGCGCTGGGAATGGCGGCGCACTCGGCCATCGAGCCATAGGGCGGGCGCATGCCACCAAAGCCGATCAGCCGCCCATCCTCTGTTTGGCCTATGCCGTCGGATCCCGGAATCGCGGGCAACTGCGGCAGAAACTGGCGGGTGGAGAAATGTGTCCCCTTTGCCATTGCGCGATCAATATTTTCCAAGGCGACCGCTTTCACCTGGATCACGATCTCGTCTTGTTCAGGTGTAGGATCGGCGAAATCCTCGTACCTGGGCGCCTTGCCAAACTTGTGAAGTACGGCGGCTTTCATGGCTTCTTCCTTTTCTGCTATGGAGCCAAGAATGTTTCATCGGAAACCATAATAGTCTCACGGGCGGTTCGTGTCAATATTGTTTCTGTAGAAACCTTTTCACCATGGCGGTTTGCTATACTGGAAAAGACAGCATGAATAGCCGGGGGGACGCTCCCATGCCTGATTCGCCGGACCAGCACACGGGCGCAGAGGATGAGCCAGCCGCGCTGAGCGCGCGGATTCTGGCGCTGCTTGCCAAGATGACCGAGCGGTTCGACTCGGCAGAGAATGAGGAGTGGCGGTGGCTCATCGCACACAGCCCCAGCCCGCTGATCGTCGAAATCCTGCAAGATTCAACGCCTATGACCCTGCGTATGATAGACGCCATCGGCCGCATGGAGCCAGTGAATGGGGTCACGATCTCAGAGCGGTATCGGATTCCGAAGGGCACCGTCTCCAAGATCACGCGACGGCTGATCGCCCAAGGTTTGATTAGCCATGAGCGGTTGCCGAACAACAGAAAAGAACTGCTGTTTCGCCTGACGCCTCCCGGCAGGGATCTCTTTGATCTCCATCGCACATTTGACGAGCGGATGGAGCGTGGCTTCATCCAGTTCCTGCAGCGCTATGACGCCGCTACGCTGCGCCTGCTTGCCGACGTCTTGCGGGATGCGACAGAAGCGTCGTTCTTACAACTGGGCCTTCAGCCAGAACGCGCCGAAGCGCAGCAGGACTGGTCAGCGGAACCGTGACGCCGGATTCGAGCGCGGGTAGCCAGCACATTCAGGCAAGCGCGGGCGACTGACTATCGCCACTGCGCGCCGCGAAGCCTCGCAGCAGCGAGATTGCTCCTACAACGGTCGCAAGCGCCATCACGATGACGACGATCAGCCAGCTCGCAAAGGTCAGGTTGCTGGGCCACGCTCCCGGCGCGCGATAGAAGACATCGGGCAGCGCCGCGCTCGCAAGCAAGCCCCATACCACCGTCGCGCCCAGCATCAGCGCCATCGCGCCGACTGTGACTATGGCGGGTATGAGCGCGAAGCGATAGGTCTCCTCACCGACCGACCCCAGTTGCACGGCGCGTGTCACGGCGTATGTGCTGGCGACGGCGCAAAGGACGAAGAGGATCTGATAACCGATCACGACCGGATGTCCCCATGATGGCGGTGTGGTAAAGGGCTTCACAGCGCCGGTCAGCGTGAGAATGACCGCGATGGCGATTGGAGCGGCGATGAGCAGGAAGCAGATCGCTGGAATCAAGAACCAGCGGCGCTGCGCGGGGGAGTTGCGCCAGACGGCCAGCGCGATAGGCAGCCCACCAGCCAGCACGGCCAGCAGCGAGATCACCGCGCCCGCCTGCAGGACGAGCCACGCCGTGTTGAGATCGGCGCGCTCGCGCATCAGAGGGACATAGGCGCTGTCGTCCAGCATGCCGTTGAGCGCGAGACCCGCCAGCACAAAAAGGATCCACGAACAGAAGACAGCGACGTTCGCCGCGCGATAGCGTGTCAACATGGTCAGCGTCCCTCCAGTGGCGTCGCGCAGAAAGAGGCGGGCGTCCAGCGCGCCCAGCAGGATATCGGCGTAATCGGTCAGCGATGGGCGGGTGTCTTCCAGCATCGCCACGAACTCGTCCTCGTAGCGCTCGCGCCATCCTGACGGATAGAGCCGCACGAGCCAGGTTCCTCTTGTGGCGCTCCTCGCGCGTGTCATGCGCCGCTCCCTCTTGCTCTAGGCCGTTGCGGTAGCCGCACGCAGATTCCCTGCGCTCCGGGTCATTGCGATGATGGCGATGACTGTGGCAAGCGTCATGACCAGCGTGACGCCGAGCCAGTTGAGCGCGACGTTCGTCGCCAGGATGCCCTCGCCAGCGCCAAAGAGATCCGGCGCAGCGGCTCGCAGCGCGATTCCCCACACAATCAGCGCGCCCGTCACAACCGCCATCGCCAGCGTCGTCACCAGCGCTGGGATGCGCGCGAAGGCGAGCAGACGCGGACTGATCTCGCTCTCGCGTACCGCCCGCGCGACCCCATAGACGCTGAACGCCGCCCCCAACACGAAGACCAGCCCTAGTCCCAGAAACAGAACGATGTTGCCCGGTGTCACGCCGTCTCCGGTGTGGAAGGTCGGCGCCAGAATATTGGCGACGAGCGCGATATAGCCGAGCAGCGCGGCGAAGGCCAGCAGCGGCGCGGCCAGCAGCGCCAGGATGCGCCAGCGGCGCGCCGTGATGGCGTAGCGCGCGGCGGCGAACGCCAGCGGCAGTCCGCCGATGACCACGGCCAGCAACGCGATGTACGCGCCCGCCACCAGCGTGTTGAACGCGACGGTGATCAGCATGTTGCCGTGCGTCACGTCGGAGAAGTCGTCGTACTCAACCATCTTGGCGAACGCCATGCCAGCGACGACGAAGGCGATATAGGCGGCGAAGACCGTGATCTCCGCGCCGAGCAGTCGTTTCAAGTTCATGCGCGCCCTTTCCTCACTTCAACGTCTTGTCTGCCACCTACTCACAGCGTCGCCAGGCGTCCCAGCCCCGTCGCGGCGAAGGTCTCAAGACTGCGCAGTTGCTCGCGCAGCGCCGTAGCTCCTACTCCGGTGATCCGGTAGGGGCGGCGACGCTCCTCGGCGGGCAGCGGCTCGATCAGCCCGCGCCGCTCCAGCCGAGCCAGCGCGCCGTAGAGCGTGCCAGGACCAAGGCGCGTCCCGCTCATCTGCTCGATGTCCTCCATCATGGCGTAGCCATGCTTCGGCCCGCCAGCCAGGCTTGCCAGGATCAACAGCGAGGGGTCCGAGAAGCGCCCAAGCTCGTTCAGATCGTTCAGAGTATCGTCCGCCATAGGCGCAGTACCCGCTTTCATATACGCGTCACTATATCGCGCCACGTATTACGCGCAACGATATAGTAGCTGAGACTGCGGACATTGTCAAGAGGAATGACGCATGCGGCGCCATTCCACCCCCCGCTGGTAGGAGACTGCGGTCTGGACTCAGGCGCAAAGGCGGTATATCGTGTGTGCGATCACCGGACGCTCATTTGAGCCACCAGCGCCCAGTTCGTCAGGAGGATATCAGATGTCTGCGCAGATGAGTCGCATCTATCAACTCGGAACCATCAGTGTTTGTGTGATCGCTAGCCTCTGGACCCTCTTGCATATCGCCTGGGTTCTCCGCTTCCACCCTGGCGATGACCTGTGGGGTCCAGCCTTGGTTGTGCTCTTTCTCCTCGCGCTCGCCCTGGCCTTCCTGCGCTATGCTCAAGACCGCGGCGCGCTTATCTCGAGCGTCCCTGGGGAGGAGTACCCCGAGCCTGCCATCGCCCGCTTCTTCTTCGCCACGTCGGGGGCGTCGGCATTGTGGTTCGTCGTGCGGATGAATGTGGGAGCGCAGTGGTTGCTCGCTGGATGGGAGAAAGTCCAATCTCCGGAATGGGGAACGAATGCGACCACCCTCAAGGGGTTTGTCGCTGGGGCCTTGGCGGAGTTCACAGGCGCGCACCCAGAGGTGGAGGGGTGGTATGCGGGTTTTTTGCAGAATGTCGTGCTGCCGAACGCCAGTTTCTTCTCTCTATTGATCACCTGGGGTGAGGTAGCGGTGGGGCTTGGCATCCTGCTGGGAGCGCTGACCGGGATTGCTGCAGGCTTTGGGGTCTTACTGAACTTCAACTATCTGCTGGCGGGTACAGTGAGTATTAACCCGATGATCGGGACATTTGCCCTATTCCTGTGCTTTGCCTGGCGGGTGGCGGGCTTGATCGGTCTGGACGCCTGGCTGCTGCCGCTCCTTGGCTTACCCTGGAAGCCAGGGCAAATGTTCCGCGAGGGCTGGAATCTACGGGCGCTATTTGAGCGACCCTGAAGCGGGCACGCCACAGTCTCTGAAGGTATAGAGCGTCTTCCACCGAGATGTCGGCCTGTTCATACGTCTTCTCGCGCGCTATCGCATTGCCTGTCATGCGCTATGACAATCACAGGTCGATCCTTGTGTGCGCTGGACGTGTGGCTGCCAGGTGGGATATGGTGTGCGCGACGATCACCGGGCGCTCGCGCAGGTGTGAGCGTCCACATTCGTAAGGAGGCGGTCTGATGTCTGCGCAACTGAGTCGTATCTATCAACTCGGCACCATCGGCATCAGCGCGATCGCGGGTTTGTGGACCCTCTTTCACATCATCTGGACTTTGACCAAACACACAGCCAATGACTTCTGGGGGCCAGCTTTAATTGTCCTCTTCATTCTGGCGCTCATCCTCGCCTTCGTGCGCTATTCGCAAGAGCGCGGCGCGCTCATCGCGAGCACTCCCAACGACGAGTATCCTGAGCCGGCTATCTCGCGCTTCTTCCTTGCGACAGCGGGGGCGGCGGCGCTCTGGTTTGTCTTGCGCATGCACGTGGGCGCGGAATGGCTCACATCAGGTTGGGAGAAAATAACAGATCCCACATGGGGAACCAGTGGGACCGCGCTCACGGGATTCATCAACGGCGCGATCTCCAAGGCTGGCGGAGATCATCCTTCCGTACAGGGCTGGTATGCGAGCTTCTTGCATGATTTCGTGCTGCCGAACGCTGGCCTCTTTTCCTTCCTGGTCACCTGGGGAGAGTTCGCGGTGGGGCTTGGCATCCTGCTCGGCGCGCTGACGGGCATCGCCGCCGGTTTCGGCGTCTTGATGAACTTCAACTACCTGCTGGCGGGCACGGTGAGCATCAACCCGATCCTGGGCATGTTCGGCTTATTCCTGGTCCTCGCCTGGCGGGTGGCAGGCCTGATCGGTCTGGACGCCTGGCTGCTGCCGCTCCTTGGGTTGCCCTGGAAGCCAGGACAGATGTTCCGCGAGGGCTGGAATCTGCGCGAGCTGTTCCAACGATCTTAGGCAAGGTTAGGCAGGCGTCACGTCACAGTATTTACTTGTCGACGAGCAGGCTCAGGCAGGTTAATCCCGCCTCCGCTTTGTTGAACTCGGAGATGTTGACCGGGATCAGTGGGACGCCGCTGGATTCACTATGCTTGACGATCAGGTCGAGCGTCCGTGGAAACGCCTCGTTGACGATCAGCCTCCCAGCGATTGGCAGAGCATTCGCGCCGAACGGTTCATCCGCCGGGACGGGAATGCGCTCGAAATCCTTGAACGGCTCGGAGTCAATCCAGTCAGGATTCAGCAAGACCGTGGTCGCATCTAGCGGCGCGCATGCGGTCTTGAGGTGGAGGCTACCCAGAACCAGAACGGGGATCACCGCGTAGCCTAGCGGCTGCGCGATCTGTTCGAGTTGTCGAATGCCTTCGGCGTTCGTGCGCGTGGAAACGCCGATAAAAAGCGTGCGTCCGATGAGCAGCGCATCGCCACCATCCACTGTCCCCGGCGCGTGAATGTGTTCCAGCCGCCGATAGCGCCCAATGACAGGCTCCATGAGCGCCGTTTCCGGCAGGCGCGATGGCGCGCCTGGGCGGGTGATGACCGCCAACCCGTCCAGAATGATAGCGGTATCTTCGACGAAGACGCTGTCGGCAAGGTCAGGGCTGGCCTCGAGTATGACCACCTGTGCGCCTGCGCGTTCGAGCGCTCTGCGATAGCCGGCGTGCTGCGCCAGCGCATGTTCGAAGTCAATCGGGACACGTTCGAGGAATGTGAGTTCGCAGGCGTCAACCAGGCTGGGAGTGGGCGTCTTGACGATCACGGTGAGCATGGAGTGTATTCTTTCCGTATGTCCGGCTCTGATTTCGAACCGACTTTGTCGCGCCTGCTAAGACTATACAGTCCTACCAAATGCAGTACTTTTATGGTTACGTAGAGCCAAGCGTGTGGAGATCAGTGATCGAGCGTCACTTTCACTGACTTCAAGGCCATTCATTCCACTGCTCGCCTCAGAATTCCTGTGATATGTGACCGCAAGATGTGACTCTGGGAGGCGCCACTATTCCTATAACGATCGCAAATGCGAGCGAAACGCGCGCATGTTGGTTATAATGTCGCCACGAACGCAAGGATCGCAGCAACCTTTCCCCTCGCGATGACGCCGCCCCCGCTGCGGATATCCGCGCGACGCCAGAAGTGAGCGCACTATGGAGCATGAGCAGAATGGACACAATGCATGGTCACGAGAGCGAGCGCCAGGAGAGCGCGCTTTCGCGACTAGCCGGTAAGCGTGTCGTCACAATTGGCGGCGGCAGCGGCCCGTTCGGTGTCCTCAACAGCCTCAAACGCTACCCTTGCTCGATCAGCGCGATTGTCTCGATGGCTGATAGCGGGGGAAGCTCGCGCCGGCTGATGGACGAGTTTGGCGTGCTGCCACTGGGCGATCTGCGCCAGGCGCTTGTCGCCCTCTCGCGCAATGGCCGGCTGTGGCGCGATGTCTTCAACTTCCGCTTCCCGCAGGGCGCCTTTGCGAACGGGACCGACAAGATCAACAGCGGCGCGATGGCCGCCGTCAACGCCCAGAGCAATACCCAGGAGCAGGCGCCAGGTGTCGGTGGGCACAATCTGGGCAACCTCATCATCTCCGCGCTGCAGGGCATCAACCAGGGCAATCTGCTGCACGCTATCGAAGATGCGGAGGCGCTGCTCGATACCGCTGGCCGCGTCTGGCCGGTCACGCTGGCGCGCGTCACCCTTTGCGCCGAACTGGCGGATGGCGACGAGATCTGCGGCGAGACGAATATCGACACCCGCGGCTACCATACCAGCGCGCCACTCGCGCCCATCCGGCGCGTCTATCTGGAGGGCGACGCCGTTCCCTGCGAGCAGGCGATCCGCGCCATTGAGCGCGCCGATGTGATCGTGATCGGTCCTGGTGACCTGTATACCAGCATCCTGCCCAACCTGCTCGTCGCGGGCGTGTCTGAGGCGATCCGCACCTCCGAGGCGGAGAAGATCTACGTCTGCAACCTGATGACCAAGCACGGCGAGACCGATGGCTACAGGGCCTCTGACTTCGTGCGCGAGGTTCATCGCTACCTCGGCGGTCCAGTTGACCGCGTGATCCTGCACGATGGCTCGTTCCCATCGCATCTGGTGGACGCCTACGCCGCACAGGAGCAATTCCCCGTCCAGCCCGATGAAGGGATCGTCCGCGCGATGGTCTCTGAAGTCGTGGTCGAGAAGCTCATGCAGGTCCATCGCGACTCGCTCATCCGCCACGACCCGTCGCACTTGATGGGCGCGATCTTCGCCCCACCTGTGCGTGTCTTGTGATCCTGTGCTGATTGTCGGGCGCGCTGGACAGGCGGCGGGCGAGATGGTAGCATAGCCCGGCGGAGCAAGACTGGCTTCGCGTTACGTTCTACTGTGCGCGTAGTCAGGCGAGGAATGGCATGCCAGGCGGAAGAGTGGCGGGGAGAGGCATGTTGCGGCGCTACGTCTGGTGTTACGTGCTCACGTTGGTCAGCTTGATCACGTTAGCGGGCTGTGGCGGGGCAACAAACGTCGTGGCTCCGCCATCGGGACTGGCCGCGGGGAATGTCCTGACCGACGCCTCCAACGCGCTGGATCATCGCAAGAACGGCTCCAACGCATATCTTTACAATGTGGACGTTGGTACAAACGACGGGCAGAACCGGCTGCTGATGTACTACATCCTCAACGACTATGGCGCTTCAATTAGTCCTCCGCTTGGAGCCGACAGCGACGCCGAGTTCTCCGACAAGATGAACCAGATCAGCGATCAATATAACAAGGCCGATCCAAAGCATCCCGTCGTCGGCTCGATTGACCTGGTTGATCCCGTCGCCGATGGTGTGCCTGGGCCTGATAAGCTCTACCGTCACTACCGCAACACCGACGACATTGACCACTTCCTCAAGCTGGCGCGTGATAACAAACAGCTCTTCTTCTTCGATACACAGGTTGGTTGGGATACCCAGCAGAATGTTTTCGAGCATTTCCGGCCCTATCTGGAACAGCCCGACGTCAATCTAGCGCTGGACCCGGAGTGGGAGATGCGACCAGGCGTGGTTCCAGGCCAGGATCGCGGGCGTACGGTGGCCTCGACGATCCAGTGGGTGGTGGATCAACTCTCCGCTATCGTCATCAGTAAGAACCTGCCCAACAAGATTCTCGTGGTGCATAAATTCTTTCCCGACGAGCAGTGGGAGAATCCCTTTAAGCCCGACCCCAAGGATGCCTGGAGCAATGTGCAGCCGCGCCCCGGCGTGACGTTGATCATCTGCATCGACGGGCAGGGGGCGCCGCAGAACAAGATCGATAAGTACAACGTCTTCGCCAAAGGTGAGAAGAACCTGCTCGGCTTCAAGATCTTCATCCAGATCCCCTGCAGCCAATATCAGTACTGCGAAGAGCCGGTCATGACGCCGCAGCAGGTGCTCAATCTCAAGCCCGCCCCGATGATGGTCCAGTACCAGTGACGCCGGGTCGGCGGCGGATCAGATGAGCTTGTCGTATTCCTCGTGCGTTCCAATCCACACCCAGAGATACGCGCCATCAGGCTGACGCTCACAGATTGCGCGATAGTGTGCGCCAATACGAATCGAATAGATATCGGGGTCCGAGGAATCTATTGGCTTGAAGTGAAGGCCAGGATGTGAAGGATTCTGCTGCCAGCGCCGATATGTCCGTCGCTAGCCGCTGAATATCTGGAGGCAAGACTTCCAATGATGCGCGAAAGCGTTTCGAGCGGCGCGACTTCATGGCAGTTCTAATCCACCGTCCTCGATCTCGCCTTCCTTGGCCTCCGCAATCAGCCGCTTGAGGAACGCTTTCGAGCGTGGCGAACTGACCAGTTCATCCCATTGGCGCTGCTCGATCTCTTCAAGAACCAGTTGCGCGATCTGGCGTTGTTCCTCTTCGGGAAGTTGTCCGAGTACGTCGAGCGCCTGGCGCAGTTCCTCTACCATTCCTCAGCCCTCCATAGTCGCTCACCTCTGCCGGAGTATATCATGCTGCTCCGCAAGACCGGTGACTGCTCTGATCGCCCTCGCGTATCAGGCGGCAGTGTGCATATAGTGTCTCCTGGCGCCGCAGTGTTGGCGCATCCATCTTGCCAATGCCTCGACTATCGCGCGCTCCTAGGAGGCTCTCATGAGTGATCCATTCGTCAGTCGCGGCTTCCAGGGACGCCGCCAGCGCGGCGAGTCCGCGCAACGCCTTCCGCCGGGGCAATACCTCGTCGAGAGCTTTCCCGTCCTCTCGGCTGGTCCGACACCGCACACCCCGCTCGATCAATGGGACTTCACCATCGTCGGCGAGATCGACGAGCCGCGGCGCTGGACCTGGGAAGAGTTCCAGAAACTGCCCCATGAGGCCATCACCAAAGACATCCATTGCGTGACCAAGTGGAGCAAGTTGGACACCACCTGGACCGGCGTCTCGCTTGATACGCTGCTGGGCGATGTTACGACCAGCGCCGACTACGTCCTCGCCTTTTCGGATGGCGGCTACACAACCAACTTGCCGCTGGAGGATGTGACGGGCGGGAAAGCCTGGATCGTGGACACCTATGAGGGTGGCCCATTAGCTCCTGAGCATGGTGGGCCAGCGCGGCTGCTCGTGCCGCATCTCTACTTCTGGAAGAGCGCTAAATGGGTGCGCGGCCTGCGCCTGCTGGCTAAGGACGAGCCAGGGTTCTGGGAGTCGTTGGGATACAACAATTACGGCGACCCCTGGAAAGAACAGCGCTACGCGGGTGACTAGCCGGAGGCGAACCATGGCCCTGATACGCGCCAGGCTCGCCTGGCAGAGAGCCACCGTCATAGAACTGATCGACGAGACGCCGCGCGTGCGCAGCCTCGTCCTCGACGCGTCCAACTGGCAGGAGTATAGCGCGGGGCAGCACCTTGATGTGCGGCTGACGGCGGAGGACGGCTATCAGACCGAGCGCAGCTATTCTGTCTCATCCGCGCCAGCCAATCCGCACGTCACCATCACGGTTGAGCGGCTCGACGACGGCGAGGTCTCCCCGTACCTGACCGAAGAGTTGCGCGCTGGCGACCAACTGGAACTGCGTGGCCCCATCGGCGGGTGGTTTACCTGGCGTCCTTCAGATGGCGGGCCACTGTTACTCGTCGCGGGTGGTTCAGGCATCGCGCCGCTGATGGCGATGATTCGACAGAAGGCGGCCCTGGGTAGCCCTGTTCCCGTACGCATTCTCTACTCCTCGCGCGCCTATGATGAGATCATCTTCCGTGAGGAGCTAGATCGGCTCGTGTCGGCAGAGAGCGAACTCACCGTGGCCCACACCCTCACACGAACTCAGCCGGAGGGCTGGACCGGATACAGTCGGCGTATTGACCGCGCGATGCTCGAGGAGTTCGCCTGGATCGCCGAGGAACGTCCGCTGACCTTTGTCTGTGGACCGACGCCGCTGGTTGAGTCGGTCGCAACGATCTGTGTCGAGATGGGATACGCCCCGGAGCGTGTCAAGACCGAGCGCTTCGGGCCAACTGGAGGCGCAGCATGAGCGAAATAGGTGATATGAGCGACGAAGCTCTCCGGCTCGACGGCAACGCCGCCGGCCTCCTGGCCGAGATTTTCCCATTTGAGATGACCAGCGCGCAGAGCGAGTGCGCGGGCTGTGGCCAGACCAGACCCCTTGGCGCGCTCATGCTCTATGGCGGCGAGATGGGCATGGTGCTGCGCTGCCCCTCCTGCGACGGCGTGCAGATGCGCATCGTGCGCGCGCGTGGACGCTACATGATCGATATGCGCGGTATGTCGTTGCTACAGATCGAGATGACTCCCCAGACCTGACGAGGGATTTTCATTCCTCCTCGGCGCGTGCGGCTGTCCAGCGGACGAACGCTACTACCTCCGGCGCGATGCTCAGGTCCACGGTCTGGTCGTTGCGCCAGACTTGCGAGCGCTCGACGGTCGCGCGCCACGGCTCTGGGAGTATCTTCAACGCCCAGGCGACAGACTGTGGCTTGCCGACTAGCTCGCCGGTCGCCAGCGTGTAGAGGATGCGACACATCGTCTCGATCACATACGCCTTGTGGCCGCGCGGCAGGAGCCACTCGGGGTCGTCCGGGTCGTTGATCCATTCAACCCACCGTGTCATATTGCTGCGCACCGCCGCCAGGATTTCATCGCGCGATACAGGGTCGATCAGCGCCTGCGGCTCTGGACCGAACAGCGTGACGCCCGATGCGCGCAACGTCCAGCGCTCGAAGACCCAGTTGGCGTAGCGTTCGCGCCAAAGCAGCGGCTCGCGGCGCGCGATGGTCGGGTGGCGCTCTTCCGGCTGGAAGCGTCGTGCGGCGACATGGTCAATGTACTGCCCTTCGAGCTGATCGCCGTAGCGATTGGGCAAGCGCGCAAACTTCGTGTGCATCGTCGCGAGCGCGGAAAACTCTCGCGCGTCGAGGCGTCGCTCCGTCACAGCGAAGAAGTCGATGTCACTTGCCTCTGGATCGAAGTCGCCGGTCACAAGTGAGCCACGTAGATATAACGCGACCAAGTTCGCATCCAGCGCCTCTTGCGCGCCCGCCTGCAAGATATTGAGCATGTCCACGACATCGGATGGCGGTTGCGCAATCGCTTCCTTCTCCTCCGGCATAACGCGCCTCTCGGCTAAAATCTGGTATCATTCGCGCAGGAGCGACTGGCCGTATGCTATAGGCCAGTGATGGATGTCCTGCCATACTACCCTACCAGGAGGCGATCATGCCCAATCCCGATTCTTCCGGCGCGCCCGCGACGATAGACGCCCTGCTGCAGGAGACGCGGCGCTTCCCGCCTCCCAATGACTTCGCGGCGAGCGCGGTGGTGCGCGACCCAGCGGTCTACGAGCGCGCGCAGAATGACCCCGAAGGCTTCTGGGCCGAGGCCGCCAACCGGCTGGACTGGTTCACTCGCTGGGAGAACGTGCTCGAGTGGGATGCGCCGTGGGCCAAGTGGTTCGTTGGCGGGCAGCTCAACGCCTCCTATAACTGCGTGGACCGGCACATGCCAGACCTGGCGGCGCAACAAGGCCGCGATCATCTGGGAGGGCGAGCCGGGCGACACGCGCGTCGCTCACCTACCAGCGACCTCTACCGCGAGGTCAATACCTTCGCCGCCGCGCTGCTGGACATGGGCGTCAAGAAGGGCGATCGTCGTCGCCTTCTATATGCCGATGATCCCTGAACTGGCGATTGGCTTGCTGGCCTGCGCGCGCATCGGCGCGCCACATACCGTCATCTTCGGCGGCTTCAGCGCCGAGGCCCTGCGTGACCGCATCAACGACTCCCAGGCCAAGCTCTGCGTCACGGCGGACGGCGGCTGGCGGCGCGGCAGTATCGTTCCACTGAAAGACATGACCGATGCCGCGGTGGCCGAATGCCCGACCATCGAGCATGTGCTGGTGGTGCAGCGGCATCGGCTCCAGGAGTGCGGCAGGTCACGATGCAGGATGGGCGCGATGTCTGGTAGCACGACGCGCTCGCCAGACGTGTCGCAGCGCATCGTCGAGCCGGAGCCGCTGGATAGCGAGCATCCGCTCTACATCATGTACACCTCCGGCACGACGGGCAAGCCCAAGGGCCAGTTGCACACCACCGGCGGCTACCTGACCGGCGTCTCGCTGACGCATCAAGTGGATCTTCGACCTCAAAGAAGAGGATGTCTACTGGTGTACCGCCGACATTGGCTGGGTGACGGGGCATAGCTACATCGTCTACGGCCCGCTCTCCAACGGCGCCATCGTGGTGATGTACGAGGGCGCGCCGGACTATCCCGACAAGGACCGCTTCTGGCGTCTCGATCGAGAAGTACGGCGTCACGATCCTCTACACCGCGCCGACGCTCGATCCGCACGTTCATGCGCTGGGGCGACCAGTATCTCGCGCAGGCAGGACCTCTCCACGCTGCGCCTGCTGGGCACGGTGGGCGAGCCGATCAATCCCGAGGCGTGGATGTGGTACTACGAGAACATCGGCAAGGAGCGCTGCCCGATGGTGGATACCTGGTGGCAGACCGAGACGGGGATGATCATGATCTACGCCGCTGCCGGGGATTGTGCCGACGCAAGCCCGGCTCGGCGACCACGCCCTTCCCCGGTGTCGAGGCGGATATCCTGGACGAGCAGCGGCAACGCGTGCCAGTCAACACCGGCGGCAATCTGGTCATCAAGCGGCCCTGGCCAGCGATGTCGCGCACGATCTGGGGCGATCCCGACCGCTACTACAGCGACCTACTGGAGCAAGTATCCCGGCATCTATCTCACTGGCGACGGCGCGCGGCGCGACGAGGACGGCTACTACTGGCTGCTGGGCCGCGTGGACGACGTGCTCAACGTCTCTGGCCACCGCATCGGCACGATGGAGATCGAGAGCGCGCTGGTCAGCCATCCAGCGGTGGCGGAGGCGGCGGTGATCGGCGCGAGCGGACCCGATGACGGGGCAGGCCATCGTCGCCTTCGTGACGCCCCGCGCGGCTATCAGCCCAACGACGCGCTCACCGCCGAGCTGCGCGAGCATGTGGTGCGAAGTATCGGCGCGCTGGCGCGACCCAAGAAGATCTACTACACGCAGGAGCTGCCCAAGACACGCAGCGCGAAGATCATGCGGCGGCTGCTGCGCGACATCGCCGAGGGGCGCGTGCTGGGCGACACCACGACGCTGCTCGACCCCAACGTCGTCGCGCAGATCAAGGAGCAGTACGAGAGCAGCGAGGGCTGACTGGATGGTGTAGCATCAGATGAGATGACGCGCCCATTACGGGCGCGTCACGTTTGGTGGCTGCCTAAATCAAAGCCGTTGCGTGAGCCATCTACAAACGCCAGAAGATCCTCGAAGTCACTGCGAATCTTCGGCAGATCTGTGGGATAAATCTCGAAGGCGACCTCGACATAGTGGTCGCCTTCTGGATGTACGTCTCTGAGCGCGGCATTCAGGCGAACATGACCTAGCCGGTCATACACCTCGAAGATCAGGCGGAGTTGAGAGGATTCCAGCGTTGCCTTGCCGCGTCTGTCATGCTCTAGCGTGCGCATCTCGCTGACGAAGCGCTGTAGCTCATCCAACCTGATAGAGAAGCCTGGATCGTCGGGGTAAGTTGAGCCAGCGAAGCGGTGCGCCGCCATCTCACAACTGCAATCAACAGCCGAAACACCTGTGTCCCAGCGGTCGCCATCAAGCCAAAACGGATTCAAGGTGACATGTCCCTCATGGCTGCCACGAATCTCTATTTGTCTCCCCATATTTCGCTCGTCTCATTCTTTTCGCAGCGGCGCTTTCAACTGGGCAGGAACTGGAGTCAACGGTTTATCGCATTACATGAACAGAAGCAGGCTGGCATCCGACGTCCGTGTGATGACACGGTGTGATAAGAGCAGCGAGGGCTGATCCGACCAGCTATGCCATCGGCTTGCGATACTCGGTGATCTCATAGCGCATCTGGAAGCCGACCGAGCGGTAGAGCGCAACACCACTGACGTTGTCGGCGTTGTAGCAGACGATGGCTGTCTCCATGCCCGCCGCACGCATTCTCCGCATGCCCTCGTACATCAGCGCGCTGGTCAGCCCACGTCGCTGGAAGTCGTGGTGGCAGCCGACTGGCTCGAAGAGACCCGTGCGGCTGATCGGGTCCAGCCAGATGATGGTGAAGGCGGCGAAACGCCCGTCTGGCGCCACGACGACCAATTCATGGTCAATCTGGAATCCGGGCGTGCGCATCACCGCGAGATACTGTTCTGCGTCCCACTTCGGCTTGAACGCGCCATTGTGGACCTCCGCCACCAGTCCAGCCTCGTGTTCCCCTGCGACTGGACGCATACTGAACCCATCTGGCAGCGGCTTGTCGGGGATCGGGTCGCGCAAAAAGCGTGTCGTGTAGAGCATGCCCGGCGTCGTGACGGGCTGGTAGCCAAGGCGTTCGAGGATGCTCTGACGTACAGTGTCGCCTACGGTCAGTTCCATGCCGATCGCGCCGCCTTCCACGCCCTCTGACGCGCTTCCCGCCGCTTGCGCCGCCGTCCACGCCGCATTCCCAGCCCAGGCGATCGCCGCCGCCTCGAAGGCCTCACCGCGGTGGAGCGCAGAGTCGGGAGCGAGCAGCAGTTCGTAATACCACGTCGCGCCGGGATAGAGCATCACCAGCGCACGCAGTTCCCCATCGCGCTCTTCGTACAGGAAGATATGCCGCTCCAGATCGCGCCCGCGTAGCGAGTTACTCATGAAGTGGATGACATCGCCAGGATGCCGAATCGCTCCGGCGTCAGGGGCGCGGTTACACTCGCCTACGAAGCGCAGCAGCCGGTCGAGGTCAGCCGCGCGATATGGTCGCATCTTCTCTGTGTCGAAGACGATCATGCTTTAGCCCTCTCGGTATGGCGCGCCAATTCCTCTGCGCTCTGAGGCTTGTCCGACGAGACCACCATACCGCATTCGCATGCAGCGCGAGCTCCAGAAATCTGTGCTGATCCATCACCCATGAGACACTTCCGCGCGACAACCTCATCCACCGCGCCGGTCCTACGCATAGCGCCTACCGCTAGCGTCGCTACGGCGAAGCGTGTTACACTGACGGCGCCGCTGTGTCGCGCGCCACCATCAATTTCTCCTGCGCGCGTGGCGCAGGCCGCTCACCTTTCGTCTCTACGTCATCCGGAGCGTTCGCCGGGGAGGATCGCGCATGATCATCATTTTTACCATCATGGGCCATCTGCTGCATGCGTTGCGGCATTCACTTTCGCGCGTCTTTCTCCTGTTTTTGGTCAGCGGCCTGATCGCCGTCATCGTCGCCGAGATCGTCGCTATCGTCATTACCGGCGCGCTTCCGAACATCTATGCGAACGGCGTCGCGCTGGCGCTTGGTTTGGCGGTGGGCTATACGGCGGCCTTGATGACGCTCGTCTGGGAGGTCTTCCGCGATCTGATCGCGAGCGTGGAGGATCTGGGAAAGAATTTCGCCAAAGAACTCACCTCCGGGCCTGCGCTCGTCGAGAAAGTCATCGAGCAGGTCGAGCGGCGCATCTAGCGTGACCGCCCGGCCCCAATGGCCGCTCCATCTGAACTGGTTCTTGGTCTCAGCAAGCGGTCCTGATAGGGAGACGGAATGCGGACGAACACAGACGAACTCGTAGGGATGCGGGTCGGTTCGTGTACGCTCGAACGGCTGCTTGGCGTCGGCGGTATGAGCGCCATCTATCTGGCCCGCCAGGAGCGCCCACGCCGGCGGGTGGCTGTTAAGCTGCTGCGCGCCGCCAGCGCGGCTACCCCAGAAGTATGGGCGCGCACGCTCGCGCGTTTCCACCGAGAGGCTGACGCCGCCGCCGCGCTCGATCACGCCAACATCATCCCCATTTACGAATTCGGCGTGGAACAGACGGGTGAGGGCGAGATCGCCTATATCGTCATGCCCTACCTCGCCGATGGCTCGCTCGGCGCGCTGCTGGCGCGCCAGGGCCCGTTTAGCGTTCCCCAGACCATCCTGTATCTGGAACAGGCCGCCGCCGCGCTCGACTATGCGCATCAGGCGGGCATCGTCCACCGCGATGTGAAACCGTCGAACCTGTTGTTGCATCCTGATGGGCGGCTGCTGCTCACGGATTTCGGCGTTGCGCGCACGCTCCACGGCTCACAAGACCCTGACCTGACCGCGACCGGCATGACCATGGGCACGCCAGAGTACATGGCCCCAGAGCAGATTCGCGGTGAGCGCGTTGGACCCACAACGGATGTCTACGCGCTCGGTGTGGTGGCCTATACCTTGCTTGCCGGGCAGACGCCATTCGAGGCTCCAGCGCTCGCGAAGGTGGGAGCGACGAAAAGCCGCGACGAGCAAAGTGAGATGCGCGCGATACTCGCGCGCCAGTTGAACGAGCCACCGCCACCTTTGCGCACGCAGCGCGCTGGCATCTCACCACGCCTGGGGGAAGCCGTCTTCTGGGCGCTCGCGAAAGATCCCGCCGACCGACCCCCGACCGCAGGGGCCTTCGTCCATGCCGCACGCGAGGGCAGCCGCAGCCGGTCGTTGAGCGCGTTCTTCAGCATGGCCAGTGGCAAGGCCGACGCCCTGCTCGCGTCTAGCTTTGCGACGAGCCTGCCGCGCTTTCAGCCATCCGCCAGCATGCCGAAAACGCCAGCGCGTAACGTAGAAGGCTTCATGGACCCAGGCGATTCCAGCCCGACGGTTCCTGGCCCAGACACGCCAACTGTTCATGAATTGCCGCTGCTGGCGGGGCGGCCCGCTCCGGAGTGGCCCTCCCCCACACGCAGCCCCGAGGAAAAGCGCCCCTTCTCGCTTACGAAGCTCCTGCTCATTACCGCTGGCGTCCTGCTGGGGTGCGCCCTCGTGACCAGCGGCCTCGGCGCAGCCGGCTATCTGCTCCAGAACCTTGGTAATTCGCCCTCCTCGCTCGCCCCTATCGCCACCTCACAGCCAACCGCCACGCCGCAACCGACCGCGACGGCGGCGCCATCGGTGATCCTCGCCGCTTCTCCTACCAGCGTGACGCTCTCCTGCTCCTCTGGCAAGCGCCGTCAGACGGTGACGCTCACAAACAAGGGACAAGATACCGCACAATGGACCGCATCGCAGGTAGGGCCACAGATCGCCGTCAACCCTTCGTCAGGGACGCTTGGACCCGACAAGAGGCAGACTATCACGCTATCCGGATTTAGCGTCGCGGGATCAGATCGCCAGGGGACCCTTCAGTTCACTGCGGATGGCGCAGGTGGCGCGGATAACGCCAGCGCCGTCGTCGCCTATACACTGCAGAGCTGTATCAGAAACGGCGACGGCGACAGACAATCCATTCAGTCAGTCGCAGCGCGCTCTGATGGGAATAGTGGCAAGCACGGCAAGAAGCACAAGGACGACTAGCAGCTAGCCCGGCAGACAGACGCCGGAGGCGCAGATCCCCTGACGCGCAGCGTCGTGACCGCGTCATCGGGCAGCGCGACGACGGGCGGCCGCCTCGGCGTCTAGCCCCATCCCGCCCTCCTCCGCTCCCACTGCTCTCACGCTAGGCGAAAGCTGGCGGCGCGCGGCGGATCGCGCTGGCGAGCATCTCGCCCATGCTAATCACCGTCAAGCCGAGGAGGACGTGGATGACCTGGATAATCCAGTGAAAGTTTGGGTCAGGCAGCAGGCCCTGCTGGGTGACGCCGACGATGAGGAGCAGTAGCCCGATCACCGAGGCGCCAATGGATATGCCCAGATTCGCGTTGGGCGTGCGCGCGTAGATGGTGGCAAGGATCCACAGCGCGAGCACAACGAGGATGCCGAGCGTCATGTGAAGCTGAACCAGATCTGGTCCGATGTTGAAGTAGCGAAGTAGTCCCAGCAGCAACGCCAGCGAGCCGCCAATGCGCACGACGAGCGAACAGATGCGCGTAACCATCTCAACTCCTGCGTGATGTCTATGGCGTTCCATGCGTGTATGGAAGCGCCCCACTTGGAACTATACCGCGTTTTGGGCGGCGCATTGTAGCGCTGGCCGCCGAGCCTGACGAACGACCACTCGCGTGAGGACGGATCGCCAGACACGCAACAGGGATGGCTCATCATGAGAACCATCCCTGTGATTGATACGCTCGGCAATCAGAGATTAGAAGTCGCGGCGGCGCTCACGACGCTGCTGCGACGGCTTCTTCTTGCCGCGCTGGCCGCCACCCCATTCATCGTCTTCCTCGTCCTCGTCGTAGTTGAGCTCGTCCGCCTCGTACTCCTCCAGCGACTCTATCTCCGGCTCGGTCTCTTCCACACCGGCCAGCGGCGCATCTACGGGGAACGTCACGCCCGTGTCAGGCGCCTCGTATCCGCTGGCAAGATCAGGCGCCACGTCGTCGTCCAGCTCGGCGGAGTTCTTCATCAGCAGATCAATGTTCGCCAGATCGGCGAGCGAGGAGAGTTTGGCTGGCTCTGGCTTCTTCTCAGGCGTCTTAGCAGGCTTGGCGGGTTTGGGCGCCGGTTCAGGGCGCGCGGCGCGCGGCGCGAGGATCTCGTCGTCGAGATCGAGCTCGTCATCCGCGACGGGAATCTCGGTAGCAACCGCCGCTGGGCCTGTTGGCTTGCCCTGCGCGACGTCGATCCAGTACTGCGAATAGAAATGCGCCCGGTCCCCATCCTGGCCAGCGTCTCTTTTGATCATCGGTTCCCCTACTTTGTCTGGTCCTGGTCTTGGTCTTGCGATCCATCACGCGCATGCGCCGGTCTGCGCCACAGATTTCTGGCCACGACAGACCGGCGCCATCTTCGGCGCTTCCCACGATTTTAAGCCCGGCGCCGCGCGATGTCAAGCCGGAGCGAAGCTGGAGCGGGCGATAGCTATATCCTACCGGTTGTTGACGAGAAGGGCATCCAAGCGCATACTCTTTTATGACTGGGCGCGAGAAGGACCTGGCGCAGGGCTTCTTTCTCCACGTAGGCGTCGCCACGCGATCTGGAGCGACTGGCAAGGATGGCGGGCGTTCCAGACGTCGCCCAAGCAGAGATGTGCTCTGCGTGTCTGCCGACAGGCGAACGGCTCTTCAGCGAGCCTTCAATTTGCGGTTGTACGCTCATGCAATATGCCCCCGCATATCGAGTGAGTCGCGCGCCACCCGTGTCTGTAACATCTCACGCGCTGGAACCATTGAGAGAGTTGTACGAGGTGAGAATCGCCACCGTCCTGGATCAGTACAGGCATATGGCCTATGAAGCCACACAGCCGACTCTGGCGTGGGCAAAGCGCAACGCGCGCAGCCTGCGCGAGCGTACGCAGCCACTGAGAGATCGCCTGCGAAACCACTTCGGGTGGCTCTTCGCCCGCCCGGATGAACTGCCGCCGCCGCTGAAAGGGCGCGCGGCGCGGTTTGGCTGGCTGGTGGTGACGCTGGGCGTCGCGGCGTTTGTGATCTTCTTTAGCCGCTACCTCTTTGCCCTAAACGACGCCTACCAGACGCACGCCGAAGACATGGGTATCATGATGCAGGCGCTCTGGAACACCACGCATGGCGCGCCGCTGCATCAAACGATCTGCAATGTGGTCAGCGACACCAACTGTCTAGGCGATGTCTCGCGGCTGGCCATTCACTTCGAGCCGATCATGGCGCCGCTAGCGCTGCTCTATGCGCTGGCGCCGTCGGCCAAGACGCTGCAGGTGGCGCAAGCGCTCATCGTCGCGCTGGGCGCGTTTCCAGCCTATGCGCTGGCGAGCCGGCGTCTGCAAAGCGCCTTCGCAGGCGTAGTCTTCGCCGCACTTTACTTGCTCTACCCGTCACTCGACGCGGCGGTCACCGACGACTTCCATGCGGTAGCGCTCGCCGCGCCGCTGCTCATGTTCGCGCTCTATTTCCTGCTGACGCGCAACAACCTGGGCTTCGCTATCGCCGCCGGACTCGCCATCATGACGAAGGAAGAGGTGGCGCTGAGCATCGCCATGATCGGTCTCTACGCGATCTTCATGTTACGAAGGCGGCGCCTAGGCGCCGTGGTCGTCGCGCTCGCCATCGGCTGGATCATCATGGAAACGCTGCTCATGCGTCAGATCAGCCCGATTGGGCACTCGCCACTCACCAGCCGCTATGACGGCCTGGGAGATTCTCCCGGCGAGATCGCGCTCTATCTCCTGACGCATCCGCTCACCGTCGTTCAGCGCTATCTGCTGGACACGAGCCGGGTGCGCTACCTCGCCGTGCTGTTGGCGCCCGTTGCGTTCCTTGCGCTCCTCAGCCCAACCGCGCTGGTGATCGGCGTCCCCGTGATCGGGCTGAATCTCTTGAGCAACAACGCCGTCATGTACTCGGGCTATGCGCAGTACAGCGTCGAGTTGACGCCGATCATCGTCTTCGCAGCGATCGATGGCTCAGATCGCGCACGGAAGGTCCTCACTCCCGCGTACTCTCAGGCCCGTCTGCGCCTTGCCGCTTGGATCGAGCAGCGACAGCGCCTGTGGCAAGAATACACCTCCTGGCTTCCCCGCCAGACACGCGCGCTGGTTCTCCCATCGACGCTCCTGCTGGCGCTCACGCTCACGCCGCTCGCCACGAGCCTGGCGGAGCAGCAGCGGCAGGCGTTTCTGCCCATTGGTCGCAATTACGTCTGGCCGGTGGCGACGGCGCACACAACACTGGCCAATGAGATCATCGCGCGTATCCCCGCGTCGGCGAGTGTCTCGGCGCAATCAGACCTTGTGCCGCATCTGAGCAACCGTCGGTTCGTCTATCTCTTTCCCTATCGCGCGGTCGAGGCGGACTATGTGTTGCTCGACGTGACCAGCAACCCCTACCCGCTCAGCGACGCCGCGGCCTACGTGCAAAATATCTGGCAAACGTTGAACAGCGGACTATTCAAGGTGGTCGTGGCGCAGGACGGCTACCTCCTGCTCCAGCGCGGGACGGTTCAGGAGCCAGGGGTAGTAATCACGAGCCTGCCCGACAGCTTCTTCACCTATACCCACGCCACGCCCGACATGATCACCAACCGAACGACTGGCGTCGCCTTCAAGGCGGATGCAGCGACCATCCATCTGCTGGGATACAGCGTCTCGCCAACGCAGCAGGTCTATTTGAACAACCCCGTGCTGACCGTGACAACCTACTGGCGCATCACCGGAACGCTCACGCAGGCGGTGCATCCAGAGATCGTCGTGACCTACCCCAGCGGCGCGACCTTCTCCAGCGCCGACTCGGCGACGACCCAGTGGCTGCCGATGGACACCTGGCCTAACGGCGCGACGATCGCCGTACAGAGCTGGCCGATGTATCTCAGCGGGGCGGAATCTGGCAATGTGCGTATCGGCGTACGTATCGCCCCCACCGCACAGGGAGACGCCAGCGAGGCCCCGTTCCTGCGCGCCCGCGCGCGCTATGCGCCGCACGCTATGCAGCCACGCCCGACGTTTGAGGATGGCAGGCCCGCAACGCCCGACGTGTCGATCAGCGTTGATCGCACGCTCGTTTCTTTCGCCAGCGAGACGTTCATTCCGTGACGCCACGGCACATGAGCTTCCAGCCTCACACGCCGCGGATACGCAACAGCAGGTCGTCGAGCGCGGGCTTGCGGTTCGCCGTTTCAGGCAGCGCGCTAGCCTCCGCCGCATCAGCGAGTTCCTGGCGCAGGCGCTCATACTCGGCTAGGTAGAAGTCCATGTCGGCGTCCTCGAGCGTGCCGCGTTCGGCGCCGCTGCGCTTGCGCGCGATCAGGTCGTCGAGATAGGAAAGGCGCCATGTCTCGTTGAGCGTG
Organism: uncultured bacterium; assembly: GCA_963733745.1. Lineage (GTDB taxonomy): Bacteria > Chloroflexota > Ktedonobacteria > Ktedonobacterales > JADMIN01 > DASWAC01. The sequence continues at coordinate 171,349 of CAVTFE010000065.1, forward strand.
ACGAGGTTCGCCTCAATCTCTCCTGTGCGCATGAGGTGGATGCCGGTTAGGAGCACGCGGAACAGATAAAGCAGCGGCTTGACACGCGGCGGCGAGTTCTTCTGGATCAGCTTCCATTGCGTCTCGGCAAAGCCAAGGTAGTGGTAGCAATGGTAGCGGGTGACACATCCGCGCGCGATCTCCTTGAGCTCGTCATGTTCCGGGCTTGTCTGCAGCACGAGCGGTGAGAAGACTGCTCCAGCACATAGCCGTTCTTCTTGAGCATCAGCAGGAAGAACTTGCGCACCTCATGTGTCACGAGATCGATCTCCAACCCGTCGCGCAGACTCGTTCGCTCGACTGTCTCGCGTCCAACGTCCAGCCCCACCATCTCGCGCAATGGCAGAATGTGGACGCCGCGCACGTCAAAGTCCGAATCAGGCGAGTCGAAGCCATAGAGGTGCGCGCCGCTGAGCGTGGCGAAGAGGAGCGGGTATGGCTGCGCCTCAAGCGCCGCCCGCAAGCGCATGTCAGTTGATGGATCCATCGAACGCCTCCAGTATGGTAGCGGAATCGCAAAGGCCATGCGCTTGTGCGGATAGTCTGTCGAACCAACGTGACGCCAGGCGATCAGGATGTGGCGGTCAATCGTCGCACGCGCTCCAATAAATACGCTTCTTCTGGCTCAACTCCCTCCGAGAGCCGCGCGGCGGTGACCGGCAGTTCCCAGGCGCGCAGTCGCGCCATGTCGAACGGGCGAAGCTGGCGGTACCGGCGCAGATACAGACCGGCCAGATACTGGAGGGCGCCGATGCTTGAGCGCACGCGTCACAGCGGACTGCGAATGAACAAAGTTTGCGCGGAACAACAAGAGCGTACGCGCGACATCCGCGAGCGGATCGCCGAGCGCCGCGTTCTCCCAGTCAATGACCAGCGGGCCGCGCGGAGAGAGCAGCACATTGTCTGGGTGATAGTCCCCATGGCAGAGCGCGTCAGCGTCCGGCAGCCCCTCAAGCGCGCGGAGGACGGCGCGCCGCTGCGCCTCCGTCAACTCGGCGACGGATGCGGCGCGTTGGGCGAGCATCTCGCGCACTCGCGGCAGATCGGCTACAGTGCGCTGATGCAGGTCGGCGTGCGCCTCCGCAAGCGCGCGCATGATCCTGCGCAGGTGGGTAGGATGGCCGATGAGATCGGTCAGGAGAGAGGGGCCGCTGATGCGCTCGTAGATGACACCAGCGCGGTCGCCCACCTCAACCACTTCCCCGACCTGTGGCGCTGGAGCCCCTGAGGCGTAGATGGCGCGCGCGATTTCAGCCTCATGACTCGCGACATCCGCGCCCCATCCTTGACGGAATAGCTTCAAGACGTGGCCATCGTCCCAGGCGAAGACCTCCGCCGTCCGCCCTTGCGCGAGCGGCGCGCCCAGCGCCGTTTCCATGCCACACCTCGCATATCGGTTTCAGCCGTCACGCCGATTTTGTTCTACTGTTCGGGGGCGACACGCTCTCAACGCTATAGCAGATCCAAGAGCGCCTGAGCAGTCAGTATAGCCTCTGGCCCGCCGAATCGGGGAGCGTGCGCCGGTAAATGGTCCATATGCGGCGGCGTCTTGCCTGGTAACAGATAAGGTACATCGAGTAGAGGCCGCACATGCGACGACTCACGCGAACTCTTGTGATTGTTGGCGTCCTCCTCATGACGCTGCTGACCGGCTGTAGTCTGCCCTGGCCATTTTCGCAGTCTACGCCCGATCCCAAATTACCAGACGCCCAGCAGATTCTCCACTTAATGGGCGCTGTACATGACCTCGATCCTGCGCTCGTTTACTCTAGCGAAGATGTTCAGTTGGCGCAGCTCCTCTTTCCGCAACTTGTCACGCTGGATGAGAAACAACAACCGGTGGATTGGGCGGCGGAGTCACATGAGATCAGCGCTGATAGGCTGACCTACACCTTCCATCTCCACAAGGAGATGACGTGGTCTGACGGAACGCCGATTGAAGCCACCACCTTCGCCTATTCGATCAACCGCGCGCTCGACCCTTGTACAGGTTCGTCCACTCCGTATCTGCTCTACAATATCAAAGGCGCGGAGGCGTTCAACAAGGGCGTCTGCCCTCTCGGCGCGCTTCACAGCCCAACAACGCTCATTGGATCGTCGCTGCTCGTTCCTGATCCACTCACCTTGCAGATTCTCTTGCAGGCTCCCGCTGGCTATTTTCTCGCAGCGCTGACTGAGCCCGCCTCCTGGGCCGTCCCACAGGCGCTGGTGGAGCAATACACCAAGTCGGCAAGTGAATCGAACTCACCCTATCCTGTTGTCACCTCGACCTGGACCGATCACCTCACGGACAACGGCGGCCTGGGCGGCAATTTGTTTATGCTGACTGCCTCAAGCGTGGATGCCGCTAACAAGTCCCACCTTATCTTCTCTCGCAATGACCGGTTCTGGGGCCAGAAGCCACTGTTGCGCCGCATCGACTATGTGGTCTCTTTCGACGCCTCAGCGTCCTGGGACGCATTTCTCCAGGGCAGCAGCGATATTGGCTATCCACTAGCGCTGGCGCTCGACGGAGCCCAGCGACTGAAAGGCACGACCTATCACGAGACGCCAGTCTTGACGACTAACTTTCTGCGCCCCAACTGGAAACGCGCGCCGTTCGATGATGTGCGGGTGCGGCAGGCCTTCTGGCTCGCCATTGATCGCCAGGCGTTTGTGAACAGCTTCAAGTTCCCTGTGGTTCAGCCGACTATTCACTTCCTGATCGAAGGGCTGCCAGGATTCAATCCAGCGCTACAGGACCCTGCTGGGCGCAGCGGCGCGCAGGCGCTCACCGCCGATTTGAAGACCGCGCGGTCGCTAGTCGCCGCATATGCCGCCGAGAAGTGCCAGGGGCGTCTGGAGAACTGTGCGCCGGTCCTCTACTACTTCAATGGTGGCTCCCCACAAATCATCCAGCGCGCGAATGCGCTGGTCGCACAATGGCAGGCGGCCTTCCCTGGTTGGCAGATCAGTGATACTTGGTGCGACCGTTGTACGGAAATTGATACCTCATGGACAGAACCACTGAGCAACGGTGGTTGGGGAGAGGACTATCCCGATGGGCAGGACTTTCTCTCTGCGCTCTGGCGCACAGGCGCAGCGTATTCAACATATAGCCCAACGGGAGTCAGCGTACCCGCCGCCGACACGCTGCTCGATCAGGCGGATGCGTCCAATGACCAAGCGCTACGAGCGCGGCTCTATCAGCAGGCCGAGCAGATCCTGGTGAATCAGGTCGCGGCGATTCCCCTCTTCCAGTCAGAGACCGTCTATGTCGTGCGGACGCGGGTGGTTAACTGGCGTGTCGCGCCAACAGGCCAGACACCGCTATCGGTCTGGCAGGCGACCTATATCAGCCGCTGAACGGCGGATTACCAGGAGGCGTCGCTGATGGCGCCCCTGCGCCGAGCACGTGCAAGACAGCGGCGGCCACAGCCTCCACCTCGTTCAATCCCTCGAAGTCCTGCGGGGTCGCGGTCGCGCCCGAGGGCGTGATGCGGCAGACGCCATGCAGGATCGGCGAGGAGCCGCCGAGCAACTGCGTGTAGGTCTCGCCGGTGGCGACCCGGTTGCCTTTCGAGCGCAGCCACATTTTCAGCTTCCCGGCGTTGGGCAGCCAGAGGCAGTCACGAATCGGCGCCTGCGAGATCGGCCAGCGCCCGTCGGCGTCCACGAAGGCGATCACGCCATTCGCCTGCGAGACGTTCACGACCAGCCACATGCCCGTCTGCGTCTCGGTCAGATGGACTCCGCCCATCACGCTGCACCAGTCGCCGATCTGCGGCTCCCAGACTAATCCAGCCGTTGCCAGCCGCCGCGCCGTCGGTGGCGTCACCAGCTCCTCGCGCATAACGGTTCCCTCCTGTATCTTTACGGCTCAGCGTCGCGCCGCCACAGGCTCGCTCGCGCGCGCTTCCGGCGCGTTCACGATCTCGACCGGCGCGATTGGCTCGGCGAGCGCGAAGCCGAAGATGCGGCTGTAGAAATACAGCTCCGCCTCGTGCGCGCGGATGATGGTCTCGGCGCGGCGGAAGCCGTGCCCCTCGCCCTCGAACGCGACATAGGCCACCGGCAGACCTTTCTTCGTCAACGCCGCCACCATCAACTCGGCCTGATTCGGCGGCACGACGCGATCCTCCAGCCCCTGGAAGAGGATCATCGGCGCCGCGATGCGGTTGACGTGGTGGATCGGCGAGCGTTCGCGGTACAGGTCTTTGCGCGCGGGGTACGGCCCGATCAGTCCATCGAGGTAGCGCGACTCGAACTTGTGCGTCTCACGCGCCAGCGCTTCCAGGTCGCTCACGCCAAAGAGGCTCGCCCCGGCGGCGAAGGCGTCGCGGAAGGCCAGCGCCGCCAGTGTCGTGTAGCCGCCCGCGCTGCCGCCACGGATCGCCAGCCGCTGTGGGTCGGCCAGGCCACGCGACGCCAGATAGCGCGCGCCGTTGACGCAGTCGTCCACGTCCACGATTCCCCAGCGGCCCGCCAGGCGCTGGCGATAGGCGCGCCCGTAGCCCGAACTGCCACCGTAGTTTACGTCCAGCACGGCGAAGCCCCGGCTCGTCCAATACTGGTAGCGCGGGTTCAGCGTGTTGTTGACGGCGGAGGTAGGCCCGCCATGGCTCATGACCAGCAGCGGCGGCTTCTCGCCAGCGGGCGCACGGTAGCCTGGATTGCGTGGTGGATAATAGAATCCGTGCGCCGTCAGGTCATCTTCCGTTGGAAACTCGATGGCGCGCGGGATAGAGATGTACGTCGCATCGAGCGCAGCCTTACGCGATTCGCGCAGTGTGCGGGCGCGCTTCGTCTTCAGGTTTAGCTCGACCACGGCGGGCTCCCGTGTTGGCGAGCCAGCGAGAAAGGCTGCGCGCGTGGCGTTCGCCTGAACCCCCGTGATCGCGCTGTAGGGCAGGTCGAGCGGCGTGAGTTTGCCTATCTCGGTGTCCAGCTCACCCAGATGCCAGACGCCCCGCAATGTCCAGGCGCAGAGCAGCCGCGTCGCGGAGATCACGGCGTAGGTCGTCATGCCCAGCGCCCACTGCGGCATGCCGAACTCTGCCTTACGCCGGAGGATGTTCGCCGCCCGCCCGCTGCGCCAGCGATACAGGTTCCACCAACCTGTCCGGTCGGAGGCGAAATAGAGTGCGTCATCCGGCCCCCAGGTAGGCTGGAAAATCGACTCCTCCGGCCCGCCCGCGACCTTCCTCGGCTTGCCCAGCGCGCCAGCGGAGTCTATCTCCGCCACCCATAGCTCACAGCCGTCCCACGGCATGTTCGGATGGTTCCAGGTGAGCCAGCAGAGCCGCGCGCCGTCGGGGCTGAGCCGTAGCGTCGAGTAGCAATCGTTCCCGCTGACAAGAACGGCGCCGCCATTGTCATTCGATCCATCCAGGCGCAGGCTTACCAGCGTGTTGATCGCCTCGCGGTCGCTCGCGCCGTGGTCCTCGCGCACGCACAGTAGCCGCTTGCGTCGGTCGTCCACAACAAAATCGCCATAGCGCATCGCCCCTTCTGGCGAGATCGACTCCGGTTCAGCGCCGAGTGCCACGCGGTAGACGCGCTGATCGGCGAAGTTGGCGAAATAGATCGTGTCGCCATGGACCGCGTAACTGCGCCCGCCATACTCGTGGACGCGCGTGCGGGCATTGAAAGGCTGCAGCGTAATATCGGCGGTCTTGCCCTGCGCGTCGCGCTGCACGATGACGCTACGCCCGCCCTCGCTGGGGCGCTGCTCTATCCAGTACGTCACGTCGCCATCCAGCGTGATCTGCTCCAGCCCGACGGCGTTGGCGACCAGCGATTCCGCCGTGATCGGCGACTTCCAGGAACCATACGGCGCAACGATTCGCGCGCGACTGGCGTGTGCGGGCACGATGGCCATCCTTTCAGGGTTATGAAGCTGTCCCTCAAAGTGTATCACCTTCGTTTCCAGCATTTTGCGCAGGAAGGGAACGTCGTCTCAATTCGGTCTCAACTCAGCGGTGGGCTTTGCAGGCCGGGCGATTCCTGCTACACTGGCAAGGGGTATTGTGACAGGGTGGGAAGGGTTGGACGGGTGGAAGAGAGCGGCGAGCAGGAGCGGATGGATGGGCCGGAGGTCGATTCTGGCGCGGGGGAGCAGGCTGCCGAGACGTTTGGCGATGGATTGGTCGAGGAAGGATCAGCAGGCGAGCTAGCAACCTCGGATAGCCCGGCGGAACATCTTACGTCAGACAGCGCTATAGCGGGCTTCTCCATTGGGGAGGATGCGCTCCTCCACACCCAGTCCACTGACCTCTCGCTGATCGCGGTCGGCGGCGCGTCTGAAGGCGCCACAGCGCTGCCGGAGTCTCGCCAGAGATCTCGTCCCCACCTCAGGATCGCGTTTCCACGTGGACGGCTGGCGCTGCTAGGACCGCTCGCGGCCGCGCTCCTGATCGTAGGCGTCGTTCTCACCGGCCTGGGCGCGCAGGGACGCAACGTCGTTGATCTGCTGAACGCGCCATTCGCCGCCTCGCGCGCACACGCCACAGCTACCCGCGCGCCAACCTCTACTGTGGTCAATATCCCTATCGTGGGAACACCGACGCCACAGATCCGGTACACGCACGACCGCATGCGCGATCGGAACGCGGCGATGGGCTGCGCTGACGGCAAGCCGCCTGCCCTGACGAAACCGATCTATACGAGCAAGGGCTTTGCCTCTGGCGTACCCGCGCCCAACGAGGTCGCTTTGACCTTTGACGACGGCCCAACGCCCTATACGACGCCGCCAATCCTCGACTATCTGGAGAAGAATCACATCCCCGCCACATTCTTCGTCGAGGGGCTGTATGCGCGCGTCTGGCCGTATCTAGTGCAGCGCGAGTGGAACGACGGCTTCGCCATCGGCATGCACAGTTGGGATCATCCCGTGCTGACGATCCTGCCCGACGGCCAGATGCCACACCAGTTTGGCGATTCGCTCAGTTCCATCCACGCCGCGATTGGGAAGGACGCCTGTATCTGGCTCTGGCGCCCACCGTATGGCTCGTACGACCCGCGCATTCTGGGCGTCGCGAAGTCCTACGGGCTGACGACGATCATATGGGATGACGACTCGGTGGACTACTCACGTCCTGGCCCTGACCATATCGCGGCGACGGTACTTTCCGAGGCGCATCCCGGCGCGGTGATCCTCATGCACGATGGACCGGCGCGGCGCGAGCAGACGCTGGCGGCGTTGCCCATCATCCTGGCGGAACTCAAGGCGCGCGGGCTGAAGCCGGTGACGCTGCCCCAGTTGCTGATGGATAGCCAGTATCCCGGTGTGGACACCACTCAGCCATCCTGGCGCGACAAGCCCGACATCCCAGTTATCTGAGCCGCAACAGCTAGGCGTTCGCGCGGATGTAGACCGCTGTGCCGATGGGAACCCAGGCGTAGAGGCGCTCGGCGTTGGCGATGGTCATGCCGACGCAGCCGTGCGACCCCGTCTCCCAGGAGCCGTTGGGCAGCTTGTGTGGCGTGTTGCTGCCTGGCCCGAACCACGAGTGCCACCAGGCGTCATGGAGATAATAGCCATCCTCACGGAACTTCATCGCGTAGTTGATGTGCGTTGGGGCGTACCAGTAGGGTGATCCCTGTGGCCAGGGCGAGTTGAAGACCTCCTGATAGCCGTCGCCCTGATGCTCGACGCACTGCGCATTGTGGGCCGCCGACGGCGCGGTATTGCTCACCCAGCGCCTGTCCGAGCATTCTTTCTGGAAGACGTGGAACACGCCGGTCGGCGTCGGCAGCTCTGGCCGCCCCGTCTCGACGGTGAAGGTAAAGGCGAGCGCGCCATCCTGGTAGGCGTAGACTTGCTGGCGAGAGAGGCTGACGAGGATGACCTTGCCGGTCGCCTCAGGCGCGGCGGGAATCTGAGCGGGATGGAGCGTCGGCGTGCGTGTGGGCGCGTGTGTCGGCTGCAGAGTCGCGGTAGGATCAGGAGCCGTCGTCGGCGTTGGAATCTGGTCCTGCGCGCTGGCGTCCGGCGTGCTGGTCGCCGCGCCGGATGGTTGGGTCCCGCCGAGCGAGACACGCGCTGAGCAAGCTGAAATCAGCAGCGAGATCAGCAGCACGGCGCCGATCAACATGATCCGCAGCGCTTGAACGTTCCTGTGTCGTGGCGCCTGCATCGCCAGCCTCCCTGCCTGCTTCATTGCGCTGTATGGGCGCGTCGGGCGAAAAAACTCCCGCTATAGAATAAGATGCAGGAACGAGGCAAAAGTTGACATGTGGCAGGCGAAGATCACGAAATTGGGTAGTGGGGATTGGTTTCAGGCTCATAAACACACCAACGCGCATCTCTGGCCCTGGTACATCAGGATAAACCAGCGATGCGCGCGGCAATGGTATCGTATCTTGCGACTCGATACGCAGCGCGCTCCGCGACTGGGATGAGGAACGCGCTACGCTGCATTCAGACGAGTCGCATCCCGCGCGAGCCACCGAAACAGCCGTCTACTCGCACAAGCGGTCTCCATAGCAACTACTGTACCCGGCATACACGACAAATACAATGAACCACCTCACAAAAGTACCAACCGTTCGCCACAACTTGTGTGACAAACCGCTGAGATTGCGCTCGCATCCTCAGCGCGGATACAATGCCCCTGCCTGTCAGCGGAAGACATGACTGGCGAACCTTGACCGAAACGCTCGCTGATGTACAAGGAGGCTGAGGTATGTACGGAACCGTGGCGCGTATGCGACTCAGGCCTGGCGCGGAGGCGCAGATAGCCGCTTTGATGCGCCAGTATGAGACGCTCAACATTCCCGGCCAGCGCATGACCTATGTGTATCGCATGGACAACGACCCGAACACGGTCATGATGGCGGTCATCTTCGACGACAAGGCCTCCTACGTCGCCAACGCTAATAGTCCAGAGCAGAATGCGCGCTACCAGCAGATGGTCGCCCTGCTCGAGGCTCCGCCAGAGTGGCACGACGGCGAGATCCTGTACCCGGCAGGCTGACAAAGCTGGTGTGTCAGGCGCGGGAGAACTCTCGCCCGCGCCTGTTTCTATGCGCGCTCCCCATCAGGGATCACTCGATCTGCTCCCAATCGAGCGCGGCGGCCTCGCCGGTCAACAGCCGGCAGTAGCTATCGTAGCGCTCGGCGTCGAGCGTACGCGCTTCCACCGCCGCCAGCACGGCGCAGTCCGGTTCATGGATGTGCGTGCAGTCCGCCAGCCGACACGTCCCCAAATATGGACAGAACTCCGGGAAGCAGTGATCGAGGCGCGTCAATTGGCTAGAAACCGCCAGCGCGCGGATGCCCGCCGTGTCGGCGACATACCCGCCTCCCTCTAATGGAAAGAGCCGCGTTCCCGTCGTCGTGTGCCGCCCCTTGTGCGTCGTCGCGCCGATAGCGCTCACGCGCTGACCCAAATCCGGCTGGAGCGCGTTGAGCAGGCTCGACTTCCCCACACCAGATGGCCCGACGAAGGCGGAGACGCGCCCGTTGAGACATGCGCGCAACTCGTCAAGTCCATCGCCCCGCTCGGCGCTGGCGAGGATGACGGGATAGCCGATCTGGCGATAGACCTCCAGCCGCTCGCGCAGCCACGATGGCGCGCCGAGATCGGCCTTGTTGATACAAATGACCCCTGCCAGTTCCTGCGCCTCGGCGACGACGAGGAAGCGGTCGAGCAGGCGCAGGTGTGGCGTTGGCTCGCGCGCCGCGAAGACCATCACCAATTGGTCGAGGCCAACGACGCTGGTAAGCGCGCCGCCGCCCGGATCGGGGTCGCCGCGAGTGAATGCCCCTCCCGCGCGCGCCAGGACGCGCTCGATCACGCCTGCGCCGCCACCAGTCGGCAGTAATGCTACGCGATCGCCAATGGCGACTGGGTCTTTCTCACGGACCTTCACCTTGCGCACGCTCCGGCGCGCGCCTGTGCTTTCGGGATATTCCAGCTCCTTTCGCAGCCTGCCGCGAATCGTGCAGAGGAAGCTTCCCTGTGGCGTCTCGACGCGATACTGGCCGCGACTGCCATCCACGATCAATCCCTCCACCAGACCATCTGGCGTTGGCGCTTCTTCCGTGTAGTTGTGTTGCAATTGCTGTGCGTTGTTCAAATTCGTGCGACTCCTCTGGCGAGTTGACACGCCTGACAATCAGGCGTCATCTGTCAGTCTTGTAACTGTCATCGCTGACTCGCCAGGGTCCGCCTAATCAGGCGAGGACGCAAAAAACCGGCGAGCCAGATTGCCCGCCGGTCAGGAAACTGTGGAGGTTACGCGCGCCTCATGCGGCGCGTATGGCACGGAGCCTGCGCCTGTCTGAGTACTGAAGGGTCTGGATGCGACGCTGTCCACAGCGATGACGTGCGGGCATGTTCATCGTCCTACCCTCCTTCGCTCGCGCAGCGCGCCCGATGTTCTTCGGCTCAGGTCGCCGCAGGTACTGGCGATAGTGTACGCGCGCGCGGGCGGTAAACGCAAGAGAGACTACTATCCCGATTGGACACGTTCTGGCGAGAGAGTAGGTTCAGCGTCATGGGTCGGAGCAGTCGTCGCCAGGATGCGTGAAGGAAAGAGCCTGTGCAGCGCCTCCAGGGAGACGATCACCGCCAGAAGCCAGATCGCCCCGGCGAGATACCCGGCGAGAATGTCGCTGGGATAGTGGACGCCCAAATACACTCTGCTGACGCCAATGACCACGATGAGCGGTAATGCGATCAGGGTAGCGGTTACATCGAGGAGGCGCGAGTGACTCAGGCGCAGGATGAGATAGAGGATCATGCCGTAGACCACGAGGCTCAGCGTAGAGTGGCCGCTTGGAAAGCTGAAGGTTGTCTCACGTGCGAGCGCCCACTCGACCGACGGACGGTCACGGTGGAACCAGAGCTTGAGCGCGGCGTCGAGCAGTCCTGCGCCAGCGAAGGCGGCGATCAGCCCTAACGCTTCGACCCATGCGTGCCGCAGAAAGAGGATGACTGCGGCCACCAGGACGACGATGGTCAGCGCTTGAGCCGAGCCAAGCATAGTAATGGTCTGCATAAATGTCGTAGCGGCGGGGCTGGCGAACGTATGCGTCTGATTCAGCAGCGCCAGATCTATTCCCTGTGTCTGCGGCTCGATGATCTCGTCGTGCGCCTCCGTCAGGAGGATCAGCGTCGCCGCGCTGGCGAGCAGGCCCAGCGTCACGATGCTCACCACGCCCCACCACAGACGGCGTCGTCTGCTGGCGCTGTGTCGCGCTGGCAAGGTTTGCTCGTCGCCACTTACCGCGCTAGCTCGCGCCTTGTCCTGCGTCATGGTGTTTTCACCTTCATCCCACGTCTGGGAGCGACTCCTTCGGCGCCATTACCGGTCCGAAAAGTATAACAAATGTCGCGATCATCTACTCTGGCCAAGGCATTGATGAGCGCTCCAGATGCTATACTCCTAACTGATCGCCCGCCATCTGATCAGGTCCGAACAGGAGTGTTCGCCTATGAGCCAATCCGCTGCTTCACCACTCGCGCCGATGATTTGGGGACGCCATCGCCTCGACTGGGGCCAACGCACCTACATCATGGGCATTCTCAACGTTACGCCCGACTCGTTCTCGCGCGACGGTCTCGCTCCCGAGGGCGCGGACCGTGAACGCGTTGTCGCGGCGGCGGTGGAGCAGGCGCAGCGGATGGTGGAGGATGGCGCCGATATGCTGGACATCGGAGGTGAGTCAACCCGCCCTGTCACCGAGGGCGCACTGCCACTGCCCGAAGAAATCGAGCGCGCGCGCGTCATTCCGGTGATTCAGGCGCTCACTGCCACGCTCCCGCCGGAGATCATCCTCTCTATCGACACGTACAAGGCCGGTGTCGCCCGCGCCGCGCTGGATGCTGGCGCCACGCTCGTCAACGACATCTGGGGCTTGCGCGCCGATCCTGGCATGGCGCGTCTTGTCGCCGAGCGTGGCGTCCCGGTCATCCTAATGAGCAACGTACGCGGCCAGCCACGCCGCGATCCCCTGAGTGACGTGGCACGCCAGCTCGCGGGCAGCCTCCAGATGGCGCTGGACGCGGCGATCGCGTGGGAGAAGATCATCCTCGATCCCGGTTTCGGCTTCGGGCTGGCGGGCGCGGAGAATATGCAAGTCCTCGCGCGCTTGGGCGAGTTGTGCGCGCTGGGGCGGCCTCTCCTTTCCGGAACGTCGCGCAAGTCGCATATTGGCCTCGTGCTGGGAACCGAGGTGGAGGACCGGCTGGAAGGAACGGCGGCGACGGTTGCGCTGGCTATCGCGCAAGGCGCCGACATCGTGCGCGTCCACGACGTGAAACAGATGGCGCGGGTCGCGCGCATGGCCGACGCGGTCGTGCGCGGCTGGTCGGAGGCGCAGGCGTGAGCAACGAAACACTGAGCTATGGGGAAGCGCTGGCATGGCTCTATGGCTTCAGCGACACCGAGCGCACCGGGAAGTTCACGGGCAAATTCAGCCGCGACCGCGAGGACAATATCGCGCGTATGCGGGCGCTCCTCTCGTTCCTCGATGATCCGCAGTGGGCATATGACGTCACGCACATCGCCGGAACCAAGGGCAAAGGCTCGACGGCGGCGCTACTCGCGTCTATCCTGCGCGCGGCGGGTATCGCCACCGGCCTCTACACGCAGCCGGACCTGCATACCTTCCGTGAGCGCATTCAACTGGATCGACGCGTCATCTCCGAGGCAGAAGTCGCGCGGCTCGTTCCCACTGTGCGCGCCGCGACCCAGGCGCTCGATCCCGCGCTCGGCTCGCTGATTACCTACGATGTCGCGACCGCTCTGGCCTTCCTGGCGTTTCGTGAGGCGGGGATGCGCCACGCCGTCGTCGAGGTCGGGCTAGGGGGACGGCTGGACGCGACCAACGTCGTCGATCCCATGGCGACGGCGATCACCTCGATCAGCTACGACCACATGGAGGTGCTAGGGCATACTCTGGCGGAGATCGCGCGCGAGAAGGCGGGCATCATCAAGCCTGGCGTCCCGATCCTGACCTCCGCCTGTGCGCCAGAGGCGCTGGAGGTCATCGCGCGCATCGCCGCCGAGCGTGGCGCGCCACTTCTGCGTGTTGGGCCAGCGGGCGCGACTGATTGCGACTATACCTATACGGTAGGCGCGGCGACCGGCGAGGGGCAGACTTTCAGCATGCGGGGACCGCATGGCGACTACGCCGACCTGGAGTTGGTCTGCTCGGCGAACATCAGATCGAGAATGCGACGCTCGCCGTGGCGCTCGTCGAGACCCTACGCGACGCTGGGTTACCCATCACCGAGACGGCGATCCGGCGTGGGTTGCGCGATGGACGCTGGCCGGCGCGGTTGCAGGTCGTGGGGCGCGCGCCATGGATCGTGGTGGACGCCGCGCACAACGCCGACTCGTTCGCGCATCTGCTCGCCGCGCTGCGCCGTCACTTCAGTTTTCGAGCGGCTGATCCTGGTGATTGGCGTCCTCGCGGATAAAGACCTCGCTGGCATCGCCACTGCTATCGCCGAAGGGGGCGTAGATCTCGCCATCGCCACGACCGTCGCCAGCCCGCGAGCGCTGCCCGCCGCAGCCATCTCCGAGGCGCTACAGAAGGCCGCGCCTGAACTGGAGACGCGCGTCTACGCCAGGAGCGCCGCCGCGCTGGCCGAGGCGCTGCATGAGGCTGGGCCGAGCGATCTCATCTGCGTGACCGGCTCAGTCTATTTCGCGGGCGAGGCGCTACGCTGGCTGGCGGGGCGGCCGGAGGTCACAGCGGGCGCCATCGAGATCGCCGGTGTGGATCATTAACAGGGGCATGCAGGATGCTGGCGTATCTCGACTGCTTCTCGGGGATCAGCGGCGACATGCTGCTCGGCGCGCTGCTCCACGCCGGGCTGGATCTCGACGAGCTGCGCGCTGGCCTGGCGACGCTGCCGCTGAGTGGCTATACGCTGGAGGCCGAGCGTGTGAGCCGATCATGGCCTGAGCGGCGTGCGCTGCGTCGTGCCGTGTCAAGGAGCCAGATCCGCACGAGCACCGCCACCTGCGCGAGATTCGTGAGCATCCTCGACCGCCGGACGCCTCCCCGAACGGGCGCGCGAGCGGGCGCTGGCGATCTTTGCGCGGCTGGCGGAGGCCGAGGGCGCGATTCATGGCGTCTCGCCGGAGGAGGTCGGCTTCCACGAGGTCGGCGCGGTGGACTCCATCGTGGATATCGTCGGGACGGCGCTTGGCTTCGAGCTGCTGGGCATCGAGGAGGTCTACTGCTCGGAGTTGCCGCTGACCTCCGGGGCGCGTGCGCTCGGCGCATGGCGCGCTGCCGGTCCCTGCTCCTGCGACGCTGGAGCTGCTCAAGGTTGCCGGCGTCGTTTGGAAGAATGTGCCGGGCGAGGGCGAGCTGGTGACGCCGACCGGCGCCGCCGTCGATCGCCACGCTCGCGCGATTCGGGCGGCCTGACCGCATGACGATCCAGCGCGTAGGCTATGGCTTCGGTCAAAAGAAACTGCCCTGGGCGAACTGCCTGCGGCTGCTGCTGGGCGCGCGCACAATGTCGCCGATGCGGAGCGCGACGAGATCATGGTTCTCGCCAGCAATATCGACAACATGACTGGCGAGGCGCTGGGCTGGCTGATGGACCGGCTGCTCTCAGCTGGCGCGCTGGACGTGAGCTATACGCCGATACAGATGAAGAAGAACCGCCCTGGCGTCCAGTTGACCGTCCTCGCATCCACCGACGACGCCGAACAACTATCCAGCCTGATCCTGCGCGAGAGCGCGACGCTGGGCGTGCGGATGTCGCGTATGGAGCGGCGCAAAGCGGATCGGCGCGAGGAGATCATCGAGACCCCGCTGGGCGAGGCCCGCGTAAAGTTGAAGCTGTTGGGCGGGCGCGTCGTCGCCGCCACTCCCGAATACGAGGATTGCCGCGCGCTGGCGGAGCGCCACGCCCTGCCGCTGGAGGCCGTCATCGAGCGCGTGACCTCCGCCGCCCGCGCCCATTTCGCCCTGGAGACGCTAGCCCACACATGAGCCACTGAGGAGTTGAATAATGGCTAATACACCAAAAATTCGTCTAGCGCGGGCTGAAGATGTACCGGGAATCGCCGCGACACTACGCGACCTCGGCTGGTTCGCGCATATCGAGGAGGAGCCAGTCGAGGAGACAGAGCAGCGTGTTGCGGAGCAGCTTGCCCTCTGCGCGGCGAACGAGGATCATACCGTGCTGGTGGCCGAGGACGAGAACGGCCAGATTGTTGGCTATCTCGCGGCGCATTGGTTCCCCAACCTGATGAAGGGCGGCGATGGTTACATCTCCGAGCTGTTCATCCGCGAGGCGGCGCGCGGCAAGGGCCTGGGTGGGCGCTTCCTCGCCGCCATCGAGGAGGAAGGAAAGCGGCGCGCCTGTACGCGTCTCATGCTCTTCAATCGCAAAGAGCGCGAGTCATACCAGCGCGGCTTCTACCAGAATCACGGCTGGGAGGAACGCGACGACACGGCGCTCTTCAACCGCTGGCTGACTGAGGACCTGTAACCGATGCCGATTGATTTCCACGATCCGCGCAACGCTCATACCTACGATACCCGCGCGGCTGATCCAACCTGGGTCGCCACCATCTCCGCGATTGTCTCGCCGGAAGGCAAGCGCGTCCTTGACATCGGCTGCGGAGGCGGTGTTTATAGTCGTGCTTTCGCAGAACTGGGCGCGGCGAGCGTGACCGGCGTGGACTTCTCGGCGGCGATGCTCGAGTCTGCGCGCGCGCTCTGCGCTGATCTGCCGCAGGTGACGTTCCAGCAGGGCGACGCGCTCGCCACCGACTTGCCAGACGCCAGCGCCGATCTCGTCTATGAGCGGGCGCTGCTGCATCACTTGACCGATCTGCCTGCCTGCGTCGCCGAGGCATATCGGCTGCTCGCGCCAGGCGGTGTCGATCTCGCGCAGGACCGCACGCCAGAGGATATCCAGCTTCCTGCGGTGCCTGAGCATCTGCGCGCCTACTTCCACGAGCGCTACCCACGTCTGCTGAAGATCGAGTTGCGCCGCCGTCCGCGCTCTGAGGATGTGCTCGCTGCGCTCACAAACGCTAGTTTCACGCAGATCGAGACGCATCATTTCTGGGAGACGCGCCGCGTCTATGCCACATTCGATGAACTTGCTGATGATCTGCGCCACCGGGTAGATCGCTCGATCTTGCACGAGTTGAGCGACGCCGAGCTAGCCGATCTGATCGACTACATCCGCGAGCGCTTGCCCGAACACGGCCCCTACCCCGATGCTTCCCGCTGGACGCTCTGGTGGGGCGTGAAACCACCATGAGAAGCGCGCTATTAGCGCCCACGTGTCGTACGAGTTCATCCTGTGCTACGCTGTACCCGACGTGTGAAGACGACGCATGAGGCGCCGGACACGTCAGATACGCCGAAGGAAAGGAGAGGAGAGACGGACATGGACGAATTAGTGCAGGTAGTCTCCAGTAAGACCGGCCTTCCCGCCGATCAGGCGCGGGCAGCGGCAACCGCCACGCTCGATTTCGTCAAAGGCAAACTCCCTGGACCCGTCGCCGGCCAGATTGATGGCCTGCTGGGCGGCGGCGCAGGCTCCTCGACGGACGCGGCGGGCGGCGTGATGGATCAGGCCAAGGACATGATGGGCGGTATGTTCGGGGGCAAAGAGGAGAACCCGAGCTAGCTCTTGCTACTCTACGAGTCCCTCATGGGGTCGTCGGTCCTGCGACTGGCGACCCTTGATCTCTAGCTCGCTACCAATGGTATACCTGAGTGAGCGCTAAAACGCAGCGTGAAGCCACCACGATGCGCAGAAGATGGTATATTCAGTCTGCAATGCGTCACGTTCCGCGCCAGCGAAAGAGAGCGCTACCTGATGAGCCAAACACCCACGGTAAGTCCCGTCGAAGAGGTTGTCGAGTTCTTCGCACAAGGGCCTTCACGTCAGGACATCGCCGCTTTCCATCTTTCCGAGGCGGCGCAGAATCGTTTGCGCGAATTGTTGCGCCGCAACGCTTCGGCTACCCTCTCTCCCGAGGAGGAACACCAACTCGATCAGATGGTCCTCCTCGACGACATCGTCTCGCTCATTCGCGCACGTGTACACAGTTCATAGTTAGACGCCATGAGCGACTCTTACATTTCGGCGCAGCTACGCCGTGCGGTGAAGGAGCGCGCCAAGGGCGCTTGTGAATATTGTGGCGTATCAGACGATGTCACTCTGGCTCCGCATGAACCAGATCACATTATTGCCGAGCAGCACGGTGGCGCGACCGAACTAGAGAACCTAGCCTACGCCTGTTTTCGCTGCAATCGCTTCAAGGGTTCCAACATCGCCACGGTTGATCCACAGGCTGGCGTCCTTGTTCCGCTCTATCAGCCACGTTCAGACCACTGGCATGATCATTTCAACTTCATTCCTGACTCTGCGCTTATCAATCTGCGCCAGAAGACCCCGCCCTTCAGGTGTACCGTCAGGGCTGGGGATGAATGGCGCTCTGGCTCGCCGTGTGCGATCCTGTCCACATACCGCAGGGCCTGCGGAAATTGACGCTTGTGGAGGTGGCTTCGGGCCACGACATGACGGTGTCAGACTTGCCCAGCTTGCTGGATGAGCAGTCGTCAGCCCAAGAATCCCTCGGCTTGAGCCGTGGGGAGAGGTCAACGAGCCATTGACCGCCATTGGCCGTGGTACTGCGTCGCTGCTGCGTTTCAATGACGAGCAACGCATAGCCTTACGTTTGGAACTCATTCGGCAGGGACGCTACGAGACGCCACAATCGTAAGACTCACCTACCCTGGGCGATAGGAGCGCGCAGCGCTATGCTCTCTAGTGATGGCAGGCATCGGGTAAAGCGATTCCATGCGATTCCAGGGAGGCGTGACGATGGCGCTGCGATGGCATGCGAGCTATGGCTGGTTCTGGCTGACATTGCTAGGTATAGGACTGCTCATCTGTGGCTCCGCGGCCTGGCTGATCGCCGCATTCAGGGTCGTGTTGCCCTACGACGAGGTCTTTGCAGGCCTGACCCTCAGCCAGATCAACACCTTTAATCCACACCTGATTCCCTTCATGGCGCACGACCGCGTCGCCTTCGCGGGAACGCTCATCTCGATTGGCGCGCTCTATGTCGCGCTGGCGGTCTGTGGCGTTCGCGCCGGCCAGGTCTGGGCGCGGCGCGCTCTCGTCATCTCGTCCACGGTCGGCTTCCTCACCTTCCTGCTCTTTCTCGGCTTCGGCTACCTCGATCCGGCGCACGCGCTGGGGACAAGCATCTTGCTCATCTTTTTCGTCCTAGGCGTCTCGCTGAAGCCTTCGGAGAACTGGCCAGCGTCAGAGGAAATTTCTACGCTTCGGCATGAGCCGCTTTGGTCGGCTGGGCGCATCGGACAGCTCTTCTTCATCCTGATTGGCATCGGTATCACCCTCGCTGGCGTGACGATCGCCTTTGTCGGCGCAACTAGCGTCTTCGTGCCTGAAGACCTGCAATTCCTCGGAACCACAACGCACATCCTGCACGCCTTCAACGCGCGGCTGATTCCGCTGATCGCGCATGATCGCGCCAGCATGGGCGGCGGTCTGATCGCGGATGGTGTGGGAGTGGCGTTGTCCGCGCTGTGGGGCTATCGTCGTGGCGCGCGCTGGGTCTGGCTGATGTTCGTCGGCGCGGGTGTTCCGGGATTCGCTGGCGCGCTCGGCGTCCACTTCGCGACGGGCTACGTCAACTTCTGGCATCTGGCGCCGGGCTTTGTCGCGCTGGCGATCTACATCCCCGGCCTGATCGCTACCTACCCCTACCTGTGCGGGCCACGCGCGCCGACCACTTCGCTCCAGCCAGCGCACGGCGTGCAAGGAGAGACAGGGGCGTATTCAGTTGGCGGATGATGCGCTGCGATCCACGAATGCTCTGGCGAATTGAGCATACTGGTAGACATCGGCGAAGGTCGTGGCGAGGCCAAGTGAGGCTCGCAACGCGCCGGTCGTCTTGCCGTCGATGACGTGCAGGAACTGGTCGTAGCTCAGGCGGTCCACATCACAGAAGCAAGGCTCCAGTTCCTCCTGCGTAAAGCCAAGCGCCTGCTCGCGCGCGCCGGGATTACAGTGGCAGCCTGCGCGCAAGGAGATGCGCCGCTCATTCGCCATCTGCTCGACGGTATAGCAATCGAACATCCTGCCAGCGGGATCGAAGAAGTTGAGCTGGATGGTCCCGCCGCGCATCTGCGTATTCGGCGGCCCGTAGAGGCAGACCACCGGCGCGCCATTGCTGTGGCGGAGCGGCGCCAGTTGCTCGATGAGCCAGCCTGTGAGGCAGTCAACGCGCGTATGAATCACATCAATGCCGATGGATTCGATCCATTTGAGGCCAATCTCGACGGCCGGGATGCTCAGATAATTGACCGTGCCATCCTCGAAGCTGGCAGAGCCGGGCGTGAGATAGTGGCCAAATCCCACCACGGAGGAAAAGGTGATCGTGCCACCCGAATACCAGGGGCGATGCAGCTTCTCGACGGTGGATTTGCGCGCGATCAAGGCGCCTACCCCAGTGGGGTAGCCGAACATCTTGTAGAAGGAGAGACTGACGAAGTCGGGGCGCCACTGACTGAGGTCGAGCCGGTTGGAGGGGACGAACGCCGCCGCGTCCAGCAGCACATCCCATCCCTGGGATTGCGCCTCGGCGATCCACTCTAATGGATGCTGGACACCGGAGAAGTTCGATTGCGCTGGATAGGCGAAGAGATGGTGCGCGCCTGAGAGACGAACGGGACAATGCGAGGCCGCTGCGTGAACTCGTCCTGTTCAGCGCGCAGTTCAGGTGGCACCACCGGAATGTAGGTGACGGTCGCGCCTTTATCTCGTGCGAACTCGCGGATGCCGTTGACGGAGTTGTGATTATCGAAGGTCAGCAGGTAGTTGTCGCCGGGACCGAATGGGTATGACTCGCCGATCAGCTTGAGCGCGCCGGTCGCGTTCGGCGTGAAGATGACCATATACTCGTCGGGGGAGGCGTTGAAGTAGCGCAAGACGTACTCGCGCGTCTGCTCGACACGCTCGGTCATCGCCATCGAGGTCAGGTTCTTCGAGTGCGGGTTGCCAAAGACGCCACCGGTGAGCATGGTGACGTGTTCACGCACCTGCGTCTCGGCGTAGACGCCGCCGCCGGTATAATCCAGGTAGACCTGCCGCTGTTGATCAAGCCGCGCGTACTCGGTCGCGCGAAGCGTATCGAGCCGTTCGGTCGAGGCGTATGCCGGGAATGCGCTAAGGAACGCTTCATGCGCGGCGGTCAGGTCTTCGGTCGTTGTTGGCGCATCGAAGCGAGTGCTATCCGTCGTTGGCATGTCGTTTGCTCCTTCGTTGAGCAAAGTGGCGCCGTTGCTCGATGCCGCAAGTCTACCACACCTTGTTAGCTGGTTACGCGGCGCTCTCATCTGGTAGAGGGAGTAACGCATGTGGGTTACAGAGGAGTAAGAGTCGGAAATGGATATCTTGCCGTTACTCGATGAGCTACAGACCATCGCACGCACGGGGCTAAACTTCACCGAGAGCCCCTACGACCGAGAGCGCTACGAGCGGCTGCTGCAACTCGCCGTCGAGTATTACGGCCAGGCGCTCGACCTCCCACCAGCGGACGTGCGAGCGCGACTGACGCAGGAGTTGGGCTACATTACGCCCAAGGTCGGCGCCGAGGCGGGGATCTTCGACGAGGAGGGACGCATCCTGCTGGTGCAGCGCTCGGACGACCAGCGCTGGTGCCTGCCGTGCGGTTGGGTGGACCCGAACGAGACGCCAGCGCAGGCGGCGGTACGCGAGACGCGCGAGGAAGTGGGGCTGGAGGTTCGCATCGTGCGGCTGGCCGACGTGCTGACGCGGCTGCCCAGCGCCGAAATGGGACCACATACAGCGGTTGCGGTGATCTACCTGTGTGAGATCACCGGCGGCGAGATCACGCTCTCGCACGAGTGCCTGGACGCGCGCTACTGGCGCATCGAGGATGTCCCAACTTGGCACGAACTCCATCAGCGCTATGCTGAGGCCGCGCGCGACTGCTGGCTACAAACGCGCTAGTAGCAACAGTGGTCAGCGGCTACTGGTAGCGGTCAGCCTTGGGCATGGCGATCCAGAGGACGACGTAGGGCAGAAAGCCAGGCAGCCCGCCGGGCAGCAGGAGAAACAGGAAGAGCAGGCGGAACCACCAGGGGCTGATGCCGAAGTATGCGCCCAGGCCGCCACAGACACCGCCGATGATGCCGTTCTGCCGTCGCAGGACCCGCTGATACATGCCGCGCTCCGTTTCTTGCTCTTTCGCCAGGAAATGGCGAAGTCGCTGACGCCCTCACTATGTCTACGCGACAGCGTTTAGAAAGTAGTAAATGAAGAGCTTCGTGACGTTGTGTTATGGGTCTGTGACCCGTGCTGCACTGAGGTCAGCGCGAGTAGTGCGCAGCAGCGCCTCCGGCTCTGGCTCACCGGGAACTTGAATGGTTTTCAGGTAGCGAAAGCCTGCCTTCTCGTAGGCACGAATGGCGCTGGCGTTGCTCTCGGCCGGGCCGATGACGCAGCAGCCAACATTGGGACGCGCGAAGACGACATCATGCAAGAAGGCGCGCAGTAGAATCGGCCCCAGCCTGCGATGGACATACGCCTCCTCGCCGATGAAGAGATCAATGCCCGCCGCGTCGTCGTCCACCTGGATTGCATCCGCGTATTCGGGATAGTCGCGGATCAGATACTCCTGGATGAAGCCGACTGGCTGGCCGTCGTAGAGCATGACGTAGCCACGCGTGAGCGAGAGCAGATCAACACGCGGGCCATATTTCTCCTCTATTTCCTCGGCGGTACGCGGGTCCAGCTGCCACCACGCGCGCACATGTGGTGTGTTGTGCCAGCGCAGCATCAGCGGGAAGTCGGCGCGCGCCAGCGGTCGGAAGCCGACAAGCGAGATGTCCCAGGCGCCATGTTCTTCAGCCATACACTACCCCCACCAGAAGGACACGGCGATGATGACATACAGCCCGATCAGCGCCAGCCCTTCCAGCCAGTTCGACTCGCCATCAAAGACGATCACCGCACCCAGGATCGCCGCCAGCGCTACACCGACCACCAGCAGCGGCGCGAGCACGAGGGTCAGGTTGGTCAGGCCAGGGAGTAGGCTGATGATGACCAGCGCGGGGATGAGCGCGAGCGCGATCTGCAGCGGGCTGTTGAGAATCACGCTGACGGCGAGATCGGGCTTGTTCTTCGCCGCGAGCTGCACGCCGACGAAGTTCTCGACCGCGTTGCCGGCGATGGCGACGATGACCAGACCCGTGAACGCCTCGGAGATGCCGAGCGCCTGTGTGGCAGGGGTCAGCGCCTCGACGAACCAGTCTGAGACAAGCGCCGCGCCCACACCAGCCACGGCCAGCAGCGCCAGGGTCATCCACAGCGGCCACTGGACATCAGGCTCTTCCACCTTTTCCACCGTCTCCTCGGCTGAATTCTCCGCGACCGGCGCAATGCCACGGCGCGCCCCTTTGGGCAGCGCGGTCGGCCCGCCAGCGACCGAAAGAGGGATGCTGCCCACAAAGACGATCAGCAGCACGATGGCGGCGGCAATGCTCAACGTCTCTTCATGACCGCTAGCCGGAGTATGCAGCAGAAACGTGAGCGTCGGGATGATGAGCGCGCCGACGGCGAGCAGCGTCAGCGTGGCGATCATGCGTGGCAGCCGCGATCCGAACTTCTGTGTCCCGTGGCGCAGACCGCCGACAACAAACGCCAGCCCTAGCACAAGCAGACTGTTGCCGAGAATCGACCCGATGAGCGAGGTCTGTACGACGACGAGCAGACCCTGCTGCAGGGCGAAGATGGCGACGAAAAGTTCCGGTAAGTTGCCGATAGCCGACTGCAGGACGCCCGTCGCGCCGGGGCTAAGGCGTGATCCCAACTGATCCGTCGCCTCGCCGACCACTGAGGCAAGGCAGGCCAGCGCCGCACCCGCCAGCACGAAGATCAGCACGGCGTTCGCATGCGTGAAGGTCAGGACACCCGCCAGCACACTCAGTCCGATCGCCACTGCGAGGATGATCCGCTGTGAGCGTGTCAGCAGCGCGAGGGCATTGCTAGGTGTGGTCGCAGGCGCACGGGTCATAGTGGCTCCTTCCACATGCTAGTCTGTAGCAGCCCGTTGTGACGTATCCGCGCAATCTGTACCTCATGAAGACGTGGCGGTAGCAGGCAGGGCCACGCCGCGTTCACTTCCGCATCTGTGGCTCGATGCTATCACACGCTCAGCAGGCGCTGGATGTCAGCGACCGCCCACATAGGCCAGCGCGAGTTCAGCCAGCCGGGGCCACTCGGAGGCATGCGCCGCTGGGACGACCACCCACTCCTTCATCGGGCGGTTCTCGCCCGAAGGGTCGAAGAGATGCGCGCCCTCCAGACCCAGCGCCTCAGCATGCGCTGCGCCGGTCAGCTTGAAGACCATCGCCGTCCCCTGCGTGAAGCCAGCGCAGGCCTTGCCCTTCACATAGATCGCGGGCATGCTGAAGAGCTTGCGCAGCTCTACATCGCCGTTCGTCGCCGCCAGATCGTGCGCAATGTCCTCGTAGCGTTCGCGCGCTTCGGCGTTGGTTTTATTGTCGGCCATAGCAGGCTTCTCCTCCTGGTGAGACGGGCGCGACCTGTCGCGCCTACAGATAGATACGCCCGGCTGCCACCATACAAGTGAAGTAACAACGTTAGCGTGGCCAGTCTTTCGTCACCTCACGCAGCCCGCCGAGCACATCGTCCCAACTGACCTTCGTGAGCGCGCCGTCGCGGAAGACAGTCTGGCCGCCGACGATCACCTCGTGGATGGCCTGCGGCGTCATCGAGTAGACGACTTCTTCTCGTAGCTCCACGGCGGCTGGAGCGAGGGATCGTCCATGTCCAGCAGGACGAAGTCGGCGTAGCAGTCCGGCGCGATGCGTCCAGCGGGCAGGCCGAGCGTCTCGGCGCTGCCAGATCGTGCCCATCGCGAAGGCCGCTCTCAGCGGGGACAACCTCCGAGTAGAGATGCGTCACCTTTTGCAAGAGCGCGCACATACGCATCTCGTCGAAGACCGAGACGCGATTGTTCGAGCAGCCGCCGTCGCTGCCCAGCCCAAGCCTCATGCCCGCCGCGTGCATATCCACGATGCGCGTGACGCCATCGCCGAGGAACATGTTGCTGGCAGGATTGTAGACCAGCCGCACGTCGCGCTCGGCCATCAGCTGGATGTCGTCTTCCTCCAGCCAGCAGCCGTGGATGATCGTCATGCGCTCCAGCGCGAGGCCAGCGATTCCAGCCAGCGAATCGGCGTCTTGCCATATTTCTCGCGGATGGTGTCGCGCTCGTAGCGTCCCTCGGCGACGTGCATGTGGAAGCGTGTGCCTAGCTCCTCGGCGAGCGTCGATCCTGCCTGGATCATCGCCGGGCTGGCGCCATGGGGCGAGTGTGGCGCGGGAAGCACATGCACGTCGTCGCGTCCGCTGATATGCCTGCCATAGCTCGCGCGTGCGCGCCGACCGCCGCGTCGATCGTCTCCTGATACTCGGTCGGCGCGCCGTCCCAGTCGTACATCGTGCGGCGCCAGGACGATGCGCATGCCGAGGTCGCGGGCGGCGCGGATGACGGCGTGATCGTTCTCGTTGCCGCCGCGATGGATGTAGAAGAAGTCGCAGACGGTGGTGACACCGTTGCGAATCATCTCGGCGAAGGCGAAGCGCGCGCCGTGGTAGACAGCCTCCTCGTCCATGTGTGGGGAGTAGGCGTAGAGCGCTTTGTCGCGCCAGGTGAAGAAGTCGCAGTCGTCGGCGATGCCGCGCAGCATGGACTGGAACGAGTGGTTGTGCGCGTTGAGCGTGCCGGGCATCAGCAGCCGCCGGGGGAAGCGCCGCACGTCAGCGTCCGGCGCCAGCTCGCTCGCCGGGCTGACGCGCGTGATCTTCCCGCCCGCGACAGTGATGGCGATCTCCGGCTGCAACACGCCATCCACCAATGTCCGCTCGGCAAGGAAGGTTGTCTCGTTCGGCGTCATGCCTGCCGCCCTTCCTGATTTTCGCGAGCGCGTTCCACGATGAGAGTTAGCAAGATCAATAGGAGTGCGCAGCCTCCTACTATGGGATACGCAAACCCAAAGAGGTTCAAGGCTATTGCGGGAAGTTGCCACCCAAACTCTGAGGGAATTGTCACAAGCGAAAGCATGATGAGTAGCGTTCCCGCCAGAATGATACCGCTACGTCTCAGTATTCCAATGGGCTTGCCATTCCAGAGATGCTTTGCTCGAAGCGCAAAGATAATGGCAAGAATACCTCCGAATCCAAAGAGCAGCATCAACATGAGGAAGAAATTGTTCGGCATTACGACGCCTGCCTCCGGGCGGCTCGCGCCTGCCTGCGCGCCTGCATCTCCTGGTCTAGTTGCGCGCCAACTGCCATCTCTTGTTCAGTGAGCCGCCTCAGAAAGTCTGGAAGGCGCGAATGACTCTCTCTGAACCAGGGAATTCCTATTCTTACAAGAAGAGACGGGAAGAGAAGGAGTACTCCAATCGCCATTATGATGCTAGAAGTCCCTCCAGGAAGTTGTAGACCAAGGTTCCCCATCGTAAGGAAACCTATCGACATGATGATGAACCCAATCGCAGCGAGAATACTCGATGCCCGCGATAGTGGCCCACCTAATATTCGCGCACTGGAGTAAAGATTTAAGGGTATAACGATCGCTTGTATCAGTGTAAGGACGAGGATAACCCAAGTTACCAAATCATGCGTCATAAGTAGCTCCCTGCCAGCGCGCAACCAGCCGTCGCTCCTGCGGTCAGTGTACACGATGACAGAGGCGAGCGCCAGCCTGCGGGCTACAGTGGCAGATCCACAATCCTGTCCTGCCACTCGAAGTGATCGCTTAAGTCGAATATCTCCACGATGAAGTCGATAATCTGTCCAAAGCTGAATCGTTCCTGCGACACCTATAAGACGCCAGGGGTGTGCTGGTCAGTGTCGAGTGACATGAGGAAGGTAGCGAAATGATCGTACATCGTCCTGCGATCATGAGAGATAAGGATCAGGTCAAGTTCCTGCGCACGCCTTAGCACAAGATCGTCTGGTAAATTTCGTATTCCGGCTTCATCGGCGGTGAGAAATATACAGTCAGGACGTTGCCGCTTTACGCCTTGCACGATGGCTACCTCGAAATTCTCATCGGCAAGGAAGCGCGGCGACTGCTCTATCTTTCCAGATGAACCATTCATGCCTGCGGTGGCTCACTGGACTGACCGTTGTGCCCATCCTGAGATTTTCGCGCTTCTAGGCGAGCGCGCATCGCATTGAAGAAATCGGCGTTCGCAGCGCGATTCTCGGCATGCGCCTCGTCAAGCGCATGCTCTTCTTCGGCAAATCGAGCATCCAACTCCTCTTGATGTTCGAGGTAATACACGATTGCGCCATGAACCTGCGCCAGCGAGAGCGTTGGGAAATTGGCTTGTATTTGCTCCGGCGTCTCACCGCGGGCGCGCGCGGTGACGATATTGCGCAGCAGCACACGGCTTTCGCCAACGAAGAGATCGCTCTCAGACGCGCGTATGAGCAGATCAGTGTTCATCTATCATCACCCCGTCGCCATGGTCGATCTTTTCGTTCCTGTGTGAGAGGAACATACGTCTCACAGCGCATTGTACCGCACATGGCGACGGGCGCAGTCTAGCTCGCCGTCGTCACCTGATCGGGTGGGGGTGGCGTAATTGTGACACCGCTATTCCACGCCGTGAAGGTCGCCGTCACGTCTACTGTGATAGCCGTACCCTTGTTCGACCCAGCGCCATGCGCCACGATCTTCACCGGGTAGTAGTCGCTCTGGCGCACCCACAGGTCCTCGGTCGTCGTCTCGATGCTCTGGTTCGCGCCTGGCGTCACCGGGGTCTGCACCGTGCCACGCAGGTGGTACGTCTGCACGCCGTTGATCGTCTCGGTCCCGACGAGACCAGGATTCTGCAACTGCTCGACCAGCGCGAGGAAGTCATAGTTGAACTCGGCGTTGGCGCTCCCCAACGTCACCTTGAGCCACTTGTCGTTCAGCTTGATGTAGACGACATTGCCATCCACGATGGCATGATAGGGAAGCACCTGCGAGGCTGTGCCCACTACCTCGATGCGGCGCGGGTCCGCCGTCGTGCGCGCCGTACCGTCCAGCGTGACGGTCTGGCTGCCACGCTTCGTCGTCACCAGCGTCTTGAGCGTCGCGTCCTTGAGCTTCACCGCCTGCGCTTTCGCCAGGATCTCGCGTGCCTGGGCGGAGGGAGCCACCGTGCCAGTCGCCGTCGCGCCGCCATCGCTCGTCGAGGTGGAACAGGCGGCGAGCAACAGCATGAGCAGCGCCGGGAGCGCCAGAGTTACGAGCGAAAAGCGTCGTCCAAATACGCGCATCGAATCTACCCTTCCAGAGTGTTTCCGTCGTCAACGTCCTATTGACCGTCAGGCTAGCGAGGCGGCATGCAGTTCCTCGAATTCCTCAGCTGTCATGCCGAAGATCACGTCGTCTACCCACGCGCCTTCCAGGAAGAACATGCGACGCAGGCGTCCCTCCTGCTGAAAACCGAGCCGCTCGTGCAGACGCAGAGACGGCTCGTTAAAACTGTATACGTGGGCGTTCACCTTCTGGTAGCGTCGCTCGCGAAAAAAGTGGCGCAGCAAAAGCAGGACCGCCTCGGAGGCGTAGCCCTTGCGGTAGTATTCCCGGCGCACACCTAATCCATAACCGAATGTGCCCTGGCGTGGGTTGCACTCGTGCGTACTGATCGAGCCGACGATCTCACCCTCAAGATTCTCGATTACGAAGAAGTACTGATCGCGCTCCGCTGGACGCGTCGCGGTCGTCGCCGCCCACTCACGCACAGCTGCCTTGGATTGTGGGAATTGCGTGAGGTACATGCCGCGCGCCGCCTCACTATCCTGGTTCCAGGCGTAGAATGTCTCCCAGTCCTCCGGCTCGATCGCGCGCAGCCGCACGCGCTTGCCACTAAATGCGCTGTCAGCCACAGGAAACCTCCTTGTAAACGCGAAAGTAAATGCGGAGACTCAGCCAGGCAATCTCAAGAATCGTCGCCACGATGTTCAAGCCGAAATGTGGAAGCCGGCGTAAAGGGGTCACCCTAGAAATAGGGCGCGGGGGTGACACAGACGCCCCAGAGCGTCACTCTGTGGGGGCTGGCGGCATCGACGTTGCGCCCTTGCACGAACCAGCGCGTGTAGTCCGCCGTCGCCGCACTCAACTCCCAGGCGATCTTGCCATCGGCGCTGTCGTCGTTGACACTGTAGCCTCCACCCAGCAACCACTGGCCGTCGCTCTTACAGCCGACGGACTGCTGTCCTGAATCATTCTGGTTGAAGATGTTGAACTCGAGCTTGGACTCCGGCGCGACGGCGAGGTTACGCGTGGCGCAGAGCGCGTAAGTCGTCGCCTTCAGCGCGTCTGCGCTGCCTGTCGCCACGACGGTCCAGCCACCAAGGCCAGAGCCCGGCGCGGTGGTCGAGGCCACACCGACCGGCGCGGAGAGCGAAAAGCCGCCACCCGTCACGACACCGCCAGCCGGGCAACTCGCTGTAGCGGTCTGTGAGGCGCCCTTCGCGACATCCACTTCCGCGGTGACGATCTTCGTCGCCAGGGGGTAGTTCGCCTTGAGGCAGCCGACATAGGTCTGCAGCGAGTAGGACGCCGAGCCAGCCGCTTTAACCGTCACGGTCCATGTATTGGGACCGGAGGGATAGCTGGCGTAGGGTGAGTAGGTGTGGTCGGCGCTGATGATGAAATAGCCGCCGCTGACCATCTGCTCGCCCGCGCGACAGGACGCCGAGACCGAGAGCGTGCCAAAGGCTGCGTAGGTAGTTCGCGTGTCGGAGTGGATCAAGAGGCTGGCCGAAGGCTTCGGCGCGGCGGCGAATCGTAGCGTGAACGCGACGGCTCCAGTCGCGGCGCTCATGCTCTCGATGGAGACGTAGCGCACGTCATCAGCGGCGGCCTTGCGCCAGCAGTAGGGATCGCCGCAGGCCGAGACGGAGTCCTCGTTGTAGGGATAGGTCTGGCTGGCCTGCCATCCCTTTGCGGGCAGGTCGGAGAGGAAGGCGCGCAGCACACCGTCTGTAGTGGCGCCATTCGAGCAGACACGCATCTTCAAAAAGCCGTAGAGGTTGGCTACCGAACCAGCCTGGTAGGCGACAGACTGCGCCGGATAGGGGGCGTCGGTGAAGCCTTGTCCGCCACTACTCGCGGCGGAGGCGGAGCGGAACTCGCTGGTCGCCGCGCAGTTCGCGGCATTGGCGGGGATCGGCGGGGAGTCAGCAAATCCCCCTTTGTTCGTGGCGACGGCGGCAGGCGTCGGCGTCGCGGTGGGCGGAGGCGCCGGCTTGGATGAGGAGCCACACGCGCTGAAAAGCAGAGTCGAGAGCAGCGCGAGCGCGACGAGGATGTGTGGAAGATGCGAAACATATCGCGGACCTTGCCATGCTGAGCCCCATCGCATGCGCGCACATCCTCCACCAGTTCAGCCGCTCTTATCGACCCCGTTGCAGGGCCGCCGTTGGCGCATGCTACCTGATGTGGCGCTGGATGTCCAGCCGCATAGGAGAGACTGGATACCGTGAAGAGTCGCCCTGCTCACTCGATGGCGAGCGCGCGGCGCATCACGTCAAGTGGGGCAGGCTGGCCGGTCCAGAGGGTGAAGGCGAGCGCGCCCTGATAGAGCAGCATAGGCAGGCCTCCCTCGGCGCGCAGTCCACGAGTGCGCGCGGCGCGGATGAGCGCGGTCTCCGGCGGCGCATATATCAAGTCAAGGACGGCGGCGCCAGATGGTAGCGCAGTGACCAGATCGAGTGGGAGCGGTCTGACGCCAGAGTCGCCCACACCGACTGGCGTCGCATTGATGAGAATCTGACTTTCCCCTAGCGTCGCATGCAATTCCCTGAGGTCATCCAGCGCTATGCCGTGGTCGCGCCAGCGTTCTGGAACCGGCAGACGCGTCGCCAGTTTTGCCATCGCCTCCCGCGCAGACTCCAATCGCCGGACCGCGAGCCACGGCTCCACGCCACGAATGAACGCGACCCCAAGCGCCGCTTGCGCCGCCCCGCCTGCGCCGAGGATCAACATGCGTCTGGCGTTCTCCCAGGCGCCAAGCTCGTCTAGCGTCCGGTCGAGCGAGGGAGCGTCGGTGTTGTGGCCGGTCAGGCGCACGCCCTGCCCCGTCTCCGCGCGGATGATCGTGTTGACCGCCCCGGCGATGCGACGCGCGCTGTCGTCCAGAGCATCCAGCAGTGGCGCAACGGTCTCTTTCCATGGAATCGTGACGTTGGCGCCGAGCATATCAGGCTGGCGCAGCGCAGCCACGCGCCCAGCCAGCGCCGCCTCATCTGGAGCGTCCCATAGCTCGTAGCGCGCGGGAAGACTGAGCGCGTCGAACGCGGCCTGCTGCATGGCGGGAGAGCGCGAGTGGGCGATGGGGTGGCCGATCAGCCCTAGACGAGCGACGCCTGAATGGTGTGTCTCAGCTTCCGGCGCATCCGCATGTGATGGTGGCATGGACGCACTCTATCACGCGAGTCCACCTCACTAGCTCTTGCACGTGAAAGACCTAGCGCCTCGATGGAGCCAATGACCCGGCAGTCAGCGCTCTTGACATTTTTACCATCCTCTGGCACAATGTTTTAGGATGGTAAAAACAAGATTTGGAGAGACAGGATGACCGAGCAGGATGAGCGTCCGATCACGCAGGGAGCGATACATCAGCTCTCACGTCGCGCGGTGGACTGCCTGAAATATATCTACAAGCTGCGCGAGCGTGTCGAGCGTGTCACGACATCGGGCATGCGCGAGCGCTTGCAGACCCTCGAGCCGAAGGGGCAGCTTAGCGACGCCAGCGTGACGCAGCTCTTCAAGGCGCTGGCCGAGCAGGGCTACATCACCCACACGCCCTATCGCGGCGTTGATTTGACGGCGCAGGGCGAAGAGGTCGCCGCCGAGCTGACCCGCCACCACCGCTTGCTGGAACTCTACCTCGTCGAGCAGCTTGGCTTTAGATGGGATCAGGTAGACGCCGAGGCCGAGCGGCTGGAGCACGCGATCTCCGAGGAGTTCGAGGATCGCGTGGACGCGCTGCTTGGCCATCCCACGGCTGATCCACACGGCGACCCCATCCCCAGCAAGAGCGGAACGGTCGTCATCCCGCCGATGCAGCCGCTCGCCGCGCTGCCGGTTGGCGCCGAAGGAATCGTACGCCGCGTCAGCGACGACGACGCCGCGCTGCTGCGCTATCTGACCTCGCTCGCGCTCACGCCCGGCGCACGGGTGCGGGTGGTCGAGCGCGCCCCCTTCGGCGGTCCGCTGACTCTGGAGGCGTCGGGCGCAGGCGAGCCGCAACGCCACAGCATCGGGCAAGAGCTGGCGCAGGCGATTCAGGTCGAGGCGGTCTAGCATAGACGGCATAAGCCGCGATCAGACGGCCACGGTGGCATGTCTCGCCATCATTTTTCATTGTGTGTTGAGTTGAGCAATGTAGATAGAGAGTCTCGTATGGATGTCATCGACAAGTCGGGCGGGCCGAAGCCCGGAAGCTGGATTGGCCGGGCGCTGACGCGCAGCAGCGCGTTCACCGTCGAGCAAGCGTATCAGTCGCTCGGCCAGACAGGACAGACCAGCAAATTGCGGCGCTTCTCGCTGCGGCGCGCGCTGCCCTTCATGGGGCCGGCGTTTATCGCGGCGGTCGCCTACATCGACCCCGGTAACTTCGCCACCAACATCTCGGCGGGCGCACAGTATGGATACCTCCTGCTCTGGGTCATCCTCGCCAGCAACCTGATGGCCGTGCTCATCCAGACACTCTCGGCCAAGCTTGGCATCGCCACTGGACGCAACTTGCCACAGCTCTGCCGCGAGTATCTGCCCAAGCGAGTCAGCGTCGGCCTATGGGTCGTCGCGGAGATCGGCGCGATGGCGACCGATCTCGCCGAGTTCCTTGGCGCTGCGGTCGGACTCAATCTGCTTTTCCATATGCCGCTGCTGCTGGCCGGCCTGATCACCGGCGCGGCGACCTTCGCCATCCTGGCGTTGCAGCGTTTCGGCTTCCGTCCGCTGGAGATCATCATCGCTATCCTCGTGAGCGTCATCGCGGTCAGCTACTTGCTGGAGACGATCCTGGCGCGGCCGGATTGGGGACAGGTCGCCTTCCATGCCGTCACGCCGCAAATCGCTGGGGCCAGCAGCGTGCTGCTCGCGGTCGGCATCCTGGGCGCGACGGTGATGCCCCACGTTATCTATCTGCATTCCGCGCTCACCAGCGACCGTGTGCCACAGCGCAGCCGTGCCGACGCGCACGGCGTTTTCAAGTTTGAGCGCTTCGACATCTGGATTGCGATGGGGCTGGCCGGCCTGGTCAACGGTGCGATGCTCTTCATGGCGGCGGCGGTCTTTTATGGCAGCGGTCATACCGAGGTCGGCTCGCTTGAAACGGCCTACCAGACCTTGACACCGCTGTTGGGCAACGCCGCCTCGACGATCTTTGGCATCGCGCTGCTGACATCGGGCCTCTCTTCGTCCGCCGTTGGCACGCTTGCTGGGCAGGTCATCATGGATGGCTTCCTCGGCTGGAAGATACCGATCTGGCTACGGCGACTGATTACGATGCTGCCCGCGCTGATCGTGATCGCCATCGGTCTGGACCCGACCTATACACTGGTGCTGAGCCAGGTGGCGTTGAGCTTCGTGCTGCCGTTCGCGGTCATCCCGCTAATGTACTTCACGATGCGGCGCAGCGTGATGGGCGATATGGTCAACCGCCGCTGGACGACCATCCTCGGCTGGATCGTGACCACCATCATTATCTCGCTCAATCTCTTCCTGCTCTACCAGACTTTCCTAGGTGGATGAGCATAGGTCTCCCTTGTCCCCCTCCCGAAAAGGGAGGGGGATTTATTTTCTATGACACGGGTACAGTCTGTCGCGCCCACCGAGCCAATGCGCTACAATAGGGGCTGTCAGCGCTTCACATGCGACTCGCCTATCGTCTGCGCAGCGGACGCCTGAGAACCCCTCCATGTTCCTTCCTCTCTCCTCCGACGCGACGCCCTGGTTCACCTGGAACCTTGATCCCATTCTCTGGCTGGGGATCGTTGGTCTGGTCGCGGCCTATTTCTACGCAATTGGCCCATTGCGCAGGCGCTATCAGTTGGGACCCACCCGTCGCGTCGCGCCAGATCGCCTATTTCTTGCTGGGGACGCTGACACTGGCATTCGCGCTCGTCTCGCCGCTGGATTTCATCGCCGACCATTATCTCTTCACGCGCATATGATCCAGCACATGCTGCTGATGGTCGTCGTTCCGCCGCTCTGGCTGCTGGGAACGCCGGGCTGGCTGCTCGCGCCGATCTTTCGCCGCGCGCCAGTGCGCCGGATCACGCGCATCATCACCAATCCTATCGTCGCGTTTCTGTTGCTCAACGTGACCCTCTACTCTGGCATCTCCCGCCGCTGTATGACGCCGCGCTGACGAATGAGGCGCTGCACATCGTCGAACATCTGATGTACATCACGCTCGGCGTCTTGTTCTGGTGGGTCGTGCTCAGTCCGGTCGAGGAGGCGCCGCGCGTCTCGCGTGGCGTCGCCATCATCTATGACTTCCTCGCCTGCCAGCCCATGGTGCTACTGGGAGCGCTGCTCACCTTCGCGCCCACCGCGGTCTATCTGCCCTACGTCGCCGCGCCGCGCATCACAGCGCTCAACCCGCTCACCGATCAGCAACTCGGCGGGCTGATCATGTGGCTGCCAACGAACATTCCTTATCTCCTCGCCTCAGCGTCTTCTTTTTCAAATGGGTGGCCGAGCAGGATCGCGCCGAACGGCTGGCGGCGGGCGAAGAGGTGGATGAGATCGAAGGACTCGATGCGCCGGTCATCCCTGGGGCGACTCCAGAAGGGGGACACGCGTAGAACACATGAGAGCGCGGCGCGAGACTGACACGTTATGAGAACGTCCTCATGTGAACGTAGTAGAATGCGTGGGACTACCAAGCGCTCTCCAGCCCGGTCAGACTAACTGGACATGCTCTTCCGATAGAGCCAATCATGCTCATCCGGCGACCTTTAGAACAGGACATGTGAGATGGCCAAACAGGTTCCGCAGAGCGGCGGACGCAGCGCCGCCTCCAAGAGCAAGCCCGAGCAACGCCACTACAGCGCAACGTACCAGCGCCAACGCTGGCTCAGCGAAGACTCCTCAAGCGAAAACGCCTCAGACGAAAGGCGCTTCGTCGCAGCTTTCACGTGGCGCGGCGCGGCGGCGGTCGGCGAAGCAGCCCTGGTGGCGGCAGAATATGCCCATCATCATTACCCTGTTATCCGTTGTGCTCATCATCGGCGTCTTCGTGCTGATCGCCCGGCAGAGCACATCATCGGGCGGCGGCGGCATCGGCGATCCGGTCCCGACCGACGTATTGAACGCCGTGACGAAGCCCGATCCCGCTCTCTTCGCCAAGGTGGGAACCGGCGGCCTGAAGCAGCCCCATGATTCACGTCGCAGGCGACCCGCTCAAGGGCGCGAACGGCAAGCCAGAAATCTTCTACTACGGCGCCGAGTACTGCCCGTACTGCGCCGCCGAGCGCTGGAGCCTCATCATGGCGATGAGCCGCTTCGGCGAGTACAAAGACCTGCGGCTGATGAAGTCGGCTGATGCGCCAGAAGCCTTCCCAGACGAACACCTTCACCTTCCAGCACAGCACGTATACCAGCCAGTACGTGGACTGGGTGAGTGTCGAGACCGCCGACCGCACGGGGCGCCTCTTCAGACGCCAACCTCTGACCAACTCGCGATCGTCAATAAGTACGACGCGCCGCCCTACACAGACCAGCGGGGTCCATTCCGTTCGTCACCTACGCCAACCAGTACATCACCGTCGGCGCGGGATTCCAGAATAGCTCAATTCAGGACCTCACCTGGCAGGAGATCGCCTCGAAGTTGAGCAACCCCGACGATCCGGTGACGAAGAATATCGTCGGCAACGCCAACTACCTCACTGCCGCGATCTGCCAGTCGACGAACAACGAGCCAGCCTCGGTCTGCCAGGCCGCGCCAATTCCAGACATCCAGAAGCAAATCAACAAGTAATGCGATGAGAGGGATGAGCGCATGAGCGTCGCAGATGACACCGCCACGAATTCACCCGGCGCGTTCGATCGCGTGGGCGCGCTGATACGCCGCGAGCCACTCGCCGCCGCCGTCATCGCGCTGGCGCTGGTCGGCCTGGGCATCTCGATCTACCTGACCGTCGAGCATTATCGCGGTGTGGCGCCGGTCTGTGTCGTCGGCAGCGCGTTCGACTGCGCCAAGGTCACTTCCAGCGCCTTCTCGGTGGTTCCCGGCACGCCCATCCCGATCACGATTCCCGGCATGCTCTGGTTCATCGTCAGCAGCGGCTTCGCGGCGGCGATGCTCTGGTATCTGGCGCGCGAGCAACGCGAACCATCGCGGCTGCGGCTGTGGTTCGTCCTCTGGGTTGG
This sequence comes from uncultured bacterium, assembly GCA_963733745.1. GTDB lineage: Bacteria > Chloroflexota > Ktedonobacteria > Ktedonobacterales > JADMIN01 > DASWAC01. The sequence continues at coordinate 206,845 of CAVTFE010000065.1, forward strand.
CGCGGGACTGGTCTTCGTACTGTATCTGGTCTACGCCGAGATCGTCCAGTTGCGCACACTCTGCCCGTGGTGTACCGGCGTCCATGTCCTGACGCTCGTCATCTTCTTGCTGGCGCTGCGGCTCTGGCAGGACGGCCCACCTGAGATCGTCACACGTAAAGTGGCGAGGCCCGCGACAACGCGCGCAACCGTTGCGACGCCAAGCGCGGCGAGTTCCGCCACGACCGCAGCCGCTCCCACCGCACGCGCCACGATCTCCTACAGGACAGCGCCCTCCGCGCCGCCGTCGTCGCTGCGGATGGTTCGGCGTGTTGATCTATGCTGATAAACTGGTCCAGGTCACGAGCCGCAACGCTGGCGCGATACGTTATACTGGTGTACGCGCCGGATGAGCAGGACCATCACTGATCAATCATTGGTCAATCATTGAGCTTTGGCCTGGAGGCGCTGACGCGAGGCTTCTAGCTTCGTAAGGCTTCATGCGGGTGGGAGGAATTATCGTGACGTGGCGGCTCTTGGATAGTGAGCGCGGTGATCGCCTGTCCGCGGCGCTGGAGCATGGCAGCAACCAGGCGAGCAGGCGGATGCGCGATCCGCGCCAGTTTGCGCGCGCGCTTGGCAAAGTGATGATCGGCAACGTGTGGGCGCTGGGGCTGATCGGCGTCCTGACGCTGGCGGGCTGCACGCTCTTCGGCGGGCCAAGCGCAACCGGCGATCAGTCGTTGACGCAGATCCAGTGGTGCGACAGCAAGGATATCAGCTTCCAGGATCAAGCGCGTCCAACTGCGGCAACCGCTGACCAACTGGTCAGACGTGAAGGACCAGTTGGGCTTCACCTATTATCTGCCGTCCTCGTTCCCCAAGGGGACTTGCCTGGTGCTTGCCAAAGGCTCCATCCATGACCCCGTCTTACAACGGCGGCTCGTTCGGCATTACCTACAACCTGCCCGAAGCTGGCCCCATCGCGTTCTCAGAGGCGCCCAAGCAGCCGAACGCTTCGACCAATGTGCAGTGCGTGCAGAGCGCCCAGGACGCCAAGACCAACATATGTCAGGGCGTCGTCGGCGACACGAGCGTGACCATCGCCTCGCGCCTCTCCACCGACGCGATACAGAACTACTTCTCCTCGCTGAAGAGCAATCTCCCCTGGACGCCTGCCGTCGAGCCGACCGCCGCGCCTTCTCCGACCGTGACGCCCACGCCAAAGCAGTAGGCTGGCGACTGAAGTCGTGTCTAATGAACCTCTCCCCTAGCCCCTGGCAGGGGAGGGGAGCCAGAGATGTGACAACACTTCTCGTGTGTGGTTCCCTCTTCCCTGTGAGGGAAGGGGATCAGGGGTTAGGTCAACCGCGCTCGCCGCCTTTGGGGCCATAGAAGATCACCCAGGTCACGAAGTCGGGGGTGAAGCGCGTGAAGTGATGCTCGACGCCCGCCGGAACGAAGAGCGCGTCGCCCGGCGCGAAGGTGTAGGTCTCGCCGTCCACTGTGAACTCGCCGCTGCCGCTGACGACGATGTAGATCTCGTCCTGCTCGTGAGGCGTCTGGAAGTCGGTCTCCTTCGGCGCGAAGACCTCCAGCGACATCGTGCCATGCGTCAGCATCTCGGCGTCCCAGACGCCCAGCGGCCATTTCTCGGTCTTTGGCAGTGGCAGCCGCGCCAGCGCCTCGGCGAGACTGATCTTCATGACTCCTCCTGCCGCCGCTTCTCGCTTTGGCTCTGAATTACAGGACTAGATCGTCAGGACGTGGAAATAGATCCCGGCGAAGACCAGCGCGCAGACCACGAAGAGCGTCACCGGCTCCCAGACGCTGCCATTCTTGAAGCGCCAGTTCCGGTTGGGCGGGAAGCCAAAGCGAAAGCGCCAGGGGAAGAGCCAGGGCACGCCACCCAGCGTCAGGCTATCGGCCACCAGGTGCAGAAAGTAACCCACCAGCAGCCCTAGAAAAGCGATGCCCGCGCCGGAGGCAAGCCACTCCTGTGGTGGCAGGTCGACATTTAGCGCGTGCGCCGTACCCACGTACCCCGCCTGCAGCAGTAGCCAGCCCAGGCCGAACTGCGCGCCCCAGACAACGGCTCCCGTCAAGACCAGTCCCAGCAGGCTATGGAAGATCGTGCGATGTCCTGCGACATGCTGGATTCCCTTGCTGATCCAGCCAAACCGCTGGCCAATCGTGCTGCGCGCATTATCAATGTCAGGAACCAAAGAGCCGAGCGCGGCGAATCCAAAAAAGACGACCTTCTCGACAATTTGGTCGGCGCCGGGCGCGGTCTGCGCGCCAATCAACGGCGCTCCGCTGAAATGAAAGACGCTATCGAGCGCGACAGCGCCAGCCAGCCCGAAGACGACGTGTGATGAGCCTCTCAACGATTTCTCCTCAATACATTCCCACGAAACAATGCGATTACAATGCAGCGTCATGCTCCCGGCGCGACGAAGATCTGATCGCCCTCCACACGCACCGCGTAGGTCGGAACGTCATCGCGCGCCGGACCCCGCAGCACGCGCCCATCGCGCACGTCGAACTGGGCCAGGTGGACCGGGCAGGTGAGCGTGCAGCCGGTCAACTCACCGTCGCTCAGCGCCCCGCCGATATGGGGGCAGTCGTCGCTGACGGCATAGATATGACCACCAACGTTGGCGAGGCAGATGAGCGCTGCCCCAACCTCAACGCGCAGCGTCTCGCCCGGCGCGATCTCGTCGAGCCGCGCCACCGCGACAAATCCTGCCCTTTCTGGCGACTCGCTGCGTGAAGTCTCGCTCATGTGACGGTCTATCGTCCTTCTGCGGCGCTGAGGCCTCCTGTGAACACAAGGCTACCATGCGGCTAGCGCATACTCAAGAAATCGTGCTGAATGTCGCTGACCAGACAGTTCGACATCATTGCTTGTCACGAGTACCTTGTTTGGGGCGCCAGACCGTCATACTATAGAGAGGCTCGTAGTCACTCTGCACAAAGCGCGTGTCACGGGATGCGTACGTCGTCGCAAGGAGGCCGATGATGGGCGAGACGGCGAAGCCTACTCCCAAAAAGACCAACAAAACGAGGAAGACCGTCACTGCAACGACGGCATCCACTCATCAGGTCGCAGATCAGGCGCTCGACCTGGAGCGCATCTTCCCCGGTGAGAGCGAGATGGCGCGGCTCATGCGCGCCTTCGACTGGGCGCAGACGCCGCTCGGCCCGGCGCAGGAATGGTCAGTGAGCCTGCGCTCGATGGTCAGCTTCCTGCTGGCCAACCGCTTCCCGCTGCTCTTGTGGTGGGGGCCAGAGTTCTTGCAACTCTATAACGACGCATACCGCCCAGTGCTTGGGGCAAAGCATCCCCAGTACCTGGGGCGGTCGGTGCGGGAATGCTGGTCGGAGATCTGGGACGTCATTGGCCCGCTGATCGAGACGCCCTTTAACGGCGGTCCAGCCACCTGGATGGAGGATATCCAACTCGAGGTCAACCGGCACGGTTTCTTCGAGGAGACCCACTTTACCATCGCATACAGCCCCGTACCAGACGAGGCGGCCCCTAATGGCATTGGCGGCGTGCTGGCGACGGTCCATGAGATCAGCGAAAAGGTGGTTGGGGAGCGCCGGGTGCTGGCGCTGCGTGACCTGGGCGCGCGCTCGGCGGAAGCGAAGACCGCCGAGGAAGCCTGCCAGATCGCGGCGGAGACGCTGGGGCACTATCCGAAGGATGTCCCATTCGCGTTGCTCTATTTGCTTGACGCCGATGGCAAGCGCGCGCGCCTGGCCGCCACCGCTGGCGTCGAGGAGATCGCGCTGCTTGGCCCAACGGTGATTGATCTCAGCGCTGGGGACTGGGGAAAGCCCCTGGCCGCTGGCTGACGTTATACAAAGCGAGCGGATACAGGTTGTGCAGGATCTGTCTCCCCATTTCGCCACTGTGCCAGCAGGTCCCTGGTCTGATCCGCCCACCACCGCCGTTGTCGCGCCCATTCGCTCCACTGTCGCGCATCGACTCGCCGGAGTCCTCGTCGCCGGGGTTAGCCCGCGTCGTGCGCTCGACGACAACTATGAAGGCTTCTATGAGCTGGTCGCCAGCCAGATCGCGACTACCATCGCCAGCGCGCGCGCTTATGAGGAGGAACGCCGGCGCGCCGAGGCGCTCGCCGAGATCGACCGCGCCAAGACCGCCTTCTTCAGCAACGTCAGCCACGAGTTCCGCACGCCGCTGACCCTGATGCTCGGCCCGCTGGAGGACCTGCTCGCCACCAACCACCAGACGCCGGAGACACGCGAGCAGCTCGACCTCATCCACCGCAACGGCTTGCGCCTGCTCAAGTTGGTCAACACCCTGCTCGACTTCTCGCGCATCGAGGCCGGGCGCGTCCAGGCGTCATATGAGCCAATGGATCTGGCGACATACACTGCTGAACTGGCCAGTGGCTTCCGCTCGCTCGCCGGCAAGGCGGGCCTCTCGTTGCTGGTGGATTGTGCGCCGCTGAGCGATCTGCGCGCGCCGGTCTTTGTGGATCGCGAGATGTGGGAGAAGATCGTCCTCAATCTCCTCTCCAACGCCTTCAAGTACACCTTCGACGGCGCCATCACGGTGACGCTGCATGCGGTCAACGGCGGCGAAGGCGTCGAACTGATGGTGCGCGACACCGGCATGGGCATTCCAGCCGCCGAATTGCCACGTATCTTCGAGCGCTTTCACCGCGTCGAGGGGACGCGCGCGCGCACGCATGAGGGCAGCGGCATCGGGCTAGCGCTGACACAGGAATTGGTACGGCTGCACGGCGGGAGCGATTCGCATCGAGAGCGCCGAAGGTAAGGGAACAGCCGTATTTGTGCGGCTGCCCACTGGGGCGGAGCATCTGCCCGCCGACCAGATCCAGGGACGTCCAGCACTCACCTCGACCGCGCTTGGCGCAGATTCGTACGCGCTGGAGGCCGGACGCTGGCTGCCAGAGGAGTTACCTGGCGCCGATGAGGACAGCCCCGCAGCGGGAGAGTTCAGCGGATCGCACGCTGGCGCCGCGCGCGAAAACGGCCAATCTGCGCGCATCGTACTCGCCGACGACAACGCCGACATGCGCGAGTACCTGCGGCGGCTGCTCTCCGAACACTATAGCGTCGAGGCTGTCCCGAATGGGGCGGCGGCGTTGGCGGCCATTCGCCGCGAGACGCCCAATCTCGTCCTCACCGACGTAATGATGCCAGAGATGGACGGCTTCGATCTCTTGCGGGCGTTGCGCGACGATCCGCAGACGGCGGCGCTGCCGGTGATTCTGCTCTCGGCGCGCGCGGGTGAGGAGGCGACCCTCGAAGGGCTTGAGGCGGGGGCAGACGACTATCTGATCAAACCCTTTTCCGCCCAGGAAGTGTTGAGTCGTATCGCCGCCCGGCTGGAGATCGCCCACCTGCGCAACGAAGCCATCAAAAGCAGTCAGCAGTTGGAAGCGATCCTTGAAGCGGTTCCTGATCAGGTGATCGTCTATGACACAAACCTTCACCTGATACGCAGCAACGCCGCGCATCGCGCCGCGGAGCAACGCTACTACCCAGGCGAACCGGCGCCTGACGCTTTGTCTGAGCGCATCCAGCGGACGCGGACGGTCTTTCGTGATCTGCATGGCGCGCCGCTGCCAGAGGGCGACTGGCCACAGCGCCGCATCCTGCGTGGTGAGACGCTCAGCGGACCCAGCGCCGTCGAGACGCAAGCCACTATGAAGGAAGGGAAAGCGCAATGGTGGAGCGTGAGTGGCGCGCCGTTACACGCTGAGGATGGGACGATCACTGGCGCTGTCTTGGTCAACACCGATATCACACAGCGTAAAGAGCTGGAAGAAGCCCTCCGGCGCGCCAATGAGCGATTCGCGATCGCCGAGCGCGCCGCCAATGGCTTCGTCTATGAGTGGGATGTGCGCGCTGGCGTCGTCTATCGCAGCGCGGGGTTTGAGCGCCTGCTCGGCTATCGGCCAGGGGAGATCCCGCCAACCTGGACGGCCTGGGCGCAACTCGTGTATCCGGGCGATTGGCAGGTCAGAACGGACGCTGACGCCATCGCGTTTGTGCAGGCGTTGCGCGGAGAGACGTTGGAAAGCGAATATCGCGTACATCATCGCGACGGCCACTATCTCACCGTCGCCGAGCACGCGCTGATCGAGCGTGACGCTGGTGGGAATGTGATTCGCTTGATTGGGCAGACGCACGATATCACCGAGCGCAAGCGCATGGAGCGGCTGCTGGCTGAACACAACCACCTGCTCGCATTGATCGCCGCAGGATGTCCTCTGGATGACTTCCTGATCGCGCTGACCAGCGCTGTCGCACGCCTCGAGCCGGGAGCGCGCGCCGCCGTCCTCGTGGCGGATGCAACCCGGATGAGATTACAGACCATATCCGCCGCCGCCATCCCACCTTCCTTCGCTGAGGGACTCAAGGACACGCCAATCGATGATCGAACGATCTACAGTGGCCAGCCGATCACCTGCGCAGACCTCGCGAATGACGAGCGCTGGTCACATATGTGGCGCGACCACTGTCTGGCGCATGGCATCCTGGCGTGCCACTCTGAGCCAGTGATTGGCTCCGGCGGCGCCCAACTGGCCTCGCTCATGCTCTGCTTCGACACGCCGCGCACGCCGAGCGACTGGGAGTCGCGCATCGCGCTTGTCGGCGCGCGCCTCCTCGGTATCGCTATCGAGCGCAGGAGAGCGGAAGCGGGGATTCAGCGCGCCAATATACGCTTCCAGCTAGCTGAGCAGGCGGCGAACGGCTTTGTCTTCGAGTGGGACGTGCGCACAGGCACTGTGTACCGCAGTGAGGGACTCACCAGCATTCTGGGATACCACGCTGAGGAAATCGCGCCTGGCTGGGAGGGTTGGACAGCCCTCACCCACCCTGATGATGTGCTGGCGGAGACCGAGGCTGAGGCGCTGACGTATCTGCAGGCGCTGCCAGACGACACACTACAAAATGAGTATCGTGTGCGCCACCGAGATGGCCACTACGTCACCGTCGCCGAACATCTCTTGATCGACCGCGATGAGCGCGGTGAGATCGTCCGGCTGATTGGACAGACGAACGACATCACCGAGCGCAAGCGCGCCTCGGCGCGCTTGCGTGCATCGGAGAATCGCTATCGCACATTGTTCAGCCTGGCGCCGGTCGCAGTCTATAGCTGCGACGCCGACGGCGTGATCCTGGAGTTCAACCAGCGCGCCGCCGAGTTATGGGGGCGCACGCCGCAGCGCAATGATCCCAATGAACGCTACTGCGGCTCGTACATGATCTTCCATCCAGACGGCCGCTTCATGCCCCACGCCGAGTGCCCGATGGCCAGGGTCCTGCGCGGCGAGACGCTGGCAGAGGGCGAGAGAGAGATCCTCGTCGAGCGCCCCGATGGAGCGCGCAAGAGCGTCATCGCTCATCCAGAAGCGCTCAGAAACGAACGCGGCGAGATCATCGGCGCGATCAATAGCCTCTACGACGTCACCGAGCGCAAGGAACTGGAAGCTGAGCTTCGCGCCAGCGAAGAGCGCTTCCGTGGTATCGTCGAGACCGCCAGTGAGGGCGTCTGGCTGGTCGATATGCTGGGGCGGACGGTCTATGCCAACGAGCGCATGGCTGCGCTGCTCGGCTATCAAGTGGCGGAGTTGACTGGTCGTCCTATCACAGACTTCGTCTTCCCCGAGGATGTCGAACTCGCCCAGTCATACATCGGCGGCAACCTGCGAGGCCATACCGAGCAATTCGATTTCCGCCTCCGCCGCCGCAATGGCGAGGCGGTCCTCGTCCTCGTTGGAACCAGCCCCGTCCGTGACGCCACCGGCGAGGTCGTCGGCGCGCTGGGCATGTTCTCCGACATCACCGAGCGCCAGCGCGCGGAAGCGACATCGGCGCATCTGGCCGCTATTGTCGAGTCGGCGGATGACGCCATCGTGAGTAAGACGCTCGAGGGGATTGTCACCAGTTGGAACGCCGGCGCTGAACAAATGTTTGGCTACACCGCGCCGGAGATGATTGGGCAGTCGATCCGCCGCCTGATCCCGCTCGACCGGCAGCGTGAGGAGGATGAGATCCTTGCGAGCATCAGGGCCGGAGAGCGCATCCAGCATTATGAGACAGTGCGGATAACGAAGGAAGGTCGAACGCTAGATGTCTCGCTGACGATCTCGCCGATCCGAGACAGGACAGGCGCGATCATTGGCGCATCGAAGATCGCGCGCGATATCACCGAACGCCGGAGACTGGAGTACGCGGTCGCCGAACGGGCCAGTCTGCTGGAGGCGGTCTTCGCCGCCGCGCCTTCTCGTATCAGCATCTTCGACGAAACGGGGCAGATGGTCCGTCTCAACCCGGCGGCGCAACAGATCGCGGGACCGGAGCGCGAGCATGCCAGTATAGAGACGGTCGGGCAGCTCTTTGACCTGCGCACTGTCGACGACGTGCCCTTCCCACCCGAGGAATTGCCTACCGCGCGGGCGTTGCGTGGCGAGATTGTCCAAGGGGTTGAGATTGTCGAGCGTGACGCCGAGCAGCATGACCAGTATATTTTGACGAGCTCCGCGCCCTTCTATGATCTCACTGGAGAGCTACGTGGCGCGGTCGCGCTCGCGCATGACGTGACCGCGCTGCGCAAGGCCGAGCGCGAGGCCGCCACCTGGGCGGCGCAGCTCGACGCGACGTTCGATTCGCTGACGGACGGCTTCTTCATCTACGATAGCGCAGGACAACTGACACGCATGAACGACGCCGCGCGCGCGATTCTCGCGCTGGATGCGGCGCCGGATTACTATTCGCTCACTCCCGAAGAGCGCGCCGCGCGACTGAATGTGCGCGACGAGACCAACCGGCCACTCAAGCCGGAAGAGTGGGGATTGACTAAGCTGGCGCAGGGCGAGCGGCTGGAAGAGCCAGTGGAGCTTCGCATCACGGCCCTGGATGGAAGTACCAAGGACCTGGCGATCACCGGTGGTCCGGTGCGCGATCAACAGGGAAATATGGTCGGCGCGGTGGCATTGCTCCGCGATGTGACCGAGAGCAGGCGCTTGCAACTTGCGGTCGCCGAACAGGCCAGCCAACTGCAGGCGACCTTCGACTCGCTGGCTGAGCCAATGTGTGTCTTCGACGCACAAGGCCGCATCCAGCGCCAGAATGAGGCCGAGCATGCGGTGTTTGGGTTCGACACACCGCCTGCCACCATCGAAGAGCGAGCAGCGCGTATCCAGTTGCGCTCCGCCGAGGGACTGCTCCTCTCGCCAGAGGAGATGCCAGGACGAAGGGTGCTCGCTGGGGAGACCCTTGTTGGCGGGGACATAGTCGAAACGCTTGCGCGTGGCGCGAATGGGCATGACCACTGGTTCAGCGTTAGTGGCGCGCCTATCCGTAGTGATGCGGGGAAGATCATTGGCGGCGTGATCGCCTACCGCGACGTGACCGAGCGACGCAATCTCGAACGCGAGATAGCCGAGCGGGCGGCGCTCCTCCAGACGACCTTTGACGCCATGGCGGATGGCGTGCTGATCCTGGACGTTGACGGCGCGGTGCGCGCATGCAATGATACCTATCGCACGCTGATGGGCTACGATCCCGTCACTGGGGAGCGACGCCTTTCCGCCGACGCGCAACGCAAACGCTTTCGCGCGCGCGACGCCGCAGGCCGGTCCTTCCCACCTGAGTCCTGGCCGCTTACGCGTGTCTTGCGTGGCGAGACGATTACGCACGAGAGCGCCGTTGATCTGAACATACGCGCCCGCGATGGCCGCAGGATCATCGTCAGCGTGACGGGCGCGCCACTGCGCGACTCCGACGGGGCGCTCATTGGAGCGTTGGTGGTCATGCGTGATGTGACCACTCAACGCGCGCTCCAGCGTGAGACACGCTGGCAGGCGAGTATGCTGGAACGCGCCCACGACGCGATCTTCATGTGGGAGTTGGATGGACCAATTCTCTATTGGAATCATGGCGCCGAGCTGCTCTACGGGTACTCCAGCGCGGAGGCGGTTGGGCAGTTCAGCCATCAGTTGCTCCAGACAGAGCGTCCCGTCTCCCCCGAGTTGTTCAAGAAGGCGCTGAAGCGCAACGGCGAGTGGATTGGGGACATTCTCCATATGACACGCGATGGGCGGCGCCTCGTCGTCGAGAGCCGGCATCAGTTGCTGAAGGAATCAGGTGGGAAAGCGATTGTGCTGGAGATCTGCCGTGACATCACCGAACGCCTGGAACTCGAACAGGAATTGCGTCGCTCCCACGACGAGCTCGAGCAGCGGGTGCATGAACGGACACGAGAACTCGCCGGCGCCAACCGCTCGCTGCGCAGGCTTTCACGCCAGGTGCTGGAGGTACAGGAGACGGAGCGACGGCGCATCGCGCGGGAGTTGCACGACGAGATTGGTCAGGCGCTCACCGGTGTCAAGATGATGATCGAGACGGCGGCGCGTCGGGCTGGAACAAATGGAGCGAACACGATGGAGCGCCAGAGTCCGGCGCTGGATGTGCGCGAGGCCATCGACGACGCGCTGAATCGTGTGCGCGAGTTGTCGCTGGATCTGCGCCCGGCCATGCTGGATAGCCTCGGCCTCTTGCCCACCCTGCTCTGGCGCTTTGAGAACTATACAGGCCAGACCGGCATCCGGGTTGAGTTTCATCACACGGGCCTCGACCAGCGCTTCGCCCCTGAGGTCGAGACAGGCGCCTACCGCATCGTCCAGGAGGCGCTCACCAACGTCGCGCGGCACGCTGCTGTGCCCATTGTACGCGTCCAGGTGATAGCTGCGGATACCATGTTGCATATGTATATCATCGACGAAGGGGCGGGCTTCGAGGCCGATGAGGCCATCACAGCCGGTCTCTCAACCGGCTTGGCCGGCATGCGCGAGCGTGCGACGCTCCTGGGTGGCGTCCTTCATATCTCTTCTATCCCCGGCGCGGGAACCACCATCGAAGTTGAGTTGCCGCTGGCGCCTGGAGGAGAAGTGGAGAGCGACAGGGACGCCGCGCGACATTCGGAGAGAGATTTGGAGAGAGATGCGCAGCGCGATGCTGCCAGAGATCTGGCAAGAGACGTGGTTCGGGATGCGGCGCGAGATGCAGAGCGAGACGCCAACCGCGACCAGGGCGAGGAAGGCGAGCCATGACGACGATTGTGCTGGCCGACGATCATCCGATCGTACGGCAGGGTATATCTGGGCTACTGGAGTCAGAGCCGGGATTTGTCGTTGTCGGGGAGGCGGGAGATGGGCGAGGGGCGGTGGAGTTGGTGGAGCGACTCCAGCCAGATGTCGCCATCCTGGACCTGATGATGCCAGAACTCAACGGGCTGGAGGTGGCGCGGCGCGCGCTCCGGTTATCCCCACGCACGCGCATCGTCATCCTCTCGATGTATTCTGATGAGCCGCACGTGCTTGAGGCGTTGCGCGCCGGGGCGATGGCGTATGTCTTGAAGGGGACCAGCACCGAGACACTGATCTTCGCCCTGCGCGAGGCGATGGCCGGGCGGCGCTACCTCAGCCCCCCGCTTTCCGATCGCGCCGTAGAGGTATATCTCGCGCAGATCGGCACGGCGGAGCGCCCAACGGACCGCTATGAGTTGCTGACGGCGCGCGAGCGCGAGGTGCTGGAACTGGTCGCGCGCGGAGCGAGCTACGCCGAGATCGCCGACAAGCTGACGATTAGTCCGCGCACCGCCGAGACACATCGCACCAACCTGATGCGCAAGCTCGACCTCAAGACGTCCGCCGACATCACGCTCTACGCCGTGCAGCGTGGCCTTATTGATCCCGAACAGGGGTGATTGCGCAGTGTGATTCGCAATTCGCCTGATTCGTATCCCTCGCTCGGCGCAGAGCGGTCAGCGTCTGCATCGGAACCTACGGGCCTGCTCCCAGAAAGACTACGGGCATCCCGTATTTCCGGCTGCTGGATCATCAGCTATCCTTTGATCGGTGGATCGACGCGCGTGCGCCCTTGGCCACTCGTCTTCCGCGTCGTTCACACCGCGATCGTTCACCCTACAGGCGAGCGCCGGGATGCGACAAATTGGCAAGGATGCCGATGCTCTATGGCAGGGAAGCGCTGCCAGCGACGGCGTAAGGGGGTCGGAAGGCGCAAGTTGGGCGCGGTATTGGTCAGCGCCAGCGCCTGCTGGTCAGTTGACCCGTCAGCGAGCGCATATGTCGCTCGACGTCTTCAACCACTCTTCGCCGTTGTTGTCCCGGTAATCAGGCGCTTCATCGCCGAATCTGGTATTGCGTAGGAAGTCGTACATGTAGGAGCGTTTCCTAATTGGAGACGGAATTAGGAGGAGGATGTGGCAAGGGCGCCGCGTCCTCCTTCCGCTCATCCGGAATGGTTGGATGGATCCATATGCGACAACGGTATCAGACCTCCGCGCCTTTACGCAGCGACTTTTCCGAGATTCTCCATGCATGGCATGTTGCGCTGGCGGCGGCGCGAGCGAGCGAAGACGCGGACCTCTATGTGTGTGCGGTCGCGCTTGCGATGGAGCCTCTTGACAGGTATACAACAGTGCAAGCTCTCATCGACGTGTATTGTTCACCTGACAATGCGTTGAAAGCGCGTGTGCTTGCGCTCTGCGACGAGGGAGAGGTTCATCTGGAGCCTTGGATCGTCATGGGCTCCGCCTGCGCGCTCCAGTTTCGCCAGTTCATGGAAAAGGCCATTGCCTGACGGTCTGTCTCCGCAGGGGATGTTGAATGCCACACAGTTGATCTTGACGCTTGCGCATCAAAACATGGCGCCCCAGACTCTGAGCCGCATCCATCATCGCAACAGACGGCTCAGCAGAGCGCCACCAGCCAGGAGGCGTGTCCGCTGCTTTCTAGCGACTGACATGCCGCTCTCCGGACAAGGACAAGCCTTGCCCCATCAATTGCCGCTTGGCTGCTGGCGCCAGACGCTTGCCTTGGATACACTGTGGTTGCATTGACGAGCCTTGCTGAGGACACCACAGACGAACCGAGGCGTGCCGTATGGTTGAGGTATTACCTGGCCTGGCGGCTCCCATTGGAGCGACCCTCACACCGGAGGGTGTCAACTTCAGCGTTTACTCACGCACCGCGACCGCCATCGAGTTGCTGCTCTTCAACCATGCCGATGATCCGGCGCCCGCGCAGGTCATCCGGCTGGAGGGCGACGACCATCACACCTATCACTACTGGCATGCGCTGCTAAAGGGCGTCGCTGCGGGACAACTCTATGGCTACCGCGCCTATGGGCCGGACCAGCCTGATCAGGGCTTGCGCTTCGATCCGCAGAAAGTGCTGCTCGATCCATACGCCCTCTGCGTGACGGGTGGGCAGACACCAGAGGCGCGAGCGGCGGCAGGCCGTCCTGGCGACAACTGCGCGCTGGCGATGAAGGGCGTCGTAGTCGACCTGGACGCCTACGACTGGGAGGGCGACATGCCGATCCAGCGTTCATCTGTAGATGCGGCTATCTACGAGGCGCATGTGCGTGGGTTCACGCGCCATCCCAACTCTGGCGTCACACCAGCTCTGCGCGGGACCTACGCCGGACTGATCGAGAAGATTCCGTATCTGAAGGATCTTGGTGTTCTCACGGTCGAGTTGATGCCGGTCCAGCAGTTCGACCCCTGGGCAGCGCCGGTCGGCCACATCAACTATTGGGGCTATCAGCCCATCGCGTACTTCGCGCCGCATGCGGGCTATAGCTCGCGCGCCGACGCGCTTGGGCCGGTGGACGAGTTCCGCGATATGGTGAAGGCGCTGCACCGGGCGGGCATCGAGGTCATCCTCGACGTGGTCTTCAACCACACAGCGGAGGTGGAGGCGGGCGGACCGACGCTCTCGTTTCGCGGCCTTGATAATCCGACCTACTACCTGCTTGACCCCGACGATCCCGCTGTCTATCTCAACGTCACCGGCACAGGCAACACCATCAATGGCAACGAGACCATCGTGCGCCGCATGATTCTCGACTGCCTGCGCCATTGGGTGCAGGATATGCATGTGGATGGCTTTCGCTTCGATCTCGCCTCCGTGCTCGCGCGCGACGAACGGGGACGTCCGTTACTGGATCCGCCCATTCTCTGGGATATCGAAACCGATCCAGCTTTGGCCAGCGCCAAGATCATTGCCGAGCCATGGGACGCCGCCGGACTCTATCAGGTGGCCACCTTCGTCGGCGACCGCTGGGCCGTCTGGAACGGGCAATACCGCGACACCGTGCGCCAGTTCGTCAAGAGCGATTCCGACATGGTCATCAAACTGTCGGACGTCTTGATAGGCAGCGCGAGCCTCTATCACCAGCCAGGGCGCGATCCAAGTCGCAGCGTCAACTTCACCACTGCGCACGACGGTTTCACGCTCAACGATCTCGTCTCATATGACGGCAAGCACAACCAGGACAACGGCGAGAACAACACCGATGGCTCCGACCAGAACTATAGCTGGAACTGTGGCGTTGAAGGACCGACCAATGATCCCGCTGTCGAGGCCTTGCGCGAACGCCAGATTCGCAACTTCCTTACCATCCTGTTCCTCTCGCAGGGACGGCCGATGCTGCTGATGGGCGACGAGGCGCGGCGCACGCAGCGTGGCAACAACAATGCCTATGTGCAGGACAACGAGATCAGTTGGTTCGACTGGGAGCTCACCACGCGGAACGTGGGACTGCTGCGCTTCACGCGCGGCCTCTTACACACACATCAGAGCATGCGCATCTTCATGGACCACGCATTCTGGAATCTGCCCGGTGGCGCCGACATTATCTATCATGGTGTGCGGCTGAACGAGCCGGATTGGGGCGATGGCTCACACTCGCTGGCCTATGAACTCTCCCACGTGGACTGCACGGAGCATCTGCATATCGCGCTCAACGCCTACTGGGAGCCGCTCGACTTCGAGCTGCCGCCCGCCGGGCGTGGCCATGAATGGCGACGGCTGATCGATACCGCGCTGCCCAGTCCCGACGACTTCGCCGATCCACCAGCGCCGCTCACGACGGGCCAGGAGCATTATCGCGTGCAGGCGCGGTCATCGACGGCCTTCATCGCCTGTCCCATCTGAGTAACCTGATCGTTACTCACCAATGTGTCGAGACTCGCACGGCGTCTCCTCTATACCGCGCTATTTTCTGTCTTCACTACCACTTCCACCAATAGCGCCCCTGTGACTTCTCTTAACCAGGTGAGCAAAGACTGAACATTGATTGGCGCCTAGTTGATATGGAGCATGAGCAGCGCGATCAGGCATGCTCCTCTGTAACGAGAGAATCTGTCAGAAGCTGCGCCAGACACAGCTCTTCCACTGCTACACGCGCGACTTCTTAGCCTCTCGCGGATGTGACTGTGCGCCAGAAAGGGAGTGACATGAGTTCGTCAAGCGCGTTACCGCAATCTTCGGCAAGTGACTCATCGGCCAGCTTTGAGCGCTTCGGCGGGTGCGCCGCGCTCTTCGCCGCGCTGGGAAGTCTGCTCTATTCCGTCGCGTTCGTCATCCTCAAGAACGTCGTCGTCTACTCCGTCGCGCTGACGGTCGGCGGCATTGTGACCACCGCCATCCTCACGGCGATCTATTTCCGCGTGCGCGAGACCGATGTCGCGTTTGCGCTGTGGGCGTTGTTGATCGGCGTCGTCGCGGCGCTCGGCTCGGCGGCGCATGGCATGTTCGACCTCGCCACCGCCCTCACACCAGGCCTGACCGCCTCCACACAAAACGCACCCAGCCAGATTGACGCGCGCGGTTTCCTCACCTTTGGCCTCTCCGGGCTGGCGCTCTTTATCTTCTCGTTGCTGATCGCGCGCGGTGGGCGGCTGCCGCGCGGCCTGGGCTATCTCGGTGTCGTCTTGGGGCTCCTGCTCATAGAGATCTTCCTGGCGCGGCTGATCGTGATCGACACCACGACGACGCTCGGCCTCGCCGCGATTGTCGGTCCCGCAGCCATCGCGGGCCTGCTGCTCAACCCTATCTTCAACCTCTGGCTTGGTATCTCGCTGCTGCGCCGCAGCCACTAGCCGGGGAGTAATTTGGGCATCGGTTGCTCGACACGTCATTTCCCTGGCTGCGCTACGAGCTGGCGGAGACGGAGCGCGTACGAGGCCCCCATCAGCAGATGTGGCTGCAGGAGGATTTCGCCCTCAGTACAGAGTTCCGTGATGAGCCGCGTCAACTCCAGATCGGGATAGAAGAATGCGCTGAGCAAGCCAGTGAACGTCTTTTCATCCTGCAGCCACTCGACGACAAGCTCGGCGGCGCACGCGTAGATATCCGCTTCGACGCTATCATTCGCCGCGTCCAGAGCTGCGTACCACTCGTGCAGCGCCCAGGCGACACCCCCACGTGTCGTGGACAGTCCATATCCGTGCTTCTGCGTCATGGCGCTTCCTCCCTTTTCCTTGCGCTTTCCTTGGTCGCCATTGCTGGAGCGAACCTTCAGACCGACCACTTTCCCCAGCGACGACATTCATGACAGCATCATATTTTCTGCTCCGCTTTTCCTTCCAGGGCCGCGGCGGCCTCGCCAATGACCTCTGGCAGGAACGCCTCGGGATCAGTGGGCGCGACGCCTGGAATCAGCGGCGGTGGCGGTTCTGGCTCCGGCGTATGCGGGAACTCCTCGGGATGGAGGTAACGGTACGTCGCCCACAGCGCGCGCACGATCACGTCGAGGACGCCGGTGAGCGCCGGAGCGAAGAGCGCGCCTGGCAGCCCAAACAGCTCCGCGCCAATCAACAAGCCCGCCAGCACGAAGAGCGGGTGGACGTGAACCGCGCGTCCTGTGATACGCGGGATGAGAATCTGGCCCTCGACGACGCCGAACATGATCGCGGTAAAGGCGATCATAATCAGGCCCATGGCAACAGAGTGGCTGAAACCAAACAGAATGCCAATGGTCCCGGCGACATAGCCTCCCAGCACTGGCACAAATTCCGACACGAAGACAATCGCGATGAAGATGGCGAGATAGGGCAAGCCAATGATGTAGGCGCCGACGCCGATCAGAACGGTGATGATGACGACGACGAGCAATTGCCCGCGCAGAAAGCCGCCCATCTTCTCGTTGAGCGTGTCGAGCAGGAAGTTGACGCTCGGTCGGTACACCATCGGCGTCGAGCCACGCAGCCATCGAATGAGTCTGGCGCCATCCATCAGCAGATACGTCATGATCGTGATCGCCGCGACAACATTGATTAGCGCAAATGCCACACCACCCAGGATACCGGCGAGATTGCCTGAGCCATCTACCAGTTCTTGAATCCATTGGTTGACCGGAATGCGCACGGTCGAGGGATCCACGCCGAAGCTTTGCAGCACATGCGCCAGCCAGGGAATCTGCTGAATCGCGTCAGGCCGCGTCAGGAACGCCAGTCGATCGGCGAGCACGCCGCCCTGTTCGACAAGCGACATTCCCAACCAATAAATCAGCGCCACCGCCGCCGCGACGACCAGCGCCATAACGAGGAGCGCCGCCACCCGCCTGCCGACGACGTGACCGAGCGCCTTGACCAGCGGATAGAGGACGAAAGCGAGGAGCGCGGCGATGGAGTAGAGCAGAAGGACCGCTCCGATGAGGCGCATACTCCAGATGACCATCGCCAGAATGCCAAACCAGGCGAGAATGGTGAGGGCAATGAGAAACCGGCGCGTCCAGACCGTAATCGTCTCGTTGGGCGCGTTGGGGAAAATCGAGGATGAAGACATCTACATGCAACCTTCTCGATCACCTGCGGTCACGACCCATACAAGCCCTTGCTGAATGAGAGAAGGGAGGCTGCGACGTCTTTGTCACAACCTCCCGAAAGCTTCTCAGCCTAAAGGCTTCTCAGCGTTTCAGCGCTCGTGGCGCCGGCCTAGGAGACCGCACGCCGTCCGGTGAAGAGCTTGACGATGAAGAGCAAAATCACCGCGCCAATGAAGGCGACGATAAGGCTGCCCAGGTTGAAGCCGGTGAAGCCAAACGTGCCTGGCAAGAGCAGCGAGAGGACGAAGCCGCCAATTAGCGCGCCGACGATGCCGACGATGATGTCACCGACGATGCCCATGCCTGTGCCCTGCACCAGCAGACTGGCGAGCCAGCCCGCGATACCGCCAACGATGATCCACACGAGAATGTTTACCAATGCCATGATTCGGACTCCTTTCCGTGGACGCTTGTCTGGACGTCCACATCGTCCCTGCCTGCGCGCTGGCGTCGCTACGCTGAAAGCTAGCTATTCCAGCGCGTAGCGCAGACAGGCTGGTCTCAAGGTTTGGGAAGGCGCCGAGCGACGTTCGCGCTCGCTGGCGATCAGCGCCAAGGGTCGGATCCTACCGCGCCCAAACCTGTGCCTTCCCTGGAGACATTACTCACGCTCAACCAGCGATCACAACGCCTCCGCGCGGTATCGACATCCTTGTCGATCGTGACGCATCCATACGTTCCCGCCCGGCATGGCCAGCGATGGAGGATTGGGCAGTCGCCTGCGTGTCCGCCACGCCGATCCACTGTAGGGAGCATACACACATCGGCCACCAGGTGGAATACGGAATTCCCGTAGTCTTTCCAGGGCGCGCCCGTATGCTCTCTCACGCTGCCCTCGTCTCGCGCCCGCTATTCAACAGCGGCTGGCGTGGCGACCGCGACCCGGCTGGTCGCGACGTGCGCCCGCAGGCCATGGCTCAACGAAGTCAGCCCGAGCAGGGTGTGGATCAGCGCATACGGCAGGCTCAGACTCAAGCCCAAAATGGCCGTCTCATCAATCGCATTGGGGGCGACACCGCTCGTTGCGACCAGATTGAGCCCAAAGGCGTGCAGGATCCCCAGCAAGCCCACTGCGGTGAAGAGCAGCCCAATCACCAGGTCAAAGGGACGGGCCAGCGCCGGCAGAATCATGCCCAGCGCCAGCCCAAGGAAGCCGGTGATCAGCAGCCACAATGTCTCGGTGGTGATCCCTTTACCCTGCGAAACCGAGACGAGCGCCGAGACGACGCCGAACAACAAAAACCAGAGCCAGTAGTGTGTATTGCGCTGTGATAACACCTGTCCCTCCTTTGATAAGCGGGGCATGACATTGACGCGCTGACCATATGCTGAAAGCGTCGAGCGACATACGTGCTCGCTGACGGGCCAGCAGACTTACGCTGCGAGCCAATATCGCGTCCCAGATGCGCCTTAACTACGGCTGGCGAGCGCCATGCTCATTGCGGCGCGCCACGAGCCGCTGGCGTCCCTGCCAGATATGACGCGCTCCTTGCGTCTGCTCGTGAAGTGATCGGAACGGGAGAAACCATGCGCCTCTTGCGCCTCCCACCGTACCAATCCACTGGTATAAGGGTACCGGAGCGCTTGCTCCTGTGGAATACGGGATTCCTGTAAACTTCTTCGGGTATCCCCGTATGGCCGCATCTCGATACGCGCTTTCTCGGCGATACCAATGATTAGCGCTGGACGGTCCGCGTCGTACGTGCGTGCAGCCGGCCAGATCGTCAATCACGAGAATCAGTATGCCTCATACAAGGAAGGAATCCCAGTTCTATTCGTAGTTTTTGGCGAAGATATTGAATGCGCTGGACGCATGAGGGTACAATGAGACGACCGCGACATGGACGGCGCGTTCCCCGCCCTCTCTGCTGATATTCCTGCTTCACATGCGCTCCTGTGCGGCGCATGCCCGTCCTCTAAGGAGTGAGGAGTATCGCGTGCTGGACGACGAAAAACCGCCGCCTGATCGGCTCCTGAGCACCACCCAGGCCGCGCATGTGCTCGGTGTGCATCGCTCGTCATTACATCTGGCGATAAAGAACAATGTGCTTGCCCCAGATCTCGTCACCCAGGGCGGACATTATCGGTTTTCGCGCGCTACGCTCGAGGCGTACGCCGAGCATATCGCCCATGCTCCTCTTACCACGAACGCCGACCCGCTGACACTGCTGCCGAGACTCATCACGCTGCCCGACGGCAAAGAGCGGCTGTGCCGCTATACCTTCGCCACCGTCGAACGCAGGATCTCCGACATGACCGCGTTCGTCGTCGTCGAGTCTCAACCCAGCTCTGATCGACGCATCCACCCGCATGTCACGACGTCGCTACGCTTTCCGCGCACGATCCTGGACCAGTTCATTGCTACGTACGGGAAGCAAGATATGACCACAGCGCGTGTTCTGGCTACGGGCGAGCCGTTCTACTACGATAACGTGCGCACTCAGTTCATTCCGTACTCCAGTTCACAACTCCTGAACCGGCGCAGCCCATATCAGGCCTATGCAATACTGCCGCTGTCGATCGGCGACGGGGTGTTCGGAACTCTGGGCGTCTGTAGCCGAATCCCCCATGAATTCACGCCCGACGAGAAGGGTTTGCTCGAGAGAGCGACGCAATCGCTCGCCATCGCGCTCACATGCCACAGCGCCGTCTGGGCGCGCCAGTCGCATGCGCTAGCGCTGACCGCCCTACTGAAATCGTCCTTCGACTATCGCGGAAGATCCGCCCGCAGGCGTAGCCCGCACACGACGCAGGCCGAAGTATTGCTGCGTGTCTTTCAGAAGGAAACCAGCGCGGAGGAAACGTTCGTCTCCGGCGTCGAGAGCCGTCTGGCGCCACAGTCAGACGGCGCGCGGCGTCTGGCCGAGCGCATTATCGGCGGCGAGCCGGTTGCGGTGGCGCAATGGGAAGACGAGCAGGGATCGCTGGTTGGGGTGGTGATTGCTATACCGCATGGCGGCGCCTACCCGATCGCGCTCGGCGGCGTCTGGCGTGGCGCGCTGGAAGAGAGCGCCGACTATGCTGCGCTGCTCTATGCGCTCGCAGGCGCTTATGCTCTGGGCAGAGGCCTGGCGTCAGCCTGACCGCCCGTCTATTCAGTCGCGGTCGCGGCGGCATAGTAGCGACTGGCGGGAGACATCGCGCGCACATCAGCGAGAAAACTGCTCGCGGCGACGACGGCGTCCAGGTTGATTCCCGTCTCGACGCCGAGGCCGCGTAGCATGTAGAGCAGGTCTTCCGTCGCCAGATTGCCTGACGCGCCTGGCGCATAGGGACAGCCGCCCAGTCCCCCGGCGGAGCTATCGAAGATGGCGATCCCAAGCTCCAGCGCGGCGAGCACGTTGGCTAACGCTGTGCCGCGTGTGTCATGGAAGTGCATCGCCAGGCGATCCAGCGTCGTGTGCGCCAGCAGCGCCTGTGTTACCTCCACGACCTGGTTGGGCGTCGCAACGCCGATGGTGTCGCCAATCGAGAGTTCGTCCATCCCAAGCGCCAGCAGCTTCTGCGCCACCGACGCGACGGCCGCGGGCGCGACAGCTCCCTGATAAGGGCAGCCGAACGCGGTCGAGATATAGCCGCGCACACGCATCCCTCGCTCGCGCGCCATCGCCACAACCGGCTTGAAGTTCTCGATGCTGCCATCAATCGAGATGTTGATGTTGTGCTGGACAAACGTCTCGGATGCGCCGGTGAAGACCGCGACCTCGTCCACGCCAGCCGCCAGCGCTCGCTCCATCCCTTTGCTATTTGGGACGAGCGCCGCGAAGCGCACGCCGGGTTCGCGCTGGATGCCCGCCATAACTTCGCTAGCGTCGGCCAGTTGTGGCACGGCGCGCGGGCTGACGAACGAGGTCGCCTCGATGACAGGAAAACCTGCCTTGCTCAAAAGATCTATGAAGTGAATTTTGTCGGCGGTGGAGACGACACCCTTCTCGTTCTGCAGGCCGTCGCGCGGCCCCACCTCGACAACCTTGACGTGTGGCGGCAACGACCAGGGAGCCTGCGCCATAGGAGAATCCTTTCCCGCTCGCTCTCAGGAGCCGCCCTCCGGCTCGATCTCCACCAGTGTCTCGCCGCCCTGCACGACGTCTCCCGCCAAATGCGCCACGCGCGTGACCCGGCCTGCATACGGCGCGACCACCGCATGCTCCATCTTCATTGCTCCAAGCACCGCGAGCGTCTGCCGTTCGGAAAATGTGTCGCCCTCGCGCACGTTGACCTTGATGAGCGTGCCCGACATGGGCGCCACGAGCGCCTGCGCCGCGCCACCGGTCTCTCCATGCCGTACAGCTGTCTCTACGCTCAGTGGCTGGGGTTTGCCCAGCATGTAGATCGTCCCCTGGTCGAAAACCAGAATATCGTGGCCGCGTTGCGCGAGGAAGTAGCGGCTGCGCTCGCCACCGGCATCCAGCGCCAACTCCGCCATGCCAGTGAGATGGGCGCGTATCGTTGTGTTTTCCTCTGGGTATGCCGCGCCGTCGATGATGAGCGCATAACCTTCATTCTGATGCGCTCGCACCATCACCGTCACATCACGCGCGCCAGTGTGGTAGCGTAGGCGGCGCTCAACGCTGGAGGAGGCGCTCTCGCTTCGCGTCCAGGGATTGTAGGGGCCGGTGGATTGCGCGGGCGCGCTGGCGAGCATCTCCCACAGCGCAACCGCCACAACTACGCGCGCTGGCGTCTCGTGTGCAACCGCAAGCTGGAAATCATGGCGTTCGAGGAAAGAGGTATCCGTCTTGCCAGCCCGGAAGTCGGCGTTGGACGCAATCGCGGCGAGCAGCGGAATATTGGTCGTGACGCCGAGGACGGCGAACGAGGCGAGCGCGCGCTGGAGCCGGTCAATCGCCGCCGTGCGATCCTCGCCGGAGACGATCAGCTTCGCCAGCATCGGGTCGTAATGCATCGTCACGTCGTCGCCCGCCGCCACGCCAGCGTCCACGCGCACGCCTGGCCCCTCTGGCGGAGAAAACACCAGCACGCATCCTGTCGAGGGCAGGTAGCCGTTCGCCGGGTCCTCGGCGTAGAGTCGCGCCTCAACGGCATGCCCGCGCGGCGCGATGTCTTCCTGACGCAGCGCGAGGCGCTCGCCCGCCGCAATGAACAATTGATGGCGCACGAGATCAACACCGGTCACGCTTTCGGTGACGGGGTGTTCGACCTGCAAACGCGTGTTCATCTCCAGGAAGTAGTAGGCGCCGGAGCTATCCAGCAGAAACTCGACCGTGCCGGCGTTGACGTAGCCGACCGCCTGCGCCGCGCGCACGGCGGCCTCGCCCATCTCGGCGCGCAACTCCGGCGAGAGCGCAACACTTGGACTCTCCTCGATCACCTTCTGATGGCGCCGCTGGATCGAGCACTCGCGCTCGCCCAGATGAATGGTGTGGCCGTAGCGGTCGGCGACCACCTGGAACTCGATGTGACGCGGGCGGACGATCAGCTTCTCCAAAAAGACAGCGTCGTCGCCAAAGGCCGCCAGCGCCTCGCGTTGCGCCGCCGCCAGCGCCTCGACGAACTCGACCGGATCCGTCACGGCGCGCATGCCCTTGCCGCCACCACCCGCCGCTGCCTTGATCATGAGCGGGAAGCCGATGCGCTCGGCCTCGCGCTGGAAGATGCGCAGCTCGCTCGATCCACCCGGATAGCCCGGCACGGTCGGCACGCCGCGCTCCTCGACGGCGCGCTTGGCGGCGGTCTTCGATCCCATCGTGTGGATCGCCTCGGCTGGCGGGCCGATGAAGACGACACCCGCCGCATCACAGGCCGCCGCGAACTCGGCGTTCTCCGAGAGGAAGCCGTAGCCCGGATGGATCGCCTGCACGCCATGCTCGCGCGCCACCCGCAGGATCGCCTCAATATTCAGATAGCTCTCACGCGCTGGGGCTGGGCCGATGCAGTACGCCTCGTCCGCCAGCCGCACATGCAGGGCGTCGCGGTCCACGTCGGAATAAACGGCGATGGCGCGCACGCCAAGCTCCTGACAGGTGCGAATGACGCGCACGGCGATCTCGCCGCGATTGGCGATCAGGACACGCTCAAACATCGTCGGGCGCCCAGGTCGCGCGGCGCTTCTCCAGGAAGGCGCGGATGCCCTCCTGTCCCTCTGGGCTGACGCGCAGCCCCGCGATGGTCGCCGCCGTCGTCTGGCGCGCTTCATCTGGCTGCAGAGATGTGACGGTCCGTGCGAGCATCTTGGCCGCGCGCACGCCTGCTGGCCCGTTCTGGCCGATCTCGCTCAGCGTCTTCGTCACCGCCGCGTCCAGCTCGTCCAGCAAGACGACCTGATGGACCAGCCCGATGCCGAGCGCGCGCTGCGCGTCGAAGCGCTCGGCGGTCAGGAAGAGCGCGCGGGCGTGCGACTGGCCAATCTTTGGGACAACGAACTGGGAGATCACCGCCGGGGCGATGCCCAGTCGCGCCTCGGTGAAGCCGAAGCGCGTTCCCTCCGCCGCGATGGCGATGTCGCAGACGGCGATCAGTCCCGCCCCGCCGCCGAGCGCCGCGCCGTGGACGCGCCCGATCACCGGATGGCGGCAGGCGTCGATGGCGCGTAGCATATCGGAAAGCTTGAGCGCGTCGGCGATGTTCTCGTCGTGGGTGAAGTCGAGACTGGCGCGCATCCAGTTCAGGTCGGCGCCCGCGCAGAAGCTCTTGCCCGCGCCCTGCAGCACGACCGCGCGGATGTCCTCGGCCTCGCTCAACCGCTCGAAGGCGCGCTGAATTTCTCCGATAAGCCGCTCATTGAAGGCATTGTGGAGGTCAGGACGATCCAGCGTGACGATGGCAGCGAATCCCTGACGGGTGAGGCGCAGATGCTGGTAGATGTCTTCGTCCCAGGTCTCGCGCGGCGGATCTGGCTCGCTCATCATTAGTCCGGCGCAGAGACCCCAGCGTTTACGCCTGGGGAGGAAGCGCCGCTCCTTTCGTATAAGCATAGCCATCTCCACGGTGGAGTGGCCGACAATACCGAACATGTATCCCCTGGATCGTTTCAGTTGCCGTCGTGAGGTTGCACGACCCACTGGCGCGGATCGCGATCCGTCCGACATGGACTCCCGCTTTCATGCTCGACCCTGGTACCACTGCTCGTACCATGTCCCCGGTACGAAACCCGCCCACCACACTGGTCGCTTTAGGCGCTTTGTCGGGAAACCCAGCGGCGTTCGTCCGGCACATCTGACGACTATGCCGTCCCATCGCCCGAATCGCGAGCGGCGCGATTCCCTGCACGCGCAGGCGCTCGGGCGTACTCGCCCCCACACAGGCGGCGTCGAGCCAATGCGTCTTGGGCAGCTCCCGCTTCGTGCGATTCCACTTCGTTCGTCCTCCTGTCCCCGTCTCGAGCGGCAGTCCCAGAGCAGTCAGTCGCTGGTAGAGCGCCCACCGTGTCACATTCACCGCCGCCGCGTCGCGTAACGGCTGCCTCGCCTGCGCCTGGATCTGGGGATACCCAAATTCCTCCGCCGTGCGCGTGCCTTTCGCCTCGTTGCACTCATGATAGGCGAGCGTGAGGTTGGAGATCCGGCGCGATCCATGGCGCACCCGCGGCACAATGTGCTCGACCTCCAGCGGTCGGTCGGTCGCGCCGCAGTAGGCGCATTTTCTGCCCCACTTTTCCAACAGGTACTCTCTGACCTCATACCCCACCAGCTCGCCCTGCTGATACTCCACCCCGCTGATCTCCGCGTCCTGCATGAGCTGGGTATCAAATTTCACCAGCTCGAGGGAGAGCGCGCCAATCGGACACCACCGTCGCAGTCGACCCACCCAGGTGAGCGTATTGGCGATGCGACTCTCCAGCGAGGGGGGCAGCCAGCCTGCGCGACGCCGGCGATTAGCGAAGCGTGCCGGGCGGTAGCGGGTATGACGTTGCCTCCGTGACCGACGACAGGCGCGGCGTTGATCGAGCCGGGCTTTCACCGTCTCGCCGCGATGGGCGAGTTCCGCCGCCCACACCATCTGCCCGGTCGCGTCGTCAATCACCGCCAGTCCCGTGGTCCTCGATCCCGGGTCAATCTTGACGCGCAGGGGCGCCACCGCGACCTCCCGCTGGGAGGCCTTCAGGATGAGAGTAAAGGGATATCGTCGGTAGACGGCTGCTTTCCCCTGGTTCAGCAGCAAGCGGGCCCGGCCTGGATGCACAGGATCGAGTGGGCGGCATGTGTGATCGACAACGAACACGTACGACATGATTGCTCCCGTGCGCTTGCGCGCCTCCGCTTACGCGGGTAAAGGTTCCCTCGTCCGGGTTGGCGAGCGGTCATCTTCGGTCGGCACTGGCTTGCTTCCCCATCCGCCTGTTTAACCGACCGATTGCAGCGCCTGGGACTGAGACGCCATCCCAGAGTGCGAACTTGGACACTCCTCGCCAACGGCTCCTGGTTGCCCAGGGGACTGGTCAGCATCGGGGCTCGTCCGAGCCCCGCCATTCACATGGCTGGGGTCGCTGACACGCTGACGCCTCCTCTCGCTTGCTGATGGGATTCTCACTGGCTGACATACCACGCATGCTCGGGACCGCGCAGGCCTGGGCAGCGGAGATCGTCTGCAAGAGAAGATGGGAAAACCCTTCTTCCCTTGGCGAATATACCACTATAATTGTATTCATATGCACTCCAGCGGTATGCTAGCGCCATGGACATCAAGCGCTCCGTGACGATCCTGTGGCCCGACGATCGCGACCTCCATGAGAGACGGTGGCCGCGTTTGAGCGCGCGTGACAGGGCCTCGTGGAGCCGTGCTACCACGACGACAAGCCGCTCTAGTGAGGTTCATGGTCAGCCTCGCTCCCTCTGCGATTGAGCGCGCGTAGTTCGGCATGGATGTGACTCAATTGCACAAAGTTCGCATCAATGCGCTCTCGGTATTGTGCCTTGCCGCCTCCCGCCCAGCGTCGGTTATCCTCCAGCAAGTGCAGCGCCTCAATCACTAAGTCGGCTTGCCTCTGCTTCACCAGGAGGAATGGGCGAATTGCAGGCAAGAGGATGCGGCACTTCGCTGGCGAGACATACACGACATATCGATCGCGCCACCCAGCCTTGCGACGCAGGTCAATCCTTACCGTGCCACCCGTCACGCTTTGCAGCACCTCCACCGCCGCTGGACTTGTGTTCACGATTGCAACATATGGCAACCAGAAACTCCGGTTGCGATACTGCTCCCCGTCACGCCGATCCATGGAGATGTTGCCGTCAGCATCCAGCCATGCAGCCAACCAGATCTGCCGTTCCCGATCTGTCTCGAACACGCCCAGCCCTTTCTCGCGGCCACTCAACGCTATACCTAGTTGTAGCACAGGTACAGCGCGACAGGCAAGTAGCGAAAGTGTCACGGTGGGCAGCCTGTCAGTCTGCTCCGAAGCGTGGACTCTTCGGAGTCGCGGGCAAGCCACTCCCTTTAGGGAGCAGTTACTGACCTTATCAGGATTCGGTATCAGGATTCAGCCGCGCCGACCGCAGCTGTCTCGCGTTCCTGTCCAATGACGATAGGGCTGAAATTGGTATCCCTGTCGTAGACATCGCTGGCGTCGCGCCGCTTCAGGTAGCCGACGATCACATAGGTCAGCGGCGTAGCGACGATCTCATATCCGACCTTGATGAGCCACTGCGTCAGCATCAGGTTGAGCAGAACGCTGAAAGGCAGTGGCGTCGCCAGTCCCAGCGCGCCGGTTGCGCCGAAGGCCAGCGAGATGAAGATGATGGTATCCGCGCCTTCGCCGATCAGGGTCGAGCCGATGGTGCGCGTCCAGAGCCAGCGCCCATTCGTCGCCACCTTCATGCGTGCGAGCACGAACGAGTTGAGGAACTCGCCGACCAGATAGGCGCAGAACGAGGCGATCAGCAGATACGGAGTGAAGCCGAGAATGGTCTCGTACGCCGCCTGTCCCTGCCAGAACGGCGCGGGAGGCAGCGCGCCAGCGACGGCGATGGCGATAACCGCGACCAAATTGCAGAAGAAGCCGAGCCAGATCACCCGGCGCGCCGCCGCATAGCCATAGACCTCGGTGAGCACATCCCCGAAGAGATAGCTGAGAGGGAAGATGACCACGCCCGCTGGCGCGATGATCCCGCCGGGCAACTGAATGAGTTTGACCGCCACGATATTCGCAATGAGCAGGCAGGTGACGAAGAGCGCGGCGATGGCGACAAAGCGGAAGGAGTAGCGTGGACTTGAAGGTGAGCGCGACGATTCCTGCACAGGGGCGATCTCTTTCTTGCTGCCGCATTCGCGCTAGACAGGCGCGCGCTGGCGGCGCCGCGAGGGCGCTATTGCCTAGTATGCCGCGCAAGCGCAGCGGGGTCAACCGGGCGGAAGGTATGCGGAAGATCGGCGAGAAACAATTTGGAGGCGGCGGCGATAAGTTGCGGTGATGTGAGAGCTCTCGAAAAGACATAGGAAACCCCATAAATTCAGCTTTGGTGAGTCAAAATACAACCTTGCCCAAAGGCCGACCGTACATAGTTAGCCCCGCGTTTCAAAATTACGCGGCGCTCCTACCAATTCAGCCCGCCTCTCGACACGGACGCATCCAGACGATGTATACTGGCTCTCGCGACCCGTGTATGGTCGTCGGATGGTCACGCCCTCAGCGGGATTGGCAACGGATAAGGAGGTGGTAGAGCGATACAAGGAAGCGCTCCTCGCACTATGCCCTATGGCATTGCCAGTCCTATGGTATTAAAGAGAGTTGAGGAATCCTGCTGATGGCAGTTCGATGTGGTATCTTCTTATTGCTGGCCATAATGCTCCTGGCGGGATGCGATGCGGGGCTGAGCAGCGCGGTAGGCTCGTCAATCACTCCCGCACCGACGATGACCAGCGCCCATCGTGATAAAACGACCATTCAATATTGCGTCGATGACACCGGAAGCTATCCGCGAGACGATTTTCATGGCGCCAATCAGCTTATCGCGCAGAGCCTGGTTGACGCTGTCACGCCCAATAGCGATGGTCTGACACTCTACGCCACGCTCATCAACAGTAAGACTGGCGACTCGTCGAGCACGCTCGATCCTTTCCAGATACCATCTATTGCCCCCTATCCCTCGCTTCCCGCTCCCATCCCGACGCCAACGGAAGGCAATCCCATCAGCTATGCCAAGGAAAAGCAGGCGGCGCAGGCGAAAAATGATGACGCGATCAAAGCCTATAACGATCAGCTTGCCAGCGTAAAAAAGCAGGTCGAGGACCTCAAGAAGCAGGTGGGGTCAGACAGCAACCGCCTCGTCAACCTCAATCCCGCGGTAGACCGCGACGCGACCAGTGTGTGGGGATGTCTCCAGCTTGCGCGCACGCGCTTCCAGCAAAATCCTGGGGCGCATTACCTCGTCATTGCGTCTGACATGGAGAACAACACCTCCGTCGATTACACGGGTGACTTCCAGAGCAGTCAGGCGCTCAAGGATGTCAATGTGGCGGTCGTTTACTTCTATTGCAGCAACGCCAGAAGCTGCCAGAGTACCACAGCGCAGTGGCAGAACATCTTCACCAGTTCTGGGGCCACGTCGGTCAAGTTCAGTGATCCGGCGCAATCGAAGACGTTGACGAACCTGTTTGGGGGAGGGGCGTAAGATGTTGACCATTCCACTCGACGGCACAACGTTGCTCATCGTCGTAGTTGTAGCGCTGACGCTTCTGCTGGCGATCTTCGCGCCGCAGACCCTCGCCAACCTCCTGGGGGAGCCGATCACCCTCTTCGGGCGGCTGCTGGGGACCATCGCGGACTGGCTGCAGAAGGGTGCGGAAAAGCTCTTCGCCCTCGTGAAGAGCGTCTTCATGATTGGCAAGCCGGTGGAGAAGAAAGCGCCC
Source organism: uncultured bacterium (assembly GCA_963733745.1). GTDB lineage: Bacteria > Chloroflexota > Ktedonobacteria > Ktedonobacterales > JADMIN01 > DASWAC01. Next base: position 236,338 of record CAVTFE010000065.1, read on the forward strand.
GCCGAAACGACCGCTCAGGCAATTCCGGCGACGCCAGCCTACGCCACCACGCCGATTCAGCAGCAGGCGGTGATCCGCGAGCAACCACCAGCTTACAGTGGCGTCGGCTCCAATGGCTCGTCGCATCGGAATGGCATCCAGCTACCAGATGCGATGTCATATGACCAACTCGCGCCCTACGAGCCGGAGACATCACCTTCAGTGGCGCCCTATCCCGACCGCAATGGCGGCTCGTCCTACTCTGGGTCCTATTCTGGGTCGTATTCCGGCGCGCCCTCGCACAATGGCGACCGGACCTATAGCGATCCTTCCTATAATGGGAATGGCAATGGCAATGGCTACGCCGCGAACGGAACGAACGGGAACGGTTCGTCATCGCGAGCCATGCAGCCCGCTTCGTCGAACGGTGTCTCCGCCAACGGCTCCTACCATGGCGTTTCGTCGGGGAGGGCGTCCACTGCTGTGAGCGCGCCAGTTGAGCCAGCGAAGCCCGAAGAGCCGGAGATCCACGCCACCTGGGTGGGAGAGGTCATCATCTCCCACGTGCTCTACCTCGTCGCTGGCGTGATCATCGTCGTCTCTGACTTCGTCTTCACCGTCCTGCGCCTGCAGGCGGTGCTCTTCCCCGATCTCCCTATCAACCCAGAGTTGGCGAATCTGAGCGACCTCTCCGGCGCCCTCTTTGTCTCGATGGTGTTCCTGACTGGCGCGCTCACGCTCGACTTCCTCGGCGTTTTGCCGCCACCAGCGCGCCTCTTCCCGACGATGGACGACAACAAGCGCCGGATGTTTCTCGCGCTCTCCCTCGGCGCCTTCCTGCTCAACATGGCGGTCGTCGGGATCCTGTTCTTCGCGGGCCAGACGCTGATCTCGTACGCCTCCACCTGGCCACTTGGCTCACTCATCATCGCGACGCTGATCGGCGTCCTGCAGGTGCTGGTGATGTTCCTGGCGGCCTGGGGCGCGATCCGCGGCTTGAGCGCGCTCCTCGCGCTCTCGCTCGGCCTGGTCGGCATTGTCTTCGAGTTCCTCGCGCTGATCTTCACCTGGATCCATGAGGCGCTACGCACCGTCGGCGAGCATCTGGTGCCTGATCTGATCTTTGGCGTCGCCGGGATCTTCCGCCCCAATCCGGAGCATGCGCCCCGCCCGGCGCCGACAACCTCCAATGTGCTCTCCGTTGTCGGCTACGGCAACACGAGCAGCGACTTCATGGCGCAGCTCTGCGCCGACGTCACGCAGCTCTACACGCGTTCCAGCCTGATCGCCGCAGGCGCCTACGCCGATGACTACCACACGGTGGACGACGTGCGCCGTCGCCTGAACCGGCTCGCCATCAACAACATCACGACCTCGGGGCACGAGGGATCGCCGCTGCATACGCTCCGCGATAACATCGTGCGCGCCTATCATAAGCGCGGCGATGTGCAGACGACGCTGCTGTGGGTAGTGGACGGTGAGAAGCTCGGCGAGTGCCTGACTGTCTTCCCCGATCTCAAGCGCACGTTAGGACGTGTCAATATCACTGTCGTGTGCTTCATGCCGCAGAACGTCCGCGACCGCCAACCCTACCGTGAACTGCTGAGGCTCTCTTCGCCGTCACCCGATCACCCTACGGACACTCCACCGATTACGCTGACGGTGTTAATCGACCGCAGTTCGCCGCTCTACCACACACACGGCGACCTCCATCATGGCAAGGTCCTGGCGCGTGGCCTTGCCGGCATGACGCTGGCGCCGATCCACAACGCGGCCAATCAGTCCTTCCTGACCATCATCCAGAACCTCAACACCGCTGGCTACCATTTCGCCGCGCTGGCGGTCGATTCGACGGGGCTCGTCGCGGCGCGTCCGCAGCGCGGATTCCTGAGCTGGTGGCGACCAGAGGAACAGGGCGAGGTCGTCTGGCAGGACGCGCTAACGAAGCTAGAGAAAGCCACTGACCAGATATTCAACCAGAACGTCGGATCCTCGGTCAACTTACCGCCTGATCCGAGCCGTGTTCCGGTCTATGTCAGCTACATGGCGCCACTGCCCGCGCATAGCCACGACTATTCGCGGTTCAAGAGCGGGATGAGTTCGTGGCTTGCCAATCAGCACAACATCGAGTCGTTGAGCGTTGTGCAGGGCAGCGGTACCGACCTCTCTGCCAGCAAGCCGCAGGAACGTGGCGATCGGCACGGCCAGGTATCTGTACTGTATGGCATCCCCGACCGCGATGTCAGTCGGCTCTTTCCTGAAGAGACTTCACGCTACTCACGGGGCGCGGACAGATCGGGAACCTCTACGGCGTCCTCCGCAATGAGACCGGCCAGCTCTGAATTGAGTCAGCGCGCGCTTCCAGACACAAAACCGCCCGATGTCTGGGATTGAGTCGCGCCTGGCTGATATTTTTCGCGCATTGCTCTTGAGGCCAGCATGAATCGAGGTTAAGACGGCGGCCGCCGAGTTCTTGAATCCTCCGGAAGGGAGACGCGTCGTGGGTGAACGCCATGTGACGGCGGTCATCGGGATTGGGCCGGTGGCCAGCCAGTTCACCGCGCGTCTATGCCAGGACATCGCGCGCCTGTACGCGCATCCGCCACTGGCGGCCGTCGGCGTGTATGATCCCAGCGCGAGTGGCGACGAGGCGCGCGCGGCGCTGGGCCAGCTTCCCTATCCCAACATCAGCGTGACGGCCACCCAGCACCACGAGATTCGTAGCGAGTATGAAACGGCCGACCATGTCGATCTCGCGCACCTCACCGATCTGCAAAATGCGCTGTTGCGGGTGGAACGCGCACATCAGCAGCCGCTCGAGCATCTGATCTGGATTGTAGACGCCGAGCGGGTGGATATCTGCGTCGAGCCGCTACGCAGCATGAAGCGTTTGATGCCACGCACACTCATCACCGTGGTGAGTTTCCTTCCGCAGATCATTCAGGACGCCGCGCCACTCGACACGCTGGCGCAGCTCCAGACCCGGGATGCGGCTCTGGGCCAGCCAGTCCTGGGGACGGCGATTCTCATTGACCGGCAGTCGCCACTGGTGCGCGAGATCGGCGCCTCATATCAGGACGCCTTGCTGGCGCGCAGCCTCGCCACGATGCTCTTCGCCCCACTCGCGCATCCCAAGAACCCGCCTTTCAGCAAAGTCATGGCGACATTGCATGAGGCAGGGTATCCGTTCGCTGCGATAGCGCTCGACTCGGGCGGCGTCAATATCCTGGAGCCGGCGAAGTGGACCCGCCGCGTCACCGCGCAACTCACCGGCGCGCCAGCGCCCGTCAACGTCGAGTATCAGCACGCGCGCTGGCGTCTGGTCCAGGTAATTGACGCGCTCTTCACCGGGCAGGCAGCCGGAACGCTGCACACACCGCTCGAACGCGCGCAGCATCCCGTCCATGTCGCGGCGCTCGTCCCCTATGACCGGCGCGACAAACGCTTCGAGGACCTCGCGGCGGATCTCAGCCGCTGGCTCTCGCATGTCTACGGCGTCGCGTCGCCAACTATCGCGCAGGGGCCAGGCGTCGATATCTCTGGGGTCCGCCCTGACCGGCGCGGCGATCTCTACTTTCAGGTAAGCGCGCTCTATGGCGTCCCCTATCGTGTCCCTGTAGAAGCTCCGCCGACCCAGCCGCGTGTCCGTGCCTCAGCGCCGCCACCAATCGAGGCATCCGTGCGTGAAGAGCCATCCACGTTTGAGGAGCCTGAGGCGATTGAGCCACCCGCGCCAGCAGCCCCAACTGTGCCAGCGAGGCAGGCCACCCCTGATCCCGTGACGCCGATGAGCGCTGAGTCGGCTGAAAGTGATGAATCCGACGACCCTGCCGAGCCGGCGCAAGGCCGCAAAGGCGTTAATTCGCAGTTTCTGCTCTAGCAAGAGTCCCGGGTGAGGCCCCCTGCCTTCAGCTATGGAGATGAAAGCTGGGTGGCGCACGAGGACCACAGGTACATCCCCGCGAATTGCCGATTCCTCCCCCGCGTGGGAGAGTGGACTGGTAGGACACTTGCACCTTCCAACTCCAATACTGTTTCGAGCGTTCCGTGGTAAGTCGTTCTCACGGCTAAGAGCATTAACGCATCGTGGACATGGCGCGCTGCGCTTGAGCTGGGTTCATTCTGGGGTAAAACTCGCCTGGCGATGCAGTCTACTGTCCAGCCAGGGCCGGGCAGGCCCTTCAGGGGCTAACGGAGTGGGTTGCCACAAACGTTCTCCGAGAAGCCCCCGGCTTTAGCTATGGGGAGATGTCACCTGAGCGTTACTCGAAAGGCTGGAATCGCTCGCGTTGAAGGCGGCCCGCGCTGGCCAACTCTCGCTCGGTGTAGTCGCTTTCCACCAGTCGTGCGCCATGGTGGCGAACCAGCGCCTCCTCGATAGCCCGCATCACCTCGTCGTGCAAGACTTCGCGTCCAATGGCTTGATCTAATCCGACCGTCGCGTTGTGCAGCCGCGTCGCCAGCGTCTTACGTGTTGTGTTGTTCAGGTCGAGCAACTGCCCCAGCGCTTTGGGATCGAAGCGGCGGTAGACGCCGATCTGGTAGAGCGCGCCGGGACGTCGCCGCACCTGGCAGAGTCCCACTAACTTGCGCCGCCCGACGACGACTTCCCATGGCGAGAGCGTCCCATAGCAGGCCAGCCGTAGAGGATCATCCGGCGCCAGCGGCGGGATCGCGCGGACCTCCTCGGTGGGAATCGCGCGCGCCTTCTCCGCGCCGAGGGTGTGCAGGGCGTCCTCCCACCATGCGCCCACCCAGCGATAGGCGTTGACGATGTCGCTCGTCCAGAGCGCATGCCCGGCAGGCAGAATGACATCGAGGCTCAGTAGCTCGGCGTTGACCAGCACCGCCGTTCCCCCAGACGTACGCCGGTAGACGCGCGCGCCCGCCGAGTGGCATGCGGCCATGTTGGCGATGCGCGGCTTCTGCCCATTGCCAAGGACTAGCGCAGGCTCAGCGGGGATGTACCAGCGCAGCGCAGGCGTCCCGCTCGTCGCGCACTCCTCCAGCAGCGCCTCGCTCAGCGCGAGCTGACGGCCCATCGGCGCGTCGGAGAAGGGCAGGCGTCGCCAGGACTGGTCGCTCACGGCTGGCCCTTGTAGTCGGCGAGCCGCCCACCCATGCGCACGAAACGCGGCGCGCCGTCCTCGTCAAGGATGAAGTCTACACGTTCATCCTTCGTCTCGCCTTCGGAAACCACGATGAACTCGCGCTCGCCGATGGCCTCCAGCCGGTCCTCAGGGAAATGTTCCGTCTTGCCCTCGAGTGGATCAGTAAGCGTCATTGCGCGGGTCAGCCCGCCATCGCTGGTCGTGAGGATTATCGGGCCTTCAGGGCGTTCGTAGCGTCCGGCGAAGCGGCCCAACTCGTCGTCAGAGAGGCGTCGTGGCGTGAGACGCTCCTTGTGCAGGCCAAGCTCATGATCGAGCGCCCAGACGCGCACATGCTCGTTGAGGACGGAGCCACGGCTGCTGTTGGTCAAAATGGCGATGGCGAAGTTGCGCGATGGGACGAGGACGAGCTTTGCCTGGAAGCCATTCGTCGAGCCGCCGTGTTCGACGACCTTCACGATACCATGCTCGTCACTCGTCGTGCGCAGCGCCCAGCCGATGCCATAGCCTTCCGCGAAGTTGGCGGCGCGCGTCTGTTCCTGGCGCATCGCCAGGGCCGACTCGGCACTCAGCAGGCGCGTCCCATCGGAGGTGATGCCATCACGCAGGTGAAACTCCGCGAAGGTCAACAGGTCGTTGACGTTGGAGATGATGCCGCCCGCCGCGTTGACCCAGCGTGGCAGCGGATAGAGCCGCGCAACCTCATGCTCGTCAGCGCCGGGGTGGAGCTGGTTATGGCCAATAGCATGAGGATAGACAATCGCCTCGTGCGCGAAGTAGAAGGAGCGCTCCAGACCTAGCGGCTTGAAGAGGCGCTCGCGCATCGCCGTCTCGAAGGGTTGCCCCGTGACGCGCTCGATGATCGCCCCGGCCAGGCCGAAGCCGGTGTTGCAGTAGGTCCAGAGCGCGCCGGGGGCGTACTGCTGGCGCAGCGTCCCGAAGGTGGCGATTGCGCGGGTGAGAGCGTCATCGCCCATGCCGAAGTCGTCGAAATAATCGCCGAAGAGGCCACTGGTATGGCTGAGCAGATGTCTTAGTGTGATGGTCTTCCGCGCCTGTGCGTCGGCGAGTTTCAGGTCGGGTAGGTACGTGACAATTGGCTCATCCAGCGCGAGTTTGCTCTCTTCCACAAGCCGCATGACAAGCGTCGCGGTGTAGACCTTTGAGATCGAGCCAATCTGAAAGAGCGTGTCTGGCCGCACCGGCTGCTCAGTCTCGATGCTGGCGAGGCCGTAGCCGTGCAACTCGCGCTGTCCGTCACGCAGGATGCCCACCGCCACGCCGGGTACGGTCCAGCGCGTCATCTCGCCGCGTACATACTCGTCGAGCGTCGCGCTCGTCTCCGCCGTCGTCATTGCGCCATCCTTTTCCCGCTCATCTCATCCGTCGTGGATACTGTTATAACACTATCACCACGTCGGCGGCGCAGGCTAAGGGTGATCGCGCCGCGCTCCAGCCTGCAACGTGCGGAAGAAGCGCTCGCCCGCCGCGACACGCTCGCTCGCATCAGCAGGAGCCGCGTCCACCGCGTTGAGCAGCGCGCTAGCTATCACTGCGCCATCGGCGATGCGCCCGATCTCGGCGATATGCTCCGCGCGCGAGACACCGAAGCCAACCGCCAGCGGCAGGCGTGTCTTCGCCCGTACCCGCGCGATAAACTCAGCCAGCCCCTCCGGCAACTGGTCGCGCGCGCCGGTGACGCCGCTGAGCGAGACGCAGTAGAGAAAGCCGCCGCCCGTGCGCTCCGCCGCCCGCGCCACCCGCTCGATGCGCGCATCAGGGCTAGTCGGCGTGACGAGGAAGATCAGTTCGAGGCTAAACGGGATAACCGCATCTTGCAGATACTCGGCCTCCTCCGGTGGCAGGTCGGGCACGATTACTCCCGCGACCCCGGCGGCGCTCGCGGCCTCGCAGAAATGCGCCACGCCGAAGCTGTAGATGGGGTTGTAGTAGGTCATCAGGACGAGCGGCGCACGCATGCGTGCAGTGAGGCGACCCGCCAGAGCCAGCGTGTCCTCCAGCGTGACGCCCTGCTCCAGCGCGCGCTGGCTCGCCGTCTGGATCGTCGCGCCGTCGGCGAGCGGATCGGAGAACGGCACGCCCAGTTCGACGATGTCCGCCCCCGCCTGGTCCAGCCGCAGCGCTAGCGCCTCGCACGTCGCCAGATCGGGATAGCCCGCCATGACGTACGGGATCAGCGCGACACGCCCCTCCGCCTTTGCCCGCGCGAACGCCTCGGCGATGGGTGCTTGTGATAGTTCAGGTTGTGGCATATCAATACCTCTTCTAGACGAAAGTTCAGGTCGTTTGCAGTTGAAGCCAGGTATTCGAGAAGCGTCGTTGAGCAAGATCATCTTTGCGAATACAAAAGTACAGCATGCCCCCTAACCCCCAATCCACTTCCCACAGATTACCCTGAGCAGTTATAGCTGCTGTATCAATTGCTTGAAGCTGCAAGAGAAGCCGCCAATCCTGAACGGCTTTCGCTTCCAATCGTTCTCCTTCAGGCGTCAAATGCCTATCTGGCTGTTGAATCTCGGAAAACCAGCGTCCGGCAAGGCCTAACTCGCACCAGACTTGCACTGACCATTGGACTTCTACCGCATGTCCCAACATTTGATGCTCCCAACGGCTATGAGCAATCACAAGATCGGAATAGCGATTCAATTCTTCTTTGCTCAAACGAACCCCAGTAAAGTGTTCTACTAGTGTGTAATCGGGAAGTGTCAAGATAGTAGTGTAACCAAGACGATGCGGCGCAGGGGATCTCGTAGGATCGACTGAGTATGGTGACGATGTTCGCTCAAGGGATGAATGTTCGCCATCATAGAAGACAACATGCCATGCGCCTCGATCAGTAGGTTCGAGGCCCCATGGTTGGGCAACTACTTCATAGAAGAAGTACAACATGCCTGCGCTCGGCAGAAGGCGCTCATGGTCATAAGCGATAAGTTCTGATAACTGAAACTGCGCAAGAAAAGTGAGTCCTGCGCCCTTCCACTCCGGCCACACGAAATCAGGCGGTAAGTCGGGACGCCCGCCGAGCTTCGACGCGCCGATAGGTATTGTGTCCTCATCCGCCATCGTTGGCTCGATGCGAATTGCAGGCAGAGTCAGGCGCTCGGCGACATCGGCCAGCCGCTCCAGCCCGGCGGCGCGCAATGCCTCGCGTATCTCGTCCAACGTCATCTATGTTCGGCTCCTGTATCTCTGATCGGGTGACTCCTGCCACTATATCGCTCTTACTCACCGCTCAGCGTGACACCAAGCGCATAGGAGACTGTATCAATGTCCTTGTCGCCGCGCCCGGAGAGGCAGATCACCACGACATCGTCGGGCTTCAACTCGCCGCGTTCGCCCAGCGCCAGCAGGTGGGCCACCGCATGCGACGACTCCAGCGCAGGGATGATGCCTTCCTCCTGGCAGAGCAGCTGGAAGGCGTCCAGCGCGGCGGCGTCATCGGCGGCGACGTAGCTCGCGCGGCCCGTCGCGCGCAGGTAGGCTGTGCTCCGGCCCGACGCCGGGATAATCCAGCCCGGCGGAGATGCTGTGCGTCTCGATCACCTGGCCGTGCATGTCCTGCAACAGGTAGCTCAGCGCGCCGTGCAGCACGCCTGGACGCCCAGCGACGAGCGTGGCCGCGTGCCGTCCGCTGGCGATGCCCTCGCCCGCCGCCTCGACGCCGATCAGCCGCACATCCTCATCGCCCGCGAAGGGATGGAACATGCCGATGGCGTTGCTGCCGCCGCCGACGCAGGCGATCACCACGTCCGGCAGGCGTCCTTCGGTCTCCAGAATCTGCTCGCGCGCTTCGCGTCCGATCACCGACTGGAAGTCGCGCACGATCATCGGGTAGGGATGCGGCCCGACCGCCGAGCCGATCAGGTAATGCGTCGTCGCGACGTTGGTCACCCAGTCGCGGATCGCCTCGTTGATCGCGTCCTTGAGCGTGCGGCTGCCGCGCTGACCGGGCGCACCTCCGCGCCGAGCAGCTTCATGCGGAAGACGTTGAGCGCCTGGCGGCGCATGTCCTCCTCGCCCATGTAGACGACGCACTCCAGGCCGAGCTTGGCGCAGACCGTCGCCGTCGCCACGCCGTGCTGGCCCGCGCCGGTCTCGGCGATGATGCGGCGCTTGCCCATGCGCGCGGCGAGCAAGCCCTGCCCCAGCGCGTTGTTGATCTTGTGCGCGCCGGTGTGGGCCAGGTCTTCGCGCTTGAGGTAGACGCGCGCGCCAACGCGCCGCGAGAGCCGTTCAGCATAGTACAGCGGCGTGGGACGCCCCGTGTACGTGCGCTCCTGCTGGGCCAGAAGCGCCGTAAACGAGACGTCCGCGCGCGCCGCCGCATACGCGCCCTCAAGCTCATCCAGCGCGGCCATCAGGCTTTCGGGGACGAAGCGCCCGCCGAACTCGCCGTAACGCCCGCGCGCGTCAGGATAGACGCCATGCCGGTAGGCGCTCTGCGCGTCAATCTGTTGGGTCATGCGCCTACCTGCTCTCTACTGTTCTTGTTACTCGACTGCGCAGCGGCAATGAAGCGCGCGACCTTGTCGAGATCTTTCTGCTTTGTCCGTCTCGACGCCGCTGGAGACATCCACGCCGCGAGGATGAACCGCCGCTATCGCGACGCTCCACGTTCTCTGGCGTGAGGCCACCGGAGAGGATGGTCGGCCAGCGTCGCGCCGCCGAGCGCGCCAGCGCCCAATCGCCCGTCTCGCCCGTGCCACCATACGCGCCGTCCTTCGGCGTGTCGAGCATGATGATCGCGCCTGCCAGCGCGTATTCGTCGAGTTGAACGAGGTCGCTCTCACTTTGCAGGCGCAATGCCTTGAGAGCTGGCAGGCCCGTGAGCGATGCGACCTGCGCGCACTCGTCGGGCGTCTCATCGCCGCTGAGTTGCACGGCGCTCAACCCGGCGCGTTCCGCATACTCCGCGATGCTCTCTGGCGTCTCGTTGACGAAGACGCCGACCGCCAGCGGAGCCGCATTCACACCTGCTTCCTCGCGCGCCGCCACGACGAGACGCCGCGCCTGCTCGACGCTGACACGCCGGTGTGGCGGGGCCATCGGCGCGAAGACCAGCCCGAAGGCGTCCGCGCCGAGCCGGGTTACGGTTCGCGCCTGCTCCTCGGTCGCCAGGCCGCAGATCTTCACAAATGGCTGGCCAGATCGCCCAAAGAACGCCGCCGTCGCGCCACCACTCGCCGTCGCCAGGTTACGCGCCAGCGCTTCGGGATCGCCCGCGCGCATCAGCGCCTCGCCGACCAGAATCGCATCAGCGCCCCAGACGCGCGCTCGTGTCGCGTCCAGCTGATTCTGGATGCCGCTCTCGGCGACGAAGACGCGGTCGTGCGGGACGAGTGGACGCAGGTTCTGAACGATCGCCGTATCGACCACAAAGGTGCGCAGGTCACGGCTATTCACGCCAATTACGCTTGCGCCAGCCGCCACCGCGCGCCGAACCTCGTCCGCGTCGTGCGCCTCGACCAGCGCCTCCATGCCCAACTCGCGCGTCAGCGCCAGCAGCTCGCGCAGCAGCGCGTCATCCAGCAGCGCGGCGATCAGCAGAAGAGCGTCGGCTCCGGCGGCGCGCGCCTCATAGACTTGATACGGATCAACGATGAAGTCTTTGCGTAGGACCGGAAGCGCGACCGCCGTCTCGTACAGCGCGCAGATGCTCCAGCGATCCCTGAAAGAAATGTGGCTCGGTGAGGACACTGATCGCCGCCGCGCCGCCGAGCTCATACGCCCTTGCCTTCGCCACAGGATCGAACGTCTGCGACGATGACACCCTTCGAGGGCGAGGCGCGCTTGATCTCGGCGATCAGCCGCGCAGGCCCGCCCGCAATTGGACGTAGCGCATCTGCGAAAGGGTCGTGGCTTCTGGCGCCAGCGTCGCTTGCGCGCGCAACTCCTCCAGCGGGACACGCGCCTTTCGCTCTGTCGAGGTCCGCCTGCGTCGCCGCGACGATGCTCTCAAGGATGGATGGCGTCATTGCTGCCCGTTCCTTCCTTGTCCGTCGTATCGGCTGTCGCCTGGGCTGATTCAAACTCGTCGAAACGTATTTTTGGCGCTGCGCCCCAATGACGCCATGGCTCTGACCCACCCCGAAACCAGACATGGAGCGACGGCGCTTCCAGCGCAAAGACGCCTTCGCCCATATTGCCGTCAAAGTAGAGAACAGGTAGTTCGGGCTTCGAGCAGTCTACGCATGAGTACATGTTGCACCCATGATCGCAGAAGATCAGCACTTTCTCCGGCCAGTGCGCAAAATACCCGGCTCCTGCCTTTTCCATCGCTGCTCTCTCTTCCGCCGAATATGGAGCCCAATGCAGGCTCACTACCGTCTCGGCGGAATATGGATTGGGAACCCCACGTAGAAGGATCAGCGGCATGCAGCCAACGCCGAAATCGCCGTTGCTTACCTCAAGATAGAGCCTGTGCAGCAGCGAAGGAAGTCTGAATCCCAGACGCCGTTCGGCCTCCTGAACTTCGGATTCCGTGAGCGGGGGCAGCGCAGAGGCGACCACTGAGTATTGCGGCGAATTGTCTCGATCAAAACGTCGTCTGTCATGGCTGGCGCTCCCTTTCTGACGATCAGGCCACCGTCGCGGCGATGGCGTGCGAGGTCGTCACCAGCGCTTCGAGCGTCGCGAGCGCCTTGCCGGAGCGGAGCGTCTCGCGCGCCATCTGCGCGCCATCTTTCAGCGTCGCCGCGTGGCCGGTGACGTAGAGCGCCGCGCCCGCGTTCGCCGCCACCATATCCGCCGGCGCGCCATCCTGCTTCCCGCCGAGGATTTCGCGCAGCAGCGCCGCGTTCTGCTGCGGATCACCCCCACGCACCTCGTCGCGCGACCGCTCCGGCAAGCCCAGCGATTCCGGCGTGATGGTGTACTCACGGAGTTGTCCCTCGGCGACCTCGCAGACGCGCGTCGGCGCGGCCAGCGAGACCTCGTCCACGCCGTCCTCGCCATAGACGACCAGCGCCCGCGCGCAGCCCAGCCGGCTCAGCGCCTCGCCCATCAGCGGCAGCGAGTTTCGCGTCGGCCACGCCCAGCGTCTGGTAGCGCGCGCCCGCCGGATTCGTCAGCGGGCCAAGGATGTTGAAGACGGTGCGGACGCCGATCTCGCGGCGTGTCGGGCCAACATAGCGCATCGCGGGATGGTAGGCGGGCGCGAACATGAAGCCGAAGCCAACCGTCTCGACACAGCGCGCCACCTGCTCCGGACCCAAGTCCAGCTTGACGCCCAGCGCCTCCAGCACGTCCGCGCTGCCACACTGGCTCGTCGCCGCGCGGTTGCCGTGCTTGGCGACCGGCTGGCCGAGCGCTGCGACGACCAACCCCGCCGCCGTCGAGACGTTGAACGTCCCCGCCGCGTCGCCGCCTGTTCCGCAGGTATCTACTGCGCGCAGATCATGGCGCAAGCGGCACATGGACCGCGTGTTCGCGCATCACCCGCGCCAGCCCCGTCACCTCATCCGCCGTCTCGCCGCGCAGCCGCAGCGCCGTCAGGAAGGCGCCCAACTGCGCGGACGTCGCCACGCCGGTCATGATCTCGCGCATCGTCTCGGCGGCGTCCTCTTCCGTCAGCTCGCCGCCCGCCACCACCTGTCCGATCGCCTCGCGTATCATCTCAACTTCCCCTCTCGCTCGCGTAGCCATCTCCACAGGCTCCGCTACATGAAAGCTCTCGAATCATCAGCCGCCAGGAAGTTCGCCAGCAGCCGCTTGCCCTCGCGCGTCAGGATGGACTCTGGATGAAACTGCACGCCCTCGATGGGATAGACGCGGTGGCGCAGCCCCATCACCAGGCCATCGTCGGTCTCCGCCGTCACCTCCAGGTCGGCCGGCAACGTCGCGCGCTCGACGATCAGGCTGTGGTAGCGCGTCGCCGCGAAAGGCGATGGGCAGCCCGCGAAAGACGCCGTCGCCGCGATGGTTGATCTGGCTCACCTTGCCATGCACCGGCTCCGGCGCGCGAACGACCACGCCGCCGAACGCCACGCCGATACACTGATGCCCCAGGCAGACGCCCAGGGTTGGGATGCGCGGCCCCAGCGTCTGAATCAGCGCGACGCAGACGCCCGCCTCGCGTGGCGTGCAGGGGCCGGGCGAGAGCACGAGATGCGTTGGGCGCAGCGCCTGGGCCTCCGCGACGGTGATCTCGTCGTTGCGGCGCACCAGCGGCTCGGCCCCTAGCTCGGCGAGATATTGATACAGGTTGTAGGTGAAGCTGTCGTAGTTATCGATCAGGAGGAGCATCGTGATCTCAGCCTCCTCTAGCGCCCGCAGCGTCGCGCCAAGTTTGTTCTCTGTCTCGCGGTACTCGGCCTCCGGCTCGGAATCCGCGACGATGCCACCACCCGCCTGCGCATAGGCCACGCCGTCTTTGAGCGTCAGCGAGCGGATGGCGATGCAGGTATCCATCGAGCCGTCGAAGCCGATGTAGCCCACCGCGCCGGCATAGACGCCACGCCGCTGCCCCTCGACCTCGGCGATGATCTGCATGGCGCGTGTCTTGGGCGCGCCAGAGACAGTTCCGGCGGGGAAGCCCGCCCGCAGCGCGTCGTAGGGAGTGAGGTCGGCGCGCAACTGGCCCGTGACATGCGAGACCAGGTGCATGACATGCGAGTAGCGCTCCACCTCCATAAACTGGGTGACGCGCACGCTGCCCGGCGCGCTCACTCGCCCCACATCGTTGCGCCCCAGGTCCACCAGCATCAGATGCTCGGCGCGCTCCTTCTCGTCGGCGCGTAGCTCCGCCTCCAGCGCGGCGTCCACGGCGGGATCGGCGTCGCGGCGGCGCGTCCCGGCGATGGGATGCACCGCGATCTCGCCCGCCTCCACCTGCACCAGCAGCTCTGGCGAGGCCCCAGCGACCGCGAAATCGTCCAGCGCGAGATAGAACATGTAGGGCGAAGGATTGATCGAGCGCAGAGCGCGATAGACCGCGAAGGGATGCGCTCGCGTGGGTCGCGCGACCCGCCGCGACGGCACCACCTGGTAGCAGTCGCCCGCACGGATGTACTCCTGAATCCGTCGCGTCGCCTCCATGTAGGCATCAGGTTCCGCGAGCGGCGCGGACGTCACATTCCGGCTGCGCTGGCGTGGCGTCTGGCCGCGTGGCGCTCGTGGTAGTGGGTGCGTGCAGCCTGCGTTCCATCTCGTCGAGCCGCGCCTCAGCCTCGGCTCGTGCTAATGCTTCATCGCCACTAGTAGCGTCGAGATCGGCGTGGGTCAGCAGCAGCGCGCGCTGGCGCACATGATCGAAGATCAGCAGCGTATCGCTGAACAGGAAGACCGCATCTGGAGTATCCATAGGGATGCGCGTCGGGAATGGGGACGCTCGGCTCGTAGCGCGCCGCCACCTCGTACGCCAGATAGCCGACCGCGCCACCGGAGAAACGCGGCAGGCCAGGGAATCGCTGGACGCGGACGCCGCTCCAGCTCCGCCTGAATCACGCGCAACGGGTCGTCGCATGCCTCGCGACTCGGTCGTCCCGGCGCGTGGTCCACTGAGCCAACGCCGCTCCGCCACACCATCCCGCACGCGCAGGACCATGTAGGGGTCGGTCCCGACAAAGGAGTAGCGCGCCAGCCGCTCGCCACCCTCGACGCTTTCCAGCAGGAAGCCATAGCGCCCACGCGCCAGCTTCAGATACGCCGAGACGGGCGTCTCCAGGTCGGCGGGAATCTCGCGCCAGAGAGGCGTCAGCATAGGCGCGGCGTCTTGCCCTACGCCATCTGTCGCCACCGACGCTATCGCCTCAGCGTAACATCTTCCGCCTCGTTTCCAGCTAGAACTCAGGATGTCGGCATCCAGGATCGCCGTCACATACTCGCCGCCCGCGTAGCGCGCCAGCAGCGATTGCAGATCGGCCAGCGCTGCTGTCACGTCCGCCGGCCTCCCTCGTGGTGCGCCTCAACTGTCACCAGCGCGCGCGTCGAGTCCTCGCGCATCGCGCTCTCGTCGCTCTGCCGCCAGCACCAGCGCCGCGCGATCACCAGCCCTGTCTCGTCAGAAAAGATCACCTCGCCCGGCTCAGGATGCGCGGGCTGCGCCTCGCCCGCCTCGTTGAGCGTCGTATAGCGCTCGTCGCCAGCTGGCGAAGCGCACGGTGATCGTCCCCGCTGGTCGCGCGCAAATCGAAGAGCGCGACGGGCAGCGCGTAGCGGATGCTGACCAGATTGCCGATATCCACGAGCGTGTTGACGCTGGGAATCTCGCCCTTCTTGGTCAGCCGGCGTAGCAACGCCTCCGCCGCGCCGCGATACTGCGTCGGGTCGAGGCCGAAGCCACGAAAGACGCTGCGCCACGCCGCCAGCGACGGGATCTGGCTGAGCGGCGTCTCGCCGATGCGACTCCGCACAGCCTCCTGCTCGGCGGCGTACTCGGTGAGGAGGGCGTCAGGCGAGGGGCCGTTGCTCAGCCCGGAGGCCAGCATCACGCCGCCGACCACGGAGGGATAGCGCGCGAGAATCTCTGGCGCGTAGCGAAACGTGACCATCTCCCGGCGCTCCCTTTCCATGAATGCCCTACAGCAGCCCGACGTGCTCTTTCGCCGTGCGCAACGTCTCCACCGCGAGCGGGCGTACCTGCTCGGCTCCCTGCGCAAGCAGGGCATCCAGCGCGGCGTGGTCGGCGAAAAGCTCGTTGAAGCGCTGCTGGATCGGCTCTAGCGTAGCGACGACGCGGTCAGCCAGCGCCGCCTTGAACTCCTTGTAGCCCTTGCCTGCGAACTCGGCCTCGATCTGCTCTCTGCTCTCACCGCCGAGCTGCTGGTAGATCGTGAGCAGGTTGAAGATGCCGGGACGCGTTCTCGTCGAAGACGATGTCGCGTTGCGAGTCGGTCGTGGCGCGCGCGACCTTCTTGCGGATCACGTCGGGCGGGTCGAGCAAGGCGATGTACGATCCCTCAGCGCCGCTCTTGCTCATCTTCTTTTCCGGCTCGTCCAGCGCCATGATGCGCGCGCCCTCCTTGCGGATCAGCGTGCGTGGCTCGACGAAGGTCTAGCCAAAGCGATGGTTGAAGGTCGAGGCAATGTCGCGCGCAAGCTCGACATGCTGGCGCTGGTCCTCGCCGACCGGTACCGCGTCGGCCTGGTAGAGCAGGATGTCCGCCGCCTGCAGGACGGGATAGGTATACAGGCCCGCGCTGGCATGCTCGCGGTCCTCGCCCGCCTTGATCTTGAACTGGGTCATGCGGTTCAGCCACCCAGTCGGCGTCACACAGTCGAAAATCCACGCCAATTCGGCGTGCTCGTGCATATGCGACTGGACGAAAAGCGTGCTGCGCTTCGCGTCCATACCACAGGCGAAGAGCGTCGCCGCGAGCCTGGCGGACGCTGACGCGCAGCTCGGCGGGATCCTGCGGGAGCGTGATGGCGTGCAGGTCCACGATGCAATAGATGTTCTCGTAGATATCCTGCTCGTCCACCCAGTGGCGGATAGCGCCGAGATAGTTGCCGATGTGCGCGACGCCGGTGGGCTGGATGCCTGAGAAGACGCGCTCGCGCTTCGGCGGCCTGCTTTCCCTGGCGACATGGCGCCAGTTTTGTCTTCGTTTTGGTTGTGTCGATGTCGTCACTGCGTACTCCTTTCTCGTCGTGTGTCGTTCGCGGCCAACAAAAAACCCCTCATCCACCTGGGACGAGAGGTTGCAAAACCTTCGTGGTACCACCCACATTCGAGCCAACGCGCCAGTACGGGAGAACCCCGCGCGGACACCAGCTCCTCAGCGAGCACAGATTGTATAATCGATGCTCCGCCCCGCTAACGGTGGGCCTGCCGGCGATACCTACGAGCTACAGGACAGCCGCTCGGGTCGCTGCTCACGGGACCATTCGACGAGGTCGCCAGCGCCGGCTTGCACTCTCCCGGCTCGCTGATGCGGACGCGCTCTCGCGTACTTTTCCCGATCGCTGCTGATGCGATATTGCGTTTTCAAATGCGAGTATAGCCACGCCAACAAACTGCTGTCAAGGGTCTGTTAAGCTGGGCGCCTGCTAAAGTGATGCTGATTATGATCGAATTGTCGTTGCTTCACCAAGGCCCTTTTTACAGCGCCATTTCGCCTTGATTGAGGCCTAGCTAGGTCGATACTCAGTAGGCCCCTGTAGCAAGCCGACCCGAATCCCTTCAGGTAATTTGGCGGCTTGGCAAAAAGCCTTGGACCTTTCCTTCGCAGTACTATCTCGGTAACGCATACTTATCAATCTGCGCCAGAAGACCCCGCCCTTCAGGTGTACCGTCAGGGCTGGGGATGAATGGCGCTCTGGCTCGCCGTGTGCGATCCTGTCCACATACCGCAGGGCCTGCGGAAATTGACGCTTGTGGAGGTGGCTTCGGGCCACGACATGACGGTGTCAGACTTGCCCAGCTTGCTGGATGAGCAGTCGTCAGCCCAAGAATCCCTCGGCTTGAGCCGTGGGGAGAGGTCAACTGCCCTTGTAAGACGCCAAAGTCGCGTAGCGTCGTCAGCAACCCCTGCGCGATCCGCGTGATCGTGGGGTCAGACCACGCTTTCTGTGTGCGCCCGGCGCGCGCCTGCTCCTGAAGCCATCGCTCCATCGGCTCGATACGGATCGCCGTCTCCCCTCGCTCTGCCAGCGGCGCGATCACCTGGAGCGCGGCGTCACGCAGCAATGGATCGGCCCGCGCCGCGAGAAAGTAGTAGATGGGAACCAGCGTCGCGGACGAAACGTTTGCGCGTACCAGCGCGACCAGCGCCGCGAGCGTGTGAGGATCGGCGACGTAGCGCTGGCGGAAGATGGCGAGGATATCCGCGACCCGCGCGCGGGAGGCCTTGCCGAACAGATTTTCTTGCTGAATGCGCGCCAGGTTCTCCTGGGCGCTCGTGGCCAGATCCCAATGCGCGAGCAGCAATTGCGTATCCGCGAGGAGCGCTCCAGCCTTGATGATTTTGCTGGTATAGAGCGCGGACGCACGCTTCTTCGATGTGGCCATTCGAGCGATCTTTGTACTTTGCGTTGTCTTCAGTGCCGTCACGACGGACTACTCTTTCGAGAGGCGATGAGCGGCGAGAGAGGAAATGCCCGCCGCTCGCAATGCCGTGGCCGCCCTTTTGAAAGGCATGTCAGGCGACAACCTGGCGGGATTTGAGCTTCTTGATAGTACACGCGCGTGCGCTTTTCGGCAACTCGCTAGGAGCGCCTGACAAAACTACCACCAGTTAAGCGCCTGGCTCACAAGGAGTCCGCTTTCGCGGGAAGATGATGCGCCTATATCTTCCCCGTTTGGCCGGTCCTCTCTGCTACACCTCGCCGTGCAGCATAGCCATCAGGTGGCCCAGCACGACATCGCCGTGGGCGCGCAGGGCGTTGTGCTCGTACTCGCTCGTCACCCACGTCCGGCAGCCCCTGATGGTCGCCGCCGTCTCCTCGGAAAGCGCGCGCTCGACGTACATGTCGTCGTAGTAGACCGCCGCCGCGACCGGCACAGTGTTGGCGCGTAACTGCTCGATATCGTAGAGCGCGGGCCAGTCCTCATATTGGGCCAGGATCTCCGCCGCCTCGCGCATGGGCGCCAATCCACGATCCTCCTCGAACATCCACGGATACATCATCTCGCCGACGAAGAGCGGCGCATGCTCCGGCGATGGCTCGAACTCCGGGAATTCCTTGCGGATGCGCAAGGCGGACCAGCGCGACGCCGCCCCTTGCGTGTAGCACCCTTCTTGCAGGATCGCGTGCAGCGGATGATCGGCGTGTGTCAGCGAGGACAGCGCATTCAGTAGGAACGTCTCGCTCAGTTCCAGCCCGCGCGGCCCGCTGGCGAACGCCTCCTCCAGCAGGTAGTGGACCTGGTCGAAGCCGTCGCTCGCGCCAAAGATACCGCCTAGCTCCTGAAAGCGGCGCGGCGAAAGCGGGCTGCCATCGGGCAGCTTCACCTTCTTCTTCGCCAGATGCGAGATAATCGTCGCCGCGCGGTCGGCGTCGTCGGGATAGCGCGCGAAGTACAGGCGGTTCTTGCCCAGCACACGCTTATAGGTCGCGCGGTAGACACCATCGGGGTCATTGAGGTGGACGGGCGGCAGCCCACCGGTGATGAATGCCTCACGCAAGTCCTTCAGGCGCGAGCGAAAGATACGTTGTCGAGCAGAAGCCACCGTAGCTCTGCCCCAGGATGCTCCAGCGCTCATCCGGGCCGAGCAGCGCCTTGCGGATGATCTCGGCGTCGCGCACGATGGCGTCGGCGCGGAAGAGTTTGAGGTAGTCAGCCTGCGCCTGCGCGTCACCCTGCCAGGGCAACGTTTGCGCCGTGACGGGCGTGCTGCGACCCGTGCCGCGCTGGTCGAGCAGCAAGACGCGATGGTCGCGCACCGCGCGTCCGATCCAGCCCGTCGCGCCCATCGGACGTGGCGACTTGCCGCCGGGGCCACCCTGGAAGAAGACGAGCCACGGCAGGTCAGGACGCGCGTTCGGCGCGCTCAGCTCGCGCGCGAAGACGCTGATCTGCTCGCCTTTAGGGCGCTGGTGATCCAGCGGGACGGTGAACGTATGATCGGCCAACATCAGGCCAGGGATGGAGTGGATCACGGCGGGCATGGAGAATCCTCGCTCTCACGCGCTAGCGAATACGCGACAGACGGCATAGGAAAAGCGTAGCGCGGCGGAGCCAGTGAGAGCTAGCGCGTCCTATTGGTTATTCCCGCCTTGCCCGCCTGGAGGCGGCTGCTGTGGCGGATAGTGCGGAGGAGGCTGTGGTGGATAACGTGGCGGCTGGCCCGCATTGGGTGGATAGGGCTGCGGGGCGCCAGCAGGAGGATAGTAGGGCGGGCGCTGTTGCGAAGGATACGGTTGCGGATAGGCCTGCTGGCCAGGTTGCGGCGGGTAGAGCGGGACGCTTGGTGTAGCGCCATAGGGGTAGGGTTGGCCCATCAGCGCAGGAGCTGGCGATCCTGTCGTCCACCGATCAAGAAGGAGAGGCCGCCGCCAATACCCATCCCGAAAAACGTCTGGATCAGCGCAAAGATGACTGGCACGACAAAATCGGCGGCGTTGGTTGGATGAAAGACACCCGCCCACCAGTTGATGAGAACCGTCGTTACGGCGAGTCCCAGGGCGACGTAGGTCATGTGCAGCAAGCGAATCAACGCCGACACGCAGCCCGATGATCAGGAAGCCAATGATGAGGGCGAGCGTGCCGAAGACGAGGATCACCAGAGTAAACAGGAGCTGTGCGCCTCTGACCCAGTTGATTGTCCCGATAGATAAAGCAAAGCGCCCAGCAGAAAGCCAATCACAAACGCCACGACGTTGACGGCGAGCTGGAACACGCCGATGTGGAGCAGCACACGTCCATAATTGACGCCATGACGCGCCGCTGGATGCGCGACCGGATGTGGGGCAGGTTGGGGAGCGGGGAGGCCACCCATCACCTGGCCCATCTGCATCCCGGCCATGGCGCTTGCCTTTTGGTGGGTAACCTGGCTCCAAATGCGACCCGTCCCCGAAAAAATGAGCGCGATGAGCGCCGCATAAAGCAACTGCGCGGGAAATTCGCTGATAATCTTTCCCAGATCCATCGCTAGCTCCTGACCTTGACGCCAGCCGTTGTGGCATGCGCTCTTGTCCACTCTCATCATGCCCAATGATACAGCCGAGCGCCTTGGCAGGCACTATAGCCACGGCGGTAAGTGATGTCAAGCTGGACACTACGAGTGGCCGCAATTTTGAAACCATCTCTTGACGGCGCTCTCCAAAGTGTCGTGGCCGGCTAGTCCTCATCGAGGTTAGCCAGAGTAATGATGCGGTGGATGCCTGACGCCGCGCGCCGCTGCTGTGTGCTCTTCTATACTGCTGTCCATACCATCGGAATGAATGTGTCATGGACCTTTGCAAGACGACCGGAGACCATATCGGGAACATCGTGCGGAGGTTCTCATTCGAACAGGAGCAAGCGCCATGCGCACGACCCATCAAGGCTTTCGAGGCGTCATGTACCTTCTCGCGGTGCTCACTGTCCTGGCCGCCGGTATCGCCAGCGCTCAGCTCGCTCTGGCGCTCCATACGCCGGCCAGCCACAGCGTATCTCACAGCCAACTGGTCAGCGAATGTCCCTCGTCTGGGGCCCACTGCTAAGCAGCCGTGTAAGGCGCAAAGAAACAGATGCGGCCAGCGGACCTCGCCCAAAAAGGGAAAGGTCCGCTGATCTCACGACTACTTCGTCTCCCGCGCGGGAACCCGTAGCGCCGCGCGCACGATGAAGAAGATCGTCACCCCGAAGGCCAGCAGGATCGCCAGCGTCAGCGCCACCTGCGGCGCGCCGAGCGGGAGGCGTAGCGGCCACTCGTGCGAGGCCACGCCGTCCACGACGGCCATTGGCGCGGTCCCATACGGCGCGATGCGAATGACGCCCGTCGAACTGACCCCCATATCGTACGTCACCTTCGTATCCGGCGCGTCGAGCGTCAGATACGTCAGCCAGCCATCTGGCCGCACCCAACCCATGTTCTTGTCGGTCGAGAGGTCTTTGTAGAGCGCCGCGTTCATCTTCTCCTGGAATGCGACCTTCAGTCCCGCCGCTTGAGGAACCTCCGCGCCGACCGAGGACTTGCCGATGCTGGAATCCAGGTCGCTGGCGTAGACCGGCGTGTCGGTGAGCAGGTAGAGGTCCGCCTGCGTCTGCTGCGCGTCCAGCGCGAGGATCTCGAAGGGGATCCACGGGTGCGGGATGCGCATCGTGATCAGCACCGGAGCGCCATCGCCCTGTAACTGGCCACGCGCCCTGGCCGCTGCGGTATCGTACTTCGCCGCCATGAAGAATGGCGAGCCTTTGGCGTAGCCGAGCAGGTGTCCCTCGGTCTCATTGTCGATGAAGAAACCGTTGTCGCGTCCCCACTGCACGATCTCGTCGCCGCTGCCCTTGACGACGGTGATGTCCAGCGCCTGCACACGCACCTGCTGGAGCACCTGCGCGCCAGCGGTCGCCTGAGGCGCGCGTGCATCACCTTCCAGGAAAACGTTCTGTGGAAGAGGATGTGTCTCGCGCACCAGCCGCTGGAGCGTCCAACCGCCGCCCTCTTCGATCTTCTCCGGATTCGCCGGCAGCGGCACGATCCAGCCGACGTTATCGACATTGCCCTGGTAAGTGAAACTCGTCATGTAGCGCTCGACGCCATCGTGCCAGTCTACCAGCGTGGCGGCGCGCGCCAGGCGGATCGCCCCATTGGGCGCGAGCAGGCTGCCACAGGCTGCTGCGGGCGTCGCCTGAACGGCCAAAAGAAGCAGCGCGAGAGTCGCGGGCGCGAACTTCAGCGCCGCTCGTGAAAGTATCGTGAATCGCGGCATAATCTATCCCCCTTGTGGATCTCTTCGAGGAGCGCGCTACGGTCGGTGTGAGCCTCACAGGCAGGGTGACGGCGCGGTACGACGAAAAGTTCCCCCAGGGTTTGACACCCTCTCGGCACTGAAGTGCCGGAGCGCGGCCCACGGACTAAAGTCCTCCGTTATCAATCTCCGCCATTCATCCCCAGCCCTGACGGTACACCTGAAGGGCGGGGTCTTCTGGCGGAGATTGATAATGAGATGTATATGCGTCGGCATGATCTACCATGCCAGACAGGAGATCTGCCAATGAGCCAGCGCATCCTCGATGGCTCGCCGGACTAGGGCGCCATACTCGGGGTTGGAGAAAACCGGGAGGTTACGCGCCGTGTGGAAGTTGACATGGAAGACCTGTGTGGCGTCGGCGCGGGTCGTGGGCTGACCCATACTCTTCTCCCTTTTTGATATCGGACACTCCCGCCTCTTCAGAGCAGCATAAACTTCTCGTGGCAGCGAATTGCCACTGTGCGATAGGGAAGGACTTTAGTCCGTCGCGCGTGCTCCGGCGCTTTAGTGCCGAGAGCGCCCACCATCATCCCCCATACATGCGCGAGAGACGGGTGGCGCGGCTGGCCAGCCGCCACGCCCAGATCATACGGATGAGCAGCCAGACGAGATGCGCCAGGAAGAGCCAGATAAAGAAATCCACAATATCTTCGACTTGCGCGCCATTGGCATTGTTCATGGCGACGCTCACCGCCACGCCAGTCGCAATGAATGTGCCGAGGAGCACGAGCGCGCCCTTCCAGAAGCCGTCGGCGTACATCACGCCGAAACCGGGGAAGAGCCACTCTAACACCGCCGCGAGCAAGCGCGACTTCGGGTAGATGGGACGCTTCCGCGCGATTGGGCGCGGCTGGGCGCGCACAGGTATTGGCCCATAGCGCACGGAGGCGCTCGCCCGAGGGGGCGGAGAGATGCGGCTCGGCGCGGGAGGAGGAGCCGCGATGACGCTCGTAGCGCGCGAAGACGAGGACCTCATTTGTGCGTTTTGGGGGATAGCGGGCGCGGTGATCGTGATGGCCGAGCCACAGTGACCGCAGAAGTTCGCCCCGGCCTCCAGCTCCGCCCCACACGTCCGACACCGCCGCATAAACCGCTCGCCCTTCCGCCGCCTTGCGCTGATCTTCCCAGAACGTCTTGTGTTCCCGATGGGATTCTACTCGCTAGCAGACCGGAGGGCAAGCCTGCCAAGCGCGCGGCTCTTTGAAGTCGGGAGAGTCTGTTTTTCCCAGATTACGCCTTATTCGCCAGCATGCGCTCCAGGGCGATCTTGGCCCAGCGCGCCGTCTCCGCGTCCACCGTCACCTGATTGATGACCTTGCCCTCGACCAGGTTTTCGAGTACCCAGGCTAGGTACGCCGGGTGGATACGGTACATCGTCGAGCAGGGGCAGACGACCGGATCGAGGCAGAAGATCGTCTTGTCGGGATGCTCTTTGGCCAGCCGCTTCACGAGGTTGACCTCGGTACCGACTGGCCCAGATCGTCCCGGCGGGCGACTCCTCGATCACCTTGACGATGTACTCGGTCGAGCCGTTGCCAGGTCCGCCGCCGCCACGACCTCGTGCCGGCACTCTGGATGGACGACGACGCGCACGCCGGGATAGGCCGCGCGCGCCTCGGCGATCTGCTCCGGAGCGAAACGCTGATGCGTCGAGCACCAGCCTTTCCAGAGGATCACTTTCGCGGCCACCAGTGTCTGGTCGTCCTTGACGCCGCCGAAGTCGAGTCGCTGGTTCCAGACCGACGATCTCGCTCTCCGGGATGCCCATCTTGAGCGCCGTGTTGCGCCCCAGGTGCTCGTCGGGGAAGAAGAGGACGCGCCGCCCGCGCGCGAAGGCCCAGCGCAGCACCTGCTCGGCGTTGGAGGAGGTGCAGACGATGCCGCCATGCTTGCCACAGAACGCTTTCAGGTTCGCGGCGGAGTTCATGTAGGTCACCGGGATCACCGGCTGCAGCGCGCCCTTCTCGTCTGAGACCTCGTCGCGGTAGAGGTCCATCAGCGCGTCCCAGCACTCCTCGACCTCGGCGATATTCGCCATATCGGCCATCGAGCAGCCCGCCGCCGGGTTTGGCAGGATCACCGTCTGATGTGGCGCGCTGAGGATGTCGGCGCTCTCGGCCATGAAATGCACGCCGCAGAAGAGGATGTAGTCCGCCTCCGGGCGCTGCTGCGCGAACTGGGCCAGCTTGAACGAGTCGCCGCGCGTGTCGGCGTACTTGATAATCTCGTCGCGCTGGTAATGGTGGCCCAGGATGACAACGCGCTCACCCAACTTCGCGCGAGCGGCGGCGATGCGCCGGTCCAGCTCCTCGGCGCTCATCTGCGCATACTCACGCGGGATAGCGTCGGCGCGCTCGGCCCCGGCGTGGCGACCACGCGCGCTCAGCGCGGCTGGCTCCTGCTTGCGCCACGCGTCCAGGCTACGGTAGGATGACGTTCTCCTGGCTCTCGTCGCACTCAACCGTCAGTGGCGTGGAAACCACAGGAATCTGCACGCTCATCGTTTTGCTCCCTTCGCGGCGGGATCGAACTCCAGTGAGATGTCGAAGTTCGGCGCCGAATGCGTCAGCGCACCCAGCGAGATCAGGTCTACGCCGGTCGCGGCGATGGCAGCCAGGCGCGCGGGGTCCGTCCCAATATTGCCCGACGCCTCGATGATGGTGGTCGGCGCGTGCGCGCGAATCCATTCCACGTTGGCGCGCAGCCGCTCAATCGGCATGTTATCCAGCAGGATCACGTCGGCGCCGCTCTCCACCGCGTCGCTGACCTGCTGCTCGTCTTCGCACTCCACCTCGATACGCAGCAAGTGCGAGGCCTGCTCGCGCGCCCGCAAGATCGCCGGACGCACGCCTCCTGCCGCCGCAATATGGTTATCCTTTATCAGTATGCCGTCGTCCAGCCCGGCGCGATGATTGCGCCCGCCACCCATGCGCACGGCATACTTCTCCAGCGCGCGCAGCCCTGGCGTCGTCTTGCGCGTATCTACAATCTGCGTCCGTGTGTCTTTGATCGCCGCGACACAGCGCGCCGTCAATGTTGCGATGCCGGAGAGCCGCCCCAGGAAGTTGAGCGCGACCCGCTCGGACGTCAGCAGCGCGCGCGCCTCGCCAGAGATCTGCGCCAGCGTCGCGCCAGCCTCCACCGCGTTGCCATCCGCTACATGCGCCTCAAAACGCACATTGGGATCGAGTGCGGCGAAGACGCGCTGCGCCACTGGCAGCCCTGCGACGACGCCTGCCTCTCGCGCCACGAAACGTGCAGTAGCCTTCACATCCGCCGGGATCGTCGCCTCGGTCGTCACGTCGCCACGTCCGATATCTTCGGCCAGCGCGCGGCGGATTAGCTCGGAATCGAAGAGCGGATCAAACGCCGCCGTCTGCTCAGGCATGGGACACCGCCGTTTCCACCTCGCCCACCCGCTCTTGCAGGGCGCCAGGAACCAGCAGCGTGTGACGCCCATCGCGCGCCTGGATCGCGTTCGGGATAGTCCAGTCGGTAGTGGCCGCCACGGCTCTCCGTCCGCGCCAGCGCCGCCGCGACGACCAGTTGCGCGACCAGCAGCAGGTTCGCCGTCTCTGGATCAACCGCCGCACCACCAGCGAGCGCGCGTAATGTCTCCTGCGCGCCAGTCAGCCCCTCGGCGTCGCGCCGCAGCGAGACCCGCTCCCACATCACCCGCTGGAGATGTGCGCGCGACTCCGTCGCCACCTGACCATCGAGAACCACAAACGGCGTCACGATGCCATCAACCGTAATCTCATCGCCGGGCAACGCAGGCGCGATGGGCCACGGCTCCTGTGATTCACTCGCGATCTGGCGCGCGGCGCGCCTGCCGAAGACCAGCCCCTCCAGCAGCGAGTTGCTGGCGAGCCGGTTCGCGCCATGCACGCCAGTGCAGGCGACCTCGCCGACGGCATAGAGTTGCGGCAGGGTCGTGCGCGCCTCGGTGTCCACCACGACGCCGCCCATGAAGTAGTGCGCCGCTGGGGCCACAGGAATCAGATCGGTGGCGAGGTCCAGCCCGGCGCGCGCGCAGGCCGCCGCGATGGTGGGGAAGCGCTCGTGGACCTCATGCGCGTCCAGATGGCGCAGATCGAGGAAGGCGCTCGGCGCGCCCTCGGCGAGCATCTCGCTCAGAATCGCACGGGCGACGACATCGCGCGGGGCCAGCTCGCCCTGCGGCGAGTAGCGTTCCATGAAGCGCTCGCCCTTCGCGTTGCGCAGGTATGCCCCCTCGCCACGCACCGCCTCCGAGACCAGGAACGGCTCGCCGCGCCCATCCGGCGGCGTCAGCACAGTGGGATGGAACTGCGCGAATTCCAGGTCGGCCAGCGCCGCGCCCGCGCGCCATGCCATCGCCATGCCATCCGCCGTCGCCCCCGGCGGATTCGAGGTGCGCCGCCAGAGTTGTCCCGCGCCGCCATTCGCCAGCACGACAGCCCGTCGCGCATGCAAGCGCTCTTGCCGTCCCGCGCTCAGCAACTCCACGCCAGCGCAGCGTCCATCCTCCACGATCAGGTCCAGCGCGAGCGTCTCCTCCAGGATCACCGTATGCGGGCGACTGCGGATGGCGGCGACGCAGCGCGCGCTCGATCTCGGCCCCAGTGGCGTCGCGCGCGTGCAGCACACGACGGCGGCTGTGCGCTGCCTCCAATGTCAGGTCATAGTGGGCGGGGACGTTGGGCAGCGCGGTGGCTGGCGCGTCAGCGCGCTCATCAAACTGCGCGCCCATGCCGATCAGCCAGGCGACCGCCTCACGCGCGTCGGCGACCAGCGCCCGCGTCGCGGTCTCATCCACCAGCCCTGCGCCTGCAACGAGCGTGTCGCGCAGGTGCAGCGCAGGATCGTCGTCCAGCCCGACGGCGGC
This sequence comes from uncultured bacterium, assembly GCA_963733745.1. Classification (GTDB taxonomy): domain Bacteria; phylum Chloroflexota; class Ktedonobacteria; order Ktedonobacterales; family JADMIN01; genus DASWAC01. The sequence goes on from CAVTFE010000065.1 coordinate 263,653, forward strand.
GGCCAGCCCACCTTGCGCGTAGCGGGTGTTGCTCTCACCCAGCGCCGCCTTGGTCACGAGCGCGATCGACAGATCATCGGGCAGCGTCAACGCGACCGAGAGACCCGCGATGCCGCCACCGATGATGACGACGTCATACATACTATCTTGTGTTGTGCGATCATCTGCGCCGTTGAGGGGTGAATTGGTCGATGAATTGGTCATGGACGCGCCTCCCGCCGAGGACTTGCAAGGACTCGTGGACGTATGCGCCTCAAGGCGGGCGAGCGCCCCTTCTACAACGGAATACGAACGTGTTAAGAGCAGGTTAGTGTTTAGTGTACGTGATACACTAACTGTGCTGGGAATTATACCACGGCCGGGGAAGGGCGCCAAGGTGTCGCGCTGAGGCAGGCGCATAAGACAAAAACGCCTATGCCGCATCTCCATGGCAGTTCCTCTGTTAGATTTGTTGGATTTGCATGAGAGCTAGATGTGATGGGCGTTCGACCCACCAGCAAGCGTCCGGTTCAAGGGGGCGCGTCTACGGGCTTTCCCTGACCTTTGCGGATTTCTCTAGACACGCGGAATGATGGTATGATAGAGTAGTCGCATATCCGAGTACGTAGGTAGCAATTGGACTCTGTTTGATTTTTCTTGTGTTGAGGCAAGTTGGTCTGTGGCCACTACACAGCGCTCGTTCTCCCTCTCTTGCGCCGCTCATCGCGGTGGCGTCCAATGCCATCCCGGCGATTCGGATCAATCGCATCTGTTCTAGACCGTCGAGTGTGTCGCATGTTGTGTTGTGCGCCGCCCACCCCATGTGAGCTTTAACGAGGAGCGTCTCTGTGTCTGATGAAATCGCGCTGTTTATTGACTTTGAAAACATCCGCTACAGCCTGATCAACGTTCAGCATCGTGAGCCGGACCCACAGGAGTTGATCGGGGTCGCTCGCCAGTTTGGAACGGTTATGGTCGCGCGGGCCTATGCGGACTGGCAGCGGCAGCCGGACTTCTTCAAAGGAAGCCTGACCGCCGCGATGATCGATCGGGTTGATTGCCCCGCGAAAGTGCGCGAGCGCTTCCGCCAATCTCCTGGATACTCCCCGGCGCCCTATGATCGCGCCGCGCCCAACGACCAGCAGATGGCCGACGACGAAGAGTTCATCGACGACGAGCAGCATCTCGACGAGCCAGAAATGGAAACCGGCGCTGCCGCCATCGAGGACACGCAAGCCGAGGCCATGGACGAAGCGCAGGATAGCGACGAGGATAGCGACGAGGATAGCGACGAGGATAGCGACGAGGATTCGCAGGCGACGAAGCCGAGTTGGACGACGAGCCGCAGCCGCGCATGGAGCCTGCGCAGTTCAATGGCCCCAGCAGCTACTATGCGCAGCCACAGCAGGTCATCACACAGAGCACAGTTGACCTCAACATGCTGATGGACATCATCGAAACGGTCTTTGACCGCCCCTCGATCAACACCTTCGTCCTGATGAGCGGCGACCGCGATTTCACCCGCATCTGCGCGCGCCTCAAGCTGCGCCTGAACAAGCGCGTGATTGTGGTTGGTGTACCTGGAACAGTGAGCCGCGACCTCATCAGCGCCGCCGAGCAGTTCATCCCGCTCGGCTTCCCGCAGGCCGCGTCAGCGTACGGCAATGGCGGCGGATATATGCGGGCGCCATCACCCGCGCCCTACATGCCGCAGGGGCCAGTCGAGCCAGAGGAGGCGGGGTTCATCCAGTTCCTTGACTATATCGACCGCCACTGGTCGTGGCGCACCATCAGCGGCATCGCCAACTTCATCGGCGACCCATTCAACCCCAAGAACCGCTTCCGTGGCCGCCTGACCCGCGACTCGGCGCGCGACCTGCTCCGCATCTGCCTCGACGAGAACATCCTCATCATGGGCAAAGACGCGATGGGCGGCGAGAACCTGATCCTCAACCGCGAGCATCCCGCCGTGGCGGCCGTGCTCGACGAGCAGCAGCCGGCACAGTAGGGCATCATAATCGGAGATGACAACCGTCCTCGTCACCGGCGCGACCGGAACGCTTGGCCGCGCTGTAGTTCATCTGCTACTCGCCGGTGGATATACAGCGCGCGCCCTCAGTCGCCGCTCGCAGATCGCGCTCCCGGCTGGCGCCGAGCTAGTCGTGGGTGATCTCGCGCAAAATACTGGCCTGGCGGAAGCGCTCAGTGGTGTGGACGCGATCATCCACTGTGCGACTGATCCAAAGCACGCTCAGATCGGCGATGTGGAGGGGACGCGCCTGTTACTGGCGGCGGCGCGTGAGAGCGCTCCACACCTGATCTATCCTTCCATCGTGGGGATAGATCGCAGCGCATATCCCTACTATCAGGCCAAATTGGCCACCGAGCAGGTGATCGAACGGGGGCCGCTCCCCTGGAGTATTCTGCGCGCCACCCAGTTCCATGACTTCGTCGCCGGGCTTCTTCGGTCGTTCGGCGTCGACACACGCGATGAGATTGTGATCCCTGACCGTATGCGCTTCCAGTCGGTGGACGTTGCGGAGGTGGCGGCGCGGCTGGTCGCCCTCGTCGAGCGCGGCCACATTGGGCGAGACGCCGACATGGGCGGGCCAGAGATGCTGACCTTCGACGCGATGGCAGCAGCCTATCTGCGCATCCGTGGCAGTTCCGTCACGATACGTTCAGTCAATCTCAGCGGCGACCAGTACGATGCGTTTCGCTCCGGCGTGAACCTCACGCCCGACCACGCGCAGGGCGTCGTGACCTGGGACGCTTGCCTCCGGCGCCGATTCCCTCCAGACGCCGTAGGATAGCGCGCGGATAGACAAGGCGCGCGCATAGAATCTCGCAAGAATATCTCGCCGTCGAAGGCGTGCGCCTCACCAGCGTCTCATCAAACTGCTATTAGAGCCTGTTTCGCGTCCCTATTCGCCGTCGCGGCGCGAATTGCGGCTGGCGGCGCCTCCCTTGCGACCAGCCTCGCGCGCCTCTTCGCTGCTCCATTCATGCGCCGTACCCTGCATGTGCGCGGCGCGTCCGCCTTTGCTGGCGATCTCACGTTGTTTCTGCGGGTCCATCGAGGCAAAGCCCCGCCCCCGTCCCTTGCGCTCGTGTGCCATGCTGGAACCCTCCTCTGTAATCCTCCTACCGGGTCTCCATTCTGCGCAGACCTGCGATCCAGGTGATGGGCACAACCTACACGTTCGCTGCTTCCGCTTGCCACGCTACCGACGCGATTGAAAGAAGTGACATACAAGGTCGCTGGCGCGCCAGGATGGTCGCGCCAATAGAAGAACTCGGCTACCTAGGAGAAAACATCAGGCGCACAGGCGCGGCGTCGCCACACGCCTCCACGTGGGCGCGCTCAGCGGTAAGTGTGCGCATTGTACCAGAGATACGCCGATAACGCCAGCATCGAGACATCCTCTGGCGGCGCAAGGCGCGTTTGACCCTGCCCGCATGCGGGACTATACTCTGTCTACACGCTCGCCAGCGCATCACGAAAACTGGGAGGCGACGCCATGACAGGTCCGACACAACCCTATTTCGTTTCGTCTCTGCCCGCCGCGCAAGCGTCTCCAGCGCTTGAGTTGCCAGAAGAATACAACGCGGCGGCGGCCTTTGTCGATGGCGCGCTCGCCGCTGGCTGGGGCGCTCGCATCGCGCTGCGCTCGCCTGCGGGTGAGTGGACCTACGCGCAACTGGCCGAGCAGGTCAATCGCGCTGGTAACGCGCTCCAGTCGCTGGGCGTCGAGATGGAGCAGCGCGTCGCTATCCTGCTCTACGACTCCCCCGAGTTCGCCGCCGCCTTCTTCGGCGCGATCAAGATCGGCGCGGTCACTGTTCCACTCAACACGCAACTGCGCGTGCAAGACTACCTCTACATGCTCAACGACAGCCGCGCCGTCGCGCTGATCGTCGAGGAAGATCTCTGGGCGCAACTGGCGCCACGCCGCGAGGAACTGCGCTTCCTGCGCCATGCGCTGCTGGTCCGGCGCGGCGCGGCGGATGGAAACCCCTCGCTCGGCGGCGGCGACTTCAGCGCGTTGCTCTCTCAGGCGGCGAACAACTTGACTTCCGCTCCGACCTCCCGCGACGACACCGCGCTCTGGCTCTATAGCTCTGGCAGCACGGGATTCCCCAAGGGCTGCGTGCATCTCCAGCACGATATGTATTGCTGCGTCGAGCAGTATGCCAAGCCGATCCTGAACCTCACCCCAGACGACGTGACATTCTCCGCCGCCAAGCTCTACTTCGCCTACGGCCTTGGCAATGGGCTGTACTTCCCTCTCTCGTCGGCGCGAGCGCCTTCCATTTTCCTGGTCGCGTGACGCCCGATGCCGCCTACCAGATCATCAGCGAGCGGCGTCCGACGATCTTCTTCGGCGTGCCGACACTCTACGCGGCGATGCTGGCCGTTCCCGACGCCGAGCAGCGCTACGATCTCTCGTCGCTGCGCCTCTGTGTCTCGGCGGGCGAATCGCTGCCCCCCGATCTCTTCACGCGCTGGCGCGACCGCTTCGGCGTCGAGATTCTGGATGGTATCGGCAGCACCGAGGCGCTGCACATCTTCATCTCCAACCGCGCCGGGCAGGTCACGCCGGGCAGCACGGGACAGGTCGCGCCGGGATATATGGCGGCGCTGCTCGACGAGCAAGGTCAGCCCGTCCCGCAGGGCGAGATTGGCAACCTCCTCATCTCCGGCGACAGCATCTGCTCGCAGTATTGGAATAAACACGAGCGTACCAAGGCGACCATTTGTGGCGCGTGGATCGCGACCGGCGACAAGTTCTATCAGGACCAGAACGGCGCCTATTGGTACGCGGGACGCTCCGACGATATGCTCAAGGTGAGCGGGCAGTGGGTTTCGCCGGTGGAAGTGGAGGCGGCGCTCAGCGCGCATCCGAGCGTGCTGGAGGCGGCGGTGGTCGGCCACGCCGACGCCGATGGGCTGATCAAGCCGCACGCGTTCGTTGTCCTCAACGCGGGTGAGCAGCCCAGCCCGGAGCTGGCCGAGGCGCTCAAGCAGCACGTCAAGACGACGCTCACGCCGGTGAAGTATCCGCGCTGGATCGATTTCGTCGCCGAGCTACCCAAGACCGCGACCGGCAAAGTGCAGCGCTATGTGCTGCGCAATCAGCTCGCCGGAGAGGATGGCGCGTCCGCCGCAGAGCCAACGCCAGAGCCAGAAGGGGGATCGTGAGAATGCCCGCTGACGGATAAGTGGTTTGCCTCGATAGTGTATTGAGTGTCTGGTTGGTGTGAGTTGTTCTTGAGTTGTTCTTGAGTTGTTCTTGAGTTGTTCTTGAGTTGTTCTTGCACGTGAGGAGAAGGGTATGCGCTGGGTCTGGATCATCGTTGGCGTGCTCGCGCTCGGGTCAGGTGTACTCTGGACGTTGCAGGGCCTGAACATCGTCCAGGGAAGCGCGATGAGCGGGCAAGGTCTCTTTGTGATTGTCGGCCCCATCGTCGCGCTGATCGGAGTGGCGCTGCTGTTCATTGGCCTGCGTCAGCGGCCATCGGCGTCCTGAACTTCTGGCGCCGAATCCATTTCAGCCATTGACGTTCGGGCGGACTTTAGTCCGCCTCTTCCCGTGCTCCGGCTCTTGAGAGCCGAGAGCGGCTCCCACAACTATCTAACTCAGAAGCCGTTATGAAGCGATGAGGAAGCGTGAGACATGCGGACCACAGCGCGCAACACTCCACAGGTTATAGTAGCGGATACCATCGGTCGCGCATGGCTGAGCGTCGCGGACCACATCCTCACCGACGGCGCCCCCTCGACCTATGATGGCCTGCCGATGGTTGAGCTAGCCCACATCACACTCGATGTCACAACGCCCAACTCCGACGACTCCATCATCGCTGAGTATGGCGACCCCGAGCGGCTGGCGTGGATGCGCGCCAACTTCCGCGACTACGCGCGTGTCGCGGCGCTGGGCGACGCCGATAGCTACGCGACTCGGCTCTACGACTACGCGCACAGTGGACGCGATCAGGTCGCCTGGGTGATCGAGCGGCTACGGCGCGATCCGCTCTCGCGCTCGGCGACCATCACCACCTTCCAGCCGCTGACCGACACCAGCTACATTCCCTGCGTCAGCCTGCTGGACTTCTGGCTGCGCGATGACGCGCTCGAACTCGTCGTCTACGCGCACAGCATCGACTTCGGCGCAAAGGGCTATGGCAATCTGGTCGAGCTTGCCGCGCTGCAACAGTATGTCGCCACCGAGTTGCAAGCGCCAGTCGGACGCCTGCTGATGATCGTCAAGTCAGCGCACGTCTACGAGACCGAGATCGCTGACATGCGCGACACCCTTGCCGAGACGGTAGAACGCTAGCCCGGTGTCTTGACGCCGTCGCGCAGCATCAACAGCGTTTGCGCGACTCGCCGGGTCCGTGTCGCCTCGCGTTTCGCGCCGGTGATCCACTCGACATACTCACGCTGGTGCGTGAAAGAAAGCCGCTCGAAGACGGCGCGCGCCTCCGGGTCGCCCGCGAACGCCGCCGCGAGATCGTCGGGAACCTCGACCTGACGCGGCTCCTCGTCCAGCGCCAGCGTCACCTCCACTGGCATGCCAGGCGCCAGGCCGCATGCCTCGCGGATCTCGCGGCGGAGAGGCAGCAGGTAGCGCCTACTATAGACGGAGACCGTCGAGCGGTAGGTGTAGTCGCCATTCAACGTCACGCGCACCGGCGGGCGCCTCTTCTCGCTCAGCGCGGCAACCACTTCGCGCGGTACCACGATGAAGAGCGACGATGGGTCATCCGAGCCAATGGTGGTTGAGAAGCTTTGCTCTGGCACAGTCATCTCCACTCGTTTCAGCGGCCAGTGAACACCGTATCTTCGTCGACGAAGCATAAGCCGTTGCCATCGGGATCGAACGCATAGAATGAGCGCTCGCCCCACGGGCGTGTCACGATCTCGCCCGCGCTCGCGTCATGAACCAGTTCCGTCGAAAGGCAGTTGAGTTCGCGGGCGTGCGCATGCAGCGCGTCGAGTTCGGAGGTCGCAAGATAGACTGGCTGGGGCGCCGATCGCGCTTGCCTGCCTCCTTCCTCTGGATTCATGATGGCAAGGATGACTGGTCCACACTCGAAGTAGTGACGCTCTTGGCTAACACGTATGCCCGGCCCGCCAAGTAGAGCGCTATAGAAGCGCACAGCAGTATCCAGATCAGACACCTCAAGAATGACGCGAAACAGGCGTGGCGCGCTCATCTATCAGTCCTCTCGCTGCTGGGCAATGTCATCTCCATTATCCCACTGCAAACCGGAGATCGCGGCGTCTAGATGGACTTTAGTCCCCATTACTCTGTGCTCTGGCTCTTGAGAGCCGTGAGCGCTTGCATATCTTGCATATAAGGCGCAGAAAAAGACCCGCCACGAGGACGGGTCTTCTGGTTTCAGGCATGAGGGTTGGAAAGTTAGTGGTCGCGGTAGCCTCCGCCGTTGCGGTTGCGTCCACCCTGATTGCCACCAGAGCCACCATAGTTACCACGTGGGGGGCCGCCACGGTCGTTCGGGCCGCGATTTGGATAGCCGCCACGGCTGGGGTAGCCGCCAGGACGCCCACCGCCACGCGGGCCACGCTCGGCGTCCAGCTCCTCTTGCGTCGGCATCTCGCCGCTCAGCGCGGCGCGGCGCGAGAGGTTGATGCGCCCCTGCGGGTCCACCTCGATCACCATCACCGTGATCTCGTCGCCCATCGCGACCACATCCTCGGGCCGGTTGACGTGGTAATCGGCCAGTTGCGACGTGCGCACCAGCCCTTCCTTGCCCGGCAGGATCTCGACGAAAGCGCCGAAGTCCACCATGCGGCGGACGACGCCGGTGTAGATCTTGCCAGTCTCGACCTCCTCGGTGAGCGCGCGGACCGCGCCCTAGCGCGCGCTGCATGCCTTCCTCGGTGTCCGCCGAGATATGCACCGTGCCGTCGTCGTCGATGTCGACCTTCGCGCCGGCCTCGTCCTGGATGCGGCGGATCGTCTTGCCGCCTGGGCCGATGACCGCGCCGATCTTCTCCTGGTTGATCTTGATCGACTGGATGCGCGGCGCGTACGGCGAGAGGTTGTCGTGCGGCTGCGGCAGCGCCTCAAGCATCTTGTCCATGATGAACATCCGGCCCTCTTTGGCCTGGCCCATCGCCTGCGCCAGGATCTCCATCGTCAGGCCCTTGATCTTGATGTCCATCTGCAAAGCCGTGATGCCATCCGCCGTCCCTGCGACCTTGAAGTCCATGTCGCCCATGGCATCCTCGATGCCCTGGATGTCGGTGAGGATCGCGTAGCGGTCGGCGGTCTCGCCGCTCTCGGTGATCAGCCCCATCGCCACGCCGGAGACCGGCGCCTTGATCGGCACGCCAGCGTCCATCAAGCGCGAGCGTGCTGCCGCAGGTCGAGCCCATCGAGGTCGAGCCATTCGAGCTGAGCACCTCGGAGACGACACGGATCGTGTAGGGGAACTCGTCCTTGCTCGGGGATCACCGGGATCAGCGCGCGCTCGGCCAGCGCGCCATGCCCGATCTCGCGCCGTCCTGGCCCACGCGAGGAGCGCGTCTCGCCGACGCTGAAGGATGGGAAATTGTAGTGGTGGATGTAGCGTTTGGACTCCTCCGCGCCCAGGCCATCAATCGTCTGTCCCTCACCTGGGGAGCCGAGCGTCACGATGCTGAGCACCTGCGTCTGGCCGCGCGTGAAGAGCGCCGAGCCATGCGTGCGTGGCAGCAGCCCCGTCTCGCACCAGATCGGGCGGATATCCTTCGTCCCGCGCCCATCGGGTCGCACGCCTTTCTCCAGGATTTGCATGCGCACGTAGCGCTTGAGCTCCTTGTCGAAGAACGAGACGAATCTCCTTCGCGCGGTCGGGATACTGCGGCGCAAGCTCCGCGACCAGCTCGCTGCGGACGGCGTTGATGGCGGCGTCGCGGCCAGCTTTATCGGTCGTGTTGACGGCGCGGTCGAAGCGTGGGCGCACGAACTTGGCGACGGCCTCGCCCATCGCGGCGTCCGCCTCTGGAGCGGCGAAGTCGCGCTTGGGCTTGCCGCCGAGCGACTGTAACTGCTTCTGCGCCTGGATCAGCGTCTGCATCGCCTCATGTCCCGCGCGCACCGCCGCGATCATCGTCTCCTCGGGCAGCTCTTTGGCGCCCGCCTCGACCATCACCACCGCGTCTGCCGTTCCAGCCACCACGAGGTCGAGCTGGCTGCGCTTGAGGTCCGTCTCGGTCGGATTGATGACGATCTGGCCGTCGATATAGCCGACGCGCGCCGCCCCAACCGGCCCCGCGAATGGAATGTCCGAGATCGTGAGCGCCGCCGACGCCGCGATGATGCCCAGCACGTCGGAGTCGTTCTCCTGGTCGGCGGAGAGCACGGTGATGACGACCTGCACGTCGTTGCGATAACCCTTGGGGAAGAGCGGGCGGATCGGGCGGTCGGTCAGCCGTGAAGAGAGGATCGAGTGTTCAGTGGGGCGGCCCTCGCGCTTGATGAAGCCGCCGGGAATCTTGCCTGCGGCATACATGCGCTCCTCGACATCTACCGTCAGCGGGAAGAAATCGATGCCCTCACGCGGCGACTCACTCGCGGTGGCGGTTCCCAGGACGACGGTATCGCCGTAGCGCAGCAAGCACGGCGCCACCGGCCTGCTCGGCGACTCGGCCCGTCTCGATGGTGAGTGTGCGGCCACCAATCGTGGCCTCAACCTTATGAATCATAGTTTCCTCCTGCGCCGCCACATGGCGACACGGATCTGTTGTTGCGCGAGCCAACAAGTTGCGTCTGGAGAACGCCGCTGGTGCGGATGAAAGGACAAAGGCCCGCTTGCGCGGCTGGCCTGTTCGATATTCGGCGTATGCGGTATAAGCTGACCCAAGACGCCGAACGACCAAAGAGAGCGCAGAAAACGAAAGGGAGTAGTTTATAAACTAACGTCATTAGTAGAAAAACTAATGCCATTAGCCGATAAACTAATGGCGTTCGTTTCTAGCGGCGCAGGCCTAGCTTCTCGATCAGCGCGCGATAGCGCTCCGGGCTGGTGCGGTTGAGGTAGCGCAACATCCGGCGTCGCTGCCCCACCATCTTCATCAGCCCGCGCCGCGAGTGGAAGTCGTGCTTGTGTTCGCCCAGATGCGCCGTCAGGTCCTGGATGCGGCGCGTCAGAATCGCCACCTGCACCTCCGGTGAGCCGGTGTCGTTCTCGTTGACCCGATGCTCCTCGATGATCTTCGCCTTGTCCTCAGTCTCCAATGCCATGCGTGCTGACCGCCTCACCCCAATTGATTTCTCACGCATTGGGGGCAGGCGATCTCCTCCTTTGCAGCCTCATGTGGCTCGCTTGTGAGCGGCGAAAACCCGCTCGTCGTTTGTGGTCATCGTCGCGTCAGCCCGTCGGCGCAAGCCCATCCGGCGTGTCGGTGTCGGCAGGCGCAGAGCCATTCCGCGCGATGAAGTCGCTTGTCTCGTCTCGTGTGTAGGTCAGCGCTGGACGCGCCCACTTGCGGCTCCGCCATCAGGTGTTGGGGCTGATCGCCCGGCGGCATGACCGTACTCTGGCCGTGCGCATTCTCGCAACGGCAGTCGTTTCTCACGTTCTTAGACGCAACAAGTATACCATAGCGCTATCCAGCAGGCAACGCGCGCCGCCAACTGGTTATCGAGAGAAGCTGCTCAGGAATCCCTGGTTTCAGCTAGGAGGACGAAGCGCCTCGCGCCGTCAGGCGCCGCTTGACAGGCGCCTGTCTGTCTGCTACCCTCGTCACATGCCGCAGGGCCTGCGGAAATCTACGCCTGTGGAGCGGACTCGACAACCAAGAGTCCAACGAACGTGTAAGACGGTCACAGCGGGCTTCGTCCTGTCTGGTTCGCAGTGTTCGGCCCAGGACCCCCCTGGTTTTAGCCATGGGGAGCAGTCAATGACAGGAAAATAGCTCGCCGCAAGTCGTTGCGGCTTTCGCCAGAAGTCCCATCGTATCCGACTTCGCGCCAGTCAAGCGGAATCGAGAAGCATGGAACAGCGGACGGTACGCAAAACCTACAAATACAAACTCAATCCCACGCCTGAACAGGAGCGCCAACTTGGGCGCGTGCTGGGCTTGTGCCGCTGGCTCTACAACACGGCCTTGGAGCAACGGATAATCGCATTCCGTAGCGCGGGTGTCTCGCTCTCACGATATCAGCAAGAAGCGGAGTTGAAGGACATCCGCGCCGACATGCCTGAATATGCCGCCATCCCCTCACATGTGTTGCAAGACGTGCTGACTCGCCTCGACAGGACCTATCAGGCGTTCTTTCGCCGGGTCAAGGTGGGAGAGAAAGCAGGTTTTCCGCGTTATCAGGCACGCAATCGCTACCACTCCTTCACCTACAAGGAGTTCGGCAACGGCGCGCAATTGGATAGCGGCTTGCTGGTCCTGTCGAAGATCGGCCGCATCGCGGTGCGCTGGTCCCGACCGCTGGAGGGCGCGCCCAAGACCATCACTGTCTCCAAAGAGGCAGATGGCTGGTACGTATGTTTCTCCTGCACGGACGTGCCCACGCAGCCTCTTCCTGCCACTGGTGAAGAGACGGGGATAGACCTGCGGCTAGAAGCGTTCGCTACTTTGTCGGATGGGACGCGTATCTTTTCTCCCGGCTGGTATCGCAAAGCCGAGCGCGCGCTCAAAACCGCGCAGCGCCGTATCTCGCGGCGCAAGAAGGGCAGCCATCTCAGACGCAAGGCGGTGAATCTGCTCGCCAAAGCGCATCAGAAAGTGCGCCGCCAGCGACAGGACTTTCACCACAAGACGGCTCTCGCTCTGGTTCGCGCCCACGACACGATCTATCACGAGGATTTGCGGACGGCCAACATGGTCAGGAATCACCATCTCGCCAAGAGCATCCAAGATGCGGGCTGGAGCGCATTCTTGACCATCCTGAGCTACAAGGCAGCATGCGCCGGTCGCTCAGTTGCAGCCGAGCCACCTGCCTATACCAGCCAGAGGTGTTCTGGCTGTGGCGCGACAGTCCAGAAAGGATTATCCGTCCGCTGACATTCCTGCCCGGAGTGTGGAACCAGCCTGCATCGGGACCACAACGCCGCGAAGAACATAGAAAGGGCCGGGCAGGCCCTTCGGGGAGCCGTGGCGTAGGCTGCGGCGGAGAACCGAGAATCCATGGGGCTTTAGCCCCTGCGGAGTGTCAATACCGCTAATCTCGACTAGTGCCTTTTCGCTTCCGTCTGAAGCATCCGTTATCTCCGTTATCGTGTCGTCTGTTCGGGAGGGTATACGCTATGTTCATGTTCCGCCGCACGCGTGGTGGGCTGGCGCTCACACTGGCGATTGGCCTGACCTTGCTCGCGCTCATCGCCGGGGTTGGCATCCTGGCCTACAATGGCCGCACAGTCTTCGCCGATGGTAATCCACATCCTACCGCGCCGACCGCGACCTCCGTTCCGCCGACGCCGACACCGACCGTTGCGCCGTCACCTTCGGCTTCGCCCGCGCTCAACATCTTGCCAACCGCGACGCCCATTCCGACGGCCACGGCGGCTCCCGCCCCGACCGCGACTCAGACGGGTGGGCTGGGGGGCTTCGCGCAACTGGTTCAGGATAACTGCGTACTGGGCATCATCCTGCTCGTGATCTTGCTACTACTGATCCTGCTGCTCCTCTTTGCCGCCAACCGCAATCGGCGGCAGAACCAGGCCGTGGTCGTCGGGCCACAGGGTCAAAACCCCAATCAGCAGGGGAGGGACAGAATCCGAATCAGCAGAACCCGAACTAGCGCGGCTTCAGTGAGCGCCTAACTTGAAAGAATGCCCATCAGTGACCTGGCTGGTGGGCATTCCTGCGCCCTGAGAGGATGGGGCGGTGATGCTTGATTCCGTAGTCTACCTGATACTCGCGCTATTCGCCTTCGTGCTCATTTGTGTGCCGACCGTGCTGGGATATCGCTCTTCCTCGGCTATCAGCTTCGCGGCGCGTATCATCTCATTTGCCGGTTTTCTTTTCCTCGTCATTGGCTCACTGTTAGCTTCATCCTGTCTCCTGGGTGACTGCCTCGGTCTCGGAGCTTCGGTGAGCAAGCTGGCTCCGTACATGTGGTTCTTTCTGCCGGGCGCGCTTATCAGCCTGCTCGGTTGGGCGCTGGCGCTCGTAGCGACGGATAGGCGAACTGACAATCGGCGGTTCATGTTCATGCTGCTGGCGCCGGTGGTCTTGCTGCTAGTCCCGCTGCTCTTCGGCTTGATCTTGGGTGCGAATGCGGCGGGCGCGTGGATCACGGCTCTCGCATACCTGTCGCCATGCCTGCCATTGGTCATCCTGCTCGCGGTCCCCAAGGGCAATGCGGAAGCTACTTCGACGCCGTGATGCGCTAATAGAGTGCGCAAAGGGAAGGCCGCGACTCCTGCATTCCGCGCGATTGGCGTGCGTGCTTCAACCAGCAGCCCGCGCGCTATCTGCCTGGCGATGGTCGGACCCTGGTAGATGAAGCCAGTGTAGAGCTGGAGCAGGGATGCGCCAGCGTCGAGCATGCGTCGGGCGTCATCCGCCGTCGAGATGCCGCCGCAGCCGACAATGGGTAGTCGGTCGCCAGCGCGCTCGGAGAGGAAGCGCACGACCTCCACCGCGCGCGCATGCAGTGGACGCCCACTGAGGCCGCCAGGCTGGTCGCGCAACTCTGGCGAAGTATCGGCGCTCAGGCCACTGCGGTCGAGCGTGGTGTTGACGGCGATCAGCCCGCTCGCGCCGCGCGCAAGGCAGATCTCCACGATGCGCTCCAGCGCCGCCTCGTCCAGATCGGGCGCGACCTTCACCAGCAGCGGCTTCGGTGTTGCTCGTTCTTCCTCAGCGGCTCGCTCGCGCAGGCGCTGGATCAGAGCAGCCAGCAGCGCGTCCAGCCGGTCGCTTTCCTGCAATTCGCGCAGTCCCGGCGTGTTGGGCGAGCTGACGTTGACGGCGAAGTAGTCGCCATAGGGATAGAGCGCGTCGAGTGAGGCGAGATAGTCGGCGGGGGCCTCCTCCAGCGGCGTGACCTTCGACTTGCCCAGGCTCAGGCCCAGCGGGACAGACAATGGTCGCATCTGCTTGAGCCGCGCCGCCACTGCCTCTGCGCCCTCATTGTTGAAGCCCATGCGGTTGATGAGCGCCTCGTCCCGGAGGAGGCGAAAGAGGCGTGGACGTGGATTGCCCGGCTGCGCCACGCGCGTGACCGTTCCGGCTTCGACGAAGCCGAAGCCGAGCGCCGCAAGAGCATGCAGCGCGACGCCGTTCTTGTCGAAGCCCGCCGCCAGCCCAATTGGATGTGGGAAACGCAGGCCAAAGACTTCACGCGCCAGCGAAGTGGTATCGGGCTGGCCAAGCGACATAGCGATCTCCAGCGCGCGCGTCAGCGCTGCAGAGCGGGAGACGAACGCCAGCGCCGCCAGCACGCGCTCATGCGCCGTCTCGGGATCGCCTCCGCCGAGGCGAGCGAGCGCCGGATAGATCGCTCGACGGTAGAGCATGTCCAGTTCCTCCAAAGGAGTAAGGAATGAGCGCAGGCGAACTGTTTGACATGACGAGCGTCTACGGCGATAGTACGCCGGGGACATTCACGTCGCTAGAAGGACTTCGCTGTGAGTTTGCCTGTTGCCGCGCGCACCACGTATCAACGTCTTCTCTCGCGCGAGGCGCTGACGAGCGATACCGCGTGGCTACTCTATATCGCGCTGGCGAGCTTCATCGCCCATATGATCGTCGCCGGGAACTACGGCTACTTCCGCGATGAACTCTACTACATCGACGCCGGGCGCCACTTCCAGACGGGCTACGTGGACTTCCCGCCGTTCATCGCGTGGCTCGCGGGCATCCTGCGCCTCTTCGGCGATAACCTCGTGGTTCTGCACTTCTTCAGCGCGCTGGCCAACGCCGCGCTGATCGTCGTCACCGGGCTGATGGCGCGCGAGCTGGGCGGCGAGCGGCTCGCGCAGATTCTGGCCGCGCTGGCCACGGCCGCGGCGGTGGTCTTCATCGGGACCGGCTCGCTCTACACGATGGACGTCTTCGACGAACTGTGGTGGGCGCTGGCGGCGTATGTCTTCATCCGACTGGTGCGCCGTAATGAGCCGCGACTCTGGCTCGCTCTTTGGCCTGATCGCGGGCATCGGCCTCTTCACCAAACTTTCAATGCTCTTCTTCGGTTTCGCGCTGGTGGTGGGATTACTGCTGACGCCGCAGCGCGCGATGTTCCGCACACGGTGGCCGTGGCTGGGCGGGGCCATCGCCTTCGCGTTTCTGCTTCCCTACATCGCCTGGCAGATTCAGAATGGCTGGCCGACGCCGGAGTTCTGGCGTAATTACGGTGGGATCGAGAGCGGGTCGCCGCTGGACTTCCTGCTCAGCCAGATTTTGACGATGAACCCACTGACGCTGCCACTGACCATCGCCGGGCTGGTCTACTACTTCCGCACGTCGCGGGCAAGCCGTATCGCGCGCTCGGCTGGGCGTTTGTCATCCTGTACGTATTGTTCACCATCACGCGCGCCAAGTCGTACTTCCTCTCGCCCGCCTACCCGATGATGTATGCGGGCGGAGCGGTCCTGCTGGCGCGCGTCTTCGAGCAGCGGCATGGCTGGCGTTGGGCGCGCGTTGTCTATCCCGCCGCGCTGGCGCTGAGCGTGCTGTTTTTCTTCCCCGGCGTTACGCCGACGCTGGCTCCGGAGCCATATAGCAAGGTCTACGGCTTCATCGCTGGATCGTCAGGCGCGAAGCAGCAAGAGAGCGCGGCACAGCTCCAGCCGCAGATTTTGGCGGACCGCTATGGCTGGCCAGAGATGACCGCTGCTGTCGCGGATGTGTATAAGAAGCTACCGGCGGACGAACGCGCGCAGGCATGTATCTATACGCTCAATTACGGCGAGGCTGGCGCGATCAATATGTTCGGGCCGCAGGATGGCCTGCCACAGGCGATCAGCGGGCACAACACCTACTGGCTCTGGGGACCGGGGAATTGCAGCGGCCAGACCGTCATCACCATCGGCTTCTCGCAGAGGGACCTGGCGCCCGCGTTCGGCGAGGTGACGCCCGCCGGGAAGTTTACCTGTACCTACTGCATGCCGGAGGAGAGCGACCTAATCATCTACGTCTGCCGCCAGCCGAAGGCGCCGCTCGCCGATCTGTGGAAACGCGCCAAGCATTTCAACTGAGCGCTAATAGAGGCAAGGCGATGGCACTCAAGCGTATCCGCGACCGGAGCCAATCCCACCCGCGCTGCTGACATAGAGGTGTCACATGGCGCGCCTATGATTGAGATGTATAGTCAAACTCACGCCTATCGAAAGGATGCGCTGCGATGCCAAAAGAGTTCGATCTGAGTGGACCTGCGTTTGTGGGCCTTGTCGTGCGCGACGTGGCCAGGTCAGCCGCATTCTACGAGCGCACGCTCGGCTTCCGCCGCGACCCTGAGAATTTTCATACGGGGGCTCCAGCCACGGAGGCGGTCACGTTCCTGAGCTACCCCGTCCCTTTCGCGGTGCGCAAAGCTCCGCCGGGAGTTGATCTGGATGCGCTGCCACGCCCACAGCCTGGACCGGTCATCTGGTTCAAGACGGCGAACGCACAGGCGGCGCATGACGCGCTCGTCGCGGCGGGCGTCACAATTCTCCGGCCACCCACGGATGGGCGGTTTGGCCGGCAGTTTACGCTGCTCGATCCCGACGGCTACCCAATCACCATCTACGACCGCGACACGCCACCAGATGGCTGGGAGCAGCCCATATAGCCGCCGCTTTGCGCGCGCTATCACGCCTGCGCCTGCGTGGTGTAAGCGTGGACACGCTCGTACGTCGCATCGTCAATCCCGCCGGTCGCGCGCCAGTGGTCGAGGAGCTGGCTGAGCGTGACGGCGGCATGGAGTTGGTAGCCTGCGGCGGCGAGCTGTTCGGCGCCGCCCTGCTCGCGGTCCACCAGCACGGCGACATCACGCACGCGCAGACCGTGCGCTTCCAGCACATGGATCGCTTCGAGCTTGCTCTCGGCGCGCGTCACCAGATCGTCGATCACGAGGGCCGTCTGGCCGGGCGTGTACGCGCCGTTGATCGCGTCGCCAGCGCCGTGGGTCTTCGCCTCGCGTGGGGTAATCATGCCAGTGCGGGTGATGTGCGCGAGGACAGCGACGAGCGGGGTTGCGGCCTGTGGCACGTCGGCGTAGAGATCGAAAGAGAGCTCTGTGCGCCGCGATCATCTCCACCAGCGTTAGTACGGCGTCGTCGAGCGCGTCGGGAAACGAGCGTAGCGTGCGCAGATCGACGTAGATCGGCGAGAGCGGCGCATCCGGCTGTTTTTCGTGCATCTTGAGGCGAAACGCGCCGAACTTCACTGCGCCAGTAGCAAGCAGGGCATCCGCGAACGCGCGCTGCGTCTCGGTCAGGTCGCTCATCGCGCCTCGCCCTGTGCGGCTGCGCTCGCTACTGCAGCCCCGTTCTTGCGGAAGGCCCCGCTGTTTCCTGGGCCGCCACGCTGCCGCTCAATCTCCATGCGCAGCCATCCCGCCTGCCGCCGCGCCGCGCTGGCGAAGTCGTCGCCCGTCGAGGCATAGAGAATGGCGCGTGAGACGCTGATGAGCAGGCCCTGGCCGACGCTATCGATCCCGGCGCGCACCGTCGCCTCCAGGTCGCCGCCCTGCGCCCCCACGCCCGGCGCCAGAATCGGCAGGTCGCCCACGATCTCGCGCACCTGGCGCAATTCCTCGGGATAGGTCGCGCCGACGACCAGCCCACAGTTGCCGTTCGCGTTCCACTCATTCGCCACTTGCCGCGCGACACGCAGGTAGAGCGGCTCGGCGTCCTCGCATCGGCGCCGCACAGAGAGATCCTGTAGCTCGCTCGGCGCCAGGATTCGAGGTGCGGCAGAGGATGAAGACAGCCGCGATCTGCGCGACCGAGGAACGGCTCCAACGCGTCGTAGCCCAGGTAGGGCTGTGCTGTGACCGCGTCGGCGCCGTAGACATCGAACAACGCGCGGGCGTACGCCTGGCTGGTGCTGCCGATGTCGCCGCGCTTGGCGTCGAGCAGAACGGGAATCTCAGGATACTTCTTCTGGATGTAGGCGATGACGGCGATGAGCGCGCGCAGCCCGGCGGGACCGTGCTGCTCGTAGAAGGCGATGTTGGGCTTGTAGGCGCAGACGAGATCGGCGGTGGCCTCGACGATGGCGATGTGGTACTCGGTCAGCGCCGCCTCAATGCGCCGCTCGCGTTCGTCGGCGCTGTTTCCATTCGTTTCGCCTGGAGCCAGCCCGCGCCGGAACTGCTCTGGCATGCGCTCGATCTCGCCATCCAGCCCGACACAGAGCAACGTGCGCGCCTCCTGCCAGCGCCGCCGCAGCCGCTCGTTAAAGGTCTCGGCGCGGTTACGCTCCAGCACATCCTCTTGCCGGTCAGGGATGGCGTGGCGCGGCGAACTGCTCTCCACTCGATCTTCCACGGTCATGTACTCCTCTATCTGATCGCTGATCTGATCGCTCCAGCCGGAGATGGCGAGAGCGTGGGTTTCATCTCACTTGGTCGTTTCGTCCGATTCCTCCAGCCTCGTATCCGCTGCCTTGGCTGTGCGCGGTGGGACGACGGGCAGCGAAAGGGCCAACTCGAAGTCGTCGTCGGCGCCGAGCCGGTTGAAGCGCTCGAAGCCGCAGCGCTCGCAGCGATGCACGAGCACGTGCTCGCCGTTGGGGCGCTGGAACGCGCCGATCGGGGCCATCATCCCGCCGCAGGGGCTGGCGCGGTCGCCGGAGCGTTCGGCGTCGACATGGCGGGAGAAGAGGCAATAGGGGCAGTGGTTGCGGTGATGTCCGCCACTGGGCAGCGCGCTGACGAAGCGTTTGCAGTGGCCGCAGGTGAAGCTGTCGTCAACTGGCCCGCGCCACTGGTTTCCATGGGCGGAGCGATCACGGCGGTCAGGGCGCTTCGGCGCCTGGGGGCGACGTCCTTTGCCCAATTTGCTCCCCGATTTGCTCAACAGAGGCTCCCGTAGCGCTGAAAGTAGCTATCGTACAGCGAAAAGGCGCCTCGTCGCGCTGCGCGTATCGCGCTCGCATAGTGTATCCGGCGGCGTGGCCGACCTGCAAGTCGCGTAGCCGCGCAGGGCGACCCGCTCCTTGTCAGGCGTCACGTGTCATAATGCGCACGCTTGAGGAGAAAATGGGCAATCTATGGACAATCGTGGAGAAAGGACGGGCGCTGATGAGCGGGAAAAACATGCGATTGGCGAAGGATGAGCGCCATGACGTTACGCGAGTCGAGGCGTTCAGCGACGGCGTCTTCGCCATCGCCATCACTCTGCTCGTGCTAAACATTCACATCCCAACCACTGAGGAAGTGGGGTCGAGTGGGCTAGCTGCAGCGCTGTTGGACCAGTGGCCCGTGTATCTGGCCTATCTCTCCAGCTTCATCACCATCCTCATCATGTGGATGGGCCACCACAACCTGTTTCGCTACATCGTCCGCGTGGATTACACCTTCCTCATCCTCAATGGTCTGTTCCTGCTCGGCGTCACGCTCGTGCCTGTGCCGACCGCGATCCTGGCGCGCTTCGTCCAATCGTCGCCGTCAGAGAGCGCCCTATCCGCCGCGCTGTATAGCGGCATGTTCTTCTACCTCGCGACCCTCTTCAACGTCATGTGGATCTACGCCTCATCCGGCTCACGACTCGTGGAAGGATATGAGTTGCCACGCGCGATCAAACTGCGCTACGCCGTCGGTCCGCTGCTGTATTTAGTCTCACTCGGCCTCGCGTTCGTCAGTGTCAGACTGAGCCTGGCGATCTATCTCATTCTGCTGCTCTACTACGCCTGGCCAACCAACTACATGCGTCCCAAAGTCATGCCGCCAACGGCAGAGGCAGTCGCAGACTAGCGGGCACAAAGCAACGCCCCTCCTCCACGTGGAGAAGGGGCGCTTCCGCCTGAGAACGCCGCTAGCCGCGGACAGCGGAGATGACGATGGAAGGGACTTTGCTCGGCGAGGGATTCATCTCGAAGTCGCTCAGCTTCCGGAAGACAGCGCTCGCGGCGCGGCCATGCGTCACAAACCAAGGCGGCGTCGGCGTTGAGCGGAAAGGCGCGCGCATCACCGTCTTCTGCGGGCGGTCGAACATGAGCGTGTTGTGGACGACGCCGGTTCCCGATTGGATATCGGTCAACTGGTGGCCGGGGAACGCGCCCCAGGTCGTCGTCCCCAGCACGAAGCCTGAAGCAGCCCAGTAGTTCAGGGCCACCGTGCCGAAGCGCAGATTCGTGATCGCGTTCTCGATGGCTTTGCCAACCGCCGCGTCCTTGAGCGAGGTGGAATGCGCGAGCAGGGTAACGTTGAGCGTGCCCCAGATCCCGTCGTTGGCGAAGTCCACCGCGCGGTCGACGAACTCGGCGGGGCTGGCGGCGTCAAGCGCGGTCTCGGCGAAGAGGCTACAGAACGCCTCGGTAGTGAAGACGATATCGTCGGTCGTCTCTGGGGAGACGCCAGAGATGAACGTCCATGGTAGCGCATCGCCTTCGGCGAGCCAAACTGATCGGCCTCTGGGTGCGCCCCGACGAAGGCGGCGTGGCGGTCGCGCGCGCCGGGATAGTACGCAGCGCGCGAGGGCGTCTTGGCGAAGATGGCGCGGATAGCCTTGAGCAAGTCGTCGCGTTGCTTCCAGCCGGCATGCGTGACGATGACGCGCGTGGCGTTGCAGTTGAAGCCGGCGTTGATGGTCAGCATGCTGACCAGATGCTCGGCCTGGTATTGAATGTCGCTCGCGCTCCAGTTCCCCGGCACGACGATCACCGGGCTGACGTTGCCCAGCTCGCCGGTGATGCGCTTGGTAAGTAGCGGCTGGCCAGTGGCTTTACGCGCAGCGCCCTCGGCGCCCGGACCCCAGACGATGGCGTCGAAGGTCTTGTCTGACCCGGTAATATGGATCTCGTCCACGCCCGGATGGTTGCAGAGATACGCGCCCTCCTCGGCTCCGCCGTAGACGATGCGCAGGTAGCCGCCGTCGATCAGCGCGCGGAACGCGACCTCTATGAGCGGGCCAAGGTAGGCGTTGACGGGGTTCATCTTGCAGACGACGACCTGATCTTCGTTGAAGAGCTTGTAGAAGATGTCGAGCGGGCCGATGCTGGAGACGATTGCCGGCGCCAAGGACGAGCGCAACCTTGCCTGCGATGTGGCGTGCGATAGGCGCTCGCCTGGTTCTCGCGCAGATTCTTCTTCGTGACGCCCGGCTCCATCCAGACATCCGCCGTCAGCCCGGTGAAGAAGAGACCGTCGTAAGTCGTCTGTGGGAAGACACGCGCTGCGACCTGTCCGTTCGGTAGCGTCGTCACCGTGCCAGGGATGCGCGGCGCGCCACTGCGTGCGATATCGGCGAGCGCATCGCGATACTGGCGCATGTGGCGAAGAATGGTGTAGACGCCCGCGCTCCATTCCTCTCCCGCTAGTGAGCGAATCCTGCGCAAGTCTTCTTGGCCTCCATGCTCGCCGCGACCCAACGATCGGCGACGGCGTAGAAGTCGCGCATGAGCTGCGCCATGAGCTTGCTGCGCTCGGCGGGTGTGACACTGACCCAGGCGTCTTTGTGCGCCTGGAGCGCCGCGACGGCGGCGTCCATCGTGGCCTGATCGGTGGGCGCTATGCTGGTAGCGGCGGTGGGGTACTGGAAGGAGCCTGCGCGTGTGGCGGTGGTCATCTGCGGCGCCCCTTTCGGGTCGTAGAGGCGCCCGCATGGGCGCCGGAGCAAGCGCATCGGTCGGGCGGCGATCTCAGGCGCTATGGGTTCGCTTGTTGCCGACTCATACCATAACAATGATGGCGTGAGGCAGCCTCATCCCTGGTGGCGCTTGATCTCGATGTAGCCGTCACGCACACGCACATCGTAGCGCGGCTCGGCCACCGTCGCGGGGCCGGTCAGCACGCGTCCGGTCTTGATGTTGAAGCGCGAGCCATGCCAGGGGCACTGCACCGCGTCGTCCTGTAGCTCGCCCTCGTCGAGTGGACCACCGGCATGAGTGCATGTCGCGCCGAGGGCGTAGACGTTGGTTCCCATACGCATTAGGATCACTGGGACGCCCACCACGACGGCTTTGTAGAGCGCGTTCTGCGGCACCTCGTCGAGGGGGGCGACGCGTTCGAACTCCTCGACCACTGGCTCGAAGGCAGTGTGGTTGACGCCGGTGCCGATGGCGAAGACGAGATCGCCGCCGAGGTAGGCAGCATAGAGGATGAGCGCCAATCCGACGAAGCCGATGATGGCCGCGGGTACGCTCTCCGCCGCGCTGAGCGAGAAGTCTATCGTTCCAGAGAAAACGTTGTAGCGCAGCAGCAGCGAGATCAGGTAGAGCAGCGTGGCGGTGGAGTTGAGCAGGCCATGCAGGAAGCCGACGCGGCGCTCGTGACCGTAGGTGTCGCTCCAGTCGGTCAGCCCCGTCGCCACCGCGCCCAGCGCGCCCAAGAAACCGATCAGCACGGCGGCCTGCGCGCCACGCGCCGCCCAACTCGCGCTTTCCGGGTTGATGAGCCAGATGATGTCGAAGATGGCGGCGATGATCCACGCCGTAATCGGCACATCGGTCAGGACGGGATGGAGTGGATGGCCCAGATACGCGCCGTTCAGGAGCGACTTAAAGAGGCGCGGCGGCTTGCGATTGGAGCCGACGATGGCCTTGATGACGTTCTGCGCTCCCTCGGAGATGCGGTCGGTGAGTGATTCTGGAGCCGGGGGCGCGCTCTCTTCGGTATTCGCCTCGGCGGCGCCAGAAGACGCCTCTGAGGATGCCTCTGAGGATGCCTCTGACGATGCGCCGGACGTCTCGCCCGCGCTACGGAACAGTTCGCAGTCGGATAGATCGCGCATGGTCGCCCCTCCTTGAGCCACGAAGCGCGCAAGAACGCCGGTGTTCCTGCGGCGTTTTGGCTGTCTGCTCATAGGATACGCACGCAGGATACACCGTTGCCAGCGCAAAATCGTTCGCGCTGATGACCTTTCAGGCCGTCACTTCCCATGACTAGAATGCCTATGCTACCCTACACGACGGCGTCGTCCAGCAGGACGATGCAAGGGAGATACGGAACATGGCGCTGGTCTTGTCGGGGCGCGCAGCGCATCAGAGGATAGCAAAGCGACTGGCGCCGATCGCGCGCTGGGCGCTGGCGCTGGTCTTTGTCCTTGTGGCGCTGACCAATATCGTGACGGCGCTCCTGACTCTGCCTGCGATTCCCATCGATCAGGTCAGCCAGATTGTGGATCTCGATGAGTTTGCTTGGGGACGAGCCGGAGCGATCGCGCTGGGATTGCTCCTGCTGCTCGTGGCGCGCGCCCTGGCCCGTGGCAAGCGCCAGGCATGGCTGCTGTCGCTGGCGATGCTCGCCATCTCGCTGGCGGGCGCATTGGCTGAACATGCGCATGCTCGCTCGCTCGTCATCATCGCCGTTTCGCTCATGGCGCTGCTGGCGCTAGGGCCCGCCTTTACCCGGCGGAGCGATCGCATCTCTTCGATGCGTGGCTACATCGCGCTCGCGCTCGGCGGCTGGCTCACGTGGGCGCATGTCTTCCTCTATCATGCGCTCAAGGTTGGGCATGTCACGTTCCAGCTGCCGCCGTGGCTGATTCTTTTTCCATTACGCATCCTTATCTACGCGCTGCTCGCCGTGGGCCTCTGGCAACTGTTACGGCCGGTCCTCCGGGAGCGGGTCAATGTGCGCGGGGAGAGAGAGCGGGCCGCCGAGGTCGTGCGGCGTTACGGCGCGCTCTCGACCGCCTACTTCGCGCTCGGTGAAGACAAGCGCTATATATGGTCTGATTCGGGGCAGACGCTCCTGCCGTATCGCGTCGTGGGCGGTGTTGCGCTGGCGCTCTCCGACCCTATCGGGCCAGCAGAGGAGCACGCCCAGACACTGGCGAAATTCATTTCCTATTGCCGGAGACAGGACTGGGCGTTCGGCGTCTATCAGGCCAGCCCCGCCGCCTATCTTCTCGGTCGCACATCGGGACTTCGGGGCTTGAAGATCGGCGAGGATGCGCTGGTTGACCTGCGCTGCTTTACGTTGGAGGGCAAGGCAGGCGCGCCTGTGCGCCATAGCGTTGCGCGCGCCCGGCGTGGCGGCCTGACGGTCCGGCTATTCCAGGGCCAGCGCCTGCCCGACGACGTCTTCGCAGGCATGGAGCGCGTCTCAACCGCATGGCTGCGGAAGCGCGAGATTCAGGGGCAGTTTGGCTTCAGCATGGGACGCTTTCCCGCCGACTGGTCGCCAGAGATGCTCACCGCAGTGGCGGTGGACCCGAACGGCTCGGTGCAGGCGTTCGTTACATGGACACCGCTCTACGCCGCCAACGGCTGGTCCCTCGATCTCATCCGGCGCGACGCCGACGCGATTCCTGGCGCGATGGAACTGCTGATAGCCGAGTCGTTCGCCTGGGCGCAGGCGCGCGGCTGCGAGCGCATGTCGCTGGGCTTGCTGCCGTTGGCGGGACTGGACGCGGAGACACGGGCGCTGGAAGACGCGCCAGCGCCACCAGAGGCGCTGATCGAACGCGGCGCGTCCTATCTTCATCAGCGCGGCGTTTTGCTCTCGTCGTATGCCTCCCTGCGCCACTTCAAGGAGAAATTTCACCCTACCTGGGAGGCGCGTTACCTCTTGCTCGGCGAGGCCAGCGCGACGCCACAGGTTCTGCTGGCGCTGGCGCGGGTAATGGGCGGTGGCTGGCGCGCCGCCGCGCAGGAGGCGTGGGAGAAGCTGCGCGCGAACAGCCGCTGATGTCCGAGAACGCCTGGATGCCAGCTTGCGATGACGTGGTGGCATCTATGTGGTACTATCACTCCAGTTCACGACTTTGTGTTTGGCGCATGCTCCAATCGCGTCAAGTTTGAAAGGAGGCGTCGAGGTGTCTAGAAGCGCAAGACGCGCAGCATCGGTACCCAGCATGACGGTATGGAGCGAGATCGAGGAACGCCTGAGAGCATAAGACGCCGATATCGTCTTTTCTGCGTCATAGGCCGCTCAATCGTTAGAAATCTTCTCCTCTTCAATCTCCATGAGCCGTATCTCCGGCAAAATAGCATTGCGTCTATTTCCCCCCTCATGCTGGCGCCCCCATGTAGCGCGCATCCTCACCCCTGACCCCGCTTGTCTATTTCCGACGCGGGGCTGAGATGTTCGCGCCATGTGCGGTCTGTGGCCGCCTGGACACCGCCATGAGGAGCGTCTGTTGGTTTCCAATGATGTGAAGACGGGAGAGCCGTCGATTCTCGCAGCGCCAAACGATCTTGCTTCGGCCAAAACCGGCTCTGAGCCTGGCGTCGCCGCGCCCAAATTTTCGCGCGGCAAGAAGTTCCTCTCGTACTACAAGCCATACAAGGGCCTGTTTCTCGCCGACATGGCCTGCGCGCTAATCGTCGCGGCGATCACGCTGGCGCTCCCGCTCTGCGCGCGCTACGTCACCAAGGACATTCTGGGAGGCGCGACGGCGGATAGGCTCAACCAGATCGCGCTGATGGGCGCGCTGATGGTGACGCTGGTGGGCGTCCATACGCTCTGCGTGATGTTCATCGACTATCAGGGACACTTCATGGGCGCGAAGATGGAACGGGACATGCGCCATGAATTGTTCGAGCATTATCAGAAGCTGTCGTTCCGCTTCTACGACGAGCAGACGACAGGACAACTGATGACGCGGATGACCAACGATACCTTCGCGATGTCCGAGTTATACCACCATGGCCCGGAAGATATCCTCGTCACCTTCCTGACCGTCACCGGCGCCTTCATCATCCTGCTCAAGGTCAACGTCGCGCTGACGCTGATCGTTTTCCTCTTTGTGCCGATCATGGCGATACACGCCATGTACTTCAACAGGAAGATGCAGCGCGCGCTGCGTAGCAGCAAGGATCGCATCGGCGACGTCAACGCGCAGCTCGAAGACACGCTGGCGGGCGTCCGCGTGGTCAAGTCGTTCACCAACGAGGAGGTCGAGGCGCGCAAGTTCGCAGCCGAGAATGAGCGCTTTCTCGCCAGCCGCCGGATCGAGTACAGGGGATACATGCTCTTTTCCAGCGGATTGATCGGGTTCGGCCAGCTCATCACCATCGCCGTCGTCATCTTTGGCGCCGTCGCGATTGTTCACGCCGACCTGGATCTCGCCGATCTGGCGACCTATCTGCTCTGTATCGCGATCCTCATCGACCCCATCCAGAAGCTGGTCAATTTTGGCAGGCTCTATCAGGAGGGCATGACCGGATTCCAGCGCTTCATGGAGATGCTGGAGGTCGCGCCCGACCTGCGGGACGCGCCGGATGCGGTTGATCTGCCACGGTTCAAGGGCGCATAGAGTTCCGCGATGTCAGCTTCAGGTACAAGGACGATCAGCAGCACGTCCTGAAGAACCTCTCGCTGGAGATACAGGCCGGCGAGTATGTCGCGCTGGTCGGGTCTTCCGGCGTGGGCAAGACAACGCTCTGCTCGTTGATTCCGCGCTTCTACGAAGTCACAGCGGGAAGCATCCTGCTGGATGGGTACGATGTCCGGGATGTCACCATGCGCTCATTGCGCAGGAATATCGGCGTTGTGCAGCAGGATATCTATCTGTTCGCCGGGACCGTCGCGGAGAACATCGGTTACGGGAAGCCCCACGCTACGCGCGAGGAGATCGTCGAAGCGGCGAAACTGGCGCATGCGCATGACTTCATCATGGCGCTGCCGGATGGCTACGACACGGACATCGGGCAGCGCGGCGTGCGGCTCTCCGGCGGACAGAAGCAGCGGTTGAGTATCGCGCGCGTGTTCCTCAAGAACCCGCCGATCATCATTCTCGACGAGGCGACGAGCGCGCTGGACAACGAGAGTGAACGGGCCGTGCAGGCGTCGCTGGAGAGGCTGGCCGAGAACCGCACGACGCTCGTCATCGCGCACCGTCTCTCGACGATTCGCAACGCGCGGCGCATCGTGGTGTTGTCTGAGAGCGGGATCGCCGAGCAGGGGACGCATGCGGAGCTGCTCGCGCTGAACGGCGTCTATGCCAACCTGTACAACATGCAGTCGAAGATCTGAAGCCGGGTGGCCAGGCGCGCGGAGAGTCCTAGCCGTGCCCTACGATTCGGCGCGAGGGTCGCGCTGCGTCGGTCTCTGGGCGTCTTGATGCTCAAAAACCTGGCGAATCTGGAGTTGCCAGCCACGGAGTATCTTGGGTTCTCGCTGCATCTCGCGCCTGGCTTGCATTTGGAGGGCTTGCGCGGCGTCTGGATTGACGCGGCGGTGATGCGCAGGAACTGCTGGATGGGATCGCAGATATGGCTTCGTGTGATGGCGCTCAGGCAGACCGATGATCTGATGGAGCAAGATCTCGTGCCAGTGATGAAGACGATTCAGCATCTGTAATGATACTCCCTTTCTCAGACGGAACAGAGAGGCCAGCGCTGGCCTCAAAGCAGCGGATACCGAGCGAGCGAGTCCCGCTGCGCTATCGTTTCCCTGGAAACCATTTTAGATGAAAGGAGGTCGAGATGTCAATATTGTTTCTTCGGAAACAATATACGCTGGATGATCGTTCGATGTACCTTCCCCACGATAGTGGCCAGACCCCAAGAGGTGCGTGCGTTGACAGGCCGCGCGACGCCATGATATGCTAGTGAGGCTGCCTGACGCCCATCTTTTCCGGGCTGGCGCGCTCTACGAACGAAGATTGCACGCTGTGACGGCGGCGAAGTATCCGTACGTCACATGGAGGGTTGATTCTGGCATGGTACGCATTCGCCTCATGCGCGTTGGCGCCAAGGGTGCGCCGAGCTATCGCGTCGTCGTCGCCGATGCGCGCTCCCCGCGCGACGGACGCATCATCGAGAACATTGGCTGGTACAATCCGCTGACCGAGCCGTCCACGATCCAGATCGACGGCGACCGCGCCAAATACTGGATCAGCGTTGGTGCGCAGCCCTCCGATCCGGTGCGCTCGCTGCTCTCGCGGGCTGGCATCCTGCCCAAGCGGACCTATACCCCACGACCGGAAAAGGCGACCGCCGCTGCCGCGACGAAGGCCGAAAAGTCCGAGCCAGAGGCCACCGTCGAGTCCGAGGAATAAGCGCGACCTGCCAGGAGCTTTTCAGGAGCTTTCGCATGCTGGGCCTGATCGAGTTTATCGCGCGCAACCTCGTGGACGATCCCAACTCCGTTGGCGTCTACGAGATTCGTAACGACCGCTATGCCACGGTAGTCGGCTTGCACGTCGCCGGTGAGGACCTGGGCAAGGTCATCGGGCGTCAGGGACGCGTCGCCAAGTCCATGCGCTCGCTGATGCGCGCCTCGGGCGCGTTGCGCGGCAAGCATCACGTAGGGCTGGAGATTGAAGACCAGGGACAAGAGCGACCAGAACAGCCACAGGACGCGCCGGAGCAGCTTGAGGAACAGGGCGAGCCGTAGAGGGCAGGCGCAAGTGCCCTCCAATGACGAGTGGGTGGCGATCGGACTCATCACTGGGATGTTCGGCATCCGTGGCGAAGTGAAAGTCCAGCCGCTGACCGACTTCCCCGAACGCTTCCTCAAAACGGCGACCGTCTATGTGGGCGAAGAGCTGGTCGAGCGGCGTGTGTTCGGCGCACGCCTGCACCAGCGCATCGTCATCCTCCGGCTGGAGGGCGTCGAGACGGCTAACGACGCCGAGGCGCTACGCAACAAGAAGCTCTATGTCCCCGCCAGCGAACTGATCGCGCTGCCGCCCGACCATTATTACCTGCACGATCTTGTGGGTCTGCGCGTCGTCCATGTGGATGGAACATCGCTGGGCGTGGTGCGCGATGTCATCCAATCGGCGGGAAACGATCTGCTAGTGATTCAGGACGCGCGTACAAGCAAGGATGTTCTGCTGCCCACCGTCAACGAGTTCGTAAAGAGCGTGGATGTGGCAGGCGGGACCATCACGGTCGAGCCGATTCCCGGCTTCTTCGATGAGGAGAATGCGGTGACGGTCGAGGGCGGCGACAAAGGCGAGAATCAGGGCGAGAGCGCCGACTGAGCGGCGCCAGGCGCTCTCGGCTCTAAAGAGCCGGAGCACGGACGCAGTGGCTAAAGCCCGATAGCCCAACCCGATGCGCTATAATCTGGCGTTGCGCGCCGGCCCGCTATCGCTTATCCTTAAAGGGGCACAGACTTCTCCATCCACCACTCATCGAGGTCGCCGCGCCATGTCAGAGCCAGCGTCTTCCCCTTCAACACCCCCCGCATCCAGCACGTCCAGAGCGTCTACCGTGCGTGACAGGCTCGAACGCATCTTCTCGCGGCGGTTCGTCCGCATCCTCTCGGTCATCACGACGCTCGGCATGTTTCTCGTGCTGGTGATGGGCGTGACGGTGACGACGACCAACTCCGGACGCGGCTGCGGCGGGTCGTGGCCACTCTGCAACGGCCAGTTCATTCCCGAGTTCGCCGTCAGCACGTTCATCGAGTTCAGCCACCGCGCCCTCACCGGCGTCGAGACGATCCTCGTGCTGGCGCTGACCGCGGGCGTCCTCTACTACTGGCGACGGCAGGCGCGAGATCCAGATCCTCGCCCCGATGATGGTCATCTTCCTCTTTTTGCAGGCGGCGCTCGGCGCGCTGGCGGTGGTCTTCGATCCGACACCACCAGAAATCCTCGCCGCGCACTTCGGCGTCTCGGTGCTCTCCTTCGTCAGCATCTTGCTCGTGGCGATCTTCCTCTTCGAGGAGAATACCACTGACCGCCTGCGCGACCGCCACGTCCCGGCAGGATTCCGCAACCTGGTCTTCGCGCTGGCGGTCTACACCTATATCGTCGTCTATACCGGCGCGTACGTGCGGCATCGCGGCGTCGAGCTGGCCTGCTCGACGTGGCCGCTCTGCAACGGGCAGGTTGTGCCGAACCTGACCAGCGAGCAGGGGATCGTCTTCATACATCGCTTCGCCGCGCTGCTGCTGGCGGCGGGGGCAGTCTGGCTCTTCATCTGGGCGCGGCGGCTGCGCGCAGGCCGGCCCGATCTCTACTGGGGCAGCGTCGCCGTGCTGATCGGCGTGATCGTGCAGGCGCTCGAGGGCGCGCTGGTGGTCTCGAGCCGGCTCAATCTCTTCAGCCTGCTGGCGCATGGCGCGATCATCGCGCTGCTCTTCGGCGCGCTGGGCTATCTGGTCATCCACGTCCTGCCGCGCCAGCGCGACGTGCGCTCGCTCGTCAAACCGGCGGCGAAGGCGCCAATCAGCACGGAGCCAGCCTCCACTGCGGCGACTTCATAGCCCCAGGCGACATTACAATGGCATACCAGCTTCGAGATAGGCCAGCGCGGAGTCAATCACTCCGGCGTAGTTCTCCTGCAGCGTGTTTATGTTAGCAAACATCGCAGCCAGCAACGCGCCGCCCAACGCGCCGGTGAAGGTGAGTACGTCTGGGTCGTTCGCGGGTCGCCCAACACGTTTCGCTATTACGGCGGCAAACAGCTGAAACGACTCCGCGATCTGATCCCAGAAGCGCATACGCAATTCTGGAACGGACAGGATCAATAGGCCGCGCTCCCACTGCTTGGCAATCTCCTCGCGGGGCAAGCTGGTGAAGACGGCGATCATGGCCTCGCGCATCGCCTGAATGAGCGTCAACTCGGGGGGCTGCGCCTCGAACTCGGCGATGAAGAGCGGATCGAGGGCGTCGTAGAGTACGACATCTTCTTTCGTGGGGAAGTAGCGGAAAAAGGTACTGGGCGAGACCTCGGCCGCCTCGGCGATCTGCTCCACCGTTGTCTCGTCGTAGCCCTGCTCCTGAAAGAGACGCAGCGCGTGCTCCTGAATAGCTGCGCGAGTCTTTGCCTTCTTGCGCTCGCGCAGCCCAGGAGACGGAGGGTTATCAGTTCTTAACACTTTCTTCATGTCCCAATTCTACACGCTCGGCGAGCGAACCCTCAAATGTTTCGCTCCGTTGCGCCGCCACTTCCGTTTTCGCCGCCTTTGGACGGTTTGGCAGGAAGATCAGCGTGAGAACGAAACCCGCGATGGCGATTCCCGCGCCGACTGTCAGCGCGGCGTTCATGCCATCAACGAAGGCAGCGCGTACGGATGCGAGAAGCTCAGGCGAGCCGAGCTTTGCGGCGACGGCGAGACCACTAAAGAGCCCCTCTTTGACCACCTGCGCGACCGCTGGCGGCAACCCTGTGACATCGAGGCTAGCGATATAGGCGGCGCTGAGCACGCTGCCCAGGATCGCGGTTCCCAGCGGGCCGCCCATCTTCGTCAACGCCTGCATCACGGCGGATCCCACTGCGGCGCTCTCGGTTGAGAGTTCGGAGAGCGCGCCTGAGGTGGCCGTAGCGAGGGTCATTCCCAGACCGAGGCCGACCACGGCCATCCAAGCGGCGACGAACTCTACGCTAGAGTTCACCGCTGTGGTCGCGCCCAGGAACATTCCTACCGCGAGGATGGCAAAGCCGAGCGCGACGGTAATCTTGGCTCCCAGCAGACTCGCTATGCGGTCGGCAAGTACGGCCCCCAACACTAGCCCGCCGATCAGTGGCAGCAATCGTAAGCCAGAACCCATGGCATCCGTCCCCTGCACACCCTGGAAGTATTGGGGCATCGTGAAGATCACGCCGATCATGGCGAGGACCAGGATGGTGAGCAGTATCACACCCCAGGTATACGCGGCGGAGCGGAAGAGCGAGAGGTCAAGCATGGGCTGGCCGCCGGGCCGCCGCGCGAGCCAGCGCTCCCACAGGAAGAAGCCGACCAGCAGCAACAGGCCAGCAGCGATCTCGATCAGTGCCGCGCGGTCATCCCAGCCGTTGCGTCCTGCCTCGATAATCCCATAGGTCAGTGCGACCAGGCCAGCGGTCGAGGTGACAATTCCCACGAGGTCCAGTCCTCTGCGTCCCGTAGCCCGCGACTCGGGGACGAGCGCGAGCGCGGCGAGCAGGCCGATCAGCGCGACCGGCGCGTTGATGAGGAAGACCCAGCCCCACCAGTAGTTCGTCAGGAGCCAGCCACCGAGAATCGGGCCAATCGGCAGCGCCAGAAAGTTGGCCGCAGACCAGACGCCGACCGCTCGTGGTCGCTCCGCTTCGGTAAATAGCACTGTCAGCGCCGAGAGCGACATGACGATGATGCCGGCGCCTGCGATGCCAAGCACAGTGCGCGCGGCGATGAAGAAGGCTGGCGACGGCGCGAAGGCGCAGGCCACCGAGCCGATGCCGAAGAGGAGCAGCGAGGCTACCAGCACTTTCTTGCGACCGATGCGGTCGCCGAGCAAGGCGACCGGCAGCATGGCCGCCGCGAGGGTGAGCAGATAGCTGGCGGAGAACCATTGCAGGTCGGATGCGGTGGCCTGTAGCTCGCGCGCGAGCGTCGGCAGCGCGACGCTGAGGATCGTGCCATCGAGTCCGATGGCGAGGACGGACAACGTGAGCGCGCCCAGCGCCCACCAGCGGCGTGTTCCAGTCGTGTTCATCGAGGCGGTCAGACGCATGCTCATGGCAGACCCACCCTTTCGGTAGAAACTTTATAATGAATATATATATCAAATGATAGTAACTGTCAATATTGTGAGGACGAAGAAGTACGTTGATCGCGCGCAAAGCCGCGCAGTTAGGATGGCTTGCTCCTCACACGCAGCCCCTACTGGCGAACAGCGGATACGTAGCGTCTGGAGATGCAGGGGGTCGCCAGATAGCGTCCATCTCGACTGTCGCCGCTGTCTACTCGCTGGGGGCGGTCACGCTCGCGGTTGTGCTCGTGGCGCTGCTGCACCGGCTTGAGCCGGAGACGCCGCTATAGGCGGTTTCGAACGTTATTGTGGCCAGCCTCTGTCCTAAACTCGAGCGGGCAGTGGAGACCGTCGGCAATGAAGTGCGGACCTGGAGTGCTGTGACCTCCCCTCCTCGGCGCACAGACCCTACCTTCAGGTAAGGGAGTGGCGGCGCCTAGAACAGGCGTGCTACACTCCAGCGGGGCAGGCAGGCGCTACCGTCGTCCGTTGGGACAGGCGTCGCCTGAGAGTCTATGGGGCTTGAGCCCCGCATCACTCCTGAAGAGGTGTCAATAGGAGAGGCATCATGAAGTATCTTCTCACCTCGGCTGGCATCAAGAACCCGAGCATCCACGCGGCGCTGGTTGAGCTGCTGGGCAAGCCGATCGCCGAGTGCGATGCCCTGTGCATTCCCACGGCGGGGTATGGGCATCCCCAGACGCAATCCTGGGAAGGCATGGAAGTTCATCAGCGGACGAGAGCCCCAGACACCCATGTGCGAGCTGGGGTGGAAGTCCTTGGGCGTGCTGGAACTCACCGCACTGCCCAGCATCGACAAAGAGCGCTGGGTCCCCTGGGTCCGAGAGACAGACGTCCTGCTGGTGAATGGCGGCGATGCACTCTACCTGTGCTATTGGATGCGGCAGTCGGGGCTGGCGGATCTCCTGCCGTCGCTGCGCGAGACAGTCTGGGTGGGACTGAGCGCCGGGAGCATGGTGATGACCCCCCGCATCGGGGAGGACTTCGTCGGGTGGAAGCCGCCCACCGGTGGCGACGAGACGCTGGGCATCGTGGACTTCTCGATCTTTCCGCACCTGGATCACCCGGGGATGCCGGGCAACACCATGGCCGAGGCGGAACAGTGGGCTGCCGGCATCGCCGGTCCGGCGTATGCGATCGACGACGAGACCGCCTTCAAAGTCGTCGATGGCGCTGTCGAAGTCATCTCCGAGGGACACTGGAAGTTGTTCACACCCTAATCCGCTGGGTCGGCCAGGAGCAGTTTGAATTGGTCGTGCTCCAGCCCAGTCGAACCGATCGCGCCGCGTACATCGCCCCAAGCAAGCAGGAGTAGGAGGAGCGGCTGGATAAAGGCCCAAAGGTGGTCGGTGAGATGAATCCTGTGCATGCGGGCGTGCTCTGTCATCTCAGCCCTGTTCGGATACCGCCTCTAGCGCATGATCCTGGCGCGCAGGACGCCGGGTGAGAGGCACGCAGTCAACTCATCATCTTCCAGCCGCCAGGGATCGTCGAGACTCATCTGGACCTCGTAGCCAAGCGCCTCGCCAATCACGAAGGTCGCGCCGTCGAGCGCGATGCGCGCAGGGGTGGAGCGCTGCGCTATGCCTGTCAGGAAGCGATACGCGCGTCGCGCCGGCCAGGCGGGCGTCACGACGTAGTCCTCCGAGAGGGCCAGGGAAAGGCTGTGGCTTGCGCTTCGCCCTGTGGTCGTGGGTGCGCCGAGCCATCTGCGAGCGCGCCGAGTGATTGGACGAGCAGTTCGCCGCCGAGGGTCGCCAGCTGGGCCTCCAGCGCCGCCTCGGTCATGCCCTCAGGAACCAGCTCACTCTGCTGCGCGAGGATCGGTCCGGTGTCGAGGCGCTCGTCCATCAGGTGGATAGTGGCGCCGGTCGCCTCATCGCCGCGCCAGAAGGTCCAGAAGAGCGGGTCGGGGCCGCGATTGTCTGGCAGCAGCGAGGGATGGACATTCAGCGCGCCCAGGCGTGGGAGGCTGAGCAAGGTTGCGGGCAGTTTGCGTTCGAAACAGGCGACGCAGAGCGCATCGGGCGCATATCCTGCCAGCGTCTCGCGTGTCTTGCTCGCGCGCAGGTCGCCCACCTCCCACACTGGAATATCGCGCTCCGTCGCCAGCGCAACAATGTTCTGGTCGCCGAGTGTCGCCAGCAGTGGCAAGGAGCGTCCGCGTGACGTCGCCTTCGTGACTGGAACACGGCGGATCGGCTGGGCGCGATCGAGTGCGGCCAGTACTACCGCGCGCACATCGTATCCTGCGCGCAACAGCGCGGCGAGCGACGGCGCGGAGAAGGCGCCGGTTGTTCCGAAAAAGATGATGTTGGCATGCGGCATGATGTGCTTCCAGTCGTTTATGCTCTGAAAAACGGCGCGCCAGGCATGTTTGTGCTATCGTAGTATGCGATATGCTCTACGGCATAGAGCGCGGAGGGGAGACTTTTCATGGCGCGCATGGTGATGTGCAAGAAACTGCATCGTGAGTTGCCCGGACTTGATAGGCCGCCGATACCAGGCGAGCTGGGCAAGCGCATCTATGAGGGCATCTCCGCCGAGGCGTGGGAGATGTGGCAGGAGCAGTCGCGGCTGCTCATCAACCACTACGGCTTGAACCTCGCCGATCCCGACGCGCGGCAGCTCATGCGCAAGCAGATGGAAGAGTTCCTCTTCGGCGACCAAGAAGAGGAGAAGCCAGAGGGTTGGACGCCCGAAGGGCAGAGCGGCGCGAAGGGCAAGGGCGCGCCAACGGCGCCAGCGCGCAAGAAATGAGCGACCTCCACTCGCCCGGCGCCGTTCTGCTGGTGACCTGCTACGAGCTGGGCCATCAGCCGCTCAATCTTGCCTCTCCGCTTGCCTGCTACGCCAGGCGGGTTACGATCCTGCCGCAATTGATACCTCCGTCTCCGCGCTTCCCGACGAGACGCTGATTCATGCTCGCGCGCTTGCCATCTCCGTGCCGATGCACACGGCGCTGCGCCTGGGCGTGCGTGTGGCTGAGCGCGCGCGGCGTCTGAATCCAGACATCACGATCTGTTTCTACGGCCTCTATGCGACGCTGAATGCGGAGTATCTGCTGCGCGAGTACGCCGACGCGCTGATCGGCGGCGAGTATGAGGAGGCGCTGCTGGCGCTGGTCCAGGCGGTGGAGCGGGCGCACTCCCTTAGTCGAGGTTCCGGGCGTCACGACACGCGACAAAACCGCCGCTCCAGTGCTGCGCCGCCTCCCGCTGATTCCACCCGCGCGCGACTCGCTGCCAGCGCTGGAACACTACGCGCGACTGGCAACTGGCGATGAGATGCGGCTGGCGGGGTACGTCGAGGCGAGCCGTGGCTGCCTGCATACCTGCCGCCACTGCCCGATTACGCCGGTCTACGGCGGGCGCTTCTTCGTCCTGCCGCGCGAGATGGTGCTGGCGGACATCCGCGCGCAGGTGGGTGCCGGGGCGCGCCATGTCACCTTCGGCGATCCCGACTTCATGAACGGGCCGAAGCGCTCGCTGGATCTCGCGCGGGCGCTGCACAAGGAGTTCCCAGACGTGACCTTCGACGCGACGATCAAGGTCGAGCATATTCTGGAGCGGCGCGAGTATTTCCCTGAGCTGGCGGCGCTGGGCTGCGCCTTCGTCGTCTCGGCGGTCGAGTCGCTCAGCGAGGATGTATTGCGCCATCTGGCCAAAGGGCATACACGCGCCGATGTCGTCGAAGCGCTGAATATCCTGGATGCGGCGGGCA
Source organism: uncultured bacterium (assembly GCA_963733745.1). GTDB lineage: Bacteria > Chloroflexota > Ktedonobacteria > Ktedonobacterales > JADMIN01 > DASWAC01. The sequence goes on from CAVTFE010000065.1 coordinate 299,836, forward strand.
TCCCCATGCGCCCGACCTTCGTCGCTTTCACGCCCTGGACGACGGCGCGCGACTACCTGGAATTGCTCGATTTCGTCGAGGAGCGGGGCTTGATCGAGGCGGTGGATGCGATCCAGTTCGCGATTCGCCTGCTCGTCCCGCCTGGCTCGGCGCTGCTTTCCGAGCCGGATGTGAGTAGTTGGGTTGGCCCGCTGGATGAGGCCGCCTTCAGCTACACCTGGGCGCATCCCGATCCACGCATGGACGCGCTGCAAGGTGAGGTGATGGCGCTGGTCGAGCGCGCCGCCGCGCGGGGTGAGTCCGCCAGAGCGACGTTCTATACGCTGCGAACGCTGGCAGAGGAGCGGCTGGCCACCGACCTGGAGCCAACGCGCCGCAGACGGCGACTGCCCGTGCTGACAGCGGGGCGTCCGACGCCACATCTCACTGAGGCGTGGTTCTGCTGCGCCGAGCCGTCGCTGAGTCAGCTTGGGCTGGATGCCTCACCTATCGATGTACGCTAGAGTCACACGGCGAACTTCGCGGCCCACTCGGCGCAGGCCATTTCCTGTCCCTCGATGCGGACGCGCCAGCCTGCTTGGTCATTGGGACAGGCGCTGACGCCCAGCCCGGCGTAGGCCATCTCCAGCAGGAGACCGCGCGCAGGGCCATCGGGCAGGTCTTCCCACGGAACCGCGGCGATGCTGGCGACGTTACAGGCGATCTGCGCCATATCCTGTAGAGGTTCCATAGTCGGGTCTCAATCTACGGCAATCGCCGCTTACGCCGTCGCCTGTAGATGCGCATGATCGTTGTGACGCTGCAACGTCCAGCGGGTGGCGTCGGTCGCCCGTGTCCAGTGTGTGATCGCCGTGTTCTCAATAGAGATGCCTGGGATCGCCGTGGCGCTGAGGTTGAAGAAATAGGCGAATGACGCATGGATGACGCCACCATGTGAGACGAGCACGATGGTCTTACCCTCGTGTTGCTGCCAGATGCGGTTGAGCGCCAGTTGCACGCGCGCTGTCAGTTCTACGAAGCTCTCACCGCCTTCGACCCACTGGAAGAAGAGTCGTTGCGCATCAGGAACCTGCTGCCAGCGCGCGGTGAACTCCTCGGGACTCAACGCGCCACGGTCGCAGCGCCATTCCTCCAGATCGGCATCCAGTGTCACTGGCGCGCCGAGCGCTGGAGCAGGTATCGTCGCCGTTTCACTTGCGCGGCGCGCGGGGCTGGAGATCAGCACATCGGCCTTGATCTCGCCTGTGCGCGCCAGGCGATCGCGCAGGAGTTCGGCCTGCCGAACGCCCTTCGATGAGAGCCCGGGATTCTCGACTGCTTTGCCGTCCACCAGTTCGTCGTAGTCACCGTGGCGGATCAGGTAGATCGAGGTCAATGTATCGTCCTTTCTCGCCTCCGCGCCCACCGTGGAGCGCTTTTCGCCATGCGGCGCGTCCCATCATGCTACACCGCCCGCGCAACCTATTCGCGGCATGTGTGCTACACTTTTCTTGATTGGACGCTGCCCCTCAGCCTCTGATCCTGTGAGGTGAAGGCACGCATGCCACGCAAGTTCGATCCACGCAATCGCGAACTCCTCCTTTCCGAGGAGCGACACACCCAGCTACAGCCGCGCGCGTTGCTGCGCCAGATGGGGCTGAAGTCGGGCGACATCATGGCCGACATCGGCGCTGGCCCTGGATTTTTCACAGTCCCGGCGGCGGAGATCGTCGGCGAGCACGGAATGGTGCTCGCGGCGGACATCCAGGGTGAGATGCTCAGCGCGCTGAAGGCGCGGTTGGTCGAGCAGGGCCTGACCAATGTGCGGCTGATGAAGATGAACGACACCGAGACGCCGTTGCCGCCACAGTTCTGCGATCTCGTGCTGGCCGCGTTTGTTCTGCATGAAGTGCCGGGGCGCGCGAGTTTCCTGCGGCGGCTGGCGCTCCTGCTCAAGCCAGAGGGGCGGCTGGCGGTGATCGAATGGGAGAAGCAGGAAGGTAGCCCAGGTCCCCCACTCGAAGACCGCATCTCCCCTGAAGAACTGGTGGCGGACGCGCACGCGGCGGGGCTGCGACTGCGCAGGCGGCGCGAGTTGAACGAGCGGCAGTACCTGGCGATCTTCACCGCCGCAACCGCCGATGTGTGATGATAGGCCGCCAATGCTCCTCCTGAGGTCATGTCTATATGGGCGCTGGCTCTCCCAGTGGCAAGCGAGTGATGCTCTAACCGTGCAGCGTAGGGTTACGCCTACCTTATTGTACCACGCCGTGGCTTGTGCAAAAAGCAGCCCAGCGCAGGCTACGTCAGGAACGGCAGCAACCAGGCTTATATCGCTACAGGGAAGTAAACGGCGATATCTTGTGATGCGCTCGCGGTGAAGATCGCCAGGTACTGCCGCCTACGCGCCGTCCATGACGCCCTGGCGCCTTATGGCTGCTTTAAGCCCTGGTGTGAGGCGGCGGGATTTACCTATCGCGCCGTTCACTATCTGCTGAATCACCACCACTTGCGGCAAGCGAGTGATGCTAATATTGGCATCGGTGGTTTGCTTGAGGCACCGCCAGACGCGCATCCCATCTTGCACACGCTGACCAGCCATAGCAACGAATGGTATACACCCTCGCGCTATGTGGACGCCGCGCGCGAAGTGCTTGGGACGATTGACCTCGGTCCTGCTAGCAATGCGCTGGCTAATGAAACGGTCCAGGCGGCGACGTTCTATGACCAGCGGACGGACGGCCTGAATAAGCCGTGGCCTGGCAGGGTCTGGTTGAATCCGCCCTATGGGCGCGCGGAGGCAGGCGGCAGCAATCAGGATATCTGGTCGTTGCGGCTGATTGACCAGTATCACAGCGGTGTCACCACCGAGGCGATCCTGCTGGTCAACGCCGCCGTCGATACCGCGTGGTTCCAACGGCTGTTCGCCTTCCCGGTCTGCTTCCCGGATGGCCGTATTAATTTCGATACCCCTGATGGGGCGACCAGCGGGTCGACGCATGGCAGCGCGCTGGTATACCTCGGTCCACAACGCGACTGCTTCATCGACGTGTTTGGCCGTTTCGGAGCCGTCGTAGAAAAGGTGGACGCGTCATGACCATGACCAGCCAACACCCTGCCACGCCGCTGGTGTGGGCGCTGATCTGGGCGCTGATCTGGGCGCTGATCTGGGACAACGCCTCCTGGCACGTCAGTAAGGCCGTGCGCGCCTGGATCCGGGCGCACAACCGCGCCGTGAAGCAGCAGGGACAGGGGGTGCGCATCCTGGCGTGCTACCTGCCCGTCAAGAGTCCTTGGCTCAACCCGATTGAGCCCAAGTGGGTGCACAGCAAGCGCGCCATTGTCGAGCCGACGCGCCTGCTCAGCGCCCAGGAGGTGGCCGACCGCGTGGGCGCCGTGGGCGCCTATCATCGCTGCCCTCACGAGCCTCACCTCTCGCTTCCTGACCCTATTTAGGATAAGGCTAGCTGATCATGCACTAGGTGTCGAGACGAAGCCGGATGGCCAGGGCGGCTACTGGACGCAAGTCCTCGCTGATTTGGACTGGCTGCGCGACCTGCCATCGTACGTTGAGATGCAGAACGCGCGGACCGGGCGCAGCGTGCCAGTGTCCGACCTGACGCCGCCATCACCGCGTCAGCCCCCGCTCATGGATGACCAATGAAGCGATGATGTTTTATCCCTCTTACTCGTAGAAAGTGGCAGAAACACTGGGAACACTAGAAAGACTCAGATGAGTATTCCCAGACTTCCCAGACTTCCCAGCACTTTCTACGAGAATGAGAGGTATCAAACGAGAGAACGGCGCAAGCAAGTGAAGAAGTCGAACACTGTTACCCAAGATAACGGCTACGCGAGCGTGCGGCGTGAAATCCTGCGCTTATTCGACCTCGCCCAGCGGGAGCGTATCCCGCTGGAGCGCTATCGCTATGCCGGGCGCGCGCTGTCCCTCGCCGCCGCGTATCGCGCATGGAGAAGCGGCAGGCCGTGGGATACGGAACTGGATAGCCTGCTCATAGCAGGGGCGCGCGCCTGTGGGAAGACGGACGCCTGCATGGCGGAGGCGTCGCTGATATGGGCGGAAACACAGGCGTTCCATCATCGGCAGATGCAGATACAGCACGACGAGTTAGAGGCGAGATAACCATGGCGCGACCAACGAAGCTCACACCGGAGGTGCAGCAGCGCATCGGGGAAGCGCTGCGCATGGGGGCGACCCATAAGCACGCCGCCCAGTACGCGGGCGTCCATGAAGCGACCTTCTATGAGTGGATGAACACCAATGCCGAGTTTTCCGAGTACATCACCGCGCGTGAGGGTGAGGCGGCGCTCTACCTGATGGGGCTCATCGGGCGTGCGGCCAAGACCGATTGGCGGGCGGCGTCGTGGATATTGGAGCATCGCTTTCCCGTCGAGTATGCGGTCAATCGTATCGACATCCACCACAGCGGCGAGGTCAAGGTGAACCTGGACGCGCGCATGGACCTGCTCGCCCAAGTGAGCGCGGTACTGCGACAGATGTTCGCCGATCAGCCGCAGGTGCTGGACGAGTTCGCCGAGCGCACGGCCCAGCTAGAGCCGCTGCCACTGCCCACCACACGCAACCGCAAGCCGCGCACCACCCGCAAAGAGCGAGAGTGAGAACAAATGTGCTATACTTCAGGTAATCCAAGCAATCAAACAGACAGCGTGGAGACCAGACATACTGCGGTACGACCGCATGAGAGAGAGCATTATGAGAGAGATGGACGCCATGCCGACGGACGCCGTGGTCGATAAGGTGGTGCTGGCATTGCTCGCCGACATCCGCAAGGGAGATCGACAGGGCGCACAGAGTGAGTATGAGCGCGCGCAAGCGGACGTGATGCTGTACTCCAGTCGCGCGCGTGAGGCGAGTGACGAGGAGACACGGCGGCTCTATCAGTACGCCCACGCAGGCGCGACGGCGCGGTTGATCGCGGCGCGTCGACCCAAGGCGGTGAGCAAACCGCAGGGGGAGCAACCAGAATGAGCTATCGAGCACTCGAAGGGTACTTCGCGCCAGCGCGCGAAGCGTGGCTGGCAGAGCAGCGCGCCATGGAAGTGGAAGCCCAGGCGCGCGGCGTCAGCGCCGAGCAAGTCAAGTATGAACACCGCGAGGCGCCAAAGGAACGGGATCATGCCGAGCAGGCGATGCGCAACGCCTCTCTGGCTGAAGCATTGCGGCGGCAGGTGGCGCTCGACGCTGAGACCGAACGCGCCGAGCAGCAGCGCCAGGAGGCGAAGGCACAACACGAGGCGGACCTCTTGGCAGCCCAGCAGCAGTGGTGGGCAAACGTGGCGCAAGGCGACCTTCAGGCTGGGCCACCCGTCACGGAAGACGACCGCCAACGAGCGCAGGCGCAAGCCAAGCGTGAGCGTGACGCGGCGCTAGATCGTCAGTGGGCGTGGGAGGACAGCTTCCGTGTCACCTTTGGCCGCTATCCCACGGACGCGGAGACGCGCGCCGCTGGCATGTGGGCGCACGGATAGAAAAGATACGATCATGGCGAAGCAATCCGCAGGCAAGAAGACGAATCCCTACGTCACGCGACCAGCGACCATTAAGCCACCACTAAAGCGGCCCATGCCGCCACGTCCAACCGACCACAAGCAGCGCAGCACGAACGATTAGCCCGTCAGGTTCGTGGGCGCACTCGCACGATAGTTAACCTGGCGCGCACTGTATGCCTCCGGCGCGCGGGGTGCGGAGGGCCGACACCGGCGCATGCAACTGGCCGCCGGTGGCCCACGGGGTGACGGGCCTGATGTGCGGCAATAGCGCGCTGGTCCACCCGGTCTGTGTCGTCCATGCGAGGCGAGCTTTATCCTGCCCAGTGATCACCTCGTACGCCTTTGCCTCAACAGTCAGGGCAGTGTTTTCGTTCGGTGGTCAGCGCCAGGATAACTCTCCATGTGCGGATCGGTGGGGCTATACTGCTTGAGGTAGTCCATGAGCGCGGCGTCATCGCCCGCAGCCTGGGCATTGAAGACTCCCAGGCGCTCGTCGTCAAATGCCTGCTGCGTGATCTGGCCCTGTGCTGCAAGTTGACCTATGGCGTCGGTAACAGCAACCACAACGGCGGCGCGCCAGAGGTCTGTGTCAGCGGCCACTGGATACTCCTTGAGCGCGAATCCTTGCTGGCGCTCGGTGCGAGGGATTGGAAGCCTAAAGCGTCAGGCGAACTTGATCGCGGTACCTATGACATGAAACACCACGGCTTGCGGTCCGCTGTCAATGGCGATCTGTATCCCAATCACCGCATCAGCGCCTATCTTACTGGCTGCGTCGCCAAGAAGATTGAGCACTTGATCCAGCGATGCTTTGCCTTGCGAGGCGTTCACGATGCCTAACACGTTGTACCGCCGCCCCGGCAGTTCGGGAATAGTCACGAGTAGCATGAGGTCGCCTCCTCCATCATTGCGCATGCTGTCGAGCATTGCCTCATTGTCGCATGTAGCCGCTGGTACGAGGAGGCATACCACAATGGCAAAACTGCGCAAAGTGGTGGCAAAACGGCGCAAGCAACCCGCAAGCGTATTGCTATAGGGCGCTAGCATGGAGCAAATCGGCGAGGGCGCGGCGCAATGTTACGGCTGTACCTGATATCGCTCGTAGATCCCACGGTACAGCGCGGCCCCATTCTGCTCGTCAGGCATGAGTTCACGCTGGCGCTGCATCTCGGCGTCGAAGTGGGTGACGCATAGCTTGTATTCGGTTCCCCGAATGACAATGCCGTGGTGCTGGCATTTTGTCGGCGCGCCGCAAACGAAACAAATGTGTTCGGGAAGCAGGGTCATGGCTGGTCTCCTCGGCGCGCCGGACGGACGTTCTACCGGACAGTATATCCAATGGCCCCACGGCGGTCAAATCGGGCGCTAGGTCGTTCCGCAATATCGGGCTAGGCTGTTTGGCCGGATTCAGCGCTGGACGTTTGCCGGTGCTATCCTCTTGTGTGGAACAGTCTGCACAGCGCTAGGAGCGCACCCCATGAGCCAGCAGCCCATGACCCAAGAAGACCAAGACAACGCAAAGGAGTGGGCGCGGATCAGCATGCGCGAATATGAACATTATGGCGTGCCTATGGACCTGTTGCCTGCGTCCGCAAACGGTCCCTTGCGCTTTCCGTGGTCCATCTCCTCCGCCCAATCACCGAGATAGCGCTGTAACTCCTTCTCTCGGAACTCGTTGATCTGGTCACCCCATCGCTCGCCGACTGCCCCTGGATGCGGGCATGCACTTGTCGTCCGCTGTTCACTCATCGGTCACTCCTCCCGCTCGTCACTGGCTCAAGTGTAGCGGATGATGCAAGTGTCAGTGCGCCCACTGCGAGGTACACTCTCTACAGCAGCTACGGCGACGCGATGAGAAACGACTCCACGCGAGGGCCAACTCTGTGAGATGAGGAGGCAGAAGATGGAGACGCTGTTTGCCCACATGGGCTACGAACTGATTGAGACCCAGCCCGGTCAGGACGGGAAACGAACATACCTGCTGCGCGATCTGAACAGGAAGAGCATTGTCATCCTCTCACCCGAAGCGCTCGCGCAACTGGCCGAGGACTTGAACACGTTTCTTCAAGCCAAAGAGATTGAGACCGGAGTGACTATTTAGCCCAAGAGGAGGCGAGCGAGGAGCGGCGCAGGGACCGGCGCATCATCGGCTGGAGCGATTGGATGGGTGGCGACAACAGGAAGCACGCGATCATGGTGTTAAGCGACGGCAGCCGGTTCCAGATCCATGAGCAAGAGTAGGCAGGATACCCACGTCAGCTTTGAGGATCTTCCTGTGCGGCACGCAAAAACGCCCCCGGTGTGGGGGCGCTTGCATTTAGGGGTGGCACTGGAGTCGTGGCGCGCTCCGGATGCATGAGTGAAGGGAAGCGGGATGGCGCGCATCCTACCGATGGGTGACAGATGACCCTGGCAACCGCAGTCTACCACACGGCAACGGACGATTAAGCAGGGCTATTTCATCACCGCTTGCCACTCATTTGCCCCGTTCCAGGTGAGGGTGACTGGCACCTCAGTGTTTTGCGTAACGTCCCACTCCATACTTTTCTCGGTGAAGAGCGCGAGGTTTGCCTCTTCTGGCGTATCGTAGGTCATCTCCTGCTGGTCGCCCTCTTCCTTATCCGCAGTGACCATGACACGGCCATCGGGCAGCCATTGAGCGCTGAGGATGCTTCCAAACTCCCATGCCTTCTCCTCATTGCTCGCCTTCCCAACTGGTGATTGCTCTAACGCCTCTCGCAACGTCGCCATACTGTTATGCCCCTCTCGCCTTCTCCACGCCGACCTTTTTGCAGGCAGTGTAGCACGCGCCAGGAACGGTCTGCGCAGGCACCTCCCGGCGTGCGGGCCATTGCCAACATCTAACATCGCCCGCTTCCTGACGTCATCCTTGCAGAAGATTGTGCAATGCTGACAGCATAGCCAGCAGCACGAGCGACGCAGGACTTTCAGCAGGGATGCACCTCCAGTGCACGACACCCTCATCAGTCAAGGATAATTTACCCAAAGAAATCCATCGTTATCTATATTGCCAAATCGTTACCTATCTGCTATACTAGAGGGGAAAGGGGGACGCCGTGAGCGAATCGGACGACCCGCACGACAAAAGCGACTACATGACGGCGGGCGAAGCGCGCGAAGTTGCTGGGCATCTCACGGCCAAAAATGGCGCGGCTATTGAAAGATGGCGTGCTGACTGTGCGCGTCGATCCGTTGGACAAACGCGTGAAACTTGTGAGCCGCGACCGCTGTGCAAGCATTGGCGGCGCTCTCAAAAAAGGAAAAGGCCGCCTAGACCAAGGCTAGACGGCCCTGCCGGACGTGAGCGGTCTAGGCGCTCGCGCTGGCGTTCTTCAGTGTAGCAGGAGAATACACAAATGGGCAGACGTATCGAAACATCCCACTGCCGCGCATTGCGGCGACCTATGCGCGCGTCAGCACACTCACGCAGGATTGTGCCGACAAGACGTCGATGGACACACAGGAGACGGGCTGCCAGCGCTGGGCGCGTGAGCATGACTGGCTGCTGGATGAGCGCTTCACCTACCGCGACCGCCACAGCGGCGAAGAGTTATGGGAACGCCCCGAACTAACAAAGCTGCGTGAGGCGGCGCGCGCTCGGTCGTTCGGCGTGCTGGTCTGCCACAGTATTGACCGTCTCTCGCGTGACCCCATCCATTTGGGCATCCTGCTGGATGAACTCGCGCGGCAGGGTATCGGCGTGCAGTTCGTGACCGAGGAGTTAGATGACAGCCCAGAGGCGGCGCTGATTCGCTTCATCAAAGGCTACGCTGGCAAGGTCGAGAACGAGCGCCGCCGCGAGCGCATCATCCGCGCGATGCGCGCGAGTAGAGCGTGGGCAACCGGTCGCAACCGGTCGCGCCCCCTACGGCTATTCATGGGCGGACGAGCGCAAGACGAGGCTTATCCCGAACTCACTGACAGCGCCAGTGATCGTGCGCATCTTCCGCAACTACGCCGCCGGTATGACGCTGCGGCAGCTTGCGGCGACGCTCACAGCTGAAGGCGTCCCTACCCCAACCGGCAAGCGTCCCAATTGGAATCCGGTGGTGATAGCCTACCTCTTGCGCGCATCGCTCTATTGGGGTGAGCCAGTGACGCTCAAGACACGGAGCGAAGCTGTCCCACTTGACCAGCGTGCATTCTATCGGGGCAAGTCGCGCGCGGTGGTCCTCCCGCAGGAAGAGTGCGCCAAATTGTCGCCAGACTTCGCCCAGCCACTCGTCTCGCCCGTCGTAGCCGCCGCTGTGCAGCGAAGATTACGCCTTAATCAGCAACTCGCCACGCGCAGCGCCAAAGATCCAGAATCGGCTCTGCTGCGTGGCCTGGCGCGCTGTGGACTCTGCGGCGGCGTCCTCCGCGCCAACCGTATCCCCTCCAACCAGCGCCTCGACGGTACCATCCCAGTGCGCTATGTCTGCCGGAACGCGCTCAGAGTGAAGGCGGATCACGAGCACGGGCGCTTTTGCACGCCGCACATCATCCAGGGCGACACGCTGGACACAGCGGTGTGGGAGAAGGCCGCAGCGGCGCTGCGCGACCCGGACCTCATCCGGCAAGAACTAGAGCGCATGCGCGAGGCTGACCCGCCGGGGACGGCTGATCTAGCGGCGCTGGATGGCCGCGTAGCAGCGCTGAGTCGCAAGATCAGCAGTCTGATGGAGACCGCCGAATATGCCACCGATGCGGACGCCCGCCGCGAACTGGCGGCGCAGATTGACTTGTACACCCAGCAGAAGCGTCAGACAGAGGCCGAACGCGCGCAAGTGACGCAGCTATCTGCCGCGTGGGACCGCGAGCGTGTGCAACTCGAAACACTGACCGAGCAGATAGCGCACGTCGCCGCCAATCTAGAAAGCTGGGGCTACGCAGAGAAGCGCGCGGCGCTGCTGGCGCTCAAGGCCGAAGTGACTGTACATGCGCCAGGCCATACCCCACGGGCGGAGTTGACCATCCGACTGCCCATTCGCGGCCAACTCACGCTTCCACCACCGTTGGGAGTACTCGGTAGCCCTGAAAGTTGTGATGTGCGGTATAATCACTCGTTGGGGGATTGGTTTCATGTGCGCGAGCGCCGCAACGACGCGAGGAGCATGCGCGTAGAAGATGGCAGGGGAGGAGCGACGACTTGAACGCCTACGAGCAACTGGAAGCGATCCGCGACCGCCTGGAAGAGAACGGCGCGAATGAAAAATCCATCGAGATGGTCGAGAAGTTTCTGAAGCGCGCCGAGTCCGAACGCTATAGCGCCACCTCTGTGCCAGAGATCATGATGCTGCGCCATCTGATCAAACAGCGTGAGGCGCTGGACAACTTCGAGGTCTACAACGACTTGCAGGAGTTGATGGGCGAGATCGAGGGCCGCCGCGCGTCTCGGGATGAGGACGCCGCGCCCGCCGCCTACGAGGAAGAGCATCGCCCGAAGCCCAAGAGCTATTACAAGGCGCAGCGCGAGAAAGAGCGCGACAACAGCTAGTCTCGCTTCCCTTCCGCTGCCTTCGCGAGGACGCTCGCGTTTTTGTAGATACGTTGCGCCGCGTGTGTCTTCTGTGCGACCGCCTGCTCGCGCCTCTCAATCTCCCCTGTCTCCTGGCGCTGGATCTTCCAGCTTCGTGGCGCCTGACTCGAAGGTCATCTCCTCTCTACCCTCCGTTGGCGATGGGTACGCGCTTCATTCTGCGCTGATGGATGTGGCGTTAGTCAGCCAGATTCATTCGGTGAGAGAACTCTCAGAAAACAGGCGTGCGCAACCCTAACTCATGCGCTCCTCCGCGCGTATACTATGTGCAGAGTCAGCGTCTAGCCTCCTCGCACTTTTCCCAAGGAGACAAGGGCGCCTGATGGGAGTGACCAGCCATGCTGACGCGAAACCGACCGAGTTGGTATAAGCCCGACAATGGGCTGGCGGCGCGTATGGTGTTGACGATGTTCCTGCTGGGTGCGGTGTATGTCGGCTTCGTCGCAGCGCTCTACTTCGCCTTTCCAAACATCGGCTTTTTACCGCTGCTGCTGATCGCGGTGGCGATCGCGGCGATCCAGTTCTTCTTCTCTGACAAGATCGCGCTCGCCTCGATGGGCGCGAAGGAGGTCTCGGAGCAGGAAGAGCCAGATCTGCATGCGATGATTGCTCGATTGGCGGCACAGGCGAATCTGCCCAAACCACGCATCGCCGTCATCGAAACCAACCTGCCCAATGCCTTCGCCACGGGCCGCAGTAAGAACGACGCTGTCGTCGCGGTGACGCGAGGCGCTATGCGGGAGTTGCCGCCGCAGGAGCTAGAGGCCGTTCTCGCGCACGAGCTGACGCACATCATCAACCGCGACATGCTCGTGATGACGGTGGCGACCTTCTTCTCGATGGTCATCTCGCTGATCGTGCAGAACATGTTCTGGATCGGCGCATTCGGTGGCGGCGGGTATGGCGGCGGGCGGCGCGGTGGCAACAACGACAATGGCGGTGGGGTCATCATCGCGATCCTTGCTTCAGTGATCGCCTATGTCGCCAGCTTCATCCTGATCCGCACGCTCTCGCGCTATCGCGAGCTGGCGGCTGACCGCGGCGCGGCGCTCATCACCGGCGCGCCACAGAACCTGGCTTCGGCGCTGGTCCGCATCGACGGGATCATCCACGGTGAGGGTGGCGTGAGCATCCCCAAGAAGGACTTCCGCCAGGCTGAGGCGGTGAACGCGCTCTTCATCGTGCCGGCGCTCAAGGGCGACGAGGCCGCCTCGCTCTTCTCCACGCACCCCTCCATCGAGGAGCGTGTCGCGCGGCTCAACGAGATGCAGCGCCAGATGGAGCAGGCGCACTACAACGGCTAGATAACACACGCCCCCTTCG
>CAVTFE010000066.1:0-40110 GCA_963733745.1 uncultured bacterium
GGGACCCTCGGGACCGTAGGGACCGGTGACGGATCCGCCGCCGCAGTGGCGGTCTCACTGGGCGTCGTCCACTCCAGCAGGAGTTGGTAAGCGCGGTCCCAGCGTCGTTGCCGGTCCGACTGGGGGAGCACCTGGCGACGTGTACGCCATTGTCGTTTCATGGTCTCCTCCCTCAGGGATGCTCATGTGAGCATCCTCTCCGGGAGGGTACGGCCTGTTGGCCCGCGTGGAGAGGCGCAGACGCAGCGGATACCGCGACCACGCCAACTTCAGCCTGGTGTACCGCGACAGACAGAATTTGTCATTTGTGATTAGACCATTGAGCGCTGTATCAACCGGCTCAAACAGTGGCGCTGGCTTGGCCACACGCTACGAGAAGCGCGCCGTCAACTACCGGGCGATGGTGGTCCTCGCCTCCATCGTCCTCTGGCTTGAGGCTGGTGTCCGAGATGACGCCTCCTCTGGTGTATAGTCATATAGTCAGGGCATGCCTTCTGGGCAGTCGTTGACGACGCTGTGCATTCGCCGCCACCACCCGGTTCTCAGTCCCCGTGCGTACAGAAGCGGCGGGCGCAGCAGATGGTATCCTCGCGAGGCGACCCAACACTGTGCAGGCGGGTGGCGCGCACACGTGCGCTGAGGTTGGAAGCAAGCGGAAGAGACGGCAGATGGCGACATGACAGACCTTCAACCGGATCATTGTCCTCCCGCGGGCCCAGCAATATCCAGCGCTGCGCGCGCTTTTGGCGAGGCGCGACGCCGCCGCTTCGGAGGAATGGAATACCGCCTTCGGCGCCGCCAGCCTGTATGAGGCCTTCACCCAGTTGCCCGATGCCCAGAACATCTACCAGGCGAACCGCGCGGCCGTGCGCGCTGCCCTGGAGACGCGCATGGACTGGCATATCGTCGAGGTCGGTGGCGGCAATGGCGTGCTATGGCGCGACTTCTTCGACAGCGATGAGCGCGGCCAGTTCACGCTTATCGACCCACTGCCGGAGACGCATCAGATCGTAGCGGGGGTGCTGCCTGCAGGGGTGGCGTTCCACTCGGTGGTGGCTCCCATCCAGGAGGCGGAGCTGCCGGACGCCGACATGGTGACCTGCAGCCTGGTCCTGCATCGCATTTGCCGGCCTCGATGCGAAGAGGCGACGCCAGTATGGATTGAGCGGGACAGGCAAGCGCGAGACGCTCGAACGCCTGGTGGTGGCCTTGCGTCCCCGGCAGGGTATGGGGATCCTAACGGAGGCGGACACCTACCACGATCTGGCGCTTCCACCGAGCGACCCGCTCCTGCTCGAACGCTTTATGGAGTCCTACTTAGGCCGCACGATGGTGGCCGATGGAATCGCCAGCGAATCTGGACACAGATGCAACGTTGCGCCAGCGCTGGGATATCCTCCTGCGCCATTGGTTCCTCGACCAGATCGACAAGGCCTTCGTTCCGCTGGCGGAGCGTGACGTCTACGAGCTGGATGCTCCGCGCTGGCGGCAACTCTTGCATGAGGCGGGAGCTGAAATCCAGTCAAGCCAGTATGTAGACGACTGGCGGATCATGGTGCAGTACGTGTTTACGGCTGCGGGCGACAGGGCTTGATCTCCTTCCATCCCGCCATCGCCAGCGGGATCAGCTTGCCCTTCGCATGCTGATTCGTCAGACAGGACCTAGTAGCCTGTGACGCGTAAATTGACGCATTGGATGGGGGAGTGATAGCCTTGTGGTATGCACAAACGCTATCGGGTGATGCTCACCCCCACTGAACGCGACCATTTGAAACACTTGCTCGCCGCTGGCACGGAGTCGGTGCGCAAACTGACGCACGCGCGCATCTTATTGAAGGCCGACCAAGGCCCGCAGGGACCGGGCTGGGTAGACCAGGCGATCGCCGACGCGGTCGAGGTCAGCCAGCCGACCGTCTCACGCGTGCGCAAGCAGTACGTTGAAGAGGGGCTGGAGGCGGCCCTCAATCGCCGCCCGCCGACCCGCGAGTATGTGCGCAAGCTCGATGGCGTGCAGGAAGCCAAACTCATCGCCCTCGCATGTGCCAAGCCGCCGACGGGCCAGGCCCGCTGGAGCCTGCGCTTGCTGGCGGACAAGCTGGTCGAACTCGAGATCGTCGAGGAGGCCGTCTCCTACCAGACGGTGCGCCGGATGCTGAAAAAAACGCGCTCAAGCCGCACCTGAGGCGGCAGTGGTGCATCCCGCCGGAGGCCAGCGGGGACTTCGTCTGGCGCATGGAAGACGTCCTCGAGGTCTACACCCGCCCCTACGACCCGCGCCGTCCGCTGGTCTGCTTCGACGAGACCTCCAAGCAGTTGCTCGCGCGACAGCCGCGGGCTGGGCAGCCACCGGCGCCAGGGCGGCCAGCCTGCGTCGACTACGAGTACGAACGCGAGGGCGTCGTCAATCTCTGTTCCTGCTGTGCGCTCCACTGCGCGGGCGGCGCTCGCTCGCCGTCACCGCCCAGCGCACGCGGCGCGACTGGGCGCTGCTCATGCGTGATCTGGTCGATGTGCACTTTCCCGACGCCCCACGATCACCCTGGTGCTCGACAACCTCAACACGCATGAGGCAGCCTCGCTCTACAGACGTTCCCGCCGGCCGAGGCAAGCGGCTAGCCGACCGGTTGGAGATCCACTACACCCCCAAGCACGGCAGTTGGCTCAACATCGCCGAAATCGAGTTCAGCGTGCTCAGCCGGCAATGTCTGGATCGCACGTACCGACCCGCCGCGGTCGCGCGCGAGGTCGACGCCTGGGCGGCGGCCCGGAACGCGGTGGCGCGGAGCATCGACTGGCGCTTCACCACCGCCGATGCCCGCATCACACTCAAGCATCTCTATCCAACCATCAAAAGCGAAGTGGACTGACCACTAGTGGGTCAGTTGCGTCGACGTAGCCATGTGGGCGGCAGCGGAACGAGCGGGCGCTGCAGGCCCCGGAGCCACCGAGGGCATGGCGGCGCTGGCGTGCCCGGACGCGGCGAGCGGCGCGTCCGCCGCCCCAGGTGAACGGCGTCGGGTCGGCGTTCCAGGCCCGCGCGGTCGCTTCGAGCGCGTCCATGATGTCCTGGGGGGACTGCGGGTGCTGGCCCGCCAGCGCGCGGCGCACCAGGATGCGCTGCAGGGACTCGGCCATGTTGAGCCAGCTGCCGGCCAGCGGGGTGTAGAGCACCATCACGCCCTGCGCAAACAGCCAGAGCAAGAGCTCGGGGGTATGGTGGCCCGTGAGGTTGTCCCAGACGAGCAGCAGGCGCAGGCGGGGGAGAGCGGCCGGCAGCGTGACGCGGACCCGCAGCCCGGCCTGCCAGCGCGTCCAACTGGCCTGGTTGGCCACCGCATCGGCCACCGGCGCCGGCTCGGGCAACATTGCCAGCAGCGCCCTCACCGCGGCCTTGAGCCAGGGATGCAGCACCGCGTTGGGGCAGGGGGTGACCCCCTGCGCCTGAGTCGGCCCGTCGCTGGACGGAACAGCGTGAGCAGCTTGGCCGTGCCCAGGCGCACATACTCGTGGGGCGGCGAGGGGGGGATGCCCGACCGGCGCCCACTGCGGCCCGGCATACGGCACCGTCTGGTACGGCCCGGCTTCATCCTGGCAGGCGACCGCCACCCCCGTCGCCTCGGCCTCACGGTAGGCCTGCTCAATCAGCCCTTTTTTGCTTCGGCGTCGGGGTCGTGACCACGACCCGCCCCCGCTTGCGCAGCCGCACCGCCGTCCCGGTCTGACACCAGGTGCGGGTGCGCTGCCAGCTCCAGCCGGCGTCGTGCAGCACGCACCAGATCGTAAAGGTGCTCACCTGTGGCAAGCCATCCGGCGCCCGGCGCAGCGCCCGCTGCAGCGTCACCAGCGACCAGGTGGCCGTCCCGTCCGGCTCGGGGGTGGGCGCTCGTCGCGCCTCGGTCAGGATGCGCTCCCGCTCGGCGCTGGTGTAGCGCGCCGGCTGTCCGCCGCCATGCCGCGGCGCCAGGGCCGCCAGCCCCTGCTGATTGAAACGCGCCACCAGCCGGCCCACCGCATCCCCCGAGCGGCGCCCGGCCGCCTGGGCCGCCGCGGTGTACGTCGCCCCATCGGCCACCGCCAACACGGCTTTGGCGCGGGCCACCACCGCCGCCGGCTCGCGACTCGAGCGGCTCAATGGTCCAGCACACTTCGTTCGTCCTCGCTCAGCGCCCGCAAGGGATCTTTCTGCCGCATGTCCCACCTCCTGGCTGAATCCTCCTGCCAGGAAGCCTATCCCATCCCTCACGGCCCTGTCCAAGACAAGTGACCCACTAGTGCCGAGGCAGTTTTGGTATGAATGGTTGGCGGTCAGAGTCAGAAGGATCATTATCCCGATTCAGGGACTTAAACATCGTTGCTCCCGAAGGCCCCATCCATGTCGCCGGTGAGCGCACGTCTTTGAAAACACGGCTGATCGAGGCCACCATCGAGTCTGTTCTGCGCGCCGCGCTGGAGATGCTCGCGCGGTCCTTCGGTGTGCCCTGCCGGAAGGGGGGTGCGCTTGGCGCTAAACGAAAGTGCTAAACGAATATGATGAACGCCAGGACGATGCCAACGATGGAGAGCAGCATGCCTGCGATAGCCATGCCGCGTCGGCGCTGAGACTTGAGGCCAAGTCCGCCAAATACGATACCAAGAATCGCAGGAAGCAGCGCCACCAGCCCACACACCGGAATCCAGCCAACAGCGGCACTGATGATGCCGAAGATGAGACTGCTGAGCGCCATGCTGTCGCCGTCGTCGCTCACAACGACCGGATAGGGCACATAAATAGGCTGCGCTGTGCTTGCTGCCTGGGATGTTGGCTGATCGGCCATGGTGTTGGGGGGCATTGGCGCTCCGGGAGGCGCGTATTGGGGCGGTGGGGGATAATAGTTGACGGTAGGATCGAAGTCCGTTTCGCGCGGATCATACCCATAATTGTCACTCACGCGTCCCTCCCTTCCATATCCTACCCAGCGCAGCGGCATCGGTTCGCACATTGGTTCGCTTGGGTTAGCATCTCGGTACAACGGTCCACTGGGGAGATACGAACTATTGGACCAGAAGTTGTCACCCCTAATACGGCGCTTGACTCTTTCCTTCAGTGCGCGTATCTCATTGAGCGATATGTTCTTCGCCCGTTGAAATACCGATGGATGTGTTGCATATCCAACAGACCAGTTGGCGATCAGCCATGTTTCGATCAGCGGTTTGTGGGTAAAGCCCAGTTACAATGGCGGTGGCTTTGACTGAGTGACAGCGTTCTTGGCCTCACACGCCCACAAGAAAGGCGCCGCGCCATGACAGCATCAGTTCACGCAGGCCGTTCGTGGTGGGGCTGGGGTCGTATGGATGCAGCGGTAACGGCCGGAGAGCGGGAGGCGCTTGTCAGGCGGGTTCGTGCCCTGCTTCCCACTGCCGAATTGACCCTCCACGAAGCGCCTGAGCCCAGCGATCTTGCTGTGCCAAGACCAGTTGTGGCACTACCACCGACCCTCGCACAATTGGCCTCAACGGAGGTCGTAGACCGGCTTGCTCATGCGCGTGGCAAAGCCTATCGCGATGTAGTACGCAACCTAAAAGGTGACATTGGGCGTGTGCCTGACGCTGTTGTACGACCCGCCTCTGAGCAGGACATTGTAGACGTGCTCGACTGGGCGTCGGGGGCAGACGTGGCAGTAATTCCCTATGGAGGTGGATCAAGTGTTGTTGGCGGAGTCGAGCCACGGTTCGATGAACACGCCGGCGTTGTCACACTGGATCTCGAACAGCTCGATCGTGTCCTTGAGGTGGATCCCATTAGCCGTGCTGCCCTGATCGAGGCGGGCGTCTATGGGCCGCATCTCGAAGAACAGGTCAAGTCCTATGGACTCACCCTCCGCCATTTTCCGCAGTCGTTTGAGTTCTCGACCCTAGGGGGATGGCTCGCGACGCATTCAGCTGGTCACTACGCGACGCTCTACACGCACATCGATGACCTCTGCGAATCCCTGCGCGTAGTGAGTCCAAGCGGCGTGAGTGAGTCTCGGCGCCTTCCTGCCTCAGGCGCTGGCCCATCACCGGACCGCTTGTTCCTTGGCTCTGAAGGCGCGCTTGGAGTCATTACGCAGGCATGGATACGCCTGCAGCAGCGGCCACGCTGGCGGGGTCAGGTTACCGCCCATTTCTCGGACTTCGACGCGGCTGTCCAGGCGACGCGGATGATTGCGCAGGCTGGCCTGTATCCGAGCAACTGTCGGCTCCTCGACGCCGCTGAGGCGATGCTCAATGCTGGGGTCCTAACTGGCGCGAGTGTTCTAGTGCTCGCCTTTGAATCGGCCGACCATCCCGTCACAGCCTGGCTCGATCGGGGTCTAGAGATCATCAAAGTCCATGGCGGTACATTGCCTAGCCCGGCTAGTGAAAGTGCTACCGCTGGCGATACTAATGTCGGCGGCGTGGACTCAGCTGCGGCATGGAGGTCGGCCTTTATTCGAATGCCATACCAGCGCGACGCCCTTGCGCAGCATGGAATGGTTGTCGAGACATTTGAGACCGTCACCACGTGGGATTCCTTTGACGCGCTCCACGAAGAACTCACTGTGACGGCGCAGCGCGTTATGCAGAGCGTCACTGGTTTCGGCCTGATTACCTGCCGCTTCACGCACGTCTATCCCGATGGTCCGGCGCCGTACTATGGCGTCTATGCGCCTGGTCGTTGGGATAGCCTGCCGCAGCAGTGGGACGAGATCAAACGCGCGCTCTCAGATGTGCTCAGCAAGCACCGTGCTAGCATCACCCACCATCATGCGGTCGGACGTGACCACCGGCCCTGGTATGACCAGCAACGTCCAGATCCTTTTGCAGCGGCGCTTGCAGCCGCCAAGCACACACTTGACCCAGCGGGCATCCTCAATCCGGGCGTGCTCATTGCTCCGATGCAGTCCTCCTGACCCTTACCCCTCATGGTCTCCAACATGGGTGAGAGACATCGGTAGGTTGCTTATGGCCGGGCAAAGGCGACTGGGATGAGGATTATCAGGAAGGCACACTCATAGATCTGCGGTGATGCTTCTGATGGTATGAGATTGGGGTCAAATACGGGTCAGAGTACACACTTTGCGCGCGGGGGCACGGGGCAGCAAGCCGCATGAATTCAGCATTCTCGGGCAGGTGGGACAGGAATCGAACCTGCAACCTGCGGTTTTGGAGCACTCGGCGCGCTGTCCAGACTCGTCCAAAGATGTCTAAATTGCCCTCGAATTCGCACTTTTTGACGACGTGTCGTCCAGCGGCGTCCAAGAACGTCCAGCTGGTATGTAGTCAGTTTTGTAGTCAGCTTGACATACGGCTGAGCGCACGGAGAGGGCCGTCTCACGAATTCGAATGCTCAAATTTCGCCTGCACGCCTGAAAGCAATCTTCCGCCCTTACTTTATCTGGACACCTCTCTGCGGGGGCAGGTCACACTGATCTGAATCTCTGGCATCCCTTCTTGGTAGCCTACGTAACCAATCCTCATCAAGAAGTACATCAGAATACATCGGGACGTCGCATGCTGGGTGGATGGGAGAGTCGGTTTCCAGTGCTCTTGTCAGCGGCGTCTACCTCAAGTACCGTACGGCCCCGGTACGGATGAGGAAATGAGGCCTTCATCCCCGAACCGCGCCCGTTGCGACTGCGGCTAGCCATCAGTGGGGAGCGGTTTGACGTCCTAGAACATCTGGGCTACTCTGTGGGCAGCGAATGGTCGGTCCCATCCTGTTGGAGGGTATTCCCATGCCGCATCCGCTTGTTCTCCAGCTGCGCTTCACCCGCAGCGAGTTCCAACGTGGGCTCACCGGACTCGACGATGACGACGCGCGCCGCCGTATCGGCCCTATGAATTGCATCAGTTGGAATATCGGCCATCTTGCATGGCAAGAACAGCGCTACTGGCTCTGGCGAGGTCAGGACCAGATCCTCCTGCCCGAGGTCCACGAGCAGTTCACCTATGGCGCGCCAGCCAGCACACCGCCTCTCGCCGCGGCGTGGGAGGCGTGGCACACCATCACCCATGCGGCTGACCCCTGGCTCGACACGCTCACCTCCACCGAGCTGCTCCAGCCACGCACCTTTGTGAGCGATGGCCAGACCATTAAGCTCACCTTCGGCAACCTGCTGCAGCGCGTGATCTACCATTATTGGTATCATACCGGCGAGAACTTGGCGATCCGGCAGCTGCTGGGACACGCCGATCTACCGGAGTTTGTGGGCAACATCGACGACGAGGCGCCCTATCGACTGGAGGAGCAGACCGCCAGGTAGAGGCCGCGACACGCTGTTAGAAAGTGGCCGCGAACTAAAGGAGAGGTTCTCTGGGAGGAGCGCGTAGATGGAGACATGGTGGAATAAAGCCCTGTGGTGGCAGTTTGGCGCGGCGATCGACATGCTGGAAAACGCTCTGGTGGCCTGCCCCGATTCCCTCTGGCGCCAGCCCGTCTGGCAGGACCTGTCCGACCCGTCGCAGGGTGTGGAGTTCTGGTATGTGCCCTATCATGCGCTCTTCTGGCTGGACTTGTATCTCTCGGCCACCCTGGAGGGATTCGCTCCTCCAGCTCCTTTCACCATGGCGGAGCTGGACCCCGCAGGAGCGCTGCCCGAACGCCCCTATACGAAGGATGAGCTGCTCGCCTATCTCGCGTATGCGCGAGCCAAAGGCCAGACCGTGCTGGTTGGGCTGACCGAAGAGCAGGCGCGCCGACCGCTCGCCCCCCCCTGGGCAAAGGGCAAGGACTTCACCTACTTGGAGTTACAACTGTACAACTTGCGCCACGTCCAGGAACACGCGGCCCAACTGCAGCTCTTTTTGGGGCAGCACGCGATCCCTGCTGGCCCCAGCTGGGTCTCGCGTGCGAAGGATGACCCTGACAGCACAGCAGCGCCCGCAGAGTAAGCAGACGATAGCTTTCTCGTATTTGGCCAAACACTAAATCAGAGAGTGTGGGGTGAGGAAGCGGTCGAGGTATGAGCAGGTGGAGTAGGGCGTCAAGCGCCACGCTGCAGTTCTACACGCTTCCGAGATGACAACTTGGATGCTATTGTTCCTAGTTATGAAGCACGATACCGATTGGCTCCACTGGCACGCGCCGTATCATGACCCCAACTCACCATTGAGCCGCCGCCTGGCCATTGTGCAGGCGCAGCTGCGACGACTATTGCCGGCCGTTCTCAATGCCCCACTCCAGATCGCCAGTATCTGTGCTGGTCAGGGTAATGATCTCTTGGGTGTGCTCGCCGATTACCCGCACGCTGATCAAGTCCGAGCCCGCCTCGTGGAACTTGACGAGAGCAACGTCCAGGCTGCCCAGCAACGAGTAAGAGAATTGCGGCTCTCGAACGTTGAAGTCCGACTCAGTGACGCAGCCCTTCTCAGGGCTTATGATGGTGCCGTACCCGCGGACATTGTGTTGGCCTGTGGGGTGTTTGGCAACATTAGCGATGCTGATGTCTTTCACACCATCAATTTACTGCCGCAGTTGTGTCGCCCCGGCGCGACGGTCATTTGGACACGCAGCCGGCGGGTGCCCGACCTGACACCGGCGATTCGTCAGTACTTTGCCGCCCACGGGTTTGCCGAGACCGACTTCGTCGCTCCGGACGATGTGCTTTTCAGCGTCGGCGTACACCAGTTTATGGGCGAACCTGAGCCGCTAGAGCCCGAACGGCGCATGTTCACCTTCATGGTAAGCGAACGCTGATCAATGCCTGGAGAGACCAAGTGACCTGCTCCCCTGGGTTAGGTCCACTGATAGCAAGAAACGTCGCTTCCAGGTCGCTATTGATTGGGACCTATGAATGGACCGGTGGCTGGAGCCCGCTGCTACGCAAGGAAGTTTTTCACCAACTAGGCTGCGCTCATAGATCTGCGGTGTTGCTCCTGGTGGTATGAAATTGGCGTCAAATAGTGGGCAAAGCACACACATTAGGCTGGAGCCACGAGGCCAGCAGTCCCCATGAATTCAGGGCTCTCGGGGCAGGTGGGACAGGAATCGAACCTGCAACCTGCGGTTTTGGAGAAAGCGGCACCGCATTCTTCCCCGTCTGATCCCGTCTCGCCTGTTGGATGAGGCCAGAATTTAAGCCCCTTCTCGTCTCAGGCCATCTGAGCGCGTCTGCGCCTCCTGCTGTCAAATGTGCTGTCACATCGAAGTGATATGGACGTTTCGGACTAGCGCATAGCGGCAGGTGACTTGCAGTCGCCTAGCGACTCACCTCCTCCTGCGTTACCACCCACACTTCCGCAATGCGGCCGTCCTCGATGCGGTAGATGGCGATCCAGGTCAGTTCCATATAGCGCGGCTCTGGGAACGGGATACCTACCGCCTCCTCGGTGCGCGTTCCTCGTGCATTGGCGCGCACCGCTACTCGGTCCCCTTCCGCTACCATGTCCTGAATGATGATGCGCCAATCTGGCGCGCTGGCGCGCTGCCAGGCAATGAACTGCTTGAGTTCATCTCGAGTTGTTGGCCCACCATGCGAGACATAGTCGGGCGGCGCATGAGGTCGTCCACAAGCGCGAGATCGCCCCCGTTATTGGCGTCCTCAATGTAGCGGCGTACGAGCGCTTTGTTCGCCTTCATCTCGGTAGAAGGGTCGTGTCGCTCCATCGCCTGCTCCTCTCTCTCCTGCTCATTCTCGGACAATACGACATGGTGAGTGATGAGATCAGCTTGCCGACTACGCCGACGCAATCGGGAGCACATCCGCCTCACCCTCTCACCATAGCGATGTCGATCCAGCCGCTTGCGCCGACGTCATCTTGCGGCGCGTTCGCGCGAGCGCCCAGATCTCCCAGCTCGCCACAATAATGATGGCGCCAAGCACTGCGGCCGTGATCGCCGCCTGCAGCGTGAGCTCGCGCTGCTCCCAGGCGAAGTAGATCTCCTCGGTATTGGCGTCGGTAAAGCTCGTGTAGCCTGGGGCGGTTCGCGCTCCATCGGGAATGCTGGTGAAGTCGTAGAGCTTGGCGGCGGGCGCCGCAGCGCTGACCCGCGCGAAGAGCGCCGGGCGCTGGCTGGTGTCCATACGTAGCCCGTAGGCGTACGAGGGGTCGCCGCCACTAAGCGCCTGCACCAGGCTGTCATCGGCGAGCACCTTGCCGAACAACGGTGTAGAGTTCCCGTCCTCCAGGTAATACTGTCCGACAATGCGCAGATTCACGATCTGCCCGGTCACCAAGCTCTGCACACTGACCACGTCGCCGTTCGTGCTCGTATAGTTCCCGCAGTAGTCTTGGAGGCAGAGTGGGACCTGGTTAGCGGAGACCAGCACGTTGTACGTGTTCACGTCGCCCGCATCAAGCTGACGCCCCCATGGGCCGATCATCTGGTCTGGGCCGGGGCCTGTCGCCCCAGCCCCACGCTCGAAACCGGAGATGCGCGGGAGTTGCCCGTGGGCGAGGTCGAAGCCCTGGAGGCCGGTGAACTTGTCGGTGATCCCTTGGGCAACCTGCGCGAGCTGCTCCTCTGTCGGTGTCGGACAGCCAGACGGTGGAGTCTTGTGGTCACAGATATCTATGTGCGCCGGAAGCTGCGCCAGCGGCACGCCGTTGACGGCTAACGGCTTCACCAGCGTGGTCAGGTACACATCAGGCGAGCCCATGCCGGGCATCTGGCCGAGCGTCCCCTCCACCGCGCTGTGGTCCGCCGGACCGGCAACGATGCCCGCCGTGGCTGGCCCCTGCGCCAACATCTGGTCCACGGTCGTCTTCAGCGTCCATCCAAGACCCAGCAGCACGACGAGGCACACGACACCTGCCACGAGCATGGAACTCGACCAGGGGCGTCGCACACGCGTCGGATCACCCGCACGCGCTGCAAACCCCGGCCCTATCATTTTGACAACGGCCCAGGTAAAGCGCGCCAAGCGTTGGGACGGCGACGAGCAGGCCGATGCCGGTCAGCGCACCGAGCACGAGCGCGAGCGCCAGGTACGCTTGAGCGAGCATCCACGCCAGCCAGGTGAACAGCGCTGTCCCCGAGACGATCAACACGAGGGGATTGAATCGATACACGCTGCTCATGGTGCGCCACCTTCCCACCCAAACCAGTCGCAGGCCGCCCAGCGCCCACAGCAGTTGCGCGCCACCGCTCTCGATCTCCTGCAGCTCCGCCGCCAGCCCATCCAGCCAGGCCTGCTCGTTCTCATGTATATGCGTCCTACTCCACGCGAGGAGGAGGCGAGCGAGGTGAGATGCTAGACGGTCGAAGACAGACCTTCGCTGAGGGTGTCTGCTCATGCGCCAGCACCCTCTATGCCCGGGTGTGGCGAGCGCGCCGTAGCGCGTCGCTCCACTCTGTCACTCTCCACCTGGGCGGTCGCAGCACGTATGCCCTCAGTCGTCAGACGATAAATGTGGCGCGGCGGGCGGCCAGGGCGTTCGGGCTCCTCCCAGCGCGTTTCCAACCACCCCTGCTCCGCGAGTCGCATCAGGATGGGATAGAGGGTACCCGATTTCAGTCCAGTGCGCTGGCTGAGCGCATAGCCATAGCGCCACACGCTGGGCTCCTCCAGGAGGAGGACGAGCACGGCGCGCGTTTGTGGTGAGGTGTTGGGTGTTCGTGCCATGGAACAAAGTCTACATAGGTAGATACTGGCTGTCAACCCCTTGCTCCAAAGTGAGCGTTGCTCGCAAACTCACTAAATGTCTCAGAAACGTTCCAGCGTGTTGAAGAATGTCAACTGTTTCCGCTAGGCAGCTAAATAGAACCAGTTGGATGCTGATGTGAGGGTGCATGGTCTCAGGCGCGCTGAGGCAGAATGATCGGGAGCAGGGGCGATCCATGTTAGAATGGGCCCATCGGATGCACGTGCGTATGTCTGGAGTGGGAGCACGAGCATGCAGCAGATGCGAGTGTTTGTGAGCCACAGCTCGGCCGATACGTCGTTTGCCAACGCACTCGTGGAGGCGCTCCGCAACGCGGGGGCCGATGTCTGGCTGGATGACTCCCATCTGGGGACCGGGCAGCTGTTGGAGGAGATCACGCGCCAACTTACGAATCGCCCAGTGTTTGTCGTGGTGTTGTCGAAAGCAGCCTTTGCCTCCGAGTGGGTTCGCCGCGAGTGCACATGGGCCTTCAATTTGTATGGTCGCCAACAGAACCGCCTGATGTTACCCGTGGTGGTCAGTCCCCTGGATCTCGATGACTTCAACGCGATGCTCTATCTCGAGGACTTCCGCCGGGTGGAAGGTCCCAACCACACCCCCTATCCGCTGGAAGAAGCGATCAGCCAGACTCTGCGCCTCTTACAACTGATCCCTTCCCCCAGCACGAGCCCCTCCCCCGCCCCACTGCCGGCCGAGAGCGTCGCCGATCTATTGATCCGTGGCAAGGCGTTGAGCGCCCAGGGTCGCACGGAAGAAGCGCTACCCCTCTTTGCCCGCGCGAGCGAGCTCGCTCCGGAGAGTGACGAGGTCTGGCTCAACTACATGGAGGCCCTGAGCAGCCTGGGGCGCGACGAGGAGGCGCAGGGAGCGTTCGAGCACTGGCTGACCACCGAGCCCAGCATTGCCGAGACGTGTGTGCTGCGGGGCGAGTTCCTCTGGAGCGATCAGCAGTATGAGGAGGCCCTGGACCAATTTAACCAGGCGCTCTCCCTCGAGCCCACCAACGGCGGGGCGCTGCTGGAGAAACTAGCGGTGCTACTCGCCCTGGGCTGGCAGGAAGAGGCCGAGGGATTCCTGGCAGATCTTGGTCCCAGGGCCCGAGCGACTATACAGCGCCTTACCCACTATCCTGAGGAGCTGGCGGCCGTGGGAGTTCCAGCGGACATGCGGGAGATGCTCCAGAGCCCTGCAGGACAAGCGGTGCTCCAGACCGTCGTGGGCAGCTAGCTATGGGAGTCTTAACCCGAGCAGCGGATGCGGGCTTGCAAGGGAGAGCCTGCCAGTGTTAGCGCCGAAGGAGAACCGAACCCACCGCCCACTCTCTGGAAGAGGCCGTCCTGCGCTTGGAACGCGACCCTGAGGCATGAACCAGCGGGCGGCGTACGAGTGTGCTTCCCAGCCGGAAGGGGGGCATTCCATGATGGGCACGAAGGCCCGGCTGTTTACAGCTGTGCCCGCGGTCACGCTCGACGAGCTGGTGCCCGCCGACCACTTCTACCGGCACGTGGAAAGGGTACTCGATCTCTCGTTTGTGCGTGAACTGGTACAGGACTGCTATGCCTCATGTGGACGACCGAGCGTTGATCCAGTGGTGTTTTTCAAACTCCAGCTCGTCATGTTTTTCGAAGGGGTGCGTTCGGAGCGGCTGCTGATGCGCCTGGTCGCCGACCGGCTGAGCGTGTTGTGGTATCTCGGCTACAACCTCGACGAACCCCTTCCCGACCATTCGAGTCTCACCCGCATCCGCACCCGCTACGGGCTCGCGGTCTTTCGCCGCTTCTTCGAGGCCATTGTCGAGCAGTGCCAGCAGGCCGGGCTGGTCTGGGGCCGCGAGCTCTATTTCGATGCGACGCACGTGTTGGCCGATGCCGCGATGGATTCGCTGGCGCCCCGCTTTGCTGTCGAAGCGCGCACCGCGATCCATGCCCATCTGGACGCGCTCTTCGCCGAGGAGACCACCCTGCCAGAGCCCGAGGCCATGCCAAACCCAGCGCAGACTGCTGCGCCACGATCGCCCGCACCAGCACTGCCGACGCCTTTGCCGCTCGTCCTCAGTGCACCCGAGCGCGAGCAGCTCGCCGAGGCCAACGCGGCGCGGCACGACTGGATCGCCGAGGCGGGGCGTCCCCAGCGGGAGGTGCATGGCCGCTACCAGCGCACCGCCGACTTTCGCATCAGCAGCACTGACCCCGACGCCACGCCCTTGCGCCTCAAAGGCGGTGGCACACACCTGGGGTACCAGGCGCACTTCGCGGTGGACGGCGGCAAGAAGCGGATCATCCTGGGCGTCTTGGTGGCCCCCGGCAAGGTGATGGAGCACCAGCCGATGCTGGATCAGGCCTGGCATGTCCGCTTTCGCTTTCACCTGCACCCACGCCAAGCCACCGGGGACACCAAATACGGCACGCTAGAGAACATCCGTGCCCTGGAAGCCATGGGCATCCGTGCCTACATGCCGCTGTTCGATGAGTGGAATCGGCATCCCGACTACTTTGGCCCGGCCCACTTCACCTACGACGCCGAACGGGACCTCTATTGCTGTCCGCAGGGGCAGCTCCTGCGACCGTTTCGCCGGGAGTACCAAGCCCAGAAGACCGAGTACCGGGCCAACGCCGCCACCTGCAATGCCTGTCCCGTGAAAGAGGCCTGTACGCCGGGGACGCAGGGCCGCATCGTCCATCGCTCCTTTCATGCGGCGGTGCAGGAGCGCGTGCAGGCCTACCAGCAGACCCCGGCCTATGAGAAGGCAATGCGCAAGCGCCAGGTCTGGGTCGAGCCCCTCTTTGGCGAAGGCAAGCAATGGCATGGCATGCGCCGTTTCCGCTTACGTCAGCTTTGGCGCGTGAATAGCGAGGCGCTCCTGATGGCCACTGGCCAGAACCTTAAACGGTTGCTCGCTAAGCAGGGGTGGGGACACCGACCATTCCCCAGTGAGGCTGCCATAGCAACCAAGAGGTCCGAACCCATGGCGCACTGCCTCGTCGTGCTTGTCAGCTTGGCTGGACCTCGTCGCCATCTGAGCCGCAGCACACAGACGGGACAGACGGGCCGATTGGTATGATCAGCAGTCTAACGGCGATTTGTGCCGACTTTTTCAACACGTTCGTTCACTTGTGAGACATCAAGAGCAGTGGCGCCGCGTCAAGTCGGCCGAGAGCACGGGTTACTTGGTCAATGCCGACAGGACAGACTCGCCCGGCTGATGACCCTGCATGCTAATCCGGAGGCGATGCCCATCGGGGTCGCATACACTCATCTCGCGCACGCCCCACGCGAAGTTCGTCGGTGGCTGACGAATATCCGCTCCGCGCCCCAGAAATTCTCGATAGAGTGCGTCCACATCATCCACCCAGACGCTCATCCACGTCCCTGGACTGCCTTGGCAATCTCTGCAGAAGAAGATCTCGATCGTATCGCGCCGCACTCCTCCAAATGTCTCATCCCATCGCCAGCACGACGTGAAGCCAAGCTTTTCCATGTAGTAGGCGATGCTTGCGTCCAGGTCGCGGACGCTGAGAATTGGCGTGACACGATCAAATGACGGCATGTCTTCGGTTCCTCCCACCGCTCTCGAAGCTCCACGGTGAACGCAGGGGCTTCTCGGTCCCTCGAACGGGGCCAAGCTACCTGCCGGGAATACCAGGCGCCGAGGCTCCCTGGTACTTGGATGCGCCCAGGATGACCGCAAATGTTTTACGCCGAGACGGCCTGCTCTCGGCAACGCCGCAAACACTTGGGTATGCGAAGAGCGCCGGCCTCACGGCTGCCATCCACGGGTTCATCGCTCGTGAGCCCTCCGATGCTAGCACAAACGTTCGAGATGAAGCAAAGGGTGGGCTATTCGTCCCCGTGCCGTACGGCAGGGGTACTTTGGCCTCTTCTCGCTAGCTCATGCTGCCCCGCTCTGCGCTACAAAATACCCTCTCAATAGGGATCCGCATGACCTGCTCCCCAAGTTTGGTCCAGGGACAATGCGAGACGAAGCTAGGTTGCTGAAGCCTGCTTTGCCAGGAAGGCAATCACCTGCAGGGCCACACTCAAAGATCTGCGGTGTTGCTCTTTGTGGTAGGGAGTTGGGGTCAATTAGGGGTCAAGGATTACACATTGTGCTGTGGCTACAGGACGGCAAGAACGCATGAATTCAGGGCTCTCGGGGCAGGCTGTCGTTAGCAGTCTGGCGCCGTTCTGCTGTCACAACTGCTGTCAACGAATGAAGCGCAACCGCTCAAGTCCGCAGGAAATGAGGCTAAAATGGGGCAGGTGGGACAGGAATCGAACCTGCAACCTGCGGTTTTGGAGCACTCGGCGCGCTGTCCAGAGTCGTCCAAAGACGTCTAAATTGCCCTTGAATGCGCACTTCTTGGCCACGGATCGTCCAGACTCGTCCAAGAACGTCCAACCGGTATGTAGTCAGTTTTGTAGTCAAGCGTGCGTGCGGCCGAGCGCACGGAGACGGCCGTCTCAGGAACTCAAATGCACAGATTTCGTCTGCACGCCTCAAAGCGATCTACCGCCCTTACTTCTCCTGGATACTTTCCAGGAGCAGGTCACCTCGGTCTACTCGCGCGCCCGTGCGCAAGTTGAAGATACCCAAGGCCATCTATGACACACAGCTCCTACCACCTTGTAACCAGCCTCTCGAGGAGGTGCACACATTGGCGCGTGTGGCATGTGGACGGGGTATGAAAGGCAAAGGCAAAGAGGAGGGACAGGCGCTCAACGCGTTGAGCGCCTCCTCAACTCCAGTCACCTAGTGCTTGAGTCTTCGCCAGGTCTTGCGCTTGCTTACTATGACCGTAAGAACCAGCTACTTCTCGACCCATGTGGCTTCTCATGTCAGCGTCGGAACACCGCCTGATGTGGATGGTAACTCAGGCGCCTCCATTTGCTCGCATCCAGAAGATCTATCAGAGGCGGCTGTCCACCTGCGTGGCGCACTGCTGGAGCTGGGCTTGCGTGCCCAGGAAGCCAGCAGCAAGAAAGCCATAGGTGACGCAGTCGAAGATGAACGGTCCTTCGAGCACGTAGAAGACGTGCACGCTTCCCCCGGCTCCCGTCGCGTCAAGGTACTCTGCCTGCTGGCCGATGCCTGTGACAGGTGTGGCGGCATTGATCGTAAGGTTCGCGCCGCTGGCCTGAGCCAACGCACCCGCGATGTCGCTTTGAGAAATAGGAGTCGGCCCCTTCCACTCCAAGAAGAAGATGATGAGCGGGATGTTGCTCTTCGAGACTTCATAGTTGCATGCGCCGCCGGTGTCGCCGTTCGTCGGGACGATGGTGGCGGCTGGGGCTGGCGGCTGAAAGAGCGTATTCATCTCACTCAGCGACATGAGTTGTTGGCAATACGCCAGGGTGGGGTGCGGGACGGCTGTAGGCTTGGGTTTCGCCGTCGCCGTTGCGGCGCTTGTGGCGGTTGGCGCGCCGGTATTGCCTGATCCAGAACTTGATCCGCCACACGCCGCCATCAGCAGGGCGGCGCAGAGTCCCACCACCAGAACCGCGAGTTTGCGATACGATTTCATCCTGTGACCTCCTCTTGCAAAGAACTCAACTGCCTGCTGAATCGCGCCACAGCTGCGCGACGACGAGAGCAGGCCCATCGCCTCGACCCTCCACCCAGATGGGCGCGCTAGACAAGCTGCCATGTACCAGCCAGTCATTTGTCGCAGGGCGCTGCGCTTCGTCTACGGCGCAGATCAGTACACCACTGGGCCGCAGCTTCGCCGTGACCGATTCGAAATTGACCCTGCCAGGTTGGGCGCAGACGATCAGATCGACCGGTTCAGGCACGGCGTCCAGCCTCTCCCCGTCGAGCCAACTGATGACGAGGTTCAGGAGGTAGCGCGCTCCATTGGCCCGCGCTGTCTCCAGCGCTGTTGGCGACGATTCCACTGCGTAGATGCGCGTGAAGCGTGGCTCCAGCGCCGCCAGCGCCAGAGAGATGGCTCCGCATCCTGTACTCATCTCCGCTGCCAACAACTCACCAGGCTGGCGTCGCCGCGCCCACTGCAGCGCTGTCTCCACCAACCGTTGTGCGCCAGGAGGAGCCAAGGGACTCTCGCGCCCGATAACGATGTCCAAACCCATGAACTC
This sequence comes from uncultured bacterium, assembly GCA_963733745.1. GTDB lineage: Bacteria > Chloroflexota > Ktedonobacteria > Ktedonobacterales > JADMIN01 > DASWAC01. Next base: position 18,700 of record CAVTFE010000066.1, read on the forward strand.
CAGGCGTCCCGTAATTTGCACCAACGCCTCACCCGCCGCCCGCCGCGCGACCCAGGCGGCATACGTCTCCACGTCTGGCTGACGCATTGGCGACGAGAGCTTGGCCAGCAGCTCGGACCCCGGCACACTTAGTAGGTGGCTTAGCAACTCCACCGCATCTTCTCGCGGCGCAGGCGACTCCGCCGCGGCCAGTGTCTCTTCGGCAAGAGCAAGTTGCGCGCCCCAGGTCGTTGGGATATCCGACTCGCTGGTCATGCGCTCGGCTCCCTGATACCTTCCTGGCATCACCTGTTCACCGCCGTGCTTTCGTGAGAGCAAGTGTGCCCCGAACGATCTCCTAAGACCAGCGAAAAAGCGTAAGACCGCGCGTAAAAGTGCGCATAAGATCACTCGAGATCACTGACGGTGGATGCTAGAATGGGGGCGGCAATCGGCCATGGCGCGATTCCAGGAGCATCCAATGTCCGTGACGAATAGCTCCGATCTTGCCGCACTGCTCCACCGTTATCGGCACCGTAGTGGGCTCACGCAGGAGGCGTTGGCTGAGCGAGCGGGTCTCAGTCGAGCAGCGGTCAGCCTGCTCGAGCGCGGCAACATCCGCGCCCCACAAAGAGCCACTGTGGACATGCTCAGTGCCGCGCTCGCGCTTGCCCCTGAGGAAGCAGCGGAATTCATGATGACAGCGCGCAGGGCGCGCCGTCCCAAGCATGCAGAGTATGAGGATGCGCCAAGAGCCTTCGACGACGCCGCCTACGACGACCGCTTACCCGTGCCGCTCACACCATTGATCGGCCGCGAGCAGGAACAGGCCGCCTTGCTGAAGCTCCTAGGGCGCAAGACGACCAGGCTTTTTACCCTCACCGGCCCCGCCGGCGTGGGCAAGACCCGTCTGGCGCTTGAACTAGCCGCCACTGTGCAACGTGAATGGCACTGGAAGGTGGTTTTCGTCGACCTTATCCCTGTGAGAGAGCCAGAGCGCGTGCTGCCGGCCATCTCCCAGGCGCTGGGCATCCGGAAGAGGGACGACACACCGTTGTATGAGACGCTTGTCCGCGCGCTGTATGATCGGCCGATTGTGCTCGTGTTGGATAACTTCGAGCAAGTGCTGCCTGCTGCTCGTCCCCTTCTGGAACTGTTGATCGCATGCGGACAAGTGAAGGCACTCGTGACGAGCCGAGCGCCCTTGAAACTCCGTGGCGAACAAATCTTCCCCGTGGCACCGCTTGCCCTGCCCGACCCAACAGAGTTGGAATCCCTGCAGGCAGTCAGTCATGTTCCGACAGTGGCGCTATTTCTGGCGCGCGCCGCCGCTTCGCAACACTACTTTACACTTGCGACGGTAGAGGAGGGGCGTCTGGTCGCTAATATTTGCGCTCGCCTAGATGGGCTGCCGCTCGCAATCGAGCTTGCGGCGGCGCGGATGAGACAATTTGGGCTGCAGCAACTCCACGAACGGCTAGCGCAGCCGGCGCTCCTCGGCATGCTCTCGGACGGTCCGCAGGATCTGGCAGACCACCAGCGCACGATGCGGTCGACTATCGCCTGGAGCTACGCCTTGTTGGGTGAGGAAGAACGATGGCTATTTCGCTCACTGGGAGTTTTCATCGGCAGCGCGTCTGTCGAGGCAATGGCCTCTGTCACAGGCATGGCGAATGACTCGCTGGCCGCGGCCTTGGCCGCGACAGTGGACGCCAACCTGCTGCAATGCGCCGACGTGGCTGGCGAGCAACGCTATGTACAACTGGTAACGCTGCAGGCATATGCATGGGAGCGGCTAGGAACTGACGGTGAGTTGGAGGAGGCCAGGCGGCGTCATGCCGCCTACTACTTGTCGCTGGTAGAACTCTTGTTGGATGAGGAGGTAGGGCAGGTTGAGAACATCATTGCTCGTGTGGACATAGAGTACGAAAATGTGCGCGCATCGCTCGGGTGGGCATGGGAAACTGGCGCCATTATGCGCGGGCTGCGCGTGGCGGGCGCTCTGTGGCGCTTCTGGGATGCGCGCGCCCGCTTCCTGGAAGGGCTGGACTGGCTTGAACGCTTTATTGGGCGGGCCGACTTACCTACGTCTCATGAGGAACTAAGTGTCCTGGCACAGGCATGGACCGGAGTGCTCGTCATGGCTCACCGGCTCGATCGGTTCGATCGGGCGAGGGAAGCCGGTGAGATGGCACTGCGACTGCGGCAGGAAATTGGGAGCGGGACGGAAATCGCCAGCGCCATGATGAATCTAGCCAATACGCTCACCGAACTGCGCGAATATGAGCGGGCGCAAGCGCTGTACCAAGAGTGCCTTGCGCTGCGGCGCGAGGCCAACAATCGTCGAGGCATGGTCTTTCCTCTCATGAACCTCGGTGGATTGTACCAGGAGATGGGACGGTCGAAGGAGGCGCTCGCCTGCTACGAGGAATCTGTCGCGCTTAGTCGCGAAGCTGGTGAGAGTGATCTTGCTCGCGGATTGACGTGGAACAGCATCGGAGAGACCTACCTCCTCCTCGATGAGCCGCTCCGCGCCGTTGAGGTGACCGAGCCGAACTACCTGTTATTCAAGCGCGAACAGAGCGCCTTCTTTGCGGCGACCTGCGCCTTCACACTGGGTCGCGCACAGTGGCGCTTAGGCGACATGGAAGATGCCCACACCTCTCTGATCGAAGCGGCCCGTCTCTTCAGTGCTGTGGGTAGCGCTCTCATGCTCGTGCGTGTTCGCTACTTCCGCGCCAGCCTGGCGCTGGATCAAGGAGACATCGCGGCCGCTCAACGCGAGCTTAATCAGGCGCTCGCCGATCTGGCTGGTGAGGCGCATGAGGGCGAGTACGTGTGGTGGCTGGTGGAGCGCGCCGGGTCACTTGCATGTTGGCGGGGAGCGGCAGAGCAAGCCGCCCGCCTCTATGGCGCAGCCATCGCCCATCGCGATATGTCTCCACGACCGATCGAACCCGCAGAAAAGGAGATACGCGCACGCGATCTCGGCTGGCTACGCTCCATACTCGGCGAGTCTGTCTTAACGGCCTGCCACGCTCAAGGGTGGGCACTTACCCCACATGACGCCATTGCGCTGGTTCGCCAGGAGCTTGAGCAATTGCGTTGATAGCGCCGAGCCCGTACGACGAGCGACAGGCGCACATTCCACATGGACGCCAAAGGCCATCAGCGACGTGAGCAGCCAAAGTAAGGTCGCCAAAACCGCTCACTGGCCATTACGTGGCACAGCGGAATTGACCCGTACCCCACATGGTATCCAAGGATGATGCGAGACGCCGTTAGGTTGCTATCGATTGTGCATAGACGACTGGAGCCCACTGCTGGGCCAGGAAGTCCATCAACACGAAGGCCGCACTCGCATATCTGCGGTGTTGCTCATGGTGGTGTCACATGGGGGACCAAATAGGGGGTCAAGGCACACGCATTGTGCTGGGGTCAAGGGGCAGTAATCCCCATGAATTCACGGCTCAGGGCAGGTGGGACAGGAATCGTACCTGCACCTTGCGGTTTTGGAGGTCGCGGCGCTGGGTCCCAGACGGTCTGGTGCAGTCCCATTGTACCGAATATTCCTCTGCGTTCACGTGCGTACAGTCCCATACAGTCCCGTTACGGTCCATCGCATTGCTGCCATTTTTGCCGCCATCGCGCAGAATGATGCACTGCCCTGTACACTAGGTGCAACGGTCAAGCTTCTCAATGGGCCAGCTCCCTGCACCTCCCAACTATTTTGTCGACAGCAAGCACGTTCTACAGTGCCTTTGCAAGATGGATGAACGAGAATGTGGTACGCTCGAGGGCATGAGACCTCCCATCTTTGTGCGAACGCTGACCGACGACGAGCGGCAGGCGCTGGAGCAGGGCTTGCGCTCCAACGACGCCTTCGTCCTGCGCCGCTGCCAGATCCTGTTGGCCAGCGCCCGCGGCGAGCGTGCCCCCCGCATCGCGACGTACCTGGGTATCGACGACCAGACGGTGCTCGACGCGCTGCACGCCTTCAACGCCGTCGGACTGGCCTGCCTGCAGAAGAAGTCCTCACGCGCCCACCGCACGCGCCTGGTCTTCAGTCCGGAGCAGGCCGAGCGCTTACGCGCGCTCTTGCAGCGCAGCCCTCGCGACTTCGGCAACCCCGACAGCCTGTGGACCTTGGAGTGGGCGGCCGAGGTCAGCGTGGCCGAGGGGATTGTGCCGACGCGCGTGAGCGGGGAGACCATCCGCCAGACCGTCCTGCGGCTGGGGCTGAGTTGGAAGCGCGCCAAGCACTGGATCACCAGTCCCGATCCTGGGTACGCCCGAAAAAAGGGCAGCGCGACCGCCTGATTGCTGTGGCGAGCCAGCACCCCGACTGGGCGCTGGGCTTTGCCGATGAGACCTGGTGGAGTCGCTTCGCGCGCCCCCACCTGCACACCTGGACCGACCCCGCTGACGGACCGTTGCGCCTGATCGAGCAGGAAGCCCCCAAGGGTGATCCCGATCCCAAGGCCTTGGCCTGCTACGGCGTGCTGCTGCGCCAGCTCGGGCGTGCCGAGCGCGTCTGGCTGCGCTTTGTCGATGGCCGCCCGGTGAGCGCTATCACCGAGCAGTTCCTGGACTGGTGCTGCACGCGGCTGCAGGAGACAGGGGTGCGGGTGTGGCTGCTGATCTCGGACAACGCCTCCTGGCACGTGAGCAAGCGGGTGCGGGCCTGGATCCGCGCCCACAATCGGCAGGTCAAGCGCCAGGGGACGGGCGTGCGCATCGTGTCGTGTTATCTGCCCGTCAAGAGCCCGTGGCTCAACCCGATCGAACCCAAGTGGGTGCATGGCAAGCGCGCCATTGTCGAGCCCGCACGGCTGCTCAGTGCCCACGAGGTGGCTGACCGCGTCTGTGCTCACTTTGGCTGCTCCCATGACGCTCACCTGGTTATTCCCGACACGGCGGCCTGATCATGCACTAGCCCACCCCCTGTGCTCGCTGTCGATCCTATCTGGTCGCTCCCACCAGCGCCGTTGTTCTCTGTCCTAGACTCGACAGACATAGTTCGTGGCTGGCGTGGTGGCTGGAGGAATCAGCGCCTGCATCGTCGGTGTGGTGCAGGCATCCCCGGTCCACTCCGTCGCAGGCGCCAGTACGGTCGGTAGTGAGTGCGCTGCGACTACTGACGCACCCGCATCAACCAAGAGGCCGAACGCAAAGGTGTAGGTCCCCGGCGTTTTGAAGAGACAGCTGCTGGCAGGAAAGCCCGTCGCAGGGGACACCGGGCACGTCGTCGTCGGCCCAATGCCAATCTCCAGAGTCAAGTGCGCGCCTGGCTGGAGGGTGATCGGGAAGGGTTGGTAGCGCGTGGTATAGAAGGAGTCATCCGCCCGCGTCTCCGTTGCGGTGACACGGGTCCCGACCGTTGGGGTGGCCGTGAAGGGAGCATGGAGAAAGACATCCTGCTGCGTGTGTCCCCCACAGCCGCCCGGTCCAGGCGATCCACTCCTGCTGTACGGGGCATCGCACGGCTGCCACTCATTGAGCTGGCCAGAGGTAGGAGTCAGGCTGTCGAGGCACACCTCTACCCCACGCACTGTATGAGCAGACGGAGAGCTATTTTGGAGGCTGAGTACGTACCCGCCACCGGTGTCCTGCATAACGAGCGGATTGGTAGGATGGGTGGGATCAGGGGTGTACTTGGGCTGGGCGGTCCCGAGCGGTGGGAGATCGCCGACCGCCACGATGAGGGGTCGAGATGCGATGCCGTCAGGCAGCTTCGCGGTCGGGTAGGCCAACGCGTCCAGGGGAGCCTGTGGAGCAACGGTAATCCCCCCAACACTTGCCGTGGCGGAAGCGTCCCCACACGCCGACGCAGGGATGGCGGTCGCCGCGTGAGCGCTGGGAGTCGTCTGTGCGGTCGAGGTAGGCGATGAGACACTGCAGCCAGCGAGCATCACCACCACCGATGCGATGGCGGTCGAGCGCCACAACGGTGTACGCATGGAGCCTCCTCAGTGGTCCTCACTTGGAAGGTGTTCGACCCTCGTCGCAATAGAGTCTGTGATCCAGCCTACCAGATTGAGGCGCATAATGCTGTGAGGTAGCTCACAGTGTACGCAGATAGGTTGGCGCAGGGGCTGGGTCCGTATCTGCCGAGGAGATGCTGGCTGTGAACGCACTCAGGGACGCAAGCGCCAATCGCTGGAAGAGAAAGGTCCTGGCGCTCCTGCCTCAAAGAGAACTGACACAACCGTGCTGTGCGGATGATGCGGCAAGGTATCGGTGACGTCACGGACACCATGCGGTTTTGGAGTGCGCTGCCGATTGTCCACAGGCGTCCATAATCGTCTTTCTGCCAGGAATTATCGACTCAAATTCTGCGAATCCGTCCATAGTCGTCCATAGTTGTGCGCCCAGGTTGGTGTCAGGATTGGTGTCAATGCCATCCGTGAGCGAGGCAGTGCCGTGCATCTAGGCGTGCTTGCAGAGCTGTCAACTACCTACAGAGCGCGCTATTGCTCAGCTGCCAAGTGTTGATCTACTCTTCGACCGGATACAGCTGACGCTGGCTGTGTGCCATTTGCGGCCGTCGTGTCCCATCCAAACCACCGAGGAAAAGCGCGCTTGAGCCCTGGCACGCCAGCGATGGTGAGCGCTCCGCTTCTCACTGCGTCGGCGTACGCCAGGCGTCGTCCCCAGACTTTGAAGAATGCCGTCAGGTCAGCAGCCACGAGCAGGTCAATCGCATAGCCGGGATCCACCAGACACAGGGTGACATCCTGCGGCGCCATCACCAGCCAAAATGACCCCTTGGCGGCGCCACGAAAGTCAAACTGTGCCACTATCCGCCGATCTGGCAACCGCTCGGCGTCAACGCGACTGCGCAGCCACCACATCAGCAGCACCGGGTTCAATTCCTCTTCACTGGGATCGCCAAACGCCCAGGTCTCACCCCACTGCCACAGCGACATGATGACTGGACTCAGCGCCAGTCCCGCCGGCGTCAGATGATAGACCGTGCTCGCGCGTCCCGATCCTATAAACCGTTTCTCAATCACGCCCGCACGCTGCAATTGGCGTAGTCGACTCGCCAGCAACGCGCGTGAGATGCCCGGCAGCCCCCGCTGCAGGTCATTGAAGTGGCCCATCCCCTTGCCGGTGATCATGTCGCGAATGATCAGCAGCGTCCAGCGATCTCCCAGGATCTCCAACGTCCGTGCGACTGGGCAGTATTGGCCATACTTCGACATGGCTTCCTCCATGGTGTTGTGGCAAATGAGTTCACAACATGAACTGGTGCGCGATCAACCAAGAGTATAACCTACTGGCAAGAGGATCACCTGTCTCGGTTCAGCGCACGGCCTGAACGTAGCGTGTTGATGCGCGCACCCAAAGGAGGGTCACGATGGCATGGTTTGAGCATAGCGGATCACGCATCTACTTTGAAGAGCTGGGAAGCGGTGCCCCGGCGCTCCTCCTCCCCGGCTTCTCACAGAGTTCCGAACATCTTGCGGCGCTGCGTGACGCTCTAGCGACTAGAGCAACTTGCAAGAAGCAAAGCCAGGCATGGGATGTGCTATACATAACAGTATGCGAGCCTATTCGACCGACCTCAAGGAACGCTTGGTGCGAGCGGTGGCTGACGGTCAGCCCATGCGAGAAGCCGCGCGCCGCTTTGGTGTGGCGGTGACCACGGTCAAACGCGCCGTGGTACAACAGCGCGAGACGGGCTCAGACGGGCTCGCTGGAGCGCAAGCCGATTCCCGGGTGCCCGCGCCGCATTGGGACGGAGCAGGAGGTCATCTTGCGCGCCCGGCTGGAAGCGGCGCCCGATGCCACGGTGCTGGAGCACTGTGCGTGGTGGGCCGAGCACCAGGGGCAGCAACTGAGCGAGGCGACGATGTGGCGGGCGATCCGCCGGCTGGGCTGGACGCACAAAAAAAGACACTGGCAGCCAGCGAGCGTGACGAGCAAGCGCGTGCCGCCTGGCGGGAAGCCGTCGCCACGCGCGACCCCGCGCAGTTCGTCTTTGTCGACGAAAGCAGCACCCATACCTCGCTGACGCGGCTCTACGGCTGGGCGCCGCACGACCAGCGCGCGACCGGCTCGGTGCCGCGCAACCACGGTCACAACACCACGCTGGTGGCCGCGCTGACCCCCGACGGGCTGCTCGAACCCTGGTTGCTCATCGCGGGGGCAATGACGAGCGAGACCTTTGAGTGGTACATCCGCGACGAGTTGGCGCCCCGGCTGCGGCCGGGACAGGTGGTGGTGCTGGACAACCTGAGTGCCCATAAGTCCCCCAGCCTGCGTGCGGCGCTGGCGGCGCGCGGCTGCGACCTGCTCTTCCTGCCGCCCTACTCGCCCGACTTCACCCCGATCGAGCAGGCGTTCTCCAAGGTCAAGGCCATCCTGCGGGGTCTCGGCGCCCGCACCCAGGAGGCCCTCCAAGCAGCGGTCCGTCTGGCTATCGCAGCCATCACTCCCGATGACGCGGCCGCCTGGTTCGCAAACGCAGGATACCCTCTACCTGCTCAAGATACTTGAAAGTTGCTCTAACTACCGCATAATCGCGGTGGACCTGCCTGGCTCCGGGCGCTCACAACCGCAGCCACGCACCTACACCGCCAGCTACTATGAGGACGACGCCGCCTCATGCGCCGCTCTCCTGCACGAGCTCGGGACGACACCCGCCCATCTGATTGGCTTCAGCGACGGTGGAGAGGTCGCGCTCTTCATGGCCGCGCTGACACCTGATCTCGTGCGCTCGGTCATCACGTGGGGCGCGGCAGGCAGACTGAACGATCCTGAGGGGCAGTTGCGGGCGGTGATGCAGAATCTTATCGATCAGCCGATCCCGCCGCTGCAGGAGTATCGCGATTTCCTGGTTGACTATTACGGTGAGGATAACGCGCCGCGCGATGACGCAGAACATTGTGCAGGGCATGAGCGACATCATCGATGGAGAGAAGCAGGGCGAACTTGCCTTGGCCAAAGCGGACACAATCACCTGCCCTGCGTTGCTCATTACTGGTGAGCACGATATGTTCGCTCCACCGCCGCTCGTCAGGCAGTTAGCAGAGCGCATCCCGCACGCCGAGGCGCTAATCGTCGCAGGCGCTGAACATGACGTGCAGAACTCGCATCCAGATTGGCTGGCGCGCACACTCCTCGACTGGCTCGCGCGGCACTAACGTCACTTTGGCGCATGGCTCAAGTAAAGGCGTCAGCGCGCATAACCGCGAGCGTCTCTTCTAGGTGTTCACCCACATGTGAGGCTAGCATAACAGATAACAGGTAACAGACAAGAGGCTTGCAGGCTCATCCGCTGCAAGCCTCTTTATTTCAAGTGATTCGAAGGAGCAAGTGGGACAGGAATCGAACCAGCAACCTACGGTTTTGGAGCACTCGGCGCACTGTCCAGAGCCGTGCAAGGGCGTCTAGAAACGCCGTAAATTCGCGACTGGAAGCCGCGCATCGTCCAGGGTCGTCCAAGCACGTCCAGCCGGTATGTAGTCAGTTTTGTAGTCAGCGCGACCTTCACCCGAGCACAGGGAGAAGGTGGTTCCACGAACTGGAATGCTCTATTTCGCCTGGTCACCTCATAGCATTCAGCCATTCTAATTTCGACCGGATGCCAGTTCGGGGAGCAGGTCAGGTCCACGTTTGCTTCACCTCGGTGGTTTTACATCGTTAGAGGAAGCAAGCTATGGACCTGTTTCTCTTTGCCAGCAATTCCTGCGCATGGGGTCATGATCGCTTAGTTTTACAGTTGCGGTTAGGGATGTCTAGGGCGAGCCGGCGTCGGTAGTGACACCGCCTGGCCCGCGCTTGGTGGCGACGGCGCCAGTCGGACCATGCCAGGACCTGTGTGGTCGCTTCCGCTGAGACCGCCTGCCCCAACGGCCCAGAGCAGATGCCGGATCTCGGGCACGCTCAGCGGTAAGAGTTCGACGCTCAAATCGATCGGCTGCTGGTAGGGCCCCCCTTTGCGACCTGGGCCGTGCTGCTCGTGTGACGGTGGCGACGAGGAGACGTGGGCATCTGCTGCGCCGCCTGCTGTGCGTGGAGGTGAGTACGCAGCACGGCGAGGTAGGCCAGCGCGAACATCGCGCAGCGTCATGTGCCGATACCAGCCCTCCCAGCGTCGCACCTCGTAGTGGTCGAGCCCCACCTCGCCCTTCGCCAGTTCAAAGCTTTGCTCAATGCGCCAGCGTTGCTCCCGCCACCCGCGCCAGCGTCCGTAGCGGAGTCCCGGCGGGCGCGAAGACGACGTAGTAGGCCAGGTCGGTCGGGTCGCTGCGACTGCGGCGCACGAGCACCCAGTGCTCCCAGCGCCGCTCCTCCGCGCTCAGTTGGAGACGCGCCAGCGGCACCCGGGCCCACTCATACCAGCGCGGCCCTTTCGCGCCTTGCCCGGCCGAGAGGCGCTGCCACCCGTCGGCCGGGATCTGGGCGGCGATGACGTCGGCACGCGGTTGTCCCCAGCGCCCGTCCAGCACGGCCCACAAGGGCTCATCACTCTTGACCGCCAGGACAAAGGGGTGCTCCTGCTGCTCCAGCCAGACCCGCAGCCGCCGGTCGCCCCCGTAGATGCTGTCGCCCGTCACCCAGGCCGCTGGCACCCCCGCCGCGCAGGCGCGCTCCAGCATGCGTCGGGCCAGCTGCGGCTTGGTCGCGAACGTCACCTCTTCCGGCACACCTGCCTCCTGGCGGCGCTCCGCATCGTCGATCCACTCGCGGGGCAGGTAGAGTTCGCGGTCAATGCAGCACATGCCCCTCCGGCGCCGCGTAGGTCAGAAAGACGCCGATCTGGCAGTTCTCAATGCGCCCCGCCGTCCCGCTGTACTGGCGCTTGACCCCCACCGATTTCGTCCCCTGTTTGAGAAAGCCGGTCTCATCAATGACCAGCACCGCTCGCGGGTCGCTCAGATGCTCCAGCACATAGGTGCGCAGGTCGTCGCGCACCGCATCCGCGTCCCACTTCGCCCCCGCTAGCAGGCGCTGCATGCCGTAGGGCGTCGCCTCGCCGGCGTGTTCAGCGCCAGTTGCCAGCCGTTCTTGCGCTCGACGGGACTGAGCAACCCGTCCAGATAGCGCCGCACCCGTTGGCGCTGTTCCGAGCGGGCGAAGCGCGGCCCAATCCGTTGCTGCACCTCGTCCAAGCCACTCGTCCAACCAGCAACCTCTCCCGTGGTGCGTTCATACTCCTCCATGACCTGACTCCTTTCGGTCTCAGGTCACTCATGCCACATCTCGCCCCTATCTGCAACTGTAAAATTAGAAACTGTTTTGAAAGGGTGGGGATGTGCTAGACTGGCGGCATGAAACAGGACATGAAGCAGCAGACCCAGAGCGGCACCGTGCGCAAAGCCTATCCCAGCGACCTGCGCGATGCCGAGTGGGCGATCCTCGAACCGCTCGTGCCAGCGGTCAAGCCTGGTGGACGACCTGCGCGTCACAGTCGGCGCGAGATCGTCAACGCCATCCTCTATGTCGTGCGTGGCGGCAACCAGTGGCGCGCGATGCCACACGACCTGCCCCCGTGGCAGACGGCCTTTTACTATTTTCGCAATTGGCGTAACGACGGGACGTGGGAGCGGATGCACACGGCGTTGCGCGAGCACAGCCGACGACGGCTGGGACGCGAGGCGACCCCCAGCGCCGCGATCGTGGACAGTCAAACGGTCAAGACGACTCAAAGGGGGGTCCACGCGGCTACGACACGCACAAGCAGGTGAAGGGACGCAAGCGCCATCTGCTGGTGGATACCCAGGGGTTCGTGCTCAAGGTGGTGGTCTCCGCTGCCGATGTGCAGGACCGCGACGGCGCACGCTTAGTGGCAATCCCTCGGCACATGCCCTGCGGCTCTACGGGCCAGACTTGCCGTTCCTGTCGCTGATCTGGGCCGATGCCGCCTACGGGGGGCAGCTGGTGGAGGATCTCCGCCAACTCATGGGCTGGGAGGTCGAGGTGGTCAAACGCAGCGATACGCAGCCACGCGGCACGTTTGCCGTCCAACCGCACCGCTGGATCGTCGAGCGGACCTTCAGCTGGTGGGGCGGGCTGCGCCGGCTCGCCAAGGACTACGAGTACCAGGTCGAGTCGAGCGAAGCGCTCATCTACGCGGGCATGAGCCACCTCATGCTGCGTCGACTGGCCCGTTCTCCTGCTCCATCCAGCCCGGCTGGATAACTTTCAAAACAGTTTCTTAGAAGCCGAGGTGTCTCAGGTACCAGTACCACAGTGATCCGCCCTTGCGGCTCCCATGAATGATCAAGGTCTTCATCTGCGCGCTCCCAACTCTTCCCTGGCGTTTCATACGCGCATCCTCCAATGGCAGGCTGTATTCCTGGATCCTGCGCAACCCTTCCTCAAGGTCATGCACAACCTTCTGGTGCCCGACGACTAGGATCACCTTGCCTGCGGATTGAGCGTATGGTCCAAGTTGACTGCCTGACCCAGAGGCGATAAGGAGCAATCCATCATCGGTGATCGCGTGGACACTACCAAGGATGTAGTCAGGCGCCGCGGCCAGTTTGCGCATCTCACGCCCTTGCGTGACCCGGTCCAGTTGCAGGAGCTTGGGCCGTATCGCATCATACCGGCCCGACGCTTCGATCTCCGGCGTAATCCCGACCTGTGCCATCGTTTCGGAGAGGGCAATGTGGACCTCAGAGCCTGTTGGCACCAGATCAAGTATCAGGTGCTTGGCATCCTCCGCGCTCTTGGCAAGCAGCACCTGAATCCCACGCCGTTCCAGCGCCTGGGCTACGCCCTCCAGACGTTCGCGACTGGCCGGCTGGGCAAATGCTGGATTGGGCTCGCCGACCGCGGGTACGATCACGTTCATCCCTTAGACCTCCATAACCTGCTGTCGCGCGCCCAATTGACCGCGACGGTTCTGCGGCTCGAGATCGTCTCACCGCCTCTAGAGTTGCGCCCGCTTCTCCTCGCTGGTTCTCCTGCCTGTGCAAGTCAACCTCCGGTCGTGGCGAAGACACTTTTGCTCAGCCGCTCAGAGAGAAGTCCCGCCGCTAGCCCGCTGCTGGTTTGCCGCTGCGCGATCCAACGCGTGGTCAAGATCGCGGGCAGCTGATGTAGCAGCTGCTGGCTTTCCAGCGGCAATTCCGCGAAGTGCGCGGCGAGCAGCCGCTCATGACCAGGCAAAATGCTGTCGATGAGCGTGCGACCCCGCTCAGTGAGGAACAAGCGATTACTGCGGCCTTCGCGGTGGCGCACCAACAATCCGTCCGCTTCCAGCTTGGTGACCATTTGGCAGATGTTGGCCTGCGTGACCAGACGAGCGTCTGCCACTTCCTGCTGGATCTGCCCCTCGGCAAACCGGACGTGCGCGAGCACGTAGAACTGTGCGTCCGTCAGGCCCACACTCTGCAGCTGGGCGCTGACGGCGCGATGCACCTTCTGCTCAATACGCTGCATGCGCAGCCAGGCCGAGTGCTGGCGTGCGAAGCAACGGCTCCATGAGATCACCTTCCCGCTCAGAAGCTTAAGTGCTTAAGTTTCCGTCTATACTTAAGCACTTAAGTATCCCCCTCTGTCAAGAGTCGTCTCGCGCTAGTACTTTCTTGTGCTGCGAAATGGGCTGCAGCCAGATAAGAGGCGCGATCGAGGCAACCGAGTGGTGTCATGAGCGGATGAGCTTTCTGTACCCCGTGTCTGCCCACTCACGCTACCAAACGCTGGGCGATACGACGCAGATTGCTCGCCAGGACCCCCCAGCCCACATCGCGTAGCAGCCCGACCTTGGAGTTCTCCCGGTCTGCCAGAGTATACCCACTTCGCCCTTGGCTAGTTCAAAGGCCTGCTCCACCTGCCAGCGGCTCCCCGCCACTAGCGCGAGGCTTGCGCCAGCGTCACGGTGGTAGGGCCGAAGACGAAGGAATAGGCGACCTCCTCGGGGTAGCTGAGGCTGCGACGCGCGAGGAGAAAGTGGGCCATGCCCGCCGGCGACCGCTCCCAGCGCCTCCTTGAGCAGAGCGAGTTCGCGCTCACGTCCCACCAGCGGGCTCGTCGGGACCGCCCCCAGGAATCCCCCGAAGGGCAGATGTGTTGAACCTGTGTCATCGCCCCTGCGCTGTTGCCGCCAGCGCGACACGCTCTGGCGCGGAAAGATCCAGGGCGTCGGCGAGGAGCGCCACCGTCGTGCGCTGGGGCTGGCGGGAGCCACGCTCGAGCATGCTGATGTAGACGACGCTGAAGCTTGCCGCCTCGACGAGTTGCGCCTGCGTCAGGTGGGCAGTGCGGCGGCGCACGGCATTGAACTGGTCGTTGTCAAGACGCCAGAAGCCGGTGGCGTCATGTCTGCTCCAGGGGTCTGATATGGCTCAGTGTTTACGTATCCGCGTCGAGATCATTGGGATCGCTCTCGCTGGCTTTCTTGAGCGCGCGAAACTGGATCACCTTGACATTGGCCTCGCTGATACCCAGCGCCGCCGCCGTCTCCTTAATCGAATAGTTCAGTAGAAAGCGGTGGGTCAGGACATCGCGGTAGCGCGCCGGCAAGCGCGCCAAGACGCGTTCCACGCGCCGATCAGCCACGCTCGTGTCCATAGGCGCCCGCTCATCCGCGGGCACTTCCAGCCCGGCGTCAAGCAGGTCATCGAGCGAGTTCGCGCGGAACTGGTACACCGAGCGCCAGTGGTCCGCGATGGTTGTCCGCGCCACCTGGAACAGCCATCCCTGCGCGCTGAGCGCGTCGCGGCTGGAGTCGATCCCACGCGCCGCCTTGAGAAACACCTGCGATGTCAGGTCTTCCGCCTCTTCGCGATTGCCAACCTTGCTGTAAACAAAGCGGTAGATCGAACGCACGTGTCGCTCATACAGAGTCTCAAGCGTCGGGGCATCCAGCGGCGTCTCAGTCTGCGCTGGCAGGGCGTCATCCACCCACATCCTCCGGACCGCCACCGCGCGGCCGTCGTGCACCTGGGTCACCGTCGCGCACGAATCAGGACAGTGATGCGGACAGGCCCCCTTCACGAGCCGCGTCCCAGGCATCATGTCCAATCGCTTTTGCTGCACGACAGCCACCCATTCCCTCCTGGCGCTTCCACATCACTTGTTTGCCAGGTATCGCATCACATCACTATGCGACGAACGCGCTTGGATTCTCCTATTGGGAACGGACCCAGGCGCTGTCGCCCTTGGCATGGGTGCGACAGGTGACGACACGGTTGACGACACCGTTGAGGCAGGCAACAACATCTTTCGCAGTGACCGGGAGTGTCAACCCATCGGAGAACGCGCCTTCGACCGGGATAATATAACTTACGGTTTTCTTGAGTCTGGCCGGCACATGGTCGCTCGTCTCACGGCGAAGTGTCAGCGCTTCCAGGAGCGCCAATGCCCTCTGCTTATCACCTGTGGCGTCTCCCGTGTAAGAACCCCTCAGGCAACGCAATGGTTGTGTGAACTCCTCTGGTTCTGTGAGGTGTGACGCGCGGAAGGCTTCTGCAGGGAAGACGGTTAGCGCGATGCGCTGTTTGCTCACTCATACCCCTGTGGTGCAGATTCGCTAGCCGCGATCCGCACGCCCAAGTGGCTCAGGTGCAGCAGGGCTGTGCGATGGACCTCCTCGGCCGATTGGACGCCCAGGAGTTCATGCTGGATCGGGAATCCGCCCGTGCCCGCAGGATCCACCGCGACATGCAACCCCCGCATGAGCGCCTCACGCGCCGTGGTTGACACGCACATGTGCACGAAGAAGCCCACGATCAGCACCTCCTCAGACCCTCGCGCCTCGAGCCAGGAGCCGATGCTCGTGCCGGTGAAGGCGCCGTAGACCTCCTTCACGAACTCGGCCTCCTCCTCCCGCGCAGGAAGCGGCCCGAGGCCTGGCGAGTACTCCGCGCCCCACGAGCCTGGCGCAAAGGCGCTGTTGCCGCGCCCGGCGGGTTGTGATGGCGTACCCAGGCGATCGGCCGTCCCTCGCGGCGCGCCTCCTCCACTCGTCGGTGGATCGCTTCCAGCGCCTGGACGTGGTTGGGAACGGGGCGGCGCCCCTGCGGCGAGAACTCGTTCTGGGCATCAACGACGATGAGTGTCTGCACGCAATCTCCTCCAATTCTTGTCGGATGATAGACCCAAGGAGTATACTTCTGTTCGGAGGGTTTGGCAATATGACCGAAGAATTTTCGGACGACACGCGGTGGATATCACCCACTAGACCAAATTGATACACTGCTGATCGCCGCTCTTCAGGAGCAGGGGCGCCTGCGCCTAGAGGATCTAGCCCGCCGTGTCAAGCTTTCACCCTCGACGGTGCACGACCGGTTGCGGCGCTTACAGCGCGATGGTGTGATCCGCAAATGGACGATCACAGTGAATCCACAGGCGTTGAACCTCACAGTGCTGGCGTTCGTTGGTGTGCGCGCCTCGCGGCCCTGTTCGGAGCTTGTCGAGGCGCTGGCTCGTATCCATGAGATTGAGGAAGCGCATTCCGTCGACGGACAACTCAGTCTTATGGTAAAGCTGCGAGCGACCAGCACGGAGCATTTGCTCGACCTCATTGAGCGGCTCAAGCGCATCCCTGGCGTCGAGTCCACCGAGACGACGGTTGCGCTCAAGACCCACCTTGAGCGAGGCCCAGGGCCTGCCCCAGAGGAACTAGAGTCTTAAGTTGTGGGAACTATTCAGGCGGACTTGCGCAGTACCCTATTCTCCAAACCAGGGCCACGGACAATGAGAAATATCGCTAGTTTGCTATCCCCTAGTCACAAGCGACTGAAGGCTGCTGTACTAGGAGATCCATTAGCAACAGGGTCGCGCTCATAGATCTGCGGTGCTGCTCCTGGTGGTCTGACATTGGGGTCAAATAGGGGTCAAAGCACGCACATTGCGCGAGGGGTACGAGGCGGCAATCCCCATGAATTCAGAGCTCGCAGGCAGGTGGGACAGGAATCGAACCTGCAACCTGCGGTTTTGGAGTTCGCCTCGTTCCGTCCACCATTGTTCGCACACGTCCACCACATCTGAGTTTTACTGGATTTCACGGTACGTAGTGTCGTCTTGTGTCCACCTGTGTCGCCGTGGGTTGTTGTCAGAATTGACACTGGTGGCGAATTCAAGAAGGAAGCAGGGAGCGAGCCGAGGATCTGGAATACAGTGAGGGACATGAGGTGTGTAGATCCGCTCAAGGAGGTGCTTCATGTCGCTCAAGATCCTGCCGATACCAGCCGTTCCTGACGAGACTGCCCGGGTGGTGCGCGCCTGTTTTCCTCGTGGCAACTTGGTGGTGGAGGTGCGTGACGCACTCGGGGCCCTCTACAGCGATGAGGACTTCGCTGACCTCTTCCCCATTCGCGGGCAACCCGCCGAGGCCCCGTGGCGGCTGGCGCTGGTCACAGTCCTGCAATTTGTGGAGGGATTGCCTGACCGGCAGGCGGCAGAGGCGGTGCGCAGCCGGATGGATTGGAAGTATGCGCTCAGTCTAGAGCTGAGCGATCCGGGCTTTGACCATACGGTGTTGAGCGAGTTTCGTAGCCGACTGGTGCAGGGTGGGGCGACGCAGCGGCTACTCGACGTGTTGCTCGACCAGTGTGCAGCGCGTGGCTGGCTCAAGGCGCGTGGACGCCAACGGACCGATTCGACGCATGTGTTAGCCGCGGTGCGTGCGCTCAACCGATTGGAATGCGTGGGGGAGACACTGCGCCATGCCTTGAACGTGCTGGCGGAGGTGGCGCCCGAGTGGCTGCGCAGTTATGTGGAGCGGGAGCATGCGGAGTGGACTGAGCGCTATAGTTGCCGCATCGAGGAGTATCGCCTGCCCACCGGCGCTGCTGCCCGCCGGGCTTACGCCGAGCTCATTGGGGCAGATGGGTGGAGTCTGCTCCAAGCCTTAGAGGCGACCACCGCGCCAGCATGGCTCGGCGAACTTCCAGCCGTGCAAAGTGTGCGGCGTGTTTGGGCGCAACAGTACCAGCCGCGTGAGACAGGTGGCGAGTGGCGTCGGACGCAGGACCTGCTCCCCGCCGGGCAGATCCAGAACTCACCCTACGACGCAGACGCTCGCTATGGCAAGAAACGGGAGACCACCTGGGTCGGGTATAAGGTGCATCTCACCGAGACCTGCGACCCCGACACGCCCCACCTCCTGGTCCAGGTGCTGACGACCCCGGCGGCGACGGCGGACGCGACCATGCTCACGCCGATTCAGGACGACCTGGCGCAGCACGGCCTCCTGCCCAGTACACAGTTCGTTGATGCTGGCTACATTGATGCCGCAGGGCTAGCGAGCAGTCGCACACAGTTTGACATCGACCTGCTCGGACCCACACGCGGCGACTACCGCTGGCAGGCCCGTGAGCAGAAGCTCTTTGACCGCAGCCACTTTGTGATCGACTGGGCGGCGCGGCGGGTTACTTGCCCCGCGGGGCAGACCAGCACAAGCTGGACATCTGCCGAGGACCGCCGCCCCCCGATCCCCCGTGAGATGATCAACGTCAAGTTCGCACGCGCCCAGTGCCGCTCTTGCCCTAGTCGCACGCACTGCACGAAGCAGCCACAGCGGACCTTGACGCTGCATCCCCAGGAGCACGAACGAGCCTTACGTGCGGCGCGAGAGCGCGAGCAGACGCAGGAGTTTGCACGTGCCTATGCCCAGCGCGCTGGCATCGAAAGCACCCATGCGCAGGGCCTACGGCGGTGCGGCCTGCGGCGCTCACGCTACATCGGTCAGTCCAAAACCCATCTGCAGCATGTGCTCATTGCCGTCTCGCTCAACCTCGTGCGCCTCGGCTCCTGGCTCGAAGGAAAACCGCTGGCTCCCACTCGACAATCGACGTTCGTCCGGCTCATGACTCAAGCCGCCTAACAGTAATCCCAGAATTCGCCACCAGTGTCAGTATTGTTGTCAAACGCCCAAAGCGCACAAAAGCTGCCACAGCGCTTGTCCGCTTGGAGCCGCTTCGTTTCAGGGTTCGTGAGGGGCAGGTGGGACAGGAATCGAACCTGCAACCTGCGGTTTTTGGAGAAAGCGGCACTGCGTTTTTCTCCATCTGACCCCGTCTCGCCAGTAAGGTGAGGCCAGAATTTAAGCCCATTCTTGTCTCTGGCCGTCTGAGTACGTCTGAGTGTCCTGCTGTCAAAAGTGCTGTCAACACAGCACAAAGGATGGCCATCAAAAAGCATAAAGCCCTCACTTGACGTGGATTAGTAATTGGACAATAATGCCTCATATGTCGCAGCAAGCAACAACGCCTCGCGCCCGCCAGACCTTTGGCCAGAAGGCCAGAAGGTTAGCCTCGGCGCTCACTCTCGTGGGCGCTATCGGAGGAGGCACTGTTGCGTGTGACTTTTCGTCTTCATCAGGCACCCATGTGCCTACCAGTACTGTTGCAGTCACGGCAACACCTGGACAATCTCCTGAAGAAATTGCAGCAGAGCAAACTGCGTT
Organism: uncultured bacterium; assembly: GCA_963733745.1. Classification (GTDB taxonomy): domain Bacteria; phylum Chloroflexota; class Ktedonobacteria; order Ktedonobacterales; family JADMIN01; genus DASWAC01. Next base: position 38,051 of record CAVTFE010000066.1, read on the forward strand.
AAATGGGTGGATTGACGGGACAACAAAGTTCGAATCATTCTATAAATATAAAGACGGCAGCGCTCCTAAAGTAGGGGGAATAATTCAAATGTATGTTCATGTACCTCAACCGCATGCAAGTGATAAGCCGTTTAAAACTACCGATGACTCAAAAGCAGACGAAATTGCACTTAACCCTGCTGTAATCTATGTAGACAATACACACGTAGATATTGGTTTTGTTTCCGATACAGGACAACGAGATTATGGAGTCATACCACTAGAAAACTTTGTTGACCACAGCTGGTTAATCAGTAACGGTTTTATAGATACTTCTTTAGTAGAGGGATCTTATTTTTTCGGCGCAGAAAATTCACCTCAAAATCCATCACTTGTAGAAATTCAAGCAGGTCTGCAAGGCACTCAAAAAATCCATAGCACTATATTAATGGACTTTTTTATTAACCGTTTTGCTCACAATAATAATGGCCAAGATCAGTTGAAAAATATTCTAGGCTTTGTACGCAGTGGTAAAGCAAATCCGTATGTATCAGATAGCTCAATGACTCCACCGGCTCTCCCATTGGACTTTGGTAATAGCTTTGGTGGTAATGACCTTGGTCATGCAACTATTCCTAATTTTAACCCCTAGTCAGCTCTTGACGTCCGTATATCATTCGACTACGATGAAGTTGTGTCTAGGAAATACTTTCTGCTATTCTTGTAACCCACATTCCGCACCGGTTGGTAATGTCTTTTGGGTATTTCTGGTAGCATGAGGCCCTCCAAGTGGAAGGGAGCATCATGGGGGCATGCGCGTCGAGCGACTGGAATATCTGGGCATTGTAGCTGGGATAGTAGCAGTACACGATGCAGACGGACGCGCTAGGACTTGCAGGTCCCTACTGAACAGTCACGTGACGCTTTGGAGGCAACTGCAAGCGTGAGGCCCCAAAATGCAACTCTTCCGTGTTCTCAGAGATCAAGGTGGCTATGATTTTACGCCTCCGCGCGTAGCAGACGCTCACACGCCTCGCTTGTGTCTTGTATACTGCCGACAGGCAACCAGACCCACCAGGAGCGAGCCGATGAGCAAGCAGCAGACAGGAACCACAAGCGCATGTCCGCATCCAGAGGCGGTTGGCACGCGGTGGGGCGATCCGATCAGTGAGGAGCGGCAGGTGGAGTTGCAGGGCTACCTCGACCGCTGGGCAGCAGAGGCGGATCACCGTGCGCGTATAGGACCGTTTGACAAGCTGATGCCTGGAGACGTTTTTGGCGTTTCGCTTACCGGGGCTGACGCATTCTGGCTGGCCAATCAGACGCGCGATGTGTCAGGCCATGCGCCGAGCCTCCGCCTGGACGGAGCGAACTTTCATTCAGCCCATTTGGAAGGAGCGAATCTGAACGCGGCGCACTTGGAAGGAGTCTTTCTCAGCAGAGCACATCTGGAAGGAGCCAACCTCATCCGAGTGTGGCTGATAGCAAGACGATCTTGCGCAATGCTTCTATCGATAGAAATACCAGACTTGGTGACATCCACTGGAATGGTGTTGGGACCGTCGACATTACAGGCATCAACTGGGCTACAGTCACTGTCCTCGGCGATGAACAAGATACAAGCGCTCGTTCAAAAGTGGAAGACATTGAGGGAGTAGTGCGGGCGTACAGGCAAATCGCCGCGCAACTCCGCGCACTTGGAATGAGCGAAGTAGCTGACCGATTCACCTACCGTGCACAAATTTGGCAACGCCGATTACTACTGCGCCAGGGCAAAATTGGAGGCTACTTGTTCTCCCTACTGCTAGCGCTGCTCTCGGGCTACGGCTACCGGCTGAGCCGTATAGTAGTCGCCTATGCGGTCGTCGTGCTGGTATTCGCAGCTGGCTTCTTCTTCTCCGGTGGGCTCTCTGGGTCGGCAGTCCTCACTGTCCAGCAGCAGGCGCTAGACGCACTGCAGGTCAGCCTCAATGCCATTCATGGTCGTGTGTTCTTCACACAGTTGGGTCTCGACACACTCCAGTCCTGGCTCGCTACCATCGAGTCCATCGTTGGCATCGTCATCGAGGGTGTCTTTGTCG
>CAVTFE010000067.1:0-66008 GCA_963733745.1 uncultured bacterium
GTTGCCTCCTTCCCAGCGATGTGAGCGACGAAGAATGGGCGGTCGCGTTGCCCTATCTGACGTTGCTGTCGCCGACCGCCTTGCAGCGCAAGCATGACCTGCGCGCGGTCTTCAATGCCGTTCGCTATCTGGCCCACACCGGTGTGCCTTGGCGCTATCTGCCCAGCGACTTCCCACCGTGGCCAGTGGTCTATCAGCAACTGCGCCGCTGGGTGGTGGCGAGCAGCTTTGAGGCGCTGGTGCACGACACCCGTCTGCTGCTGCGCACGCTCAAAGGGCGCTCGTCCCAGCCCAGTGCGTGATCTTGGATGCGCGCGTGCTGCAATCGACCCCGGAAAGTGGCAGCCGTGCGGGCTACAGCGGGCACAAGCGGCGTAAGGGATCGAAAGTCCATGCCGCCGTGGATACCCTGGGTTACCCGCTCGCGTTGAGCGTCACCCCAGCGAGCGAAGACGAGCGGACCCAAGTCCAGGCGCTGACGGCGCAGGTCCAGACCGTGACCGGCGAACACGTCGAGATCGCCTACGTGGACCAAGGCTAACCGGTCCCGATCCCGGGTTAGCGCCGCCGCGCACGGCATCGAGTTGGTTGTGGTCAAAACGCCCGAGGCCAAACGCGGCTTTGTCTTGCTGCCCAAACGATGGGTGGTCGAGCGCAGTTTTGCCTGGATGAGCCGTGCTCGCCGGCTGGCGCGCGATTGCGAACGTCTGCCACAAGTGCTGACGGGCTTGCACTTCCTGGCGTTCGCCTGCTTGATGCTCCATCAACTCATCCATTTATTCTCAAGTTCATAACACGCTCTAGAGGCGTCTACAGCGACGCGCATATATCGCTATGCTAGCGCTGTGTACGCCACCTGTGGATCTCGTCTGGCGCGGAAAGCGCATCGGGGATGACGAGCAATGTCTCCTGATCGGGGCGCGGGTTGAGCGCATCCAGCAGGCGCTGGCGATGCTCTTGCAGCAGGTTCGGCGGCAGGGTGTCTGGGGCGAAGAAGCGTACAGCGCGCGTCTCGTCGCTGGTTTGCAGCGACTCGCCAATCGCCGTACAGAGAAAAGAGAAGATCAGCTCGTCTTGCTCCGGCCAGCAATAGATACCCGCCAGCCGTTCGACATACGCCATGATCCCTGTCTCTTCGTGAATCTCACGCACGACAGCGTCCCACGCTGCCACGCTCATTGAGCACGGTCGCGAACGCGCCAAGGCGAAACTCGCGGTTGGTGAACCGACTTCGGCTGTCATCGTGCGCCAGCAGCGACTCCCGGATACCTGGCCCAGGCTGGACGCGCAGCATCGGCGGGCCTGAGGTCACAAGGACGGGAATAATACGCTCGGCATGACGTGGCGCGATATTCGCGGGCAATTCAGAAGGTGCGAACCACGCGAGCTGGTCCACCTCGTCGTTCAGGGCCAGCTCGTCGCCGACAGCGACGACAGCGACGACAGCGACGACAGCGGCGAAGGTGAAGACCAGCTCATCGCGCTCTGGTCGGTGATCCACGAAGGTCAGTCGCCGCACGCTGGCCTCTAGTCCAGTCTCTTCGCGCGTCTCGCGGATTGCCGCCTGCCACGGCGTCTCACCGCGCTCGACCCCACTTTCCGCGCGTCCGCTTGACACTTTTTGGAGAATAGGGGGAGAGGCGGTGGCAAGCCAAGGAGGCGGGAGGTGGCGGGAACACCAGGACCGGAGGACTATCGCGCCGAGCGATTGGATCACCTGGGGATTGTGGCCGGCGTGTGTCGGGAGATCGGACTGGCCGAGTACTTGGATGCGCAGGATACCCACAGCCATGAGCGGATCGGGGTCGGGACGGCGACGGTGGCGATGATCCTGAATGGACTCGGCTTCAGCAATCGCCGGCTGTATCTGGTGCCGCAGTTCTTTGCCACCAAGGCGGTCGAACGGCTCTTGGGGCCAGGGATCACGGCCGAGGATCTCAACGACGACTGCCTGGGACGGACCCTCGATTGGCTCTATGCCCACGATCCGACGATCTTATTCGCGGGGATTGCCCTGCGGGCGCGGCGCGCCTTTGGGATCAGCGCGCGTCAGGTGCATGTGGATACGACCTCTTTCTCCGTGACGGGGGAGTACGAGCCCGACCTGGATGCGCACACGCTGGCGGTGACCTACGGCTATTCCCGCGACCATCGCGCCGATCTCAAGCAATGGATGCTGGCGCTGGCCACGACGCGGCAAGGCGACGTGCCGCTGTATCTGCAGACGCTGGATGGGAACGCCAGTGACAAAATGAGCCTGGTAGCCGCAGTGGAGGCGCTGGCTGTACAACTCGCGGCGGCCGAGGAGGAAGCGCCGGAGGAAGGGCCCCTGTTCGTGGCCGACAGCGGCCTCTATAGCGCGCAGAACGTCGCCCGGCTGAGCGCCGCGGGTGTGCGCTGGATCAGCCGGGTTCCCGACACCTCTGCCGCCGCGCGCGCGGCCCTGCAGGCCGCCCTCGAGGTGAGCGAAGACGCCTGGACCCAGGACGGGCCACTCGCCTGGACGCCTGTCACCGGCGCCCGCCAGGGAGCGCTGGGTGGTGGCGCGCACGACGTCGGGCGTCGCGCGGGCGCGGGTGACGCTGGCGCGCAAGGCCGAGCAGACCCGTGGGGAGTGGGAGAAGGCGCTATGGCATCTGAGCGCGCAGCGCTTCGCCTGCGAGCCCGACGCCCACAAAGCCCTCACTCAGCAGCTCAAGAAGCGTCCCGACTGGCTGCTGGTGCAGTCGCAGCTGCTCGCCCATCCCACCCACGACCGCCCTGGACGCCCCCGCAAGGACGCCGCTCCCGACGGCCACGTCTGGCAGGTCGAGGCGCAGGTCACCCTCGACTTGGCGGCGCTGGAGCGGGCCGCGCTGCGTCAGGCGTGTTTTCTGGTCGCCACCAACGTGCTCGACCCCGCACAGCTCTCCGACCAGGAGCTCATCGCGACCTACAAAGAGCAGCACAGCGTCGAGCGCGGCTTCGCCTTCTTGAAAGACCCGCTCTTCCTGGCGTCCTCGGTGTTTGTGAAGAAGCCTGAGCGCATCGTGGCGCTCAGCTTGGTCATGGTGTTGTGCTTGCTCGTCTACCGCCTGGCCGAACATCGTCTGCGCGAGCAGCTGGCCACGATGGGACAAACGATCCCCAGCCAGGTCAACCAACCCACCGCGCGGCCCACCATGCGCTGGGTCTTCCAGTGTTTCGAGGGCGTCGATCTCCTCCATATTCGCCATGGCCCTGATCCCACTCAGGCCATCGTCCTCCGACTCCAGCCCCTTCACCAACAGATCCTCGCGCTCCTCGGGCCGTCCTACACTGAATTCTACAAATCAACCAACTGACCGTGGCGGAAAGTGGGCTCGACTTGTCCGCCCGGCAGGTTCCAGACATCGGCGTCGCGCCGGTGGCAGAGCAAGATGCGTCCTTCGCCATCATAGAGAAGCGCGAACGCGCCGAGTGCGCCCATTCAGCAGCCTTTCTCCTATCATCTCCCATCTTCCGCCAGTCTACCGCTTCTTCGAAATTGTTCGCAATTGGAAGAACATGTCACACTCGGCCATAGGCGGCGTTATAGCGAGTGACATCATGATGCGACGACATGCTTTCCGCTGCGCGTGTGGCAACATGGGGCCATATGGGGCCACATGCGCGGTCGATCAGCAAGGAGTTCCACTTGGATCTTCGCGCGTTGCTGTTTGGAGCCTCCACGGCTAGCGATCAGACCAACTCAGCCGGTAACGAAACTGTTTCCTGGGAGCGCGAGGCTGCGCTGGTGGAGGACGCCAGGCAGGACCCTGCCGCTTTCGCCCATCTCTACGAACTATACTTTGCTCGCGTCTATCGCTATCTGCGTATGCGGGTCGAACATGAGAGCGACGCCGAAGACCTCACCCAGCAGGTCTTTCTCCAGGCGCTCAATGCCCTGCCGCGCTACCAGGCACGCGGCGCTCCGTTCGCCGCATGGCTCTTCACTATCGCCCGCCGCGCGCTCGCCGATCATGGTCAACGCGCCCGCAGGCGTCCATCGCCTGTCGCGCTAGACGCTGCGCCGGAGATGGCGGATGAGCTGGATATGGAGCGCAATCTGCTCCAGCGCGAGTCCTATGAGCGACTTGCGCGCCTGCTCGCCACACTCGATCCCGCCGAGCGCGATCTACTGGCGCTGCGCTTCGCGGGCGGGCTGAACGCCTCCGAGATCGCCGCGATCTTTGGCAAGCGCCCGGACGCCGTCAGGAAGCAGTTGAGCCGCCTGCTGCACACGTTGAAGGAGCAGTATGATGTCACACGCTGACCCGCGCGACGACGCTCTGCGCCAGCGCTACGCGGATATCCTTCTGGAGGAGCCAGGCGATCTTGCGCTGACCGGCATCGTCCGCGATCTCGATCGCGCCGCCAACCGTCCAGCGCCGGACCAGCTGCAAGCGCGTATCAGCGACGTAGTGCTGGCGGCCATAGAGCAGCGGAAGACAGAAGAATCTGTTCAGCGCGCTATGGCGCCAGTCACGAGCAGGATTCCAGCGCGGCGGCTTATAGCGCTTCCTGGCCGACCGTCTGTCGCGCCGAACAGGAACAAGCCACGGCGCGCGCCACGAGCGCTCATTGCCGCGTTTATCGTATTCGCCGCCTTGCTCCTGGTCGCTGGCGGAGGCGCGTTCGCCATCAGCCGGATCGATCCTGGGCTGGCGTTCCAACTGGGCATACCAGTAGCCACAGGTCCGGAATATGCGAAGCTGGAAGTCACGCATATGGTCGGAGATAGGACGATCACCGTGTCGCGCGCTGCGTTCACGAATGAAAAGGTGATCATCGGCTACACGTATGATTACCCCGCTGACAGCCCGTTTAGCGCCGGGATCTGCGTCCTCTCGCTCACAAGCGACAAGGCCGATAGCTTTCGGGAATATCGCGGAGGATGATTTGGGGCAGGGCGCTAATAATGGCGTGGCGCATGGCTCAAGGGTGATGTACTTCGCCGTCGAGCGCCTGGATGGCAGCCGCCAGGACCGCCATCTACGCCTGACGCTTCATCCTTGCGAGGGTCCCGGCGCGAGCGAGCTTGTCGCCTTCGACTTCACCCTTCCTGTGCAACGATAACCGCTCAGGAACGGCGGCCCGCCTGGAAGACACTGTCTCAGGCTGGGCCGCCCGCCTGTAGTCCCGCCAGCTTCTCGGCGACGATGCTGGTCTGGGGCCATTCGAGCTGATTGGAGCCGACGAAGCGCCAGCGCACGATGCCCGCCGGATCAATCAGGAAGACGGCGGGATGCGCGATGTTGAAGCCCTCGAAGCTAAGCGCGTTGTGGACGTCATACGTCTTCATCACCGCACGGTCGCTATCGCTGAGCATGGGGAACGGCGCAGGGTTACGCGCGATGAAGTCCGCCGTGTCTTCGGGGTCCTGCGCGGTGATGGTCAGGATGATGGCGCCTTGATCGGTCAGCGCCGAACTCTCGGAGCGCAACTGCGCCCAATGCCTACGGCAGTTTGGTCACCACGTGCCACGCAGGAAGTAGAGCGCGACCCAGCCGCCACGCAGATCGCTCAGGCGGAAGGACGTTCCGTCGCTGGCCGGAAGAGTGAAGTCAGGCGCGGGCGTCCCTGGCGGCAGCCCCTTATCTTTCATCGGCATGTGGCGCATCCCTGCACATTTCTAGAGGGGAATCTCGGCGGTAAGAGCATAGCGCCACCACCCTTTCGGTGTCCAGCGGGGGCATGAAGTGGACACGAAAAAGCCGCCAGGGGCTGACCGAACAGCGCCCCACCGGCTCATGCTACGCCTCATATCCGAGAGGCGATGGCGCTACAGATGTTAGCTTCCAGGAAGTATGTCCTTGGCTTTGTCTATGGCGTCACCAGCGGCGTCTTGCGCCTGCTCCATCGCGCCACTGGCGGCGTCCTGGGCTTGGCTCTGGGCTTGCTCCATCGCGCCGCTAGCCGCGTCCTGGACTTGTCCCTGAGCTTGTTCCATTGCGCCGCTGGCGGCGTCTTTGGCTTGATCCGCCGCCTGATTCAACTGCTCCGAAGCGCCTTTGGTCAGATCTTCCACTTCTGTCTCACCTTTCCCTGGCATACAGTGGCATGGGCTCGCTACATGACGACCATGCCCGGAAGTTGGGGCGCGCTGACGAACACGCGCCCACTGATACGGAGCGAACTCTCAGAGCGGGAGCCATTCCGCCGGTGCGCTCTCCTCAGGACGCATCGGTCTTTTCGGCGCTACCACCACCGCCGAAGAGGCCGCCAAGCATGTCCTTGGCTTTATCGAGGAAGCTTTCGCCTGTCTCCGTAGGGCCGTCCGCGACATCTCCGGCGACATCTCCGGCGACATCGCCAGCGGTATCCTGCGCTGAGGACACCGCATCGCCGGCTGCGTCAGACATTGTGGAAGTTGCATCGCTTGTAGTCGCCGAGACATCCGCCATCGTGCTTTGCGCCGTCTCGCCCGCGCCACTCATGGCGTCAGAAGCGGAGCTGGTCATATCACCCATGGCCCCGGAAGCCGTGTCCGAGGCGGCGTCCATGGCGCCGCTAGCGGCGTCTGTGACGGAGGCCACTGAGTCGGTCGCCATCGCGGCAGCGCCTTCCAGTGCGTCTCCACCTGTATCCGCCGCTGTATCCGCGACGCCGCCAACGGTCTCCATCGAGGTCTCCATTGCGCTGGCGGCCATCTCAGACGCTCCAGACACCGCATCAGTCGCGGAATCGGACGCTGAGGACATGGCGTCACTCGACATCGCGGAGACCTCGGAAGCCGCCTCACCAGCCATATCGCCAGCGCCGCTCATCGCGTCCTGCGATGCGTCGCTCGCCTCGCTAACGGCGTCGGGAGATGCGCTCATCGCGCCGCCAGCCGCATCCGCCGCCCCCTCCATCGTGCTGTGCGCCATATCGGAAGCTGTGTCGGCGGCTCCGCTAACCGCATCGGTTGCGCTGGATGTAGCTTCCTGTGCGGTATCACCCATCGCGCTGACTGCGCCAGAGGCCGCGTCCGTCGCTCCGCTTGTCATGTCAGAAGCGTCGTAAGCCATTCCACCTGTCGCCTCAGTCGCGGTCTCCATCGTCGCGCTGGGGGCGCCGCTCACGGTATCCGTCGCGGCGCCAGCCATGCTCAATGCCTCGCTCGTCGTTTCGCTTGTGGCCTCGCTCATTGCGCTGCTGGCAGTATCCGACGCCGAGGACATCGCATCTCCGGCCATCGCGGAGGCGGCTCCTGCGGCATCGCTGGCTGCGTCTGTGGCGCCTGATGCCGCCTCACTTGCCGTATCGGTCGCGCTTGACATTGTCTCGCTTGCCGCGCTACTGGCGTCGCTGGTCGCCTCGGTGATAGCGCCCGTGGCGGCTTCTGTCGCCCCGCCAACTGACTCATTCACTGGCTCTGCCGTCTCCATCGCATCACTTGTCGCGGTCTCTGGCGCGCCACCCAAGGCGCCCGCCGCAGCCCCAAGGCCACCGAGCGCCCCTGCCGCGTCGCCCATCAATCCTTGCGCCGCGCCAGACGCGTCTCCACTCAGTACGCCGTCGACCTGGCTCGCGATCGGGCCAGGGAGCTTGCCTTTGATGAAATCTACGACTGTTGTCACCGCAGTTTTCGCCGCGTCCGCCGGGATGCCGGTCTTCTCCGAGACCATCTGCACAAGTTCGTCCATGCGCATCTCCCTTTCTCAGGCAAGCTCAACAGCAGGCGCGTACCGCTGCGCGCCTGCCGACAGAGTAGCACAATTCTACGCGCATCGTTGGGCTGTCAACGGGTATCGGCAAACTGGAGCCAGACCAGATAGCTTCGCGGTTCATGGACTACATAATCATGCAGGCGCGCAGTGTTATTGATGGTGTGAGTTAGCGAGAGAATGAAAGGCGCCATTGGGCGAATGAGAGACAGCGATGGCGCGTACGGGACGCAGGAAAATCGTGCGCGCGGTGAGCATATCGCTGCTTATCGCGCTGCTGTTTTCCTTGGCTGTCTACCTGAGCAGCCCCAACCTGCGTGTCTGGCTAAGCAATCTCTTCTCGTTCGCAGCGCCATGGCGCCGCAGGGCAGGGAAGCGCCTGAGGGTACAGAGCGAGAAGGGAGCCAGGCCCACACGCGCTGGCGCAGACCTGGCTTTGTACTAACTTTGCCCTAACTTCGTCCTGACTCCGTTCTGGACGCCACGCGAATGCTAGCCGCGCTCGTTCGTGTCCTGTTGCGGCTCCCAGTCAGCCGAGTCGGGCTGTTCGAGGTCGTTCGCGCCTGGCGCGCGACGCCTCGCCGCATCCTGCTGGGCGTCGGCCGTTGAGCGGTCATAGGACGAGCCAGAGCCGGTCATGCCCTCGCCGCTCATGCTACTGCCAGAAGTTCCCTGCTCAGTGTTCCACTGACCGGAGGGATCGTCGCCCACGTCAGTCTGCCCGGTGGAGCTACGATCCAGCGGACGCACGCCCATCGAGCCTTGTCCCGCGAGCGCCTGATCGTCGGGCGTCGAGCTTGACGCGGGCTGCACGGCGTATTGCTGGGGATCGTTGTCGAACTGCTGTTTGCAGCCGAGCGAGCAGAAGTAGTAGGTGCGGTTCATGAACTGGCTGGTGATGGCCGTCTGCTGGTCGTCGATCTGCATGCCGCACACCGGGTCGATGACATTCGCCATGGATACTCAACCTCCTTGTCGCGTTTCCCTCGCGCTCAGATGCGCGTGGAAAACGAATTCGTGAGCCGTCGCTCACACCTGCGCCGCGGGCCAATCCTTGCCCTTACGCTTCATTCGCCTCTTTGCGCCATTATGACGTCCGATGGCTGAGGCGCTGTCATTATACGCACATGCGCCGCTTCTTCCGCACGGCGCCCTGTGGCTTTGGCAATGAATTGCCGCGACGTGCGAGAATGCGTAGACAAGCGATCAACGGAGTCATCTATCGTCAGCCATAACAGTCACAAGGAGAGAGTCGCGCCATGAGCACCCCCGCCAGTAACCAGTATCAACCGCGCCCTGAGGATCACTTTACCTTTGGCCTGTGGACCGTCGGCAACATCGGGCGCGACCCGTTTGGCGAGCCAGTGCGCGAGAAGCGTACGCCGGGCGATTTGGTGCGGCTGCTCGGCGAGGTGGGCGGCGTCTACGGCGTCAACCTGCACGACAACGATCTCATTCCTATTGATGCGACCGCCGCCGAGCGCGACGAGATCATGCGCGACTTCAAGGCGGCGCTTGAGGAGACGGCCATCGTCGTGCCGATGGCGACGACCAACCTCTTCGCCGATCCCGCCTTCAAGGACGGCGCCTTTACCTCCAACGACGCCCGCGTGCGCGCCTATGCGCTGCAGAAGACGATGCGCGCGATTGATCTTGGCGTGGAGTTTGGCGCGAAGGTCTATGTCTTCTGGGGTGGACGCGAGGGTGTGGAGACCGACGCCGCCAAGAATCCGCTGGAGAGCCTGAAGCGCTATCGTGAGGCGATCAATTATCTCAGTGAGTACGCGCTCGCGCAGAAGTATGGCTTGCGTTTCGCGCTGGAGCCGAAGCCCAACGAGCCGCGCGGCGACATGTATCTCTCGACCGTCGGCGCGATGCTCGGCTTCATCCAGACGCTGGACCACCCAGAGATGGTGGGCGTGAATCCCGAGGTGGCGCACGAGCACATGGCGGGCCTCAACTTCCTCCATGCCGTCGCGCAGGCGTGGGACGCCGGCAAGCTTTTCCACATTGACCTCAACGATCAGGCGTTTGGGCGCTACGACCAGGACTTCCGCTTCGGCGCGAGCAATCCCAAGACCGCGTTCTTCCTGGTCAAGTTCCTGGAGGATCTGGGCTATGCAGAGAGCCGCCACTTCGACGCGCACGCCTACCGCACCGAGGACTATGAGGGCGTCAAAGACTTTGCGCGCGGCTGCATGCGCACATATCTGATCCTGCGCGAGAAGGCGCGCCGCTGGAACGCCGACGCCGAGATTCAGGCGATTGTGCGGGACCTCAACAGCGATCCCGACGGCATGGCAGGCAAGTATCTCGGCGCATTCTCGGCGGAGAAGGCGCAGGCGCTCGCGGCGGCCACCTTCGACCGCACAGCGCTTGGCGCACGTGGGCTGGCGTACGAGCGGCTCGATCAGCTCACCAATGAAGTGCTGTTCGGCGTGCGCTAGAGATGGCGGAAAGGGATACGGTCATGGCGAGCGGTTCCCTGCTCCTTGGCATCGACGTCTCGACGACCGGCGCGAAGGCGCTGCTGATTGATAGCGGCGGACAAGTCGTGGCCAGCGCGACGACGCCACTCACGCTCTCGACGCCGCGACCGCTGTGGTCCGAGCAGGCGCCGGAGGACTGGTACGCTGGCGTCGCCAACAGCATCCGCGAGGCGCTGCGGAAGGCTGGACGCACAGGCGCAGATGTGGCGGCGGTCGGGCTGACGGGGCAGATGCACGGCCTCGTGGTCCTGGATGAGGCTGGCGCTGTCCTGCGTCCGGCGATCCTCTGGAACGACCAGCGCACCGCCGCGCAGTGCGAGGAGATTCGCGCGCGCATCGGACGTGAGCGGCTGATCGCGCTGACCGGCAACGACGCGCTGACTGGCTTCACCGCGCCCAAGATTCTCTGGGTGCGCGAGGAGGAGCCGGAGGTCTACGCGCGCGTCCGCCACATCCTCTTGCCGAAGGATTATGTGCGCTACCGGCTGACCGGCGACTATGCGATGGATAAGGCGGATGGCTCCGGCACGCTGCTCTTCGATCTGAGCGCGCGCGACTGGTCGCCGGAGGTGTTGGACGCGCTGGAGATTCCGCGCGAGTGGCTGCCGCCGACGTATGAGGGGCCGCAAATTACAGGGCGTGTCAGCGCCGAGGCTGCTGCGGCGACTGGGCTGCTCGCGGGAACGCCGGTGATGGCGGGAGGCGGGGATCAGGCGGCGGGCGGCGTCGGCGTCGGAGCCATCATGCCGGGCGTCGTCTCTGTCGTGCTCGGCACCTCTGGCGTCGTCTTCGCGCCAACCGGTGCTCCCCTGATCGAGGCGGAGGGGCGGCTGCACGCCTTCTGTCACGCTTTACCGGAACGCTGGCACCTGATGGGCGTGACGCTGAGCGCGGCGGGGAGCCTCCAGTGGTACCGCGACACCCTCGCGTCTGGCGTCTCGTTCGACGATCTGCTTGCCGAGGCGGAGGAGGCGCCAGCGGGGAGCGACGGGCTGCTCTTTCTGCCCTATCTCTCCGGCGAGCGCACGCCGTATCCCGATCCGCTCGCGCGTGGGGCTTTCGTCGGGTTGACGGTGCGGACACGGCGAGCACATATGACGCGCGCGGTGTTGGAGGGCGTCGCCTTCAGCCTGAAGGATTGCTTTGGACTGCTGGAAGCGGCGGGGCTGGGCGCGGTGAGCGAGGCGCGGATCTCTGGCGGCGGCGCGCGTGGGCGTCTCTGGCGGCGCATCCTGGCGAGCGCGCTGGGGGTCGCGCTGGTCTCGCTGGAGGCGGACGAAGGCGCGGCGCTGGGGGCGGCATTGCTGGCGGGAATTGGCGCCGGGGTGTGGCCAGACGCGACGGCGGCGGTGAACGCTGGTGTGCGCCTGGGCGATCGCGTCGAGCCCGATGCGGCGGACGCCGAGCGCTACGCGCGTCTCTATGGCGAGTATCGCGCGCTCTATCCAGCCCTGCGCCCGACGTTCAACGCTCTATCTACAGAATAGAAAGACGGGCGCGCTATTTCGGCTGCTTGAGCGGGATATTGCCGCAGAGGATGGGATCGTAATCAATCTGGCTCGATAGGTTGGTTCCGCGATGCGACATGATGATCCAGCCGCCGGTAGGGACCTGGTTCACGTTCACCACCGTCGAGGTCGCGGAGGCAGAGCCGTTGCCATCCGCCACCAATGGCTTGAGCGGCACGAACAACTGGGCGCCCGGAGCGGCGCAGGAGCCGGCGTACAGATAGGTGGGGTGTGTCGAGCCAGGCTCAAGGTTCACGGCGGTCATGTTGATGGTGAGCGTCGTGCCGTCGAGTCGCAGTTCCGCCTGGCCGGTCGAGTACTGGCTGTAGCCGACACCATCTGTGACCGGCTGGCCGACGATTGTTACTTTCTGGGTTCCAGTGGTGAGGGTCACAGGGATATTCGCGCAGGCGATGACGATCGTGCTGTAGACATCCGTGCCGGTGGCGTTGTTGACCGCAATGTACCAACCGCTCGTCGGCACCGCATTGACGTTGGCGGTGAACTGAGCGGAGATCGTACCCGCGCCAATATCATCGGCGGTCAGTTGCGGAAGCGCGCGCACTTGCTGCCCCGGTGAGTCGCAGTGGCCGTTGTAGATGGCGGTCGTGTGCGTGCTGTTCGGCGCGAGCGTTACGAGACTTACCTTAATGGTGGCCTGGTTGATCGCGGGGTCCCATGAGGCGTCGAGCGTGCCGGTGGGCGCGTGCGCCAGTTGCACGGAGGCGCTGCCTGGAGGGGTCGCCGTTGGAGTAGTGCTGCTGCCGGGAAATGAGCAGGCCGACACGAGTACAGCGATGAGCGCCAGGAAAACCGCCGAGACGCCGATTCGTCGTTTCACGCTTGCCTCCTGATAAGCTTGTATGCGAGGCATAACCTCACGCGCCGGAGCTTCCACCGCTTGTCGCACGCAGTATATGCGAAAGTGATCAGCTTGTCGAAGGGCGCTCCGGTTCACTTGCTTTATCAGACGGACGCGCGCCGCTGGCGGTCAGTCGGATATGGAGGCGGCGTATCCCCGCGCGCATCATGCCGTAGAGGTCATGGAAGGCGTCCGCGACTTCATAGTTGATGTAATCCAGCCGCCGGCCAAGCTCATAGAAGCCACGGCCGCCACGAGCGCGCCAAACTGGCGCAACGGTCGGCATGGCGGCGGGGACTTCCAGCACGATCTGCTTGACGGGAGCACGCTCTAATTGGGCGACGTGAGTGGGGGCAAGCGGAATGTGTGGATGCTCCGGAATAGGATACGAGGGGCCAGGAAGCGCCGCATACCACTCGTTGGGCATGCTCTTCTGCGACGTGTCGAAGATCGTATCGACGCCGAAGGCGCGCAGCACGTCGTAGGTGGCGTCGGCGCAGTTGCGTCGCTGAACGAAATAGGGCTGGCGGCTGATCCAGGCGACGGTGGCCCAGGCGTCCTTTGGATGCGGATTGGGAACGCGAAACACTTTGTACTCGTCGTAGCCGGGGCCAAGCTCGACCATCGTCGCCAATGGATCCTCTGTATTGGCGGTCCAGAAGTCGGCTTTGCCTGCGGGAGTGTAAGCGGCGCCAGAGCGGTTCTCGACCGAGCCACAGTTGAACCAGCCGTTGGGCCATTCGAATGCCCATCCAGCGTGTCCCATGCCCATCGCGCCGCTGTGGCGGACAAACGCCATGGCGCGCAAGCCTGGCCCCTCCGCGGTGGCATCGCCATGGACAGTCTCGCCTTGCCTAGACATGGCGCGCGCGGAGCGGTCTGGGAGCAGTCCGGCCTTGACCGCAGCGGTGAACAGATAGGTCACGCCGTCGAAGATGAAGTAGAGGCCGATGTAGATGGCGAAGATGAACGGCACGAGGAGTGAGACCAAGATGGTGAACAGCCCGAAGAAGATCAGCCCCAGACCGGTGAGCCAGAGAAAGCGTTTGGTGGGATGCTCGGGATCGGGCGCGCTGGTGAACTGCGCGACGAAGTGATACAGGTCAATCGCGCCGTGGACGACCATGCGAATGCCGACGTAGATGACGATGAAGACGAAGGCAAGGACGTTTAGCGCGAAGACGGCAAGGGCGAAGAAGACGCTGAGCAGCCCCAGCAATAGCCGCGACCAGCCACGCTCGCCCACCTGGCGCGCCTGATACCAGGAGGCGATGTCGAAGATACCATCGGCCAGCAGATAGACGCCAAGAGCCAGCACGCCGATGGTGAGCGCCTGATCGAAGTAGAACCACAGCGCCAGGCCAAACAGCAGCGAGATGACGCCGCGCACGAAGTCGAATATCCACGGGTTGCGTAGCGCCCAGGTGTTGAGACGATCCACAGGAGACCCTTGCGTAGTCGCGCGACGCAGAGCAAGAACCACTCCGCCAGACGCCAGGATGAAGCATCGTGGCGCCTGTTCGTTGTAGACAGCGCAGCGCTGGCATGTCAACAGGCGGCGAGTGTGCGGCACAGGTTTTGGCGGGCGCCGTCTATTGGCGCCAGTCGCGTGGCGCATGATTACAGCGGTGGCAGAGGGGGCTCCGTCACTCGAGTAGTTCCTGGCCAGACTACTCGATCCGCAGCGGCCCGCGCCGCACGCTCTCGCGCATCACATCTGCATCTCCCGCTGGGACGTACTCCACCCACCAGGTGACGCCCGCCTCGGCCAGCGCCTTCATCAGCGCGCGATCCTGCTCCCAGTCGTCGGAGCGGCTCCGCCCGCCCAGTTTGATCTCGTAGGGCCGCGCCCGCTGCTCCTCGCTTTGATGGCTCTTGATGAACGCCTTGAGCGCGCGCACCTCGTCTGGCGTCCAATCGGCGAAATCTCCATTTGTATGCTGTTTGTAGAGACAGCAACCATCATAGCGCACCGCCCGCAGCGACGGTCCCTTCAGCGGCCAGCCGCCACCCACAAGGATGGGAATGCGTGGCTGCTGCACCGGCGTCGGCAGGAATGTCATCTCGTGGACCTGAAAATGCCGTCCCTCGTAGCTGAATGGCTTGCCGGTCCACAGGCCGAGGATGACGTCCAGCGCCTCGTCGAGGATCTGCGCGCGCTCTTTGGCGTCGCGGACCTCGTTGACCCGGCTGAAACCAGCCTCGCCCACGTCACCTGATCCGACCCCAAGAATGAAGCGCCCATTCGACAATTGGTCCAGCGCCACGGCCTCGCGCGCGACCTTCCAGGGTCGGCGTCTGTTCAGCGGCGTCACCGATGTGCCCAGGCGTACACGTTGCGTGCCGAACGCCATCGCCGCCAGTGCGATCCAGGGATCACAGGTCGGAACCGCGCCGTCGCTCTGATGCACGATATAGTCCTCGACGAACACACCATCCCAGCCCGCCTCCTCCGCGAGGATGCCCAGCTCGGCCAGAACGCGCGCATCGCCACACACGCCGCCATTGGGTAGTGAAAGACCATAGCGCACAGGAGACTCCTTTTGTGTGTGTTTCATCATTGCCAATCATCATTGCCGAAAGCAGTGTAGACGCGCTATCACGACATCTTCTGTCATGTATCACGACAGCTTCATGTCAGGCCACGCGCATTTGAAGAATGAAGCAGTCAGGTCGCGCAGGGACGCCGTCATCGCGTGAGTTTGCCGAGCGCGCGAACCTGCTCGGCGGACTGGAAGCGCGCCAGTGTCTCAGCATCGCGCAACTCGCCAGCGATACGACGGGCGGCGGCGCGCGCCTCGGCCAGCAGCGTGTCATCCCCGTCGAGCGCGAGCAACGGGGCGGTCGCGCGCAGAAACATCGCCGGATCGCCGACCGGACGGGCCAGTGTCACGGCGGCGCGCAGATCAGAGAGCGCCTCCTGATGGCGGTTCAGGGCAATCAGCGCCTCAGCGCGCGTCTTCAGCCCGGCGACCTGATACTTGACACGTCCTCGTTTGCGGCCTTGTGTGAGCGCGTCCTCCGCGTGACGCAGCGCCTCCTCCCAGCGTCCGCGCGCCAGGGCGAGCTCAGCGCGCGCCTGCGCCAGCCGCAGCTTCCAGAGCCAGCCATGGTGTCCTTGTGCGTTCGCGGCGGCATCAGCTACTTCTGGCAGCAACGCAGTCGTCCGTCCAATATCGTGCCGCTGATGGCTGCTGTGTAGCGGCGAGGAGCACGGCCCGATCGGCGGGGTGGAGCGACAGCGCCTCGACGAGCAGTTGCAGCGTGTCGTCGTGTGGCGTGCGGTTGACGCCACGTTCCAGGTCGCTGATAGCGCGCACGCTCAGCCCCGCGCGCTCGGCCAGCGCCTCCTGCGTGAGTCTGGCAGCGTCGGCATGGCTTCCGACCCTCCTGCGCAGAGCGGACATGGAGCGTTGCGGACACTTTAGCATAGGCCAGAGGAGCGTTGCGATAGTTCCTGTGGGCGCAACGCAGATTTATGTGGGTAGGTCACGCCATCCTTCGTGGCGCCTGAGTAGCCAGCCGCGCATAGTGGGGACAGCGCGGGACGCCTCGGCGCGCCATAGCCCACGTCAGGCGCGAGTGGTTGTCGAGAAGTGTCAGAGGATTGCCAAAGGAGGCAGCGACATGACGCAGGAGACGGCGCGGAACGGCTATGCGCATCCAGAGACACTGGTCGAGACGGAGTGGGTGGCGCAGCATCTGAACGATCCGCAGACGCGACTGATCGAGGTGGACGTGGACACCAGCGCGTACGACACCGGACACATCGCTGGCGCGGTCGGTTGGCGCTGGCAGGCGGACCTCCAGCGCCGCCCGGTGCGTGATATCCCGACGCAGCAGGAGTGGGAGGCGCTGCTCGCGCGCTCGGGGGTCACGAACGAGACCGAAGTTATTCTGTACGGGGACAACAACAACTGGTTCGCCGCCTTTGCCTACTGGCTCTTCAAGCTCTATGGGCATGGGCCAGTGCGGCTGATGAACGGCGGGCGCAAGAAGTGGATGGACGAGGGTCGCGCGCTGACGACGCAGGTCCCCGCATAGCCGATGACCACCTATGACGCCAAGACTCCAGATATGAAGCTGCGGGCGTTGCGCGACGAGGCGCGCGCGGCGCAGGCGGCGCAAAGCGTCACGCTGGTGGATGTGCGCAGCCCTGGCGAGTTCAGCGGCGAGTTGTTGGCTCCAGAGCATCTGCCGCAAGAGGGCGCGCAGCGGGGTGGGCACATGCCCGGCGCGAAGAACATCCCCTGGAGGACGGCGGTCGCGGAGGACGGCACGTTCAAGCCGGCGGAGGAGCTACGTGCGATCTATGGCGGCAGGGGCGTGACGCCCGATCGCCCAGTCATCGCCTACTGCCGCATCGGCGAACGATCAGCGCACACCTGGGTTGCGCTGCACGAGCTGCTCGGCTACGACGATGTGCGCAACTACGACGGCTCGTGGACCGAGTGGGGCAGCCTTGTGAACGCGCCTGTGGAGGTGGGCGCGTAAGGACATCTGGCGCCTGACAGAAGGGGGCTTTAGCCCGCCGCAAGCCGCCGCTATTCAAGGAAGGCGGTGAGGCGTGTGCGGCTTTGGCCGCCCTTTCCGGCCATTGCCGGTTTTGCGCCGATCAGGCAGAATAGAGATCTATGGAACAGCAAAGCGTCCGCAAGACATACAAGTACAAGCTCATTCCCACTCCTACCCAGGAGCGGGAGCTGGGGCGCGTGCTCGACTTGTGCCGCTGGCTCTACAACACGGCGCTAGAGCAACGCATCACTGCCTACCAGCGCCGCCACCTCTCACTCTCACGGTACCAACAGGAAGCTGAACTCAAGGACATCCGTGCTGCGTTTCCTGAGTACGCTGCCATCCACAGCCATGTGCTGCAAGATGCCCTGGCGCGGCTCGACAAGACGTATCAGGCATTCTTTCGGCGGGTAACGGCGGGTGAGAAGGCGGGCTTTCCGCGCTACCAGGCACGCGACCGCTACCATTCGTTCACCTACAAAGAGTTCGGCAATGGGGCCACGCTCGATACTAGATTCCTTGTATTGTCGAAAATTGCGCGTCTCGCCGTCCGCTGGTCGCGTCCGTTGGAAGGCGCGCCAAAGACCATCACACTCTCCAAAGATGCGGACGGCTGGTATGTCTGCTTCTCCTGTGCGGATGTGCCGATACAGCCGCTGCCTGAGATTGGTCAGGAAACCGGCATCGATCTGGGCATTGAGGCCTTTGCGACCCTCTCTGATGGAACGCGCATCTTCCATCCAGGCTGGTATCGTAAGGCGGAACGAGTGCTCAAGACGGCGCAACGGCGCGTCTCTTGCCGCAAGAAAGGGAGCAATCGCAGGCGCAAGGCGCTTCACCTGCTGGCGAAAGCGCATCAGAAAGTGAGGCGGCAGCGAGCTGACTTTCATCACAAGACGGCGCTGGCCCTGGTGCGTGCCAACGATGTGATTTATCACGAAAACTTGCAGACGGCCAACATGCTCAAGAATCACTACCTCGCCAAGAGCATCAGCGATGCGGGGTGGTCAGCGTTCCTGACCATCCTCGCTGTCAAGGCAGCATGCGCCGGGAAGCAAGCGCAAGCGGTCAACCCTGCATTCACGAGCCAGATCTGTTCTGGCTGTGGTGTGCTGGTCCAGAAAGGCTTGTCCGTCCGCTGGCATAGCTGCCCGGACTGCGGCGCCAGCCTACACAGAGACCACAATGCCGCCAAGAATATAGAAAGGGCCGGGTAGGCCCTTCGGGGAGGGGCCGGGTTACTGGCCTCGGAGAACCGAGAATCCGTGGGGCTGTCGGCCCAGCGGAGTGTCAAAGGGGTATACTGCATGCGGCTTCCCCTGTCAGCCACACGATGATGTCCTGGTCATGTCCCGCAACGTTGCGGGCGCAGAAAAGAGGGCGTGAGCCATGTACTTTCAGCAATTTCTCGATCAATTGCATGGCTGCGCCTCCTATCTGATCGCCTCGCGCGAGACGCATGAGGCGGCGGTCGTCGATCCTTCAATGCGGATCGCGCAATATGAGGACTTACTGCGGGCGCGCGACTTTACCCTTCGCTATGTGATCGATACGCATGTCCACGCCGACCACATCTCTGGCGCTCGGCAGTTGGCCAATGCGCACGACGCGACGCTCTGTCTGCATGAGTCGGCGCGCGTGAACTATCCCTTCCACCCATTGCATGACGGCGACGAGCTGGCGCTGGGGCAGATTCGCCTGCGTGTCGCGCATACGCCCGGCCATCGCCTGGAGCTGATCTCGCTGCTGCTCGTGAATCTGGAGCGCAGCCCGGAGCCATCCATGGTCCTGACGGGCGACTCGCTGCTGGTGGGCGATGTCGGGCGGCCGGACTTCGGCGGCGGCGACGCGACACAGCAGTACGAGAGCATCGCGCGGCTGCTGGCGCTGCCGGACTGGGTTGCGGTCTTCCCCGGCCACTTCGAGGGGCCATGTGGCAAGAGCATGTGCGGGCGGCCCAGCACGACGGTCGGCTTCGAGCGCCTCTTCAATCCGCTGGCGCAGTTGGAGCGCGAGGCGTTCATCGAGAAGCTCGCCACCGATGTACCCTCACGCCCGCTCAATATGCTCGCCATCGAGCCGACGAACCGTGGCCTCGAAGATAGCTCCTGGGCGATGCTGGCGACGGCGCCGGAGATCACTGACATCGATGTGGAGACGCTGGCGGCGCAGTTGGATGACTCGTTTCTGCTGGATGTGCGCGAGCCAGATGAGTACCAGCGCAGCCATGTCCCCGGCGCGGTGAATATCCCACAGGCCGAACTGGCCACTCGGCTCGACGAGCTGCCACGCGAGCGGTCCATTCTCCTCATCTGCCAGACCGGCTCGCGCTCGCGTCACGCGACGGAGTTCCTGACGCAGATCGGCTACACGGACGTGGCGAACGTATTGGGCGGTTCATCGGCGTGGCGGCGCGCCGGAAAGCCACTCGTCCGGGAGGAGAGCGCCTCCTCGACGCGTTCCTGAGGGGTGTTTCATGGATAGCGATCACGACGCGCCACCGCATGCCCGCGACCCGCGCCTCGCCATCGTCAGCGAGGCGCCGCTGAACGCCGAAACTCTGCTGACGCGACACATGGGAGTCATCACTCCCAACGCGGCGTTCTATGTCCGCAACCATTTCGCCGTGCCTGACTGTGAGATCGCGGAGTGGCGGCTGACCATCGCCGGCGCCGTCGAGACGCCGGTGGAACTGACGTATGAGGAGCTTCGCGCGCTGCCGAGCCGCACGCTCCAGGTCACGCTGGAGTGCGCCGGCAACGGTCGCGTGGCGATGCGACCGCAGGCTGAGGGTGAGCCGTGGGGATATGGCGCGGTGAGCACGGCGGAGTGGACTGGCGTGTCCCTGCGAACCGTTCTGGAGCAGGCAGGGCTATCACCTGAGGCTCATGAGATCGTGGTCGAGGGAGCCGATCGCGGCTACGTGGCTGCGGAGGACGGGGTGATTCCGTTTGCCCGCGGCCTGCCGCTCGACCGGGCTATACATCTCGATACCCTGCTGGCGTATGCGATGAACGGGGAGGTCTTGCCGCCCGATCACGGCTTCCCCGTACGGCTCGTCGTGCCTGGCTGGTACGGGATGGCGGCGGTGAAGTGGGTGACGCGCATCGAGGCGATCGCGCATAGCTTCAGTGGATTCTATCAGGTTGAGCGCTACACCATGGCGCATCCGGACCAGGGCGAGACGGAATCTACGCCGCTCACGAAGATCGCCATGCGCTCGCTCATCACGACACCGGAGGATGGCGCCGCATTGCCGTGTGGGCGCCACGCGCTGCGCGGGCTGGCCTGGTCGAGCTTTGCG
Organism: uncultured bacterium; assembly: GCA_963733745.1. Lineage (GTDB taxonomy): Bacteria > Chloroflexota > Ktedonobacteria > Ktedonobacterales > JADMIN01 > DASWAC01. The sequence goes on from CAVTFE010000067.1 coordinate 20,328, forward strand.
CCGGTGAGCCACGTCGAGGTCAGCGTGGACGGCGGTGTGACCTGGAGTCCCGCCACATGGACCAGCGATCCAGCTCGCTATGCGTGGCGAGCCTGGGAATATGAATGGCGCGCCGAACGTCCTGGCGAGGCGTCCTTACAGTGTCGGGCGACCGACGAGGCAGGGAACACACAGCCCATTGAACCGCTGTGGAACCGCCTCGGCTATGCCAACAACGCCATTCAGACCGTTCATGTCTCCATCATGTGACTGGCGATATCCAGAGCGGCAGAAATCTCGACATGATGTTGGGATGTTTCAGTGCAGAGCTTGACGGCGCATATGTTGTCACCGTACACTTGCGGCATGCGAGTCACCATCATCTTCTCCGCCCGGTAGGCTGCGGCGCGTCAGCGTACCAGGGGCGACGAGCGCTTCTCTCACGCCAGCCCAATGTGGCTGGCGCTTTCAGGCACGCCATCAACTTCTCCGGCAAATGACCTGATCCTGCTCGTCTACCTGCCCTGACCCCTTTTTCTGATCTCCTTGTGATCTTTCTGCGCCGCGCCTCCATGCCACATCTTTTCTGGCATCCGTCTGTGTTTGCGCCTGTGGAGGCTCGCATTGATGACTGAGAATGAGACCCTTACGCCTGCTCGTGAGCAGGCAGTAGATACAACTGAGACTTCGCCGCTCATTGGTTCGCCTGTTGGTTCGCTCTGGCGGCATCCCGACTTCATGAAGCTGTGGACGGGGCAGACTGTCTCGCTCTTTGGCACGCTGCTCACCCGCGTCGCGTTGCCGTTCATCGCCGTGCTGATCCTGGGGGCGAATGCCGCGCAGATGGCGATTCTCACCGGGCTGCGCGTTGTGCCTGCGCTCTTGCTCGGCCTCGTCGCCGGGCAGATCGTGGATCGTGTCAGCCGGCGCAAGGTCATGCTGCTGGCCGATTTGGGTCGCGCCGCGACGCTGCTCTGCATTCCGGTGGCGTTCATCCTCCATACCCTGCGGCTAGAGTACCTCTTCGTCGTGATGGCGGTGGTGAGCGCGCTGGATGTCTTCTTCGACGTGGCCTATCCCGCTTATCTGCCCACGGTCGTCGGGCGCGAGCATCTGCTGGAGGGCAACACCAAGCTCGAAGCCAGCGGCGCGGTCTCTGAGGTGGCGGGCTTTAGCCTAGCCGGCGTGATCACGCAGGTGATTGGCGCGCCACTGGCCTTGATCGTGGACGCGGGGACGTATCTCGTTTCGGCGGTCTCGCTGCTGCTCATCCACCGCCCGGAGCCGCACATCGCGGCCAGTAAAGAGCAGCCGCGCGAACGTGGCGCGATCTGGCAGGGGCTGCGCGCGGTGGCTGGCCATCCCGTGCGGCGGGCGCTGGCCGGGTATGAGGGACTACGGGAGATGGCAAGCCTCATGGTGAGTTCCGTCTTCTTCATCTTCGTCGCGCGCGATCTGGCGTTGCAGCCAGCGCTGCTCGGCGCCATCTTCGCGGTAGGCGGCGTCGCGTCATTCGCCGGGACGCTGCTGGTCGGACGCGTGACGCGACGTTATGGGCTGGGGCGTGTCATCATCAGCGCGGCGGCGCTCACGATGCTGCTGGGCCTTGCCGTGCCGCTGGCGTTCGGTCCGGTCTGGCTACTCGCCGTCTTCCTCGTCGCGCAGCAGCTTTCGGACGGCTTCGCCACCATCGCCATCGTCGATCAGGCGAGCCTGCTCCAGGCGATCACGCCGGATGCGATTCAGGGGCGCGTACATGGCGCGATTCGACTCATCAGCAGCGCGACGATGCTGGTGGGCATCGCGTTGGGTGGCGTGCTGGGCGAGTTGATCGGCGCGCGTGGCGCGCTCTTCGTCGCCTGTGGGATTGAGCTGCTGGCGGTGCTGTGGCTGGCCCTCTCGCCGATTCGCCAGTTGCGGGTCATTCCGACCGAACCAGAGTGAGCATTGAGATGAAGCAGTCGCCGCATCTCCTTGCTGCGTAGGGAGGCGCTCCTTTCTTCGGCGTAGTAGGAAAAGTCGCGTCAGTAGTGGCGTGGTCGCGCGCAAGTGACGGGCGCATCGGCGCCAACGGGGACATTGCGATAGCTACTGAGCGACTTCTCCGTGCTACCATCTGCCTGTTACCATCTGCCTGTCCCGCCGGTAAAACGCCAGGAAGGCTGAGTAGAGGAGTGAGGGTCTTCGATGTCGCGGGCGCTCGAACCAGGGCGAGCAAGCGTCCGCTCAGACGCAGGGCCGCCCTCAGCCTTTGGGCCGGAGGTAGCGCTAATCTTCGGGGAAGCGTCCGGCTGGGCCAACCTGCTTGGCGTGCGCCCTCGTCGAGTTGCTCATCATCCGCTGCTCTCCAAAGGCTGAACGGTCAGCCGATGGCGGATGGCGCAGGGGGAGCGAAACTGCTATGAAGGGCAAAGCCTGCCCATCTCGCAGGAGCTGAGGGCTGAGATTCCTCTAGCAGGAGCAAGCATTTTATGCACACCACAACCAACTGGAAGCTGGAGCCATCGTTGATCTTTGACGTTCTCTGCTGTCTCAACGTCCTCAGCGGGGACGACTTTTACGTTTCCCATTATGCGGAGGAATACGAGCAATTCAGACGGCAATTCACGCCTGAGGTCATAACCGCATTGAAGAGCCTGAAGGTGAAGGTGAAAGATGAAGGGCAGCAGATCATTTCCGCTCTGCTCTGTTTGTATTTTTCCGCTACCGACGATCAATCACTAGCAGATCTGCTCAGAACGGTGGAAGAGAGCAGCGCCATGCAGGCGGCCCTCAAACAAAGCCCCTACTACGATGAAGAGGAGTGGCGGCTGTACGAGATGGTCCGCCCGGAACTCACAACGATTCTCCTGTTCTTGCGTGACATTGGCTTCGATCACTCCTGGCAGACGACTATTTTGCCGCGGATAACCGAGCGCATAAGCTCTCTCAAGAGCGAGCTTGCCCAATTCAACATCGTAGTGGAAGATGAAGCGTTACTGGGTCGTGCGCTCCCGTCCAACGAGATCACTATCTACGTTCTCCACTATGCGCGACCTCACGGGATGAAACTGCTTGGCCCCCGTTTCATTACGGACGCCAGCTACCCTCTACGCATCGTGGTGAGTAACGCGGGGCATGAGATGCTGCATCCACCATTTGACCTTGAGGATGAAGAGATTAAGGCGAGTATCTCCTCGCTCCAGAACGATTCGTTTCTGATGGAGGCCTTCACTCAGCGCAATCCTGTCTTTGGTTACAATACATTTGCTGGGGTGATCGAAGAAGGCTGCGTGCGCGCCCTGGAGCAGTTGATCAATGAGAAACTGGGCATCGCCAGGGACGCCCGTGAGCGTTGGCGCACCGAGGATGAAGGATTGCATGTCTTTGCCGCCTGCCTTTATGCGGTGATGCAGGAAGAACACTACAACGAGCGTGGGGAGCAATTTGAAGTCTTCTTTGCCAGACAGGCGCGCACAAAACTCAAGCCCGGCTCGCTGAAGCAGGTCTACGACGCTTTTATGCAGGTCTAAGTCATTGTTGATGGCGCTCTCCTGGGATCACCGCTGGCCCATAATCAAAAGTGGCGCGTCCATTCATGCCTTCCCATGTCATTTCAAATACGCCTGGATTGTTCTGCAATGGCTTGACGTGCAAACTACCGCGAAATGCGCCTTGACGTAAATCGAGTATGAACTTTTTGACGGCGAGACGAAAGGCCTTCTGCTGCTCAACTGTCAGTTGGTCGTAATCGCGGTGGAAATCTGGAAGCAATTCATACGTCGGCATCAGTCCGCCGCACCAGTTCCTCTAGCTCCCGTAGTTCTTGATCATCGGCTCCAAGTGCGCGCAGAAGTTCGTCATCGCTGTAGTAGATTGTGCCATGCGTCTGGACAAGCGCCTCTAACAGCCGCTCGATGAACTGCCGTGGCGTCTCACCATTGCGGGCGCGATACTTGCTAAGGCTGAATATTGCTCATCGGTCAGTTCGATTACTTTACTCATGGCTGGCAAATCTCCTTGCGCTGATTACAACATACCATGTGTGGCGATGTGCTAGAATGCGCGTCTGAGCGCGTTGATTGCGGAAGGAATCCGCCCCTAAATAGCGCGCCAAGCATGCGCGAGAACCAAGCGATTGGACTGACACGCGCAGGGAATGGCTGGCGCACTACATGGCCGTCGAACCGATCTATCAGCATCCAGAAGATTACGAACTTGAGGTCGCCTCACAGCGCCTGGGGGATGAGGTGTTCTGGTCTGATCTCGTGCGGCGAGAGCGCCCGAAGCGTGTGCTGGAGATTGGCTGTGGCACGGGGCGGCTGACGATTCCGCTGGCCCGTGAAGGCGTGTGCAGTGGATTCACGGTCACAGGACTCGACACCGAAGCGGCGATGCTCGACCGCGCGCGTGAACACCTGCGAGATGAGTCAGCGGATATCCAGAAGGCTGTGCGATTTGTTCAGGGCGATGCGCGCGACCTCTCGTCTGTAGGGCCGTCGGCGGAACGCTTCGATGTGATCTTGATGCCCTATGGCGTCGCGCATCACTTCCTCGCCTACGAGGACCGGCTTGCCGCATGGCAAGCCGCACATGGGCGTCTTTCGCCGGGCGGCCTCTTCGTGGTAGACATCACCATGCCTGACAACGCCTCACTGGCGGAGTCGAATGAGAGCGGCCCGCGCGCCCTTGATCTGGATGCGTGTGGCGACAACGGACGCCATTTGCGGCGAACGGTCGCGCAGCGTTACAACGCCGCGACCCGGCGCTTGACGATGGAGTTTCAGTACGAGGTGATGGAGCCGGATGGGAGCTGGTACGCCTATCCCTCAACCTTTGTGATGTATGTCTATCAGGCGCAGGAACTGACACGGCTCTTCCAAAGCACCGGTTTCACGGTCGAGTGGCTGATCGGATCGTATGCTGGTGATCCCTACGAGAACGACTCCCACCAACTCATTGCGCTCGCCAGGCCCGCGACGCCGTAGACGAAACGCGCCGCTCCGTTCTTCTGTTAGAATGAGGCGCGACTGTCTACCAGCCAGATGAGTAAGCGCGGATGCCGCAGGAAACACCATACTATACCAGGCTCGCCGCCGCGTATGTTCGCGGCAGGCTGGGCGTGAGCATGCCTCTGGGTCTGCCCGCCGATCTGCTCGACACGCCGCTAGAGGAGTTGAGTGAGGCGCAGCTTGGTGCCCTCATCGCGGCGGGATTGGCGGCTGGGCTGCGGTTGCATCGCTTCAAGCGCACGATGGGACTGCCGCGCGTACGCAAGACGCTGGGCGCGCTGCGTGGGCTGGCGCCGGAAAGCCTGCTGGATGTCGGCAGCGGACGCGGCGCGTTCCTCTGGCCCCTGCTCGACGCCTTCCCCGCTTTGCCCGTGACGACGCTCGATCTGCTGGCGCATCGTGTCGCGGATATGGAGGCTGTGCGCGCTGGTGGCGTCTGGCGGCTGCATCCGGTCCTGGGCGACGCGACCGCAATGCCGTTCGAGGATCGCGCCTTCGATGGGGTCACGGCGCTGGAGGTGTTGGAGCATATTCCCAACGCAGGGCGTGCTTTAACGGAATGCTGCCGTGTCGCCCGTAGGTTCGTGATCGTGTCGTGTCCGAGCAGGCCCGACGACAATCCTGAGCATATCCATCTCTTCGACCCACGCGACCTGACGCGACAGTTTGCTGCGCAGGGCTTCGCGCGCGTCACGACCGAGCAGGTGCTGAATCACGTTATCCTCGTCGCGCGGCGGAGCCTCTCATGAGCGAGATTCATAAGTATCCGCGCACGCGGCACATCGAGGGGTCGGGATTGCAGCCCGGCGATGACCCGGAATACGCGCCGTTCGCCGACCTGGCGGGACGGCGCCTGGTGGTCGAGGAGAAGATGGATGGCGCGAATAGCGCGATCAGCTTCACGCAGGATGGCAGGCTGTTGCTCCAGAGTCGCGGCCATTATCTGACCGGCGGCCCACGCGAACGCCAATTCGATCTGCTGAAGCAATGGGCGAATCGCTACGTCGAGACGCTCTGGGAGACGCTGGGCGACCGCTACGTTCTCTATGGTGAATGGCTCTACGCGCGCCACACCATCTTCTACACCGATCTACCGCACTACTTCCTGGAGTTCGACGCGCTGGACACCTCAGACGGCGTTTTCTTGAGCACGCAGGCGCGACGCGAGTTGCTGCGTAAAGCGCCGTTCGTGCGCTCCGTGCGCGTGCTGCACGAGGGAACAGTAGCTTCTGCTGAGGCGCTCGTGGCGTTGACCGGGCCATCGGCGTTCGACTCTGGCTCACCTGCCGAGCGGTTACGCGCTGCGGCAAGCGCGCGTGGGCTGGACCCTGAGCAGGCGCTGCGCGAATCGGACCTGAGCGGGCTAATGGAGGGGCTGTACATCAAGGTGGAGGAAGACGGTGCGGTGATCGAGCGCTACAAGTATGTGCGCGCGGGCTTTTTGCAGACTGTGTTCGATTCCGAGAGCCATTGGATGGACCGCCCGCTCATCCCGAACCAGCTCGCGCCCGGTGTCTCGCTCTGGGATGGAGGCGCGTGATGTCTGAGTCGACGTTTCCTGGCTGCCCAGAGCCACCAGAGTGGACGCTCGATTGGGAGGCGCTACTCCGTCGGTTCGCGTGGCTGCGCGCGCTGGAGGGAACGCCACAGGAGCCGGACTATCACGCCGAGGGTGATGTCCTCACGCACACGCGCATGGTCGCCGAGGCGCTGATCGCTGACGGTGGTTGGCGCGCCTTGGAGCCGGCGCGGCGCTCAGTTCTCTTCGCGGCGGCGCTGCTGCACGATGTCGCCAAGCCCGCCTGCACTCAGATCGCCGCTGATGGCGGTATCAGTTCGCCGGGACATGCGCGCGCCGGGTCAACGATGGCGCGCGAGATTCTGACCCGCAGCGATGGTTTCGCGGACGCTGTGCCTTTCCCGCAGCGCGAGGCGGTGGCGCGGCTCGTGCGATCGCATGGGCTGCCACTATGGTTTCTGGAGAAGCGCGATCCCCAGCGCGCAGTTCTCGCGGCGAGCATGAGCGCACGGCTGGACGAGGTGGCGGCGCTGGCCGAGGCGGACGTGTGTGGGCGCATCTGCGCCGACCAGCAGGGGTTGCTTGACCGGGTGGCGCTCTTTCGTTCGTACTGCGAGGAGCAGGGCTGCCTCAACCAGCAGTATGCCTTCGCCAGTGACCACAGCCGCTTTGTCTACTTCCGCGATCCGACTAAAGCGCCAACTTACGCCGCCTACGACGACACGGTCTGCGAAGCGACCTTGATGTCGGGGCTGCCGGGCGCGGGCAAGGACACCTGGATCGTGCGGCATGCGCCCGATCTGTCGGTCATCTCACTGGATATGATCCGGCGGGAATTAAAGGTGACGCCGTCTGATGACCAGGGCGCGGTGGCGGCGCTAGCGAAATCACGCGCGCGCGAGATGTTGCGCCGCCAGCAATCCTTCATCTGGAACGCCACGAACATCACCCGCGCGTTACGCACGGCCCTCATCGACCTCTTTGCCGCCTATCATGCCCGCATCCGTATCGTCTACGTGGACGCGCCGTGGGAGACAATCCTGCGGCGCAACCAGGAGCGCGAGGCCAGCGTGCCGGAGCCGGTGATCGCGCGTATGCTGCGCAAGCTGGAGGTTCCCGACCTCACGGAGGCGCACACGGCCGAGTGGGTCTGGCGCGAGGAGTGAAATCGCCATTCCGTATGCGCTTTGCTATGATGTGGAGGGCAGCAGCAAGCAGGAGCCGCCAATCCAACTGTATCAGGCCGGATAATAGAAGATTTGCCTCATGTGTGCATTTGATCCACCACCAGGCTTCTATGGGTACCTCGCGAGCTTTCCGTCTCAAAACCTGGCCATTCTCTGGTTTGCGCTGCTTGCGCCGTTTGCGCCATTTGCGCTACTCCTTTGGTGGGAAATTGTGCGTTTCATTTGGCCGATGCAACCGATGTGGACATTGCCATGCATGAGATTGCCAGAGTCTTCTTATGAAATTCAGCGTGGTCGTTGGTACCTTGTTCAACTCGCTCTATCCTTCATCACTTGTGGCGTCATCGCCTTCATAGAGCTTCCGACGGAACCTGCCTGGGCCGTGTGGCTGGCCTACGCCAAAGAGAATGTTCAATCTGAATGCCAGACATCTGTCGATTCGATCATTTCCGTCCACAACTGGATTAATGTGACGGTGATCTCTGTGGGCATTTTTGCGCCTTTTCTCATTGCCCTAATCAGAGCTTTACGCTCAATGTATCCGCCAGCGCGTTAGAATGTGTCAAGCGTCACCGCCACCGAGTATACTGCATCAATTGACGCAGGGCCCGAGTCAGGAGGCGCGGCGATGGAGTTGACCCATATCTGGCTGCTCGTGGAGGACATGCCACGCGCGCTGGGCTTCTACCGCGACACACTGGGGCTGACGGTGGCGGCGGATCTTGGCGGATTCGTCGAACTCAACGCCAATGAGCATTTCCTGCTCTCGCTCTTCCTGCGTAGCGCGATGCGGGAAAGCGAGCCAGGGATTCCGCTCAGCCCAGTGGCTGGACAGCATGCGGCGCTGGTCTTTGAAGTCAAGGGTCTGGGCGCCTACTGCGCGGACCTGCGGGAAAAAGGTGTGGAGTTCGCCAGCGCGGAGGCCGATCATCCCGAATGGGGGCTGCGCACGGCGTTCCTGCGCGACCCCGACGGCAACCTGCTCTGTCTGTATGAGGGTCTCGCAACGGAAGAAGCCGCAGCGGTGGAATAACGGCGCAGCCTGCGCTCACCATCCCGCCAGTTTCTTTGAAAGCGCACACGCCGCTCTCATGATTCTCCCATGCTATCCTACTATGCTTCGATCTATGCTTCGGTGGCAATCGTCGTCGCAGGCGAGCTTCTTATTGTGCATGGGAGGCGCGGATTGGTGGTATCTCTTGCGCAATCATTGCGCTCGGCGTGGGGATGGCTCTCGCAACGTCTCCGCACGCGCGAGGGCGCGCTTGTCGCGGCGCTGCTGGTTTGCGCCGCCGCGATACGCTTGCCTCTGATGACCTTCCACGGCTACTACGCCGACCTCGCGACGTACATCCGCTGGGGCGACATCGCCAATCAGGGTCTCTCCACGCTCTACTCGTCGTCCACGTCCGTCACGGGGGGAGGACCGGGCAGGCCTGGCGGGTTTGGCGCCTTTCCCATCATGGCGATCAACTATCCCCCCGGCACACCCTACCTCTTTGGCGCGATTGTCTATCTCTACAACCATCTCCTGCAGCCGGCCTACCAGACCTCCTTGAACGCGCTTGTCCAGCAGGACGGGCCAGGGCCGTTTATTGCGAAGATTCCGCTGCTGCTTGCCGATCTCGCCATGATCTTCCTGCTCTACTGGCAGGCGCGCAAGCGCCATTCGATACGCTTCGCGTTCATCGCCGCCGCCTCGTTCGCGCTCTCGCCCGCGCTGCTCTATAACGGCGTCATCTGGGGGCAGACGGATGGGTTCGTGGCGTTGCCTCTGCTGGTGGCGCTCTTCGCCGTGATCGAGGAACGCTGTGTCCTCGGCGGCGTCAGCCTCGCGCTCGCCGTCCTCATCAAGCCACAACCAGTCGTCTTCGTCCCGCTCTTCCTGCTCTATATCTGGCGCTGGGCCGGGCGCGAGCAGTTCGTCAGATTCACGGTGGCGGGGCTGATCACGACGCTGGCCGTCGCGCTGCCGGTCCTCGTTCCAAACTTCCAATTGCCCGACATGATTCACAATATGCAGGCGGCCTCGTACAACGACAACCTGAACCTCAGCTCGGACGCGTTCAACTTCTGGTGGCTGATCGGGCGCGGCAAGGAGGCCATTGGCTCGACTTTCCTCGGCCTGCGCAGCGGGCTGATCGGTGACGCGCTCTTCGGCGCGGTGCTCGTGCTCTGCGGCGCGCTGATCTGGCGGCGGCGTGATCCCGCGCTATTTGCCCTGGCGCTCGCCGTGGCGCTCTTCGGTTTCTTCATGTTCATGGCCGGACAGCACGAACGCTACCTGTTCCTGTTTATCCCGCTTGCGCTGGCCAGCGTCATCCTGGCGCGGCGCGAGCAGATGGTCGAGTTGATCGCGCTCTACTTGGTGGGAACGGCGCTCTGTTTCCTGAATATGCTGGTGGGCGTCGGCGGCGGATATTTCGCGGGAGGACAGATCATTCCCTTCGTCTCGCTGCCCACACTCAGCGCATACATCGCGGCCAACTTCACTTCGCTGAGCGTGACGCTGGCCTTCCTCCACCTGATCGCGTTCCTCTATGCCCTCTCCGTCATGCTCGGCCAGTGGGTCGGACCGCCCGCGCCAGCGACGCCATCCATAGCGCCGCCTGCGCATAGCTCAGCCATGGCGAATCGCGCATGACAGGGGCGTAGTGGGCAATGAACGTCTATTCCTGAATGCGCGTGAGGAGAATAACCGGGATCTGTCGTGTTGTATTGCGCTGGTAGTCGGCGAATCCTGGCATCTTCTCAGCCATCTGGTTGAAGAGCCGCTCGCGCTCGGCGCCCGCGACGACGCTGGCCTTCGCCTGGAACGTTTCGCCGCCGACCTCGACGGTCACTTCAGGGTGCGCCACGAGGTTGTGGTACCAGGCGGGGTTGGTCGGCGCGCCGCCCTTCGAGGCGAGAATGACATAGTGATCGCCATCACGAGTATAGGCCAGTGGCGTTGTGCGCCGCTGTCCACTCTTCGCGCCGGTCGTCGTCAGCAGCAGGAGCGATGAGCCTCGCCCGCTGACGACGCCATCGTTGGCGCGGAACTCCTCGATCACGCGCTGATTGTAGTTGTTGAAACCGCGATTGTCGCTCAACTCTGCGCTCCGGTCTATGTACGGTCAAACAGCGATATGACGCCACACTGACGACATAACTTCACAAAAGAAAGTATCAGATAGGCGAGCGCCAACGCAATTGGTCGAACGACTGGGTAGGGGTAGTAAGTAAGTTCTGACCTCGCGCCGATTCATCGCCTGAAACACAGGTATGATAGGACAGCATGGGTTAACTTCACCGATTAGGCTTGCGTCCGCGCCAGACCCAACATCAGGCAAGGTCGCTTCAACACAAAGCCCAGGCCACATAAGACCTGGGCTGGCGCGGTGGGGATGAGGAAGCTGAATGTGGGTCGCGCAGACGATTTGTCCGAGGCGTTCCCTGCGCTAATACTCCCTCTGCTCGACCACCTCGACGATACGCGTCTGTGGCGCGCCGCCTAATGCGGGCGCCGCCGCTGGCGAGCGCCAGAGTTCGCGTAGCGCGGCGAGCGCCGCCTCCGCCGCCTGGGTATTGTCGAACTCCAGGTCGATCATGACGTATTTCGGATCGTCAACTGGGCGCAGCACCTGATAGCGCCGCACGCCCGAGCGCTCGCGGCCGATGGGATCTCGGTCGAAGGTTTGTTTCCAGACTGCGAACTCGTGAATGGGGTGTTCGATGCGTAGGGTGGTCATTGTCGGTCCTCTCTTCAGCATGATGGCGCGGCCATGGCTCACATGCCTGGCTCGTCTGGTGGAATGGCCATCGCGTCTGGGGAGAGGATAGGCGAAATATGGAGCGCCGCCATTGAGGAAAGTACCTATTCAACAGGGCGGCGGTACGTAGTTCTCCAGAAGCGGCGTCTTGCCAGAGTCTAGCGACTGGTCAAAGCGTTCTCTACCGCCCACGCCGCGATCTGCGCGCGAGCGCTAAAGCCGAGCTTGCCTAGAATGTTACCCACATGCGCTTCGGCGGTTCGTTCGCTGATCACCAGCAGATCGGCGATTTCACGGCTCGTCTTTCCCTGCGCGACCAGCGCCGCTACTTCGCGCTCGCGCGCCGTCAAGCCGCCAGCCGACTGCGTGCTCGCCTTCCGTGCGGCGCGCGCTTTCTTCTGTGGCAGTGAGGCAACCGCCGCTTGTAGAAACTGCTCGCGCAGTGAGACATCATCTAGCGTGGTCGCAAGCTCCTCGACGAGGAGTCGCGCCGCCGCGAGTTCCCGCCGGGCGAGATCCTTCCGTCGCAGGAGTTGATATGCGCGCGCCAGCGCACGATGAATGGTCCAGAGGATTGGTCGCGCGTTACGCTCCAGCGCGCCCTGTTTCGCGCGTCGCAATACGTCTACCGCCTCATCCAGCCGCGAGAGGGCGGTCAATGCCTCGCCTTGCAGTTTCAGGAGACGTGGAATCGGCTGCGGCGTCTCTCCTGGAGCCATCCCGGGCGCTGTTGCGAGCAGGCGCTCCGCGATCTGGAGCGCTTCGTCCGGCTCACCCAGCGCCAGCGCCAGCTCTCCCCACGCGACGGCGACATCCCGTTCCGCCATATTCCGTGGTCGCTGCTCGCGCGGCATGGCTTCTTGGAGCGTGGCTGTAGCAGACGGGAAATCGCGCGTCAGAAGATGCGCCAGCGCCTTGTGCGCCGCAAGCGTGGCGATCCAGAACGTTGAGCCAAGCGCGCGCGCCAGCGACAACCCTGCTTCCAGGGCGCTGATCGACGGAGTGGGCGCCAGGAGCGCTGTATAGATGCGTCCCAGGCAATAGTGGGCGGAAATGAGCCATTGCTGATGCTCGATCTCGGCAGCGATGCGTTGCGCCTCGCGGGCATGCGCGAGGGCAGAGCCAAACTCCCCGAAGGCGGAGAAGGTATGTCCCAGCGCGTTCTCGGCGAAGGCCTGGCCTGCCAGTGACTCCATCTGGCGCGCCATCTGCAGCGCCTCGGAGGCGTCTTGCGCGCAGGCGTCCAGGGATCGTAGTGAGGCGAAGGCCGTTTCGCTCGACCCAGGCATGGTCTGGATAGCGCGCATGGTGAGGCTCGAGATCAAATGTTGCGTATCGCCAAGGTCGCGGAAGAGAGGGATCGCCCGGCCCAGGCTTGCTACCGCCTGGATGCGATCTCCGCGCATGCCCTGCGCCGTCCCCAGCAGATCAAACGTCTCGGCGATCCCCTGTGTGTCGTGTTGTTCTTCAAACAGCCCGAGCGCGTCCTGGTGCGCCTGCAAGCCCTCCTCTATCCGCCCCGTATTGACCAGCCAGTTGCCGATGCGGTTGAGGCTCCGCGCCTGCAGCGTCTGGTCGCCAAGTCGCTCGGCGAGATCCCGTGCGCGAAGGAGCCATGCGCCCGCCTGAGCGTAGTCGCGCTCCGCCCACAAGAAGCCCAGCGCCACCATACTCTGCCATTCCAGAGCGCTATCGGCGGCTACCTGGGCGGCGTCCCGCGCGCTCTCATAGTCGTCGCGGGCGCGCTCGAAATCACCGAGCGTCTCATGGGCTTGGCCACGGGCGAGATAGATCGCGTCTGGGACCGTGATGTCCGCCTGGTGGGCGCTGTCCACGGCATGGTTCAAATGCTCGACGGCGGCGCGCGGCGCATAGAGCGCCAGGGCTTTCTCGCCAGCGCGCGTCTCATACTCCAGCGCTTGCGCCCAGGCGCCTGCCTCATAGGAATGGCGTGCCAGGTCGGTGAGATACGCCTCGCGCAGCGACGGAGAAGGCGAGAGCGATGCGAGCGCTTCCGCGAGGATGCGATGCAGCGACCGGCGCTCGCGCGCCAGTAACTGGGAATAGATCGCCTCGCGCGTCAAGGCGTGCCGGAAGGCAAACTGGTCCGGCGCTTCTTCGACTACGAGCTGGGCGGCGATCAGTTCTTTCATGAGCGGGATCAGTTGATCTTCGCGGAGATGCAGCGCCTCCTGCAGCAAGGCGAAGTCGAAGCGACGTCCGGCGACGGCCGCCAGGGTCAGCGCTTGCCTCGCATCTCCGCCTAATTGCCCTACACGCCGCCGTACAGTATCCTGCACGCTCATCGGGATCAATGCCAGGCCATGAGCATCGCGCGTATCTGGTCGGCGTATCCAGGCGCCATCCATTTGCCGCAGTTCTCCCGTCGCAATGAGCGACTTCAGCGCTTCTTCCACGAAGAATGGGTTGCCCTCAGTCAGCGCGTAGAGGTCAGCTACCAGCGTCGCATTGAGCGGATACGACGCAGATAGGATGGCCTGCGCCATGTCCGCGGTTTCCGCCAGCGACAGACGTCTCAGGGCGAGATCCAGCGTCAGGCGCTCGCGTTCAAGTTGCGCCAGCCAGTGTGTCAGGGCCGGCGAGGAATCTTCGGTGCGGTGGGTGAACAGGAGAAAGACCGGCTGATGTGCGCAGCGTCGCGCCAGAGCCAGCAGGAACTCGAGACTGCTTTCGTCGCACCAGTGCGCATCTTCGACAACGATGAGCAGTGGCTGCTGCGCCGCCCGGTCGGTGAAGAGCCGGGTCAGCAGGGTAAATAGACGCCGCCGTTCCTGCTCGGGGTTAGCCGAGCGCGCTTGCGGAATGGGCGCCACATCAGGGAGCTGGAGCGCCAGGTCGGGGAGCAAGCGCACGAGCTCGCGCAGGTCGTCGTCTGTCGCGGGAGAAGACCCAGTAATGCAAGTAAAGAACACACGCGCGAGTTCGAGAACCAGCGCATAGGGATACGACTGATCGGCCTCGAAACACTGTCCCTCAATCAATTGAAAGCCGTACTCTCGCACAGAGCGCTTGACCTCGGCGGCTAAACGCGATTTTCCGACGCCCGCCTCTCCACTGATGAGGGCGACATGCCGTGATTCAGGCGCGCTCCATGCCCTCTCAAGCAGCGCGTTTAGTTCAGCTAACTCGCGTGCGCGGCCGATGAATACAGGGCAGATGAATGGCTTATCCACGGGTCTGGTCGCATTCTTCGCCGCCACACGCTCTCGTGTCATGAGAGTATCAGAGTAGCCTGATCGGTCGCAAGAGGCGGAAACGAAGCAAGCCCAGCTCACACTGCTGTCAGAATCGCGCGATAGAGGTTCGTCAGGTCGCCGTTTTCACTATGTCGCTGATGCATGCGAGCTTGTTCACGTTCGTTGGGAACGACGTCGATCTGGCTTACGGCGCGGTCACGACCACCTTGCCTGTCGCGTGGTTCTCCTCCATGTAGCGGTGGGCCTCCGCGAGTTGGTCAAATGGGAAGACGCGATCCAGATGCGTTGGATAGCGCCCAGCCGCGACGCCGTCCACGATCTGCTGGAGCAATTGCGCGCAATGCGCCGCGTCGATCGTCGCCCTGCTGGCATAGGTTGTGAGGCGCACACCTGACGGGATATCCATGAGCGGCTGAAAGCGTTCCAGCGCGTTTTGGTCTCCCAGAACTCCCATGTAGCAGAGGACGCCTTTGGGGGCGACGGTGAGCAGCGAGTCCCGCAGCGTGCTCGCTCCAATCACCTCCAGCGCCGCTGAGACGCCCTCGGGCGCTACCTGCCGCACGGACTTCTCCAGGCTCCCTGTATCGAGCAGCGCAGTGTCCGCGCCTGCCGCAGAGAGCGCAGCAACCTTGTCTTGGCTACGGGTGGTGGCGAGTACTCGTGCGCCACGCTCTTTCGCAAGCGTCAGCGCGCACAGCCCAACCGACGAGGTCCCACCGCGAATGAGCAAGGTCTGGCCCGCGCGCAGGTCGAGCGTCTCCAGCGCCTGGTGGGCTGCGAGGTAGCTCTTGGGCAGCGCCGCGAGGACCTCCCAGGAGAGTGAGGATGTAAGAGGGAGAACGTGGGTGGTGGATGCGGAGACATACTCGGCGTAGCAGCCGTCATAGAGCCGTCCCATGCCACCCATCAGGGCGACGGCGAGGCTTCCTGGCTGGAGCGCGCTGTCAGACGCATCATCGACGACGCCGATACACTCTGTACCCAGCACACGTGGAAAACTGACCTCTGGATAGTCTCCGCGGCGCGCATAGATCTCCGAGCGGCTGAGTCCAATCGCCTTGACGCGGATGCGGACCCATCCCGCAGGCGCCTCCGGGAGCGACGCCTCCTCGATCTGCAGCGCCTCCGGGCTTCCGGGTTGGCGGACGATGGCAGTGCGCAATATGTATCACCCTTCCATAGATATGGGAACTCTATGCGTAGGATCGACGGACTGACGAGCATCCGAGCTTGTCTGTCACAGGCTAATTGTTCGTATGACTGTCATACGCCACTTCGCTTTACAGAATTGCCGTTGAATGGCCCTCCTCATCCTGATTGTTAATCCTTGTTCGTCGCTTCCCCATGTTCCTCGAAGGAGGTGATCAGGCTTCGCAAGATGCGCTTTAGTTCCGCCACCTGTGGCGCTCCGATCCGCGCCGCCCAACCAGCTTCGGTCTGCTGAACGAGAGTGCGGATACAATGGACCGCCGCCGCGCCACGCTCGGTAATGCGCACGCGCTGCGCCCGCCCATCCACCGGATCGGCTGAGCGCTCCACGTAGCCACGCGCCTCCAGATGATTGACCAGATAGACTATCGCCGGCTTCGTGACGTGCGCCCATGCCGCCAGATCGGTGATCCGCGCGCCCTCAGGTCGCGTGAAGAGTGGCTGCAGCACAGGAAAGTGCGCCGCACGCACATCCTCATATCCGGCGGCGGCAAGCCCGCGCTCCGTCGCCTCCGCCACGACAGAGGAGGGAATGCGCAACAACGTGCCAATGAGCGGCCCCTCCACGATCTCAACGTCTTCCATCATCACATCTCCCCGTTCATGTGACGCTGACCCTTGACAAAATAGTTAAATGATTTTACTATATAGTTAGACAATTTAACCATCTGGTCTCATTGTAGCACACATGTGGCGCATGTCGCGCTGCAAGTGGTTGGGGCCAAACACGGAAAGGACCATCTGCAATGACTGACTCTGGCGAGCGTATTCCTGCCTCTGTGAGCAGGAGCGAGGGCGAAGCCATCTGGTATCTTGGCGCGCTCATGATCAGGAAGACCAGCGCGGAAGCGAGTGGCGGCGCTTTCGATGTGATTGAATCGCTCGCGGCTCCTGGGGCGTCGCCGCTCTGGCATATACACCACCGCGAGGACGAATCTTTCTACGTGCTGGAGGGGCGTGTCACCTATTACGTTGGCGATCAGGTCATCGAAGCTGAGCCTGGCGCGTTTGTCTGGCTTCCGCGCGGAGTCGCCCATACCTTCCGGTTCGAGGGGACGGAGCCGGCCCGCCTGCTGGAGATCGTCGCTCCGACGGGACTGTGGGATTTCTTCAAGGAGATGGGCGAGCCAGCGCGGGAGCGTACGCTGCCTCCGCTGCGACTGCCGGACCCTGCGACGCTGCGTAGCGTCGCCGCCCGCTACGGCATCGAGATGCTGGGGCCTCTCGAAGGATAACCATTTTGGCCGCAGCGGTTGGCGTCTGAAACGATGGGAAACGACACCGGGAGTAGTGAAGTATGCTGTATCACGTGGCGTTGTTTGCCCACATTACGGGCGCGCTGATGTATTTTGTGGGCGTCGGTCTGGAGGTCATCGTCTTACGCAACCTGCGGCGCGCGCAGACTGTCGAGCAGGTGCGAGTCTGGCTGCAAACCGGCAAGGGAACGATCAGGCTCTTCCGGCTATCTACCGCGCTCATTCTCGTCGCTGGCGTCTACATGACGCTCACGGTGTAGGGCGTCTGGACCCCATGGATTGATGTGGCGCTCATCGCGCTGATCGTCTTCAACGCGCTGGGTCCCCTGGTGAACGGCAGGCGCTTCAGAGCGATTGGACAGGCGATGGGGGCGCTTGGCAGCGTGGCGCCGGGAGGCGAGATCACCAGCGATCTCAAGCGCCGTATCTATGACCCGACGCTGCGGACCTCGATACACATCATGGCCGCCGCCGCGCTCGGCATCGTCTTTCTGATGACCGTCAAGCCGGACCTTGTTGGCTCGCTGGCGACGATGGCGGCGGCAGTAGCGGTTGGGTGGCTTTCGACCCTGATGCCTGACGAGCGCCAGGGCGCTCACGTGGAAGTCCCCGCAAGCGTGCGCGTGTGAAGCGCTGAAGCGCTGCCGATCCTGCTATTCTATCGGACAAAGCATGAGCCTGGATTAGAAACCATCCAGGCTCATGAGGTAGAGATGGGTGGAGTCGAACACCGCGCAATGTGTTCAGTTCAGTTCGCCACCGTTCACCACGTCCCTAAATTTCGGCGATCACCTTCATCATTCGTTCGTGGTTGTTCGCTGACATACATCGGCGTTGCTGTCAGAATTGCTGTCAAGGTTATCTCTCACTGGAAGCGCCCTGGAAAGTGTCCGGACGGAGATTTCTGCTCTGGTCGTGATGCGCCTTGCCTCGTCGCGGCCCACTGCTTTGCTAACGGACTTGTCACCATTGCTTCCTATGGCGCCGATATCCCACGTCGGGGTCAGTCATTGTAAGGGGGGCCGCTGCTGAGGGGCAGCACGACGCGCCCACCGAGCGTGGCGACTCTCCACCACTCCCGGTTGCTTTGGCGTAACAGAACGCCAGCCGGCGCAACAGATAGACTATAGGCCAGCGTACGCGCTGTTGATGACGGCGGTACCAAACGCTGGACACTACGGCGCCAGGCCATCTAGCGTGAAGCTATAGAGGAGGGTCTTAGTAGTGCCCACCAGGAGAACGCCGTGTGAGACAGTGACGCCCCCATACACCTCTGCGCCTGGGAGGTCGGCATGCCAGAGCACATCTCCCGTCGTGGCGCGATAGGCTACGACCGAGCCAAAGGAGGCGTTGAAGTAGACGTCGCCCGAGACGGCGCCTGCGCCGATGGTAGGGCGTGGGGTGCAGGCTTGCCAGCGGAGCGCGCCGGTGTCAGCCGCGAGCGCCCATACCGCGCCAGCGCAGGAGCCGTTGTTGCCGGTGTTCCCGGCAATGAAGACCGTTCCATCAGCATAACTCGGCGGCTGGATAATGCCGGATACGCTGCTATTGGAGACGCCACCGAGGCGCCGCGACCAGGCCAGTTGAACGCCTTTGCCCTGCAGACGTAACGCGTAGACGACGCCATACTTGTTGCCGGCGACGAAGTACTGTTGGCCGCCATAGGTGTAGTTGACCGGACCGCCGCCAAAGTCACAATCACAGTCGTCCGTCTCGAGTACGGTGTAGACCCACCGCGTGGCTCCGGTATCCCAATCCACGGCGACGAATGAGTCTTGCTCGAGGTCACTGACCGCCCCGCCGGGGCAGGGGTTACCGGTCGACACGATGATCGCGTGCTGCTCCGGGTTGGCGATCGGCGATGACCAGATTGCCCCTCCAAGCTCCCCTGCCGGCGCGGTGTAGTGTACCCAAACGATCTTGCCGATCGCGGCGTCCAGGGCATACAGGGCGCCACGCACACACGGATGATCTCCTTCCGAGGAGAAGCCGATGTAGACCTTGCCGTTGACTAGCAGCGGCGAACTCCAAATATACGCCCCAAGTTGGTTGGGCTCGCCGAGCACGGTTTTCCAGACGAGCGTCCCGTCGCGAGTGCTGACTGCGAAGACGCGATGAGTGGGCGTGCCAAAGTATGCGATCTGGGTCTGCAGATCCACTGCGACCGAGGAGTTGATGAAGCCTTGACTGTCGGTGACATATTTCCATAGTAGCGCGCCGGTCTGCAGGTTGACGGCGTTCAGTGTGTTGCCGTTGGGGATATAGATTGTCCGCCCCACGACGGTGGGAGTGGAGGCGAAAATGTCGGGCGCGTCCCATGTCCAGGTGCCCTTGAGCCGTGAAACGTTGGTGGAGTCAATGATACCAAATAAGGACGTGTTGATGTAGAATAGAGGCATGGCAAGACGCATCAAGCTTTCGACAAAACTGAGTGTGGACGAACTGGAACAGCGCTACCGCCGCGCCAGTGAGGGGATGGAGCGCAGTCACTGGCAGCTCCTCTGGCTCTTGGCGCAGGGGCATCCGGCGTATGTCGTGGCCCAGATGACGGGCTACTCCGCGTACTGGATCGGGCAGGTCGCGCGCCGCTACCACGACGAGGGAGCGGACGGCCTCGTCAATCATCGCCGGCGGGCGCATCGGCCCGCGCGGCGCCCCGATCCCCGCACGCTCTTGCCCACCACCCACGACCTCGAGGAGTTGCGGGCGGCGCTCGTGGGGCCGGCGCCGCAGGATGATGTGTGGAACAGCCGCACGGTGGCGGCGTGGCTGAGCGCGCGAGCGGGGCGACGGGTGAGCGCCCAGACGGCGTTGCACTATCTGCGCCTGCTCGACTTCACTCCCCAAGCCCCGCGACCACGGCATACCAAGGCGGCCAGCCCCCAGGAGCGCGCCGCCTGGAAAAAAAGCTGGAAACCAAGGTAGCGGCGGTGCACGAGGCGCATCCGCGAGCGGCGGTGGAGGTCTGGGCAAGCGATGAGCATCGCATCGGCCTCAAGCCCATCCTGCGTCGTGTCTGGGCGCCCAAAGGACAGCGACCGGTGGTGACGATCCACCCCCGCTATCGCTGGCGGTATCTGTGCGGCTATGTCCATCCCGCCTCGGGGCGCACGCAGTGGCATCTAGGTTCCACCATCAACGTGGAGCTGTTCGCCCACTCGCTGGCCGCTTTTGCGCAGCAGGCAGGAGCAGGCCCTGGCAAGGAGATCGTGCTGGTGGTGGACCAGGCGGGGTGGCACATGAGTCAGCGGCTGCGCGTCCCAGCCCACGTGCATCTGGCGCCGTTGCCTCCCTACACCCCGGAGCTGCAGCCGGCCGAGCGCTTATGGACCTACTCGAACACGCCGCTGCTCAACCGGCGACCAGCCGATCTCGATGAGCTCGACACGCTCCAGCTGGACCGCTGTACGGCGCTGCAGACCGATCCCGCCCTGAGAGCGACCATCCAGTCAGCGACTCACTATCACTGGTGGCCTGCTGATTATTCACCAACAACATGACATTATTTGGTATGAGTCCCTCGGGGTTGTGGCCAGTGCCAGAGAGATCATAACGATACTGTGTCCAATCATTGCCTTTGAGAACAGGGATAGGGGTCTGGGTAGCGGGCGACGCAGGCGTAGCGGTACGGGATGGCCCGGTCTGCCTTCCGAAGGCTCCAGACTGCGCCAGCCCCACGGCGCCGAGCGCGCCAGCTAACACAATGGCGCAGATGGCGGCTACGATGCCCACCGAGAGCACTGGACGTTTGACGGCGAGCAGCGCCACACGCTGCCAAATGTTGGAAAGATGATTCACCTACATGTCTCGCTTTCACACTCGCTGGTGACGCGCCTGTGTCCACCCAGACCTTGCCCGCGATGTCGCCAAAGGAGCGGGTATCCTGGCTGTGCCACTTTCCGACAGCGGGAGGGTGATTGGCAGGGTTCGAGTATAGAGCAGATGTCGCGCTCATACAACCGGAGCGAGTGGGGATAAAGAGAATGCCCAGGCCAGTTGAATTCTGACCTGGGCAGGTGGAGATGGGGGGGGTCGAACCCCCTGCGAGCAGTCTTTGGGAGTCGTCCAGTGTTGTCCAATGCCCAATATTTCATCCCTCTTTTGTCATGTTGGGAAGAGAGGGTGGTGGGTATTCATGAGGGAGCAGAGGTCGGCTAAGCCGGCGGTGAGGTGGGGGAGGGGATAGACGCGGAGCCAGGGGAGCAAGAGGCAAGCGCAGACAAAGGGCTGCAAAAGCAGGCGCAGATTGGTAAGACGATGCTTCCAACTGGCGTCGTCCGTCCAGGCGGGATGAGGGGGAGTGGAGCTGGTCTCCGAGTGCACGGCTGGCAGGTCCTGGAGCGCAAAAGCTGGGGCTTGGAGACTGACAAGCAGATACGCGCACATGACGAGTTCCCACCAGCGTTGCATGCTGTGGGCGTCGGTCAGGCGGTAGTCGGCCCACCCGAGTTCATCTTTCACTTGCTTGAAGCCGTACTCAATCCAGGTCCGCAACCCCAAGGTGTTGCCCACGCTGCGCTCGCTCTTGCCCGGCAGGTTGGTCATGAGATCCCAGGTCGTCTCAGGGGGAAGCGTGGCAGGGTCGGTGGTGATCTCAAAGTAGCGCGTTGTGTGGCGCTGCCCAGTGTGGCGCTGCCCAAAGACGATCTCGCGCAAGAAGCGTTGTTCCGTGCGCCCATCGGTGAAGACCCGCTCAAACGGGCGCCAGCGCGTCCGGCGGACCCGCTGCCCCGGAAACGTCCAGACGCCGTGATTGGAGCGGATCGCTACGACGTACCGCAGCCCCAATCGGTGCAAGGCGGAGATGAACTCCCCACTCTCGCCGTAGAGGCTGTCGGCCAGCACCACACTGAAGTGCAAGCCCAGCACCACACTGAAGTGCAAGCCCAGTGCCATGAGGTCCTGAATCAGTTCAATGGCGAGCTGTGGCTTGCTTTTGTACACATCGCCTGGCTTCAGGCGAGATCTGGGCTTGAAGAGGCGAAAAGCGAGCGGAAACGTGAGGGTGTCGAGCACGCCATAGGCATTCACCGAGACCACGCCATTGGCCAGCCCGTGCAAATTGCCGATGTATTGGCTGGCGGCGTAATCGGTCGTCTTGCCCTTTTTGCGATCCCCTGTCTCATCGATACACAGCATGCAGCGGCGACCAGCGAGCCCGATTGAGGACCTGGTGAAAGGCGCTGAAATGGGGATCCTGCTCATGGCCCGTGTGCCACAAGGCCGCCGTCACCGTGCGACGTCCGCGTGCGAGGAGCGTGCCTCTGAGCAGCGTCAGCATTTTGTTCCAAGTCGGCGCGGTGAATAGCGGGCGAAACGCTTCGAGCAGGGGTATACTGGGGGCAGTGCACGGCATGAGGCTTCTCCTGGGCGGATAGAGGTTTGGCGACTCCTATCCTACTCCTTGGACCCTCGTGCCGTGTATCTTCTCCAAAAAATGTACAAAGTCGAGCTGAGAGGGTTCAATGCAACCGCCGTGGCGCGGCTATGACGTTGCTGACCAGATCAAGCAGTGGCGTTGTGCGCCGCCTTCATCGTAGAGTGCATGCGAACGAGGCGCCCACCAGTGAGCAGTCTCGCGATGTCAGACGGCGCCCACTGAGATGAGCGCCATCTGGACGTTTGCCAGTTGTTTGGACGCGACAACGTCAGGACGGATCGGAAGTTAGAGAGGAACAAGGAACATGTCTGATGCCACGCGGCTCACCTCCCAGTCCTCCATTGGCGCCTGGCTCGACCATCCGGTCGGCGGCCCGCTCGTTCGCTCCTTGCTTGCGCAGGCGGGCGTTGGCGAGGAGATGCTTGCGCCAATCAGGGGTCTGCCCTTGCAACAGATGGTTGCCTTAAGCCAAGGACAGATGCCGCAATCGGTCGTTGATAACCTGGTGCTGCAGGCCAATGGCGGCGTCATGCCCACTGCAGAGGCCGATGCCGGGGCCTGGCAGGAGCGTATCACCGGCGGCCGATTCGCCGACAAAACGGTGATCGTCACCGGAGCCGCGTCGGGAATCGGGCAGGCAACTGCCTCGCGTATCGCTCGCGAAGGTGGCCGAGTGATTGCGGTCGACATCGCCGCCGAGAAGCTTGACGCGTTCAGGGACTCGCTGCCCGATACCACCATCGTCGCGGTGGTGGGTGATATCACAAAGCAGGAGAGCATTGACGCGATCATCGCCGCTGCGGGGGAGCGCATCGACGGCCTAGCGAACGTGGCGGGCGTCAACGATGACTTCTCGCCCGCGCATGAGACGTCGGATGCGATGTGGGACCGCGTCCTCGCGATCAACCTCACCGGGCCATTCAAACTGCTGCGCGCGGTGCTCCCAGCGATGCTCAAGGCGGGCAGAGGCTCAGTCGTCAACATCACGTCGGAGGCCGGCTTACGCGGCGACGCCTCGGGCAATGCCTACACCGTTTCCAAGCACGGCGTGATTGGCCTCACCCGCTCGGCGGCGTTCATGTACGGGTCTCAGGGCATTCGCATCAACGCTATCGCCCCAGGAGGTGTCGCTACCGGTATCCCGATGCCTGCCCATGTGTCGGAGGTGGGTGCGGCGCGGCTACAGCCGTTCCAGGCCGCGATTCCTGGCATCGCGACGGCAGAGCAACTCGCGGCTTCAATCACCTTCCTACTCAGTGACGACGGCGTGAACATCAACGGCGCCATCCTTCCTTCTGACGGCGGCTGGTCCGTTCAGTGAGGCGGCCCTGCCGAAGCTCGTGCAGAGCATACCAGGGAAGCCATCTGGACGTGACAAGCGGGCAGAGTAGTTCCAACCAAGATCTGAAAAGCAACTCCATCTTAGACACCAGTGGCAGCAGTGACTGCTTGGTCATGATACCGAGCGGCCACTCCTTAGTGCGATGTTCCGGACGAGTCTGCCAGGAACCGGAGCGCCAGGTGACCTGAAACCCGGTAAATGGTCCAGCGGATGTGAGACAATCCCGCCAGAAGGAAGGGGACAGATCACATGCGCAAGAGCCGCTTCAGTGAAGAGCAGATCATAGGCATCTTGAAGCGTGTCGAGCGGGGCCAAGCCCTCACCGACGTCTGCCGTGAGGAAGGCATCAGCGACGCCACCTACTACCGCTGGAAAGCCCAATACGGCGGCTTGGAAGTCAGTCAGCTGCGACGTTTACGGCAGCTGGAAGATGAGAACCAGAAGCTCAAGCAGGTGGTGGCGGATCTGACGCTGGATAATCGGGCATTGAAGGACATTGCCGCAAAAAACTGGTGACGCCCACGGCCCGGCGCTCTGCCGTGGGCTATGTGCAAGCGACGTATCAGCTCTCCCAACGACGAGCCTGCCGTCTGGCTCGTGCGCATCGCAGCACGATTCGCTATGCGCCGCACCCGCGCTCCGACGAAGGGCGAGTGCGCGAGCGCTTACGTCTCTTTGCGGGGCAGCATCCGCGGTACGGCTATCGCCGCTTACACGTGTTGTTGCAACGGGAGATGGGAAGGATCAACCGCAAGCGCGTGTACCGGCTCTATCGCCTGGAGGGGCTCAAAGTGCGTCGCCAGAAGCGCAAGCGCGTCGCGGTGACTCCGCGGGTTCCTTCGGAACAAGTCTGGAAACGCGGAGAGGCCTGGGCCATGGATTTCATGTTGGATACATTGGCCGACGGACGCTGCTTCCGGACGCTCAATGTGCTCGACATCGTGACGCACGAATGCCTGGCGATCGAGGTCGATACCTCGCTGCCAGGCCAGCGGGTGGTCCGCGTTCTCGACCAGCTCGTCGCCACCTATGGCGCGCCCAAGCAGATCACCATCGACAACGGCCCCGAGTTTGCGGACCAGCTCTTGGACGCCTGGGCGTATGCGCACAGCGTCACTCTGGACTTTATCGAGCCAGGCAAACCCACGCAGAACGGCTACTTGGAGTGCTTCAACGGGAAGTTCCGCGATGAGTGTCTCAACATGCACTGGTTCGCCAGTTTGGCGCAGGCCAGAGCCAGAATCCAGGACTGGAAGAAGGAGTACAATGACGCGCGACCGCACAGCGCCTTACAGCACCTGGCTCCAGCGGTCTTCGCTCACACACTAGCCACCTAACAACATTTCTCATTTTCCCTGGACTCAAACAGGGTTTCAGGTCAATTAAGGTCAGTTGGACGTTCGACCTAAGGCTTCTGTGGAAGCCTCTTTCCTCTGTTGTATATACCAGCATTTAGCTTGGATTGGCAGGTCCAAACCAGGTTATAAGCGCTTGAAGTAGCTCTGGGTCTGTGATGTTTCCCGTCCAAACGACATACCCGTCGGGTCGGATCAATACAGCCTGCGGCGCAGCGACCTCGCCAAGAACCGGGAGTTCCCACGTACGGAGGTACGTGGCGTTGACCAATCGAACCCTATTTGACCAAGCAGAAATATCAAAGCCATTGGCTTCACCAAGATTAAGAAGTACGGCCTTGGCATCGTGTAATAGCGCAAATACGCGCATTGGGCCGTCTGTCGTCTCTAGATCGAGGTCGGGCATGCGTCGTCCAAGTAGTGGATGCCCCTCTCCAAGATCGTAGTGAACATCTAGACCGGAGAGCATGCCGACCATATATTTGCGCGGCTCATCCATGCCCAGTAGTTCAGCCATGATCTCGCGGAGAGCCACATGTTGGCCGTCGGGTTTGCTCAGTACGATTTGCGCTCTCGTGTTTTGTAGTACGCGAGCACCGACTGGATGTCGCTCGTTATGATAGCTATCCAGGAGGCTTTCGGGTGACATTTTATTGACCACCTGCGCTAATTTCCATCCCAGATTTACGGCATCTTGTATACCAGTACCAAGACCTTGGCCACCTTGTGGCGGATGTATGTGTGCAGCGTCGCCTGCGAGTAGTACGCGCCCCTTACGATAAGACGCTGCTTGTCGAGTGGCGTCGCTAAAACGCGAGATCCAGTTGATGCTACGAAGCCCAAAATCTGTACCATATCTGGCGGCAAGTGCTTCACGAAGTTCATCCATGCTGGGTTCGTCGCCATGCTTGACGACTTTTTCGCCCACTACGACTCCTATCGACTCGCCGTCTTCCGCTTTGCCAATACCACCGCCCTCAGGGCGTACGCCGAATTCCGGCTCCTCGTCCATCTTTACTTCAGCGATTATGTAACTAATTGTGGCATCCAATCCTGGGAAATCGATACCGGCCATCTTGCGGATCAGACTGCGTCCTCCGTCGCAGCCAACCAGATAGTCTGCGCGTATAGACTGACCATCTGACACTTCAACAGTGGCGCTGTGCTCGTCCTGAATGAACCCCATTACTTCGTGGCTACGCATGATTGGAACGCCGAGTTCACCCACCCAGGCCGCGAGGATAGGCTCGAATTTGCTCTGTGATAGCCCCAGCAAATAGTTGTGGCGAGTAGGAAAGTCACTAATATCTAAGCGAACCCCGCCAAATGCTACACTCGGGTACGGTTGCCCCGCTGAGATAAATCGTTCTGCGATGCCACGCTGATCTAATACTTCTACAGCGCGAGAGTGAAGGCCTTTGGCACGTGATTCATCGAGGAGCTGATTGGCACGACGTTCGATGATGACGGCGTCAACCCCGGCCAGCTTAAGCTCAGCCGCTAACATCAGCCCGGTCGGACCACCCCCAGCAATTACTACTTGGTGATGTTTCGTTTCCACTTTCACCCCCGTTTTCTTCGCATAGTGAAATTGTAGCAATTCTAACTTGAATAATGATTATCGGCTGCTAGATAACCAGTTGCGTTGATATTGAAGTGGTTTTAGCTTCTTAGCAGATGCTCAGCCAAAGGCTCGGTGCTCGAACTTTTGCAAGAAGCCTCCGAGTCGGAGGCTTTTCGTATCTGCCAGGCCATTCTGAACTAAGTACTACAGCCGCACTTGCCAAAGCTCAACCGTACGAGGCTCGGCGGAATCGTGGTTCTCTTTTACGTTTGAAACACCACTCGCTTCATGCGAAGTCCGGGAAATTAGCCCCATGTAGGCAAGTGCGACTGTAGTATAAGAGCGTGTTATGAACCTGTCTTGACGGCCGTAGAATCGCGTTGATCTGTCGGGATGAGGGCGAGCAGGAGGTCAACACCCTCGTGTTTTCGCTCACACGCACGCGATAAGAGGCCCTTTGCGGCGAGTTCATAACACCCTCTAAGCTGCTTCGAGATCTGTGATACGCCGCTCATGGTCGGCGACTTGGTGGCTTAGAGACTGTTAGGGACTCGAGGTGTAGGGAAGCGCGTTGACAGCACGTTAGACAGCAGGAGGCTCAGACGCACTCAGACACCCTGAGACGAGAACGGGCTTAAATTCTGGCCTCGCACAACAGGTGAGACGGGATAAGACGGGGAAGAATGCAGGGCTGCTTTCTCCAAAACCGCAGGTTGCAGGTTCGATTCCTGTACCACCTGCCACCTAACCTCGAATTCATGAGGATCGGCACCTCATGGTACATGTACTATGAGTGTGTATCAACCCCTTCTTGACCCCAATGTCATACCACTAGGAGCATCACCGCAGATCTTTAAGTGCGGCCCTGTTGGTGATGGCCTTCTGGTACGCCTAATCCTACTCGGCCTTGCCCAGCATTAACAACCTGGCGACGTCATTCAGCGAGGTTGTATAGGGCCACAAGCCACCGGCAGCAACTGGTCATAAGCACCATTGAGCGTCATGCCGTGGAAGACCACTACATGCTCAGTCCATGGCGCCGTCGCTTGTTGCTCCCACGGTTCGAGGGAAAAGGTCCGTGACCAGCGCACTGCGCCATGCTCGTCCGGCAGCGGATAGGGCTGGATGTCAAAGGCGAGGGGACCGATACGAGTCGTAGCCTCCGTCAGTGTGATAACTCCACTCGTGTTGGCGTCCGCAGCGCTGGGGCAGGTGGCGGGAACCCCAGGCTCGCCATGGATATGCTGGAAGTGGCGGCGGTCTGGCTCCAGACCAGTAACACCCATACTAACCGTCAACGTTACGCCTGTCACCTGGAGTTCCACAGTGCCGGACACACCGGAACTGTTGAGTGCGGCGATGTGCGCGACATAGCGCTCGGTCTCCTGTGTGGGAGTGGCGGCTGGCCCGGCGCCAGAGCCGCAACCTTGTGCTAGGATCGCTAGCAGTGCGAGGATCGAGAGCAGTGGCAGGAAGACGAACAGCGAAGGTCGGCTGGATCTGGTGGGACGCATGTTCTGGCTCCTTTCTTCAGTGTGACCCAAGCGTGCGATCGAGAAAGCTGAGAAGCTTCGGCAGCAAATCGGCGCTAGCAGTATCGTCGAAGAGATGGAGGCCATGCAGACGGCCTGGATACACCTGCCGCTCCTTTGGCGCTGGTGTCAGGTCGTACATCCGCTGGGTGTCGCTCGTGAACGGCTCGTTTTCCTCGCTCGTTACGAAGAACTTTGCTGCGGTCAGACGTGCGAGATCACTCGCGGAGAGCTGTATGTCCTCCCACTCAATAGGAGCGGAGATAGCGACGACCGCGTCCACAGGCTCCAGACTCGCCTGCTTGAGCGAGGCCAGCCCGCCCAGACTCGACCCAACCAACGCGAGCGAGGTGAGATGCTGGCTGCGTATGAAGGCCACTGCGCCGCGCAGGTCAAGCAGCGCCTCAGAGGAACTCGTGTCTGCCGAGGCGGGCGGGTGATAATCGTAGGTGAGGGCGAGGTATCCAGCGACGGCGAGACGTTCTGCGATGGGCGTCCAATGGCTGGCGATGTTGTCGCCCTCATTCGAGAGGATGACGCCGCGCATGCCAGCGCCATAGAGGCGTCCATGGAGCGTGATCGTCGCGGTGGCAGGAAAGCTGACCGCCTCACTTTGAATCTCAGTTGTGGCAGTGGCAGCGCCGGGAGTCGCGGCTGAGCTTGACGCCATATTTGCCGACGTGGCGCATGCACTCAGCGACACGACGAGCAGCGCAAGCACGGACATCATGAACGGGCCTAAAAATGGGATGCGACGATGCATGAGGTCCTCCAGGCATTGGATAGGGCCGCCAATATATATCATGGTTGATATATATCATGATTTATATACGAACCAGCTTGTTGGCTTTTACATCACTGCCGGCCAAAGATTGAAAGAGTGCGTACAATGCAATGTTGTGAAATGTTGTGGTTTGGGATTCCTCTGCAGGCCAGTTGAGAACATCCGCCGAACTGGTACAAGGAGCGTAAGGGCGAAATGGCGCGCAAAGAGCAGGATACTCCACTCTCCTTGCTGGGCTACGCTTTGCTTTCACTGCTCACGCGCGCATCGCTCTCTGGCTATGACATGGCGCGCGAAATGGCCAAGCCCCAGGCCTTCTACTTCGGGCAGGGGCATGTTAGCCAGATCTACCCAGAACTAGCGCGGCTTGAAGCCGCCGATCTGGTAACGGTAACGGTGGTGGAGCAGCAGCACCGGCCAGACAAGAAGGTCTACACTCTCTCCGCAGAGGGGCTGGATGCGTTGCGCGCTTGGCTGACAGAGCCGACACCAATGAGCGAGCCACGCAGCGCCTTCCTCATCAAAGCGAACTGCTTGTGGCTGGCGGACCCAGTGCAAGCACTCGTGCAGTTTCGTGAGCGTGAGAGTTACCATCAAGGGCTGCTGGACATATGGGAGCCGGAACTGGCCAGCATCGAGGCGCAACATCGTGACGCCATCGCCACGCTGCCAGGACCCCTCTTTGGCGACTACGTGACACTCATGCGCGGAGTGAGCTATGAACGCGAGAATCTCGCCTGGCTCCGCTGGACGATCACGTTGCTGGAACGTCGGCTGCGTGAGCAAGCCGATATGGCAATGGAAAGTTGAACGGTGTCGATGGCCACGTAGAGGTGATATGGACACGTAGTTGTCACGCCCCTCATTCGCGCAAAACCGCTCTACGTTTGCTTTCATACCAGCCAAGTGGTGTGAGTCGGGGAAGCCAGCGCTGGATTAGTCAACAGAGATTTTGCTTCAGATCTTGACACCCGCATCCCCAACTGGCATCCAGCCGAATTAGAATCACCAGTTGCTTTGACCCCAATTTCGACCCCAACGCCCCTGAACGTTGCTGAACGAACGGCAGCAGGCTCCAAAACCGCAGGGTGCAGGTTCGATTCCCGTCCCACCTGCCCAAGAATCCCGAATTCATGGGGATTGACAGCTCCGTGACTCCAGCTCAATGCGTATGCTTTGACCTCTATTTCCTCCGATTGGATACCACCAGGAGCAACACCGAAAGTATGTGCGTGCGGCCAACTTGGTGATGGACTTCCTGGTATAGGAGCGGGGTACACTCATCTACGCCCAGACACTAGCAATCTGACGGTATTGTCTCTTGTCCGTGGACCTGTATTGGGCGCCGTCGCACGATATGCACAGCCTGATTGCATAGCTTGAAGAGGAGGTCCAGGGGGTCTGCCTCTAATGCTACAATGCCTTCCATGGGACGACCATGGGTCTCCCAGGGTCGAAGCAGCATCGCATGGTGGAGGGTCGTATGTCGTTGCGGACGCAGGCAGCAGTGTGGCGTGGAGCACGTCAGCTGGGAAGCGCTCTGCTCATGGCTGCCGTGCTGGCATTGGCTACTGCGGGGCTGGCGTTCGCAGCGACGGCTCCGCCGCCTCTGGTGACCCCGACCCCTGGCGTCGCGATTTATGACCTGACTGGCAAACTCTCGGCGAACGACCGGCAGGATCTGCAGACACGCGCGGATCGACTTATCCAGGCTGGGGCATACCCCGTTGTATATCTGCAGCCGTTCGCAGCGGATCGCACGGTGACGCGGACGCAGGCCAACCAGGTGGTCACATCCTGGAAGCTGCCGTCGAACAATGTCATCATCTTCGTGAACCTGGATCCGGCAGGTCAGCAGAACGCCGTTGTCCTCCTTGCGGGCGACAAATACCATGCGACCGGTGTGCTGGATGATACGCATGAGCAGAGCATCATTGATACACAGATTCTCCCGCCATTCCGCCGTGGAGACTATCATGTCGGTTTGGCCGCCGGACTGGATGCCGTCTATGAGCGCATCACGACGAGCGGCGGGGCGACGACCAGCGCCATAGGTGCACGCGATCCACGTCCCCTGCTCTCCTTCCTGCTCCTCGTCGGACTGCTGATCTGGGGCGCCATCGTCGCTGTGCGCGCCCGTCGTCCGCTCTATGCGGGGTACGTCGGCGCAGGGACGGGGACGATGCCCCAGGACGAGCTGCCACCCGCGTTCGTTGGCGCGCTGATCCACGGCCAGGCTGGTGACCGCGAGGTGCGGGCGACGATTTTGCAGATGAGTACGGAAGGCGCGCTCGACATCGAGCCGGTCGATGACCGTTCTGTGCAGATCCACCTGCGCGACCAAGCACAGCTGCGCGAAACCTGGGAGCTGACGACGTGGGAGTCTTTGGCGGGTGTGGCTGATGCGCAACGGATTGTGAGCGCGCCGGCGCTAGAGCGCGCGGCGAAGGATTGGGACACGATCGCGGACATCATCGACGCCGAACTGCGCGAGCGCGGCTATCGCGCCGCTGCAGCTCTGTCCCCTGCGCCATCCCCTTCTCCACGCCTCGCGCGGGAGCGCATTGCCCTGGGCGCGGGAGGCGCGCTGATGCTGTTCAGCCTGATCCTCACGCTGGTTCCTGGACTGCGCGAGATCTGGTTCCTGCTCTTTGCCCTAGGCGTCGGCGTGGTCATCTGGGGCATCGGGCAGATCATGCGCATGGCGTTCGTGCGCGCGCAGGCGAAAACCCTGCCGTCGGATCTGACGCCGTTGGGCGCGCAGGCATGCGTCGCCTGGCGCGACTATGCCGAGCGCCTGCGCCAGCGCCACATCGCCCAGGTGGATCCGACCCGTCTGACTCTGTATGCTCCAGTCCTCGATGGCCAGGAAGCCATCCTGCCGTGGCTCATCACGGCGGCGCGCATGGGATTTGTGCCCAGCTGGCTCAGCCAGGGGATGCAGCAGGCGCGTCAGCAGCACGTGTCGCTCTCGCCGTTCTATGTCTATTGGCTGGCGCTTTTGCAGGGCTATGTCGATCCCACGCTCATCCAGCCCCTTGCCGACGATCCACAGCAATTGACCCGCGATGATTTTGCGCAACCTGTCGGCGAGATTGTTCCTGCGCCCTACACAGCGCTCCCCTTTATCTATCCGCCTGGCTCCCCAATCTTTCTCCCGGTCTTTATCGGCGAACCGGTTGCTAGCCAGAGTGGTGATTGGGGCGCCCCAAGCAGCAATTGGGGCGGTGACACCGGCGGAGGTGGCGGCGATTGGGGCGGCGCCGACGCTGGTATGGGCGACACCGGCGGAGGCGGAGGAGACTGGGGAGGTGGCGATGCCGGTGGCGGCGATTTTGGCGGAGGTGGGGGAGACTTCTGATTGCCGCTCGCGGCCAGTGCGACGGGCCAAGATTTGCCTCGCCCTGGTGGTTGGCGACCGAGACCTGCTCTCTGAGATGGCATCCAGACGAAATTAGAATGGCTGATTGCTCTGACGTTTCCAGGTGATAGCATGGTATTCCAGTTCGTGAACCGCCCTCTCCCTCCGCTCGGGTGAAGGTCGAGCTAACTACAAAACTGACTACAGAACGGCTAGAGGTTCTTAGACGCGGTTGGACGACTCGCCACGAAAAACGATGGATTCAAGCGCAATTTGGACAACCTTGGACGAGGCTGGACAGCGCGCCGCGTGCTCCAAAACCGCAGGTTGCAGGTTCGATTCCTGTCCCACCTTCCCTAGAGCCTGAAAACAAGATTGAAACCGCTTTCACCTGTTTGGATGCTTTGGCCCAGCAGTGAACTCGCTACTGGCAGGTGGAAACGACCAGCGACGCACTGAACGTCATTTCACACCAGAAAGCAAGGGAAATTCGGCTGTTCACGAACGCTGACCAAAAGTCGACGGTATATAAGTAACCTGTCGATTCGTATCTCGGCCAATTGTCCGAGAGCGGGACAATACGATATCCACCGCACTTCGGCGGTTGCTTTGCTGTTCGGGAGTAGCGCCCACCTGTTCGCGAGCGCATCCCAGTCCTTCTGCCCATGCTCTGCAATATGAGCATGCGGTGAGGTAGACTGCGCAGAGAAGGCGAGGCTACCTAGGCAAGGACGGGAACCCTGGTGCAGCCACGCTATCTCTGAGAAATCTGAAATGGGCGGCTTAGATACGGACAGGTTCTGACGAACTGTCGTTGCTACCACCTGCTGGGGTGGGAGGAACCAGGGGGTGATGAATGCCAATTAGAATGTGGCGCGCTCATCGTCTGGATACGCAGCGGCTGTCAATCGATTCCTGATGGTGCTAGCTCGCCTAGGAGCCGACGAGGCGCTATCACAAGCGACGTGGATAGTGCAGAGCGGACACAGCACGTTTGAAAGGCAAGGTCGCCTCATGAAGAAGCTCATCGTCTTCGATCTGGATGGCACACTGGCCGAGAGTAAGTTGGCCCCCGACGCCGAGATGGCGGCGCTGTTGCATGACCTCCTCGGCGTCGTCAAGGTGGCCGTGATTTCCGGAGGCGATTGGCCCCAGTTTGAAAAGCAACTGCTCTCTGCACTTCCCCACGACGACCGGCTGGCGCAGCTTTCCCTCCTTCCCACCTCGGGAACAAAGTTCTTCCACTATACAGGCGAATGGACACGGCTCTACGCAGATGACCTTACAGCGAGTGAGAAGGAGACGATCGTCACTGCGTTCAAGCAGGCGATCGCCGCAGCCAAAGTCCGGGTGAAACGGGTCTGGGGTGAAGCCATTGAAGACCGCGGGAGCCAGATCACTTATTCCGCATTAGGGCAGCTGGCCCCTATCAAAGAGAAGGACAAGTGGGATCCTGATTTCAGCAAGCGGAGGAAGATCACCGCAATCCTTGCTCCCCTCCTACCAGCATTTTCTGTCCGCATGGGCGGCGCGACCTCCATCGATGTCACCAAGCCCGGCATTGACAAAGGGTATGGTATCCGCAAGCTCCGCGACGTACTAAGCATTTCACTGCAGGGGATGCTGTTTATCGGCGACGCTGTGTTCCCTGGCGGGAACGACTATCCAGCGAAAGAAGCCGGTGTGGTCTCGATCTGTGTGAATGGTCCCAGCGAGACGAAACGCGTGATCGAAGCCATCATCGCCTGTTTGGGCGACGCGCATGAACGAGGGGAGACCCAATGAGCGGATTGATGTTACAGCGTCTTGGAGTGGTGATGGAGCCGGAGCCCGGGAATCCGCAGGAGAGCGAAGGGGTCCTCAATCCTGGAGCCATTCGGGGTCCAGATGGCCATCTCTACTTGTTTCCCCGGCTGGTGGCACGCGGCAACTATTCGCGCATCGGCATCGCCCGTGTGCTCTTCAATCAAGCAGGGGACCCATCGGGAGTCGAGCGGCTCGGTATCGCGTTAGAGCCGGAAGCGGAGTACGAGGTGCGCCCTGAGGGTGGCGGCTGCGAGGATCCGCGCATCACGTTCGTGGAGCCGCTACAACGCTACGTGATGACCTACACCGCGAATTCACGCAACGGCCCACGCATTGCCGTGGCTATCTCGGACGACCTGTTTCACTGGGAACGCCTCGGGCTGGCGACCTTCGCCGCCTATCACGGTATTGATTTTGTCCGTGTGGACAACAAGGACGCCAGCCTCTTTCCCGTCGCCATCCCCAACCACCGCGGCAAACTCCAACTGGGCCTCCTCCATCGGCCCCTCTTCCCCGGCACACGTCCCGAAGAGACGGCCGCACGCGAAACACTCATCCAGGAACCATTCAGCCAAGAAGCACCGCGCAGAGTGGATGTGCCGCTCGAAAGTATCTGGATCTCGTACTGCCCGACGCCGTCGACGCGCCGGTGGGGCCCGCGCGCAGGGCGAGGGCGCCCATGGCGAGGGCGCCTAGGGCTGTTCAATTCGCATCATCGGCTTGCCGCTCCAGTAGCGGCATGGGAGCGGCTCAAGATCGGCGGCGGCACTCCTCCGATCTTGACCCGTCATGGCTGGTTGATTCTGTATCACGGCGTGGAACAACTGGCTCCCTTGGACGGCGATGGGCGTCATCTGCTCTACTCAGCGGGGCTGATGGTGCTCGCACAAGAGCATCCGCAAGTCATTCGCTATCGGTCGCCGGAGCCGGTCCTGTCTCCAGTTCTGCCACAAGAGCACATCGGAACCGCCGCCAACGTCGTCTTTCCCACCGGCATCGATCGGCGCGACGATCTTGGTGCGCCAGATCGCTTTGACGTCTACTATGGGATGGCGGACGACCGTATTGGCGTTGCGCGTCTGGATCTGCCTGCAGTCCTGCCCACGGGAGGCGCTACTGATCTGAAGGAAACTGCGAAGCCATCCGCCTTCAGTTTGGTCGGTCGGTTGTTTCGAAGGGCGCTGTGACCTGAAAACAAGATTGAAACCGCTTTCACCTGTTTGGATGCTTTGGCCCAGCAGTGAACTCGCTACTGGCAGGTGGAAACGACCAGCGACGCACTGAACGTCATTTCACACCAGAAAGCAAGGGAAATTCGGCTGTTCACGAACGCTGACCAAAAGTCGACGGTATATAAGTAACCTGTCGATTCGTATCTCGGCCAATTGTCCGAGAGCGGGACAATACGATATCCACCGCACTTCGGCGGTTGCTTTGCTGTTCGGGAGTAGCGCCCACCTGTTCGCGAGCGCATCCCAGTCCTTCTGCCCATGCTCTGCAATATGAGCATGCGGTGAGGTAGACTGCGCAGAGAAGGCGAGGCTACCTAGGCAAGGACGGGAACCCGGGTGCAGCCACGCTATCTCTGAGAAATCTGAAATGGGCGGCATAAATGCGGACAGGTTCTGACAAACTGTAGTTGCTACCACCTGCTTGGGTGGGAGGAACCAGGGGGTGGCGAATGCCGATCAAAATGTGGCGCGCTCATGGTCTGGATGCGCAGCGGCTGTCAATCGATTCCTGATGGTGCTAGCTCGCCGAGGCGCCGACGAGGCGCTGCAATGATCAACGTGGACAGAGCACTGCGGACAGAGCACGATAGAAAGGCAAGGTCGCCTCATGAAGAAGCTCATCGTCTTCGATCTGGATGGCACACTGGCCGAGAGTAAGTTGGCCCCCGACGCCGAGATGGCGGCGTTGTTGCATGACCTCCTCGGCGTCGTCAAGGTGGCCGTGATTTCTGGAGGCGATTGGCCCCAGTTTGAAAAGCAACTGCTCTCTGCACTTCCCCACGACGACCGGCTGACGCAGCTTTCCCTCCTTCCCACCTCGGGAACAAAGTTCTTCCACTACACAGGCGAATGGACACGGCTCTACGCAGATGACCTCACAGCGAGTGAAAAGGAGACGATCGTCACTGCGTTCAAGCAGGCGATCGCCGCAGCCAAAGTCCGGGTGAAACGGGTCTGGGGTGAAGCCATTGAAGACCGCGGGAGCCAGATCACTTATTCCGCATTAGGGCAGCTGGCCCCTATCAAAGAGAAGGACAAGTGGGATCCTGATTTCAGCAAGCGGAGGAAGATCACCGCAATCCTTGCTCCTCTCCTTCCAGCATTTTCTGTCCGCATGGGCGGCGCGACCTCCATTGATATCACCAAACCCGGCATCGACAAAGGGTATGGTATCCGCAAGCTTCGCGACGTACTAAGCATTTCATTGCAGGAGATGTTGTTCATCGGTGACGCTGTGTTCCCTGGCGGGAACGACTATCCAGCGAAAGAAGCCGGTGTGGTCTCGATCTGTGTGAATGGTCCCAGCGAGACGAAACGCGTGATCGAAGCCATCATCGCCTGTTTGGACGACGCGCATGAGCAAGGGGAGACCCAATGAGCGGATTGATGTTACAGCGTCTTGGAGTGGTGATGGAGCCGGAGCCCGGGAATCCGCAGGAGAGCGAAGGGGTACTCAATCCTGGAGCTATTCGGGGTCCAGATGGCCATCTCTACTTGTTTCCCCGGCTAGTGGCGCGCGGCAACTATTCGCGCAT
Organism: uncultured bacterium; assembly: GCA_963733745.1. Lineage (GTDB taxonomy): Bacteria > Chloroflexota > Ktedonobacteria > Ktedonobacterales > JADMIN01 > DASWAC01. The sequence continues at coordinate 57,330 of CAVTFE010000067.1, forward strand.
CGGCATCGCCCGCGTGCTCTTCAATCAAGCAGGGGACCCATCGGGAGTCGAGCGGCTTGGAGTCGCGTTAGAGCCGGAAGCGGAGTACGAGCTGCGCCCTGAGGGTGGCGGCTGCGAGGATCCGCGCATCACGTTCGTGGAGCCGCTACAACGCTACGTGATGACCTACACCGCGAATTCACGCAACGGCCCACGCATTGCCGTGGCTATCTCGGACGACCTGTTTCACTGGGAACGCCTCGGGCTGGCAACATTCGCCAGCTATCGCGGCATCGATTTTGTCCGTGTGGACAACAAGGACGCCAGCCTCTTTCCCGTCGCCATCCCCAACCACCGCGGCAAACTCCAACTGGGACTCCTCCATCGACCCTTGTTCCCCGGCACACGTCCCGAAGAGACGGCCGCACGTGAAACACTCATCCAGGAACCATTCAGCCAAGAAGCAACGCGCAGAGTGGATGTGCCGCTCGAAAGTATCTGGATCTCGTACTGCCCGACACCGTCGACGCGCCGGTGGGGCCCGCGCGCATGGCGAGGGCGCCTAGGGCTGTTCAATTCGCATCATCGGCTTGCCGCTCCAGTAGCGGCATGGGAGCGGCTCAAGATCGGCGGCGGCACTCCTCCAATCTTGACACGTCATGGCTGGTTGATTCTGTATCACGGCGTGGAACAACTGGCTCCCTTGGACGGCGATGGGCGTCACCTCTTCTACTCAGCGGGGATGATGGTGCTCGCACAAGAGCATCCGCAGGTCATTCGCTATCGCTCGCCAGAGCCGGTCCTGTCTCCAGTTCTGCCACAAGAGCACATCGGAACCGCCGCCAACATCGTCTTTCCCACCGGCATCGATCGGCGCGACGATCTTGGTGCGCCTGATCGCTTTGACGTCTACTATGGGATGGCGGACGACCGTATTGGCGTTGCGCGTCTGGATCTGCCTGCAGTCCTGCCGACGGGAGGCGCTACTGATCTGACGAAAGCTGCGAAGCCGTCCGCCTTCAGTTTGGTCGGTCGGTTGTTTCGAAGGGCGCTGTGACCTGCTTCCCGAAATAAGATTCAAGTGAAATAGAGTTACCAGTTGCTTGCCTTGACCCCATTTTTGACCCCAGCACCGACAGACATTGACGAACAAGGACGAACTGAGCGCCACAGTTCGTCCTGCAAATATGCCACAATTGGACCTACACGTACGCTGACGAACAGACGGCAGCAAATTTGTAAACCGTAGGTTGATCCGTTCGTCGCTGCTACGGTCACATAGCAAGCAAACAGAGAAACGCCTGACCTTATACTTGGAGCAACTTTCGGGGAACCTCGCATATGAACGAAGCTGAATCGCGCGCTGCGCATTGCTAAATCGTTGCAGGCGTAGCCGCCTACGGCGGATTCACATATGACCCTTCCGCCGCAATGCTCTCAAGAATTGTGGTTCCGGCCTAAACGTCGCAGTGGACGCTCACGCTGTTATTGCGGCCACAGAGCTCGTATGAGTGGCGCCGGAGTTCTCGCCCGGAGTTTTGCGTGGTGGGCGCTGGATCCGACGGCACTTGCCGCTTCACCCCCGCTTACGGTGGAGGAGGTTACACTACTGACCAGAGCAGCCACCTCGTTCACCCGTTCACCCTACGCACGACTCCTATCTATGTGCGTTCTTCCACGCCACATAATCTTGCATCAAGGGGTCCGCGGTGGTTTCTTCTGGCGCCGCTCGCTCCTCAGCGCTGGGCTGTCGGGCGTCCTCGCCAGTGGCCATGAATGTGCATAGCCGCTCATACTCAGCGCAATACGCCTCAATACGGTCCTCGCTCAGGGCAGGGCAGTCGTGGCGGAGATTGCCGCGCAGCCACGCCGCAGAGCGCGGCCGTTTCGTCGCGGCGTACAGCACATGCACAAAGAGCCAGAAGCGATCTGGATCGCGCCAGTGCCAGCTCTCCGGCGCGCCATCAATCCAGCGGCGGTACGCGCGCTGTGCAGACCGTGGCATGTCGCTCATATGGCGCCTCCGACGTCGTACCATAGATGTCCATAGGGAGTTAGATGCAGGTCTCGATGTCGCCTAGTCGGTACTCCGTTATAGGCACAGCAACGTATGACGCGGAAGTGCCCCAGACTATGGTCCTAGACGCCTGGTGGCATCTGGCGATGGCGTCCGTCACCACGCGACACGCCGGATTGGGTCTCCAAAACCGCTGCTCCGACACCAATAGCGACACCAATACCCGCAATTGATTGGTAGGGTTGCCCCCTATTTGCCCCCTGCCATACACCAACCCGTACGCCAACCCTGACGACAGTCAGCGAACCAAGACGGCAGACGGCGACAAAACGAATGTCGCAGACCCCTGAAATTCAGGACTCTGCGACACTACGTGAACTTGAGCGAACGATCAATTTGGTGGAGATGGGGGGGAGTCGAACTCTCCGCCGTCTGTTCGTCTGCGTTCGTCGTTGTCCGCCAGTGTCGACATTTTCTGCACTTTCATCATTCATGCTGTTGTCAGCGTTCATCTGAGTTCGCCGGCATTGGTGTCAAAACTGGTGTCAGGGCAGAGAATCGGCCGGTTCTTGCGAGCCAGTCTGCTCGACACCTGCACAGTGATGTGATACAACCGTACTGCAAAGCGCACACTGCGCTGCGCCTAGATGTGGACACTGCTCTTGGCCTTGTTTGTTCATCTTGCCCCTGCCCACGCGGTTGGTCGAATACGTCGCTCTGGCCTGCGACGGGGCCGCCGTGGCGTGTTCTGCTTGCCTGTCCTGCCTGCCTATGGCGTGTCACACCAATGGGCGCGGGAGTTACGACGGCGAGGACAGCGCATGCTGGTAGCGGTCTCGTTTTGGCTCCCTGATGATGAGATGGTTCTCGTCGGCAAGTATAGCGAGCCGCATGAGCAAATGCATGCCGTCGAGGCAGCGCACCGCATCATCACCGCCGAGCAACCGTTTGGCTATCAAGTGATTCTTCATCGGTCGGTGCACTCACGCGATGTGCGTGCGATTCGGTCTGCGCCGCGCACCGTAGGCTGGCGATATTATCCTGACGCACATGGGCGTCGAGCGTGTTTGTGCGATTGGTGCAGTCGTGGCGATATCAAGCGACAACGCCACCTGCGCTACCAGCAGCGGCTCGCACGACGAGCTACTGCAAGCGCGGGGACAGCGAGTAACTAGGCAAGGCCCTCCACCTCGCGTGGGGTTGTGACGCTTACGCGTAGGCCAACCGAGAGCTTCTTGCCAGCAGGGTGGCGAGCTCAGTGACAAACGCGCTCCGTGTTATGCAGATCCACACACTCGCTAGAGGGCGTGTGGGTAAGCGGTCGACCCGCAAGGGGAGCGGACGATGAGTGAAACGTGTGTGTTTTGCCGGATTATCCGGCGCGAGGCACCTGCCGACGTGGTGAGTGAGGACGAGCACGTCGTTGTCTTTCTCTCGTTGGAGAATCATCCGCTCGTTGTGCCCAAGCAGCATATCCCTAATATTTACACATTAGATGAGACCACTGGCGCTGCTATCATGAGCGCCACCATTGCTGTCTCTCGCGCCGTCAAAGAGGGGTTGGCCTGTGAAGGGGTCTACCTCACCCAAGCGAATGAGTCGGCGGCGGGTCAGGACGTCTTTCACTTTCATCTCCATATCTATCCCCGCTGGCGAGCGGTCGATTTTCGACGGCAACAGACCAGGCGAACCAGCGAATCGGAACGGCGAAACACAGCACAAAAGATCAAGGACTGTCTGCAACCAGCCTGATGGTGAGTCAGGAGCCAGCGGTGGGATTTGACCCCATTGCCTGCTGTTTACGAAATAGCGGCACTCATGTCCGCCAACGTCCGCCAACGTCCATGCTCGCCGAATTCGTGATGATTAAGAGTTCATAGTCGTTCGCTAATGTCCGCGGTTGTTCGCCACGGGTTGCTGTCAAGGTTGCTGTCAGACGCGTCTGGGGCGTGCGACTTGCGAGCTATATAGATAGTATGTGGTACGGAGCCTGTACCTGCTTTTTCTTGACCACATGCACCAGTGATATAGTTCAGCAGTAGTGAGGGCACGGTCTTGTTCGCATCTAACCGCAATGATGTGCTCTCTTGCGACTTTATTCAGTGTCGCGTGGAATCCATGGATTCCACGCGAATCCCCTGCCCTTGTGATCAATGACCTAAAGTACATCCTCGTAACATTCCACATCCCCTGCCCGTTGCACAATCAAAAGGATACACAATACTGCGCTTCAGGCAGTACTTTTCGTTCTGCCCTACAAGAGCCACCAGGGCGTGCAACTTCGGAGGAAAAGAAAGAGTCTGTGGTCCAGCGACAGAGGACAGTGAAAACAAAGTCGGTTGCTATGCGGCGAAGTAAGAAAGGCACTCTTACCCGCCACACTGCCGTTCCAGCTAGTTTCTGGGTACGTGTATCAGATACAGCTGGCATGCCTTCGGCTGTTCGATTTGCAGGAAGGCGAGCAGCTGGGCATAGAAGTGTTGGACGACTTTCATGTTGAGCGGGACGGAATACTATCGGAACTTGGACAAGTAAAGCATGATAGACGTCGGGCCAATCTGACGTCGCGATCTCGCGAGTTTTGGAAGACGCTTGGAATATGGGCCAGGGCAATTGGTGACGGATCACTCGACATTTCTTGCTCACGAGAAGTCTAGTTCTCATGACTACTTCCGGCGTTGCACAGGGATCAATACCGGCACTGATAGTTGCAGGTGAGAATCCAGATCAAGTGATCAGCTGTCTCAAGGCCCAAAGTAAATTCCGAGGTGAGGGTTCACAAGCCGATTTTGATGCCGTCATTGCGCTTCCTCCAGCTCAGTTGCAAATTCTGGTAGAACGGTTGGCGGGGCACGGACAAATCTCCCTGGACTCAAGGGTGTAGATGAAGCATTGAAGCGCCGCCTACGACATCACGGCTTCCACGAGCGAACCGTGGATGTCGCCACGCAGCGACTACAAGGATGGCTGTGGGATACTCTTGTTTCTGGTCTGGATCATCCTGATGGAATATCACATGTGCTGATAACTGAGGCACAATTTCACGCCGTTCAGTGCCGAATTCGTGACGAACTCACCTCCGGCAGCCTTCCGGTTCGGTACATGGAGGCCGAGATGGCCGACCTCGATCTTGCTGGTCAGAAGGAAAGACGGTATGTAAGGCAACTTGACCTTATAGGTGTCGACAATGCCGTGAAGTCACGGTCTGTTTCAGCGTTCTTCCGGGCGAGTTCTGAGCGACTCGAGTGGACCGAACGGAGCGAGGTTCTGCCAGATGAGCTCGGCCGGTATGATCGAGAACTTACTGAGCGATGGGACGTGGAGTTTGGTGTCATGTGTGCGGAACTCCAGCGCTCACAGGACGAAGGTGAACACCAGTGGTGCTGCCAAAAGCACTTCCATGCCATCGAGTGTTTGGAAATCCCTATCCGTGATGGATGGCTTCACAAATATCTAACTACTGGCAGCTATCACATGCTCGCCGACAAGTTGGTGGTGGGATGGCATCCCCGATACACTGAGCTTCTAGGCGAGGAATCTTTTGGAGAGCAGGTCGAGGAGGACCAATGAATACGCTCATGGACCCAAGTTACGGAGTAACGGCGAGACCAGTAGAGGTCTTGCGCCTCCTGAACCCCGCATACTGTGCTGGAGTGCTCTCGACATTCGCTGTGAACTATGGTGGGGCGCGACCGGGCGAAGTCAGTGCGGGAGTGCCATTCCCATTGATGTTCTTGTGCTTGCCGATGGCGTTGCATCGAGCTACGCGAACCGCCATTGTCCATCACAATAATGACTTCGGCCTCCATCGTCTCATCAAAGATCATCCTGATGTCTTATTTGAGCTGTCGGAACGCGTGGAGGGCCTTAGAAGTACGACACGAAAGCGTTGCTATTTGGTTCGGCTCACAAGATGCTCGTTATCGATGCCAGCGCTGGGCAAGTTCTGGGAAATCGGCGGATAGCAGGCCAATTCACCACAAGCCTCCTAGGCGAGGATGGAATGCTGCCGATACGCGCGGCGGGTAGGTTAGGCTCGTGGTTCAGCAGGGTATCGCCAGCGGAGGTGTTCCTCCATCTTGGCCTTCGACCTTAGGGAGTTAAGGATGTTTTTGGTACATCAAGGACATACTGATCTACGGGCAGGACGATGAGGTACGCCAACTTTCCTTTCAACCCGGCGTCAACATCATTAGCGGAGACAGCCAGACGGGAAAGTCGGCGCTAATCGCCATCGTGGACTACTGCTTAGGCTCCAGTGACTACGAAGTACCAGTAGGTGTGATTCGCGAGTTTGCTACGTGGTATGCCATTCGCTTGCAGACTGCCACAGAGCAAATATTCGTTGCTCGAAAAGAGCCAGGGGGACGTCGTACCTCCGACACTATGCATCTTGTAATTCGACAAGAGGTGACTATTCCTGGACTTGTGGAGATTACTGGCAACAGCAATCGGGATGCTGTGGTTGCTGAGTTATCGAAACGCCTGGGGGATGATGGAACAGTCCCTGGCCGAGTCTGTCTTTGATACAGGTCTCACAGAACCCCCGACATTTCGTAACGTAGTACCGTTCTTATTTCAACCTCAAAACGTGATCGCAAACAAGGATCAACTCTTTTACAAGACAGACGAAGAAAAGCATCGTGAACACCGCCAGCGCTTGCAGCGAATCTTCCCCTACGTATTGGGGGCAATTAATGCCGAGTATTTTCAGCTGAAAGGCAGCCTTGATGTTGCCAAACGAGAACTTCGCCAACTGGAAAGACTCCTTAATGAAAGACAGTCCCTTGCGAGCGATGGACTGAGTATTGCTAACTCCCTTTGGGATCGTGCCATTGCCCTTGGTCTGGCTGGCTCAAACACAGGCGCAAACGAGAATCGACCTAGTGACCTAGCCTCGCTTCGCGTGCGTCTTCTCTCGCTCGCCGAGACAGCGACCTACGCTCCATCTCGACAACCAGTGGTTGCGGGTGATCCCGCGAGAGCGTCAGAACTTGAGTCACTCTCGCGAACAATTAGGGCCGAAATTGCGGCGTTACGTCGTCAACTCTCTGGTGCAAGGGAGCTGTCCCATGACGCTGTTGGGTATACTGGAGCGCTGAACCTCCAGAGAGGGCGACTAAGAGCGATCAAACATACTGCCCAATGCGGCTCACGATGCTTCAGTATGCCCAGTGTGCAGTCAAAGCATTGATGGCCTTGTGCCGAGTGTTGAGCAAATACGCGCCCTCAATCAGGAGGTTGAAATCGAGCTTGATAGTATGACCGCAGTGGGACCAGCGCTTGGTCAGCGGTGTAGCTCAGCTAGAGTCTACAATCGCGCAGCGCCGTATCGAACTGACCCAGGTAGAGTCTGAATTATCCGACTTATACCGCATAGATGCCGATGCTGCTTCAGCCGACGCTGCATGGGCCGAGCAGCAGCGCTTGATCGGGGCTATCCGTCTGTATGTCGACCGGGTGCCCGCTGGTCCCCAAGACACGTCAGATCTAGCTCGCAGGGTAGAGGAGAAGCGTAGAAAAGTGGCCCTGCTCGAGCGGGAAATTGAGGGTTTCGACACGGAAGACAGACTGGAATCCGCCTTGTTCCTCATTGCCCAATTCATGACCGACCTTTCAAAAGACCTGAACCTGGAACGCCGTGACGCTTCCCTGCGACTGGATATCAAGCGACTCACTGTAATCCGAACATCGCCGAGCGGTAGGCCAGAACGCCTCAGCGAAATTGGGAGCGGCGAGAACGGGTAGGCTAATCATCTCTGTGCATTGTTCGCATTGCATCGATTCTTCACAGAAGGTGCGAGGCCAGTGCCCTCGTTCATCTTCCTTGATCAGCCCAGCCAGATATATTTCCCTCAGGAAAGAGAGACTCCATCGAACACCCTCAAGCAGGATCACCGAGTGCTGAGGCGGCAAGGACAGAGTGGAAGCTGTCAGAGAGCTGTATCGGCTGATCTTCCGTGCAGTGGCTGCGTTGGATGACGGACTTCAGGTTATTGTGGTGGATCATGCAAATCTTCACGAACCTCCCGAATTCCGTGCAGCATTACGATACAGCTGGCATGATGGCAAAAAGCTGATTTGATGATCGCCTTGCACTGGGCCATCAGATGGCTACCGACCTGTGCGAATGCTTCTATGGCATTTCAGTGAATGGCAGAAACCCCTCCACTAAGGAGGAGTAACCCCAACGTGACGTGGTGACGACCTGGCTCTTACCGTACGCTAGAGCCATTTAGCGCGCCTGGGCGGTCGCAGTTACATGGCTGACGATGTAGTCAAGCAATGCCACCTTCTGAGCACGGTTGACTGGCTTGGTGCCAGGGTTACGCTCCTCGACAATCTCTGCAGACTTCTTCAATGTTGCAACCGAAAATTGCTGTAGCATGAGCCTTAACTGCTCATCTCCGTAGGCATATTGCACCAGATATGGGTCGATTGGCTTGTCTGGCGCGAACAGCTTTGGGTCGAAGTCTCTGATTGGGACCAACTTAGGTTTGGCAGCCTTTGGCGGCGCAGGTTTCTTTGTTGCAGGTTTGCTGGAGACAGACAACTCCTGAAAGATGCCAAGCACCCTCTGGCGGAACGTCGCATTCGTGACGACCTCTTCGGCCGTTGCCTCGGCTAGCGCAGTAGCAAGATTTTTGACGTCTTTTGGCTTGAGCACTCCAAGGCCTAGCGCA
>CAVTFE010000068.1:0-17421 GCA_963733745.1 uncultured bacterium
GAAGCGAGCGCGCTGCCCATGATGGACGCACGAGGCGGCCAGATGCGCCAGCCACCACAGGCTTACGAACAGCACCAGGAGCAATCGGTCGAGGCGTGCCCGGTCCGCCATGACGGTCCCTTCCAGGTCCCAGCCGCGGCGTTTGAGGTCTTGAAAGGTCGATTCGACGCGCATTCTGCGGGCATACGCGCGCACGCGCTGCCGTCCGGCGGGCCGGTCGGAGAGGACGATCCAGGGCTCCTTCTGCCCGGGCTCCCAAGTCGCGCTGACCTGGGCCGCCAGCGGGCGCTCCTGCCAGAGCTGGACAGCGCCATACCACTGGCGTCCGCGCTGCGGGACCAGATGACGGCACGGGATCCAGCCGCGTGCCCAGCGCCCACGCGTGGGCTGACACGTATGCGCAGCAGATAGACGGAGCACATAATGCCAGCCGCGCTGTGCACACAGGTGGACCAGCGGATGCCCGACGAGGCCGCGATCGGCCAACAGCGTGCAGTCGGCGGCGCCGACGTGTGGAATGACGCGGTCGAGCAGTGCGCCGACCACGTCCCATTGCCGCTGCTCCCATTTCTGGTGCACCGGCAGCAGCTGCCAGCTGACCGGCAACAGGCGCGAATGGACCAGCAGACCCAGATACAGCACGGTGGCGCGCTCGTCGAGTGCGGTGGCATCCAGCACGAAGACCAGGCGTCGATCGCGCCAAAAGCGCAGGAACTGGCCCAGCAGGTGGGTCCACAGCGGGAGCACCACGATCTGCTGATTGGCCAGAAACCGGGACAGGCGGCGTTCGCTGCTGGGCGTCTTGGCCGCGCTGACGCCGACGAGCGCCTCCGCGACCCGCGGCAGGCGCACCGTGCCAGCGAGCATGACGCCCAAGACAAACAAGGCCAAGGTCTTGCTGCGGTGTCCATGCACCTCCGGCAAAAATGCCCGCAGTTGATCCGACCACTGGCGCCACAGACTCTCCGATGCGTTCATACTGGTAAGCGTTCCTTTCCCATGACACGGGTTTGAGGTCCATGCATGGTACCGGGAGCGCTTTTTCTTGGCTAGACCTGCCTTCCTCGCTCGTGGTCAAAAAGTGTCAGGGAGAGAGCAGGCGCCTACCCACTACCTGCGCCGGAGTCTGATCATCCCATCGCGTACGCGCACGTCATAGCGTGGCTGCGCGAACGTCGCCGGGCCCGTTATGGGCTTGCCATCACGCATCCGGAAGCGTGACCCATGCCAGGGGCACTGCACGACCTCGCCTTGCAATTCTCCTTCGTCGAGTGGACCACCCGCATGGGTACAGGTCTCGCTGGCTTTTAACAGAACCACAGGCGCATCCGCTACCATCACACGGCGCAACGTACGCTCCGACAGTTGATCCACCGGCAGCACACTCTCATAGTCCTCGGGAGCCGCCTCCCAGGCGGTATGGTTCACACCTGTGCCTTTGCCAAAGACCATATCCCCGCCGAGATAGGCCGCCACCAGCATCACGGCGATGCCCACGAAGCCTATAACCGCCGCCGGTATGCTGATACCAGTGTCCACTGTGAAACGCAGAACCGCCGAGATGATGAACAGCACAAGCGCCAGCGTATTGAGCGCTCCGTGGTAGAGGCCCACTGTACGTTCTGCGCCATAGGTATCACTCCAGTCGGCCATGCCCGTGACCGCCGCACCTACTGCTCCGACGATACCCACGATGACGAGCCACTCCGCGCCTCGCGCCGCCCATTGATTCTGCGATGGAGCGGCGAGCCAGAGCACGTCAAAGAGACCCGCGAGCAACCATGCTCCAATCGGCACATCGGTGATCGCTGGATGCAGGGGATGACCCAACCATGTTCCGTGGAGGAGCGTCTTGAACCGGCGCGGAGGCTTGCGATTCGAGCCAATGACGACCTTGATGCCCTGCTGGAAGGCGTCGCTAAGGCGATCGGTCACGCTTTGCTCTGGCGGCGTCTCCGAGTCAGGGCTGCTGTTTCAACTCCTCTTCAGCGTGTGTACTCATGCTCGGCGCTCCTTTGCGACCTCTGGCGACTATCTGACAAATAGGAGCAGCGATCACCACCTGGTGACAGCCGCGCTCTCAGCACTGTTCGAGCTTTGGTTGGCTCTCTTCCTCAGGGAGGTTGAATAAACCTATACTTGGATTTGAATAATTTGTCAAGGTATTATTGTATTTATTTGACAATTCGTGACCTGGCGCCTATTATTCGCATTGACGACGTGTCATTCCTCTGCACGCCTTTGCCCGTACGCTGCGGCGCATAAATGAGATCCGAATAAGACCTGAAACGAGCAGACTATGCCAATGCCTTGGAACGAGCGCTTTCTCGGCAGCACACGCGGCCAGTTGATTGCCTTATTGCGCCGGGATACGCAGACCGTGGAAGATCTGGCCACTGCGCTACAACTTACTGACAACGCTGTTCGCGCGCACCTGGCGACACTCGAACGCGATGGGCTAGTGCGCCAGGCTGGCGTCCGTCGGAGTGGGGGTAGCGGGAAGCCTGCGTATAACTACGAGCTTACTCCTGAGGCTGAGCGTCTCTTCCCAAGGCGGTACGCCGATGTGCTCGATGAGGTTCTAGGCGCCCTTGGGGGCGCCTTGCGCCAAATCTAGTTGAAACCCTACTGCGTGCCAGTGGCAGCCGTCTGGCCAGTCGCTATCCCGCCGCCGACGGCCCTGTCGGCGCTCGACTTGAGAACGCGGCTGCCGCCCTCAATCAATTGGGTGGTCTTGCCGCAGTGGAACAACACGACGATCAGCTCGTCATCCAGGGCTACAGTTGTCCCCTGGCGGCCCTTGTGCCCAATCATCCGGAAGTCTGTCGACTGGCCGAAACCTTCGCCAGCGATGTGGCGGGGCTGCCCCTGCGCGAAAGCTGCGAGCGCGGATCCACCCCGCGGTGCCGGTTTATCCCAGTCGCGCATGAATGAGATAGTATTCGAAAGGTACCCCCAACGGGATTCGAACCCGTGATCTTCACCTTGAAAGGGTGATGTCCTAGGCCGCTAGACGATGGGGGCGGACGGACAGCAGATATGGCGGCGCAAGGCCACCAGCAGTCTATCCGCTGGCCAGCCACCGTGTCAAGCGCGTTGAGCGCGTCATGCTGGTTAACCTGAGATGGTCGGCAAGCAGGGAGTGGTTGACTCTCACTGCACAAGGTTGTGCTGCAAAGCCGTTCCTCACACCTCGACGACCACCGGCAGGATCATCGGGCGACGCTTGAGCTGGCTGAAGATATACTCACTCAGCGTGTCCCGCACCTTGTTCTTGATGAAGCCCCAATCCGTCGTGCGCCCGCGCGTTTTGGAGAGTGAGCGTATCGCGTCCTCGACCTTGCGGCGCGCCGCGTCCAGCAGTTGCTCAGACTCACGCTCGTAGACGAACCCGCGCGAGATCAGATCGGGGCTGCCGAGAAGTTCGCCGGTCTCGCTATCAACCGTCACGACGACGACCAGCACACCATCGCTGGAGAGCACACGCCGGTCGCGCAGCACGACCTGCCCCACATCGCCAACACCCAGCCCGTCTACGTACACATTGCCGCAGGGGACAGAGTCTACCACGTGGATGCCACCGTCGGCGCTCGCTTCGATGACGTCGCCATCCTGCGCGATGACGACGTTCGCCTCCGGCACACCCATCTGCATCGCCAGCCGCTTGTGCTGCGCCAGCATGCGGTACTCGCCATGGACTGGCACGACATAGCGCGGCTTGAGCAGCGCCAGCATCAGCTTGATCTCCTCGCGGCTGCCATGCCCAGAGACATGGACGCGCGCCATCCCCGGCGCGCCCTGATAGAGCACAGTCGCGCCGCGTCGCATCAGATTGTCGATGTTGCGGTAGACAGCGCGCTCGTTGCCGACGATGGGCGTCGAGCTGAGGATGACGGTGTCGCCGGGCTGGATCTGCACGAAGCGATGGTCGCCATTGGCGATGCGTGTCAGCGCGGAGGTCGGCTCGCCCTGGCTGCCAGTGCAGATAATGACCAGTTTCTTCGCCGCGATGGCGTTGATGCGGTCCACCTCGACGAGGACGCCAGATGGTATGCGCAGGTACCCAAGCTCAATCGCCATCTGCGCGTTGTTGACCATCGAGCGGCCCACCAGCGCGACCTGCCGCCCATGCTTCACCGCTGCATCTACGACTTGCTGCACGCGCGAGATGAGCGAGGCGAAGGTGGCGACGATCACGCGGCCCTCCGCGCCAGCGATGAGGTCGTCGAAGGTCTGGCCAATGGCGCGCTCGGAGGGCGTGTGGCCCTCGGACTCCACGCGCGTCGAGTCGCCGCAGAGCACGAGTACGCCCTCGTCGCCGATGCGCGCCAGCGCGCTGAGATCCGCCGGCTCATCGATGGGGGTGTAGTCAATCTTGTAGTCGCCGGTATTGACGACGATCCCCGCCGGGCTGCGCAGGACAACCGCCATCGCGTCGGGAATACTGTGGTTGACATGCAAGAACTCGACCTCGAAGGCGCCGGCGCGGATGGGCTTGCCCGGCTCGACGACCTCCAGATGCGCCTGATCGAGGATGCGGCGCTCGCGCAGTTTGACGCCGATCAGGCCGATGGTTAGCTTCGAGGCGTAGACCGGAGGGAAGCCCAACTGCGGCAAGAGATAGGGCAGACCGCCGATGTGGTCCTCGTGCCCATGGGTAATGAAGACGCCGCGAATGCGATCCAGCTTGTCTTGCAGATAGGTGACATCGGGGATGACGAGATCGACGCCGAGCATCTCCTCGTCGGGGAACATCAGCCCACCATCGACGATGACGATGTCATTCCCGTACTCGTAGACGCTCATGTTCTTGCCGATCTCGCCCACCCCGCCCAGCGGAATGATGCGGATTGGCTGCACGCGCGGGGTAGTTCTACGCTCAGGGGCGCGCTCGGATGATTGCTCTGTTCTGTTTCGCCTTTTCAAGCAATACTCTCCTTATATGATGTCGAGAGCGCTCGCCGCCCTTTCCCCAAAGCCACGCTATGGGAAAATCATGCTGGCGACGAAGCGACTCCCAGGAGTCCGCCTGTTCGTGTTCCCTTCACTCTATCGCAGATGCGCCGTCGCATGCGAGAAAGCCGCCAGATAGCCCACATGAACACGCGCCTGGATGTGTGCGCCAGATGAGAGACGACGGACATACAGGAACGAATGTCCTACAGGTTTAGACGGCGCCCGCCGCACGGCGCTACAATGGGCCATCATGCTGACCATTGACATCGAGACGGCCCGTCGCTTCATCCTCGGCAAGCAGGGCCTGTGGCCCGGGCGGCGCTGGCGCGGCCTCGCGGGCACCGAGCAGGCCATGCGCGCGATGGAGTATCTGCAACTCGACCCGCTGCAGATCATCGCCCGCAGCCAGGACATCAAGCTGCACAGCCGCGTCCTCGATTACACGCCCGGCATGTGGGAAGAGCTGGCCTATCAGCAGCGCAAGTTCTTCGACTGGGGCGGCTGGCTGGCCGTCCGGCCGATGGACGAGCTGCCGTACTGGCGCGTGGTCATGCGCCGCGAGCGCGATGGCAGCAACCTGCGCATGCGCAGCATGGCGCGCGACCATGCCGAGGCCATCGTCGAAATGCGGGCCATCTTGCGCGAGCGCGGCACCGTGAGCAACCGCGACTTCGCGATGGCGACGCGCACACGCACGCAGAGTTATCGCGGCCGCAAGGACAGCGCGCTGGCTTTGTATTATTTGTGGCGCACCGGCGAGGTGATGACGCACCACCGCGAGAACTTCGAGCGCGTGTACGCGCTCACTGAAACGGTCGCGCCCGCGCATCTCATCCGCGAAAGTGACGAGGCCGAGGCCGACCGCTTCTTGATCAAAAAGGATGTCAGCTTCTCCGGCCTGTCGCGGCTGAACCGGACGAGCGACTCGTTTCATCGTGGCGTACCCGGCGGCGCCCAGCAAAACCAGCGAGGCGATGCTGGCTGACGGCGAGATCATCGAGGTGCAGGTCGAGGGCTGGAAGGCGGTGCACTACGCCCTCGGGCAGCGACGCCGAGCTGCTGCGCGATCTGAGCGCAGGGCGCGTGCCAGTAGCGTGGACGCCGTTGGAGACGACCACGACGGAAGAGGCCGTCTTCCTGGCGCCGCTCGATCCCGTCAGCGCGCGCGGGCGAGCGAAGGTGTTATTTGGCTTCGACTATGTGTGGGAGGTCTACAAGCCTGAGCACCAGCGCACGTTCGGCTACTACACGTTGCCGGTTTTGTGGGGCGACCGGCTCGTCGCGCGCTTCGACAGCAAACTCGACCGGACGACCAACACGTTCGTCATCCTGGGCTTGTGGCTGGAAGATGAGGCGCTCGGCAAAGATGAGGCGTTTGCGGAGGCATTGGCGCGCGGGTTTGCGCGATTCGTCACGTTTCTCGGCGCGAGCAAGCTGGATGCGACAGGCGATTCGCGAGAAGAGCCTGCGCCGACGCCTCCAGGATCTTCGCACGACGCCGCAATAGCCAGCGAGATCTCCCGCCTGCTAGCCTTGCGCTCCAGTCGCACGCGCCGATTTCCGTTCATGCGTAGTTGCTCCATGCGCTAAAGCGGTGCTACGCTGTCGCCAGAATCAAGAACGCAATGGCGCGGTTCACGGAACTGAGGGTGCATCCATGAGCGATACGGCGAAGCGCGAGGCGAGGAAGAAGGCCGCGAAGACGAATGGGCATAAGTCAGCGGAGCCAGCGGTGAGCGCGAATGTGGAGGAGTGGCGCGCCACCACCTACCGCCGCACCGTCGAGCGCACGCCCGAACGTCAGTCGTCCTTCACCACTAGCTCCGAGATCGAAGTGCAGCCGCTCTACACCGCCGAAGACCTGCGCGACTGGGACCCAGCGGAGAAGCTTGGCTACCCTGGCGAGTATCCCTACACGCGCGGCATTCAGCCGACGATGTATCGCGGACGCCTCTGGACGATGCGCCAGTACGCCGGGTACGCCACCGCCGAGGAATCCAACAAGCGCTATCGCTACCTGCTGGCGACACGGCACGACTGGCCTCTCGGTCGCCTTCGACCTGCCGACGCAGATGGGCTACGACGCCGATCATCCGCTGGCGGAGGGCGAGGTCGGCAAGGTCGGCGTCTCGATCTCCAGCGTCGAGGACATGCGCACGCTCTTCGACGGCATCCCGCTGGAGAAAATCACCACCTCGATGACGATCAACGCGACGGCGGCGATCCTGCTCGCGCTCTACATCGCCGTCGCGCGCGAGCAGGGCGCGGACATCCGCAAGCTCTCCGGCACGGTGCAGAACGACATCCTCAAGGAGTACATCGCGCGCGGGACGTACATCTATCCGCCCGCGCCCTCGATGCGCATCATCACCGATCTCTTCCGCTACTGCGCCGCCGAGGTCCCGCGCTGGAACATCATCTCGATCTCCGGCTACCACATCCGCGAGGCCGGCTGCACCGCCGCGCAGGAGATCGGCTTCACGCTCTCCAACGGCATCGCCTACGTGCGCGCCGCGCTCGACGCCGGGCTGGACGTGGACGCCTTCGCGGGGCAGCTCTCGTTCTTCTTCAACGGGCACAGCAACTTCTTCGAGGAGGTCGCCAAGTTCCGCGCGGCGCGGCGCATGTGGGCGAGAATCATGCGCGAGCGCTTCGGCGCGAAAGACGAGCGCTCGCTGCTGCTGCGCTTCCACACGCAGACGGCGGGATCCACGCTGACGGCCCAGCAGCCCGACAACAACATCGTGCGCACGGCCTATCAGGCGATGGCGGCGGTGCTCGGCGGCACGCAATCGCTGCACACCAACAGCAAGGACGAGGCGCTGGCGTTACCCAGCGAGGAGTCGGCGCGGCTGGCGCTGCGCACACAGCAGGTTCTCGCGTACGAAACCGGCGTCGCCGACACGATTGACCCGCTGGCGGGGTCGTACTACGTCGAGACGCTCACCGACGACCTGGAGCGCCAGGCGTGGGAGTACATCGAGAAGGTTGACGCGCTCGGCGGCAGTGTGCGCGCCATCGAGGCTGGCTACATCCAGCGCGAGATCGAGGAGGCCGCCTACCGCTACCAATGTGAGCTGGAGGATGAAAAGCGCATCGTCGTCGGCGTCAACCGCTTCCAGCAGGCGGAGGAGCAGCACCCGGCGATCCTGCGCGTGGACCCGGAGCTTGGGCGGCGGCAGGCAGCTCAGGTGGCGGCGCTACGTGACCGGCGCGACAACGCTGCCGTCGGCTCGGCGCTCGCCGCGCTGGATGAGGCCGCGCGCGGGACGGAGAACCTGTTGCCGCGTATCCTCGTCGCCGTCGAGGCGCTGGCGACGCTTGGCGAGATCAGCGACACCTTGCGCGCCGTCTTCGGCGAGCAGCAGTCCGAGCGCAGCATGTAGAGACGAAACTGGGCCGCCCAGGAGGTCATCCCGAACGGCCCAGTGCATGCGCTGAGTGCGCCTATTCGCGGGGTTCCTTTGGCGACTCCGGCGTGGCAGTTCCCTGTCCGTTGAGCGTCGCGGTTGGGCGCGGCGCCTCGGCTGGCTTTGCGCCATTCGTCGGCGCAGCTTCCTCGACCGTCTCGCCGCTGGCGGCGTTGGTCTCCTTCAGCCCTGGCACGCGACTCATCAGGTCGCTCATGCGCGTGCCGGTCAGCGCCTCAAGCAGCAGTGGCACCTGCGCGGCGATGTTGACGATGTCGCCGGTCAGCCGGTTCGCGCCCAGGTTGCCATTTGACCCACCACCGGTCGAGACGATGCTGATCTTGTCCACCTTGGAGAGCGGCTCCGCGATGGCGCGCACAACCTCCGGCAGGTTCGAGATCACCTTGTCGAGCACGGCGGCCTGATTGTACTCGTTGTACGCCGCCGCCTTCACGCGCATCGCCTCAGCTTCCGCCTCACCTTTCGCGCGGATCACGTCAGCCTCCGCCATGCCACGCAGCCGCGCCGCCTCGGCCTCCGCCGCGCCACGAACCTTCGCCGCTTCCGCCTCCGCCGCCGCCTGCGCGCGCAACGCCGCCGCGCGACCCTCGGCTTCGAGCGAGATGCGCTGCCGCTCTGCCTCGGCGAGGGATGTTACGCGCTGGCGTTCCGCCTCCGCCGCGCGCACGACCGTCGCTTCAAGTTCCATCTTGCGGCGTGAGGCTTCCGCCTCCTGCACCTTGATCTGCGCCGTCTTCTCGATCTCCTGCGCGCGCGCCGTCTCGGCGACGATCTGCTGCTGGACGATCTGCTGCTGGAGGTCCGTCGCCTTGTCGGCAATGACCTGTTGCGTCTTCACTTCTTTGTCATACGTGGCGCGCTTGAGGGCGAGATCACGCTGGAACTCGGACTGCTTTGCCTCTGAGATGGTCTCCGCCGAGACACGCTCCTGGTCGGCGGCGGCGCGCGCCACTGCGGCCTCGCGCTGCGCGTTCGCCTGCTGGATCTGCGTATCGCGCGCGGCCAGCGCGACGGCGACGTTGGCATCCTTCTTGACGCGCTCGACCTCTGGGCGGCCCATATTCTCGATGTACTGGTGGTCATCCGTCACCTGCCTGATGGTGAAGGAGACGACCTCGAGGCCCATCTTCGCCAGGTCCGCCGAACTGGTGGAGCGCATCTTCTCGCCGACCATCTCCGGCTCTTTGACGATCTGTTCGACCGTCAACTGGCCGACGATGCCGCGCAGGTGGCCTTCCATCACCAGACGGATCAGGTTCTCGCGATCCTGCGGCGTCTTGCTGAGGAACTGCTCCGCCGCCGTCAGGATGCTCTCGCGGTCCGAGCGCACCTTAAGTTGCGTGACCGCCTCGACGCGCACCGAGACGCCCTGATTGGTATAGAGGTCTTGCTGCGGAGCGACGTCGAACGACATCAGTTCCAGCGACAATTCCTCAGCGCGCTGTACCAGCGGCACGACAAATCTGCCGCCACCCTTGACGACTTGCGGCTCACGGGCGCCACCATAGATGATCAGCGCGCGGTTCGGGCCGACACGGTGATAGAGCCGGCCATACGCGCTCAGGATCAGCAGCACTGCGGCGATGATCAAAATGGCGATCACCACGACTGTGAAAAGGCCCGACAATCCTTCCAACATGGAGCTATACCCTCCGTCTATGCGCGCCATTTCGTAGCGCGCATTCATTCAGCCAACATCCCGTTGATGGGTCGCCATGCTTCGCTTAACCAGCGTAGCTTCAGTAGCCGCGCTCATCAGACTCAGTGACATGTGCGAACATTTGTCGCGCTACGCGCCTCTTTCGCCGATGCGATGGATCGCAGCCTGATCTCTATTGCTGCGGCTCGAGTGGCCCCAGCAGCCGCTGCTGACCGGAGCGCGACTCAAGCAGGAAGCTTTCCCACGTCTGGACGCGCGCGACGCCGTCCTGGTAACCAAGGATGACGATCTCGCTGCCATCAGGAATCGGTTGGCCGTCGGCGCTTCTCGCCCCGATGCTCTGGCGGGCGCCGCCTTTGGCGGTGAAGATCACCTCGCCGACGCCACCCTCATGGATCGCCATGCTGACCTTGCCGAGATGTCCTTCCAGTCGGGAGCTGTCGGCGTCGAGCAGGCTCTCCGGGCTGGTGCGGAAGAAGCGCGTCAGGAAGTTGCCGAGCGCGATGCCGCTCGCCACGCCAATGAGCAGCGGGATGAGAACCGAGGCCACCGCGCCGACATTGGTGAGGTTGTGCAGGACGTAGCCAAACAGCCCAAAGATGAAGAGGAAGATCAACATGCCGTAGAGGCTGAGGCCATTATTGAGGATCGCCGTGACCGACTGCCAGCCTGATGTGGAGGCTTCCCCGCCGGTAGCGCCGTGGGCGTCGGCGTGCGCTCCAGTGTGTCCGTTGGTTACATGCCCAGCGGCGTGGCCAGCGTCAATGTGCGCTCCATGGCCGCTGGCGTCAGCGCCAACATGTCCACCGAGATGCAGATCGTGCGCGCCGATATGGAGATTGTGTCCGGCGCCGAGTGCGGCTGTGACGAGCAGGAAGCCGCCGGAGAGGAACATACAGAAGAGGAAAACCAGTGATAGCGGATCGCTGGCAAACATGCCGACCGCCTCCAGTGGGATGTTCGCGCGGCGCTATGTCGTGTGGACCATTGTTGCGCCGCAGACGCGCTTCAGGCGAAGCAGTATCCCTCTATCTGAGTATACGCGCATTCTCCATGTGTGTTGCGAGCAGTTTTTCGCCAGGATGCGTAGTCGCGATATAAGATACTTGGCGGCAAGCCGCACGATTCGCCAACGCCTACATGAAGAATCTGGAGTGACACCCGATGAACACTTCCACAGCCTCGCAGGCGCGCCAGACGCGTAGTTCGACGAAGAAGCCGCTCCCGTTGGCAGGGCGGGTCGCGCTCATCACCGGGGCGAGCAGTGGCATTGGCTCCGCGACGGCGCGAGAACTGGCGCGGCAGGGGGCGAGCGTCGATTCTGGCGGCGCGGAGAGCGGATTTGCTGGATGCGCTGGCCACTGAACTTGGCGCATCAGGGGTCGAGGCGCTCACAGTCCCGACGGACCTCACAGACTCTACGCAGATCGAGCCGCTGGTCGAGCGCGCACTGGAGCGCTTCGGGAAGATCGATATCCTCATCAACAACGCTGGAGTCGGCACGCCACGCTCGCTGGCGAAGACGCCGCCCGACGCGATTCGCCGCGAGCTGGAGGTCAACCTCGTCGGCGCGATCCTGCTGACGCGTGCGGTCCTGCCAGGGATGCTCGAACGCAGGCGTGGCGCGATCATCTCTATCGCCTCGGTGGCGGGACACATCGCCGTCGAGCCGCTGTATTCCGCGACGAAGTTTGGCGTGCGCGGCTTCTCGTATGCGCTGCGACGGCAACTACGTGGCAGCGGCGTCACCGTCTCAGTCGTCTCGCCTGGGTTCATCCGAACACCAATGACTCGTGGAAACAAGTTGCCTATGCCCGGACCGGAGGTTGTCGCCCGCCGTATCGTCAAAGCTCGTGCGCAAGCCGAAGCGTGAGATCATCGTGCCTGGCGTCTACCGTGTCGCGGTGTGGTTTGAACGCTATCTGCCCTGGCTGGTGGACCTGGGAGTGCGGTCTGGGCGCTAGATTGCCCAATCAGTCCGTGTCCGCAGGTGGTATGAGACTGATGCGCTCGGCGAGGCGCGCGGCGGTCGTATAGGGGTCGCTGCGCCGCGCCACAATCTCCGCCACCAGCCTATCCCACTCCTCCGCGCCAATCGTCGCCTCGATACGCTCGACCAACGCCTGGTGCAGCAGCGCCAGCATCTCGCTCTGCGCCTGCCGCCCGCCGCGCGCCTCCAGCTGCCCGCTCTCTTTCAGCGACGGCAAGATGCGCGGCGAGCTTGTCGGCTAGCTCGGGCACACCCTCGCCAGTCGAGGCGCTGGTCTTGAGGATGGGGACGCGCCAGGCGCGCTCCTTGCGCGTGTCGTCGAGGCTGAGGAGCATGCGCAACTCGGCGGCGGTCTGGTCGGCGCCGGGGCGGTCGGCCTTGTTGACGACGAAGATGTCGGCGATCTCCAGGATGCCTGCCTTGATCGCCTGGATGTCGTCGCCCATGCCAGGCACCGTCACGACGACGACGGTCTGCGCCGCGCGCACGATCTCGACCTCGGCCTGTCCCGCGCCCACCGTCTCGATGATGACCACGTCGAAGCCACCAGCGTCGAGCGCGCGCACGGTGTCGCGGGTGGAGACGGCCAGCCCGCCCAGGCTGCCCCGGCTCGCCATGCTGCGGATGAAGACATGTGGGTCGCCAGCCAGCTCCTGCATGCGGATGCGGTCGCCGAGGATCGCGCCGCCGGTGAAGGGGCTGCTGGGGTCCACGGCGATGACGCCGATGGTACGGTCGCGCCGCCGCAGCTCGCGCGCCAGTTGCATCACGAGCGTGCTCTTGCCCGCGCCGGGAGAGCCAGTGATTCCGACGATATGGGCGCGGCCCGTATGGGCGTGCAGTTGGGCGAGGATGCGCTGCGCCTGTGGAGCGCGATTCTCGATCAGCGTGACGACACGCGCGAGCGCGCGCCGGTCGCCGTCGAGCAGCCGCGTGACGATATCCGCGTTCGGCTGTGTCGCCATGCTAGCGGCCCGCCTCTTCGCGCTTGGCCGGTTCATCATGCGCGGGCGTCGTGGCTCCTGGCTCGGTGGCGACACCCGCCTTCTCCAGCGGCGCGAGGTCGTGTTCCAGCCGGTCGGGGCGTACATTCGCGCGCACGTACTCGATGATGGCGGACGAGCGAGCGTGCCGGGGCCGAAGTTGCCCTTGATGCCCATCGCCTCGATGGCGGGGATGTCCTCGTCGGGCAGGATGCCGCCGGCCATCACCAGGATGTCGTCGGCGCCGTTCTCCTTGAGCAGCTCCATCACCTTGGGGAAGATCGCCATGTGCGCGCCGGAGAGGATGCTCATCAGGATGGCGTCCACGTCCTCCTGGATCGCCGCCTCGACGATCATCTGCGGCGTCTGGCGGATGCCGGTGTAGATGACCTCCATCCCGGCGTCGCGCAGCGCCCGCGCGATCACCTTCGCGCCACGGTCATGCCCATCCAGGCCAGGCTTCGCCACCAACACGCGAATCTTGCGTTCGTCGGCCATATCATGTGGGCGCGCGATCTTCTTCGAGCACGCTCCCTGCCCCCTTTCAGCGTCCTATGCGGTAATCTGCCGCGATTATACACGGCGCGCGGGAGGAGCGCCAGACGAGCGCGGGCGTCTGCGCATCGTTTCAGGAGGCAGATCAGGCGGCGCGGGATAGCGAATCTCAAGGTTCAGCGCCCCGCTTTTGCCTATGAGACCTCCATCTTGACGGGAGAGCGACGCCCGGCTGGTACTTTCGTCGGCTTGACGCCCCATCTAGCCGGGGTCTATACTACCTTAGAGCGCGTAGAAAACGTAGTGTTTCTCGCGGGGTGTAGCGCAGCTGGCAGCGCGCATGGTTTGGGACCATGAGGTCGCCGGTTCAAATCCGGCCACCCCGACCCGGCGCGAGCATGTCTCCCCAGACATAGCCACCGCGCCTCGCCTCCAGGCGTTTCCCTGATCGTCCTTGTAGGATTTCGCCGCGCCTCACTGTGGGACGCAGCGCATCGTCAGCATCGTTCCCGTTCCTATTCCAGCCACGCGCCAGTCTCGCATAGAGACAATAAGAGCGCGGGCCAGGACAGAGGAGAGCGCAGTTCGTATGGACGCTGGTTCAAGTAGTCGTCTCGCCACCGAATCGCAGCCTCCGGCGGCCGGCTTGCCAGTGGACGTGACACCTCGCGCCTGAGGCCCTCTCCCCGGACTCCCAGAGAGGCCCTCCCTTCAGGCCCGGCGTCGCGTGCGCCGGAAGCAGACTCGCCTGAGGGGAGGGCTTTTCTATGCAGCGGAATGTTCCTGTCACCCCCCCCATCGCCGCACGCGCGCAGCTCGCCCGTGAGCTGTTCGCGCGGCGCATCATGCACCCCGCGTTCGACCGCACGCTCGACGGCCTGCGCAAGTTCGGCGCCTGGCGCAAGGGTCCGCGCGCCCGCCCATTACTCTTCCTCGCCTTCCTCGGTCCGGGGTTAATCGCCGCCAACGCCGGCAATGACGCGGGTGCTGTCGCCACGTGGTCGAGCGTCGGCGCGCAGTACGGTTACGCGCTGCTCTGGGTGCTGGTCATTATCACCATCAGCCTCTCGGTCGTGCAAGAGATGTGCGCGCGTATGGGCGCGGCGACCGGCAAGGGCCTCTCCGACCTCATCCGCGAGCGCTTCGGCGTGCGTGGCGCCGCCTTCGCCATGTCGACGCTGCTCGTCGCCAATATCCTCATCACTATTTCCGAATTCGCTGGCATCGCCGCCGCCTGTGAGCTGTTCGGCATTTCCAAGTACATTACCGTGCCGCTGGCAGCGATTGGTATCTGGTTCGTCATCACGCGCGGCTCGTACGATCGCGTCGAAAAAATCTTCCTCGTAATGTCCTTCGCTTTCTTTACTTACCCCATCGCCGCGATCCTCGCGCATCCCAACTGGCTTGAGGTGGCGCACGGCTTCATTCCATCGGTCCAGCTCAAGAGCACGTACCTGCTGCTGCTGATCGGCACGGTCGGCACGACGATCACGCCGTATATGCAGCTTTTCATCCAGTCCAGTGTCGCCGAGAAGGGCGTCACGATGGAGCATTACAAGCCGGAGCGCAACGAGACCTACCTTGGCTCCATCTTCGCAGCCATCGTCGTCGGCTCCATTGTCATCGCCACCGGCGCGACGATCTACCAGGCCAGCGGTGGGCAGGGCGTTCAGATCACCAGCGCGGAGCAGGCGGCGCAGGCGCTCGTCCCTTTCCTGGGCAAGTATGCCGAGGCGCTCTTTGGCATTGGGCTGCTGGGCGCCTCACTGCTGGCGGCGGCGGTGCTGCCACTGGCGACGGCATACTCAGTCTGCGAGACGTTCGGCTTCGAGCGTGGCGTCAATTTTTCCTTCCGCGAGGCGCCGATCTTTCAGGGCCTCTTTACCGGCATGCTCGCGCTCGGCGCGCTGGTCGCGCTCATCCCCGGCCTGCCGCTTATCCAGCTCATCATCGTCGCGCAGGTCATCAACGGCATCCTGCTGCCGATCCTGCTGGTCTTTATCCTGCGGCTGGTCAACGATCGCCGCATCATGGGCCAGTACACCAACACACTGGCAAAAAACATCATCGCCTGGGCAACGGTAGTGACGCTAATTGGGCTAACTGTGTTGATGCTCGCCAGCGTGATTCTGCCGCTCTTCGGCGTACCCTTCTTGCAATAGCCTGACGCAACCCTAGCGCAAAGGAGCGTTCCCATATGACCGCGCTCACCGAGTTCCTTGGCAAGCCGATCCGCGATCCCGACGGCGAGGCGGTGGCCAGTCTGCATGACCTCGTCGTCCAGATTGATTCCATAGCTTCCGACGGCGCGACGCCGCAAGCTAACGGCCAGCCTGACCCCTTCCCGCCGGTGATCGGGCTGGTCGCGAAGGTGAAGAGTCCCTCCGGCTCGCGCGATGTCTTCATCCCCTGGGAGCATGTCACCGGGCTGAATACCAAGGGCGCGCAGCTCTCCTCGCCGGTGATGAATCTGCTGCGCTTCACACGGCGCGAGGGGGAGATCGTGCTGCGCGAGGGCCTCTTCGACAAGCAGCTTGTTGACGTCGAGGGGCGGCGCATCGTGCGCGTCAACGATCTTGATCTGGCGCGACAGCCTGACGGCACATGGGTACTGGCTGGGGTGGATGTTAGCCCGGCGGCGTTACTGCGGCAGTTGGGAATGAAGCGCCTCAGCAAGCGTCTCGGCAAGCCTGCGCTGATTAGCTGGGCGCAGGTGATCCCCGTCGCAGATAAGCGCGCCGACGAAGGCGAGGCGTTGCGGCTGCGTATCCCCCGCGAGAAGCTGGCGCTGGTGCCGCCCGCCGACCTCGCGCGCATGGTCGAGCAGTTGACGCCGCAGCAGGGCGCCGATCTGCTCACCGAGCTCGACGAGGCGCAGGTCGCGGATACGATGGAGGAGCTGGAGGACGAGCAGCAGGGGCAACTTCTGCGCGCGATGGACCCGGAGCGCGCGGCGGACGTGCTGGAGGAGATGGAGCCGGACGAGGCGACCGACGCCTTGCAGAGCGTGAGCGACGAGGAGGCGGCGGACCTGCTCAAGCGCATGAGCAAGGAGGACGCCGACGAGGTGCAGGAACTGCTCGGCTATCCTGAAGATAGCGCGGGCGGCCTGATGACGACCTACTACGTCGCGATTCCCGACTGGGTGACGGCAGGCGAGGCGCGGGTGGCGCTGCGCAACCAGGCGCGCGCCGCCGCTGCAGACGAGGATGATCCGCTGCCCGACGCGCTCTCGGAGATCTACGTCGTCGCCGATGGCAAGCCGGAGCGCCCAAAGACGCCGAGCCATCCCAACGGCGGCAGGCCCCGCAACGGCGCACGGTCACAGCCGGTGGATTCAGGCGCGGACGAGCATGAGGGGCGGACGGTCTCGGTCTGGTCGGAGGGGCGACTGGTCGGCGTCCTGACACTGCGCGACCTGCTGCTGGCGGATCAGAACACGCCCATCGTGGCGATCATGACGAAGCCCCGGCGTGTGGGGCATCCGCTGGACGACCAGCACGACGCCGCGCGCATCATCGCCGAGGACGACCTGCTGGCGCTGCCCATCGTGGACGAGCAGGGCGGGTTGCTGGGCGTGGTCTCGGTGGACGACGCGATTGACGTGATCCTGCCGCCCGCCTGGAAGAAGCGCATCCCCCGCGTCTATCGCTAAGCGCGTCCTCTGATCTGCGCCTCATACTCCGTGAACGGTCCCAGGCCAACACTGGCGCGCCGCTCATCAACATGCTTTGGGTCTATGATTGGATGGACGATGAGTTCGCCGCCAATGCCCACGAATTGCGTGCCGTAGATCTGCGGCTCGCCACGCCGCATCAGGACGCGATCCTGGAGGTAGGCGATATTGGCGGGATGTATGCTCTTGGCTGGCAGGTTCTGCATCAACGTGAGGCAGCGTTCCATGAA